>NZ_WUFT01000019.1 GCF_010668805.1 Rhizobium phaseoli | reverse complement strand
CGCCGATGCCGGTGGTCACCCCGCAGCCGATGTAGCAGATCTTGTCGAAGGGGGCGTCGGGATTGACCTTGGCAAGGGCGATCTCCGGCAGCACGGTGAAATTGGCGAAGGTCGAGCAGCCCATATAGTGATGGATCTTGTCCTTGCCGATCGAAAAGCGCGAGGTGCCGTCGGGCATCACGCCCTGGCCCTGAGTCGAGCGGATCGCCGTGCAGAGATTGGTCTTGCGGCTGAGGCAGGAATAACATTCCCGGCATTCCGGCGTGTAGAGCGGGATGACGTGGTCGCCCTTCTTCACCGAGGTGACGCCGGGGCCGACGTCGACGACGATGCCCGCACCCTCATGACCGAGGATGGCCGGGAACAGGCCTTCCGGATCGGCGCCCGACAGGGTGAAATCGTCGGTGTGGCAGATGCCGGTCGCCTTGACCTCGACCAGCACTTCGCCGGCCTTCGGGCCGTCCAACTGCACGGTCATCACTTCGAGCGGTTTTCCGGCAGCAACGGCAACGGCAGCGCGAACGTCCATCTTCACAATCTCCTGGCAATCTATTGGGGCGACCTTGGCACGGTCGGCGAGCCGCGCTCAAGCGAAAACGGCCGCCGGCCTTTTCCGCTCAGGCGAATTCCATGATCACGGCATCGACGGCCAGGCTTTCGCCGGCCGCGGCATTGATCTTCGAAACGACGAGATCGCGGTCGGCGCGCAGGACGTTTTCCATCTTCATTGCCTCGACGATTGCAAGCGTCTCGCCTGCCTTGACCTCCTGGCCTTCGGCAACCGCGATGGCGACGACGAGGCCGGGCATCGGGCAGAGCAGGAGTTTGGAGGTATCGGGCGGCAGCTTCACCGGCATCAGCCTGTCGAGTTCGGCATGACGCGGCGAAAAGACTTTGGCCGTCACCGAAAGCCCCTGCCAGTCGATACGCAAGCCGTTGAGGAGCGGGCGGATCTGCGCGGTGATATTACGGCCGCCGACCTTGCCGCTCCAGACGGGATCGCCCGGTCTCCAGTCGGTGACAACGCTGATGCTCTCGCCGTCGGTCGCCCCCTCGATCGCCATGTCCATATCGAAGGGGATGGTGACGAGGCCATCGAGCAATCTTGCAGCGACGTAGTTGTCACCGATCTTGACCACCCAGTGCTCGCGCAGCGCGCCCGATGCGGCGCGCAGGCGATCGGCGAAATGCTCGCGCCGGTTCGTCTCGATCAGGCAGGCGGACAGCGCAATGGCTGCAAGCGTGGCCTCTTCGGTGCGGTCTGGTTTCATCGGCGCGAAACCGTCCGGATATTCCTCGGCGATGAAGCCGGTGGACAGCCGACCCTCGCGCCAGCGCGGATGTTTCATCAGCGCTGCCAGGAAGGGGACATTGTGCTCAATGCCATCGACGACGAAACCGTCGAGCGCCCGGCCCATGGCCTCGATCGCTTCGCCGCGGGTCGGCGCCCAGGTGCAGAGCTTGGCGATCATCGGATCGTAATACATCGAGATCTCGGCGCCTTCGAAGACGCCGGTATCGTTGCGGACGACGACATTGCCGGTCCGGCCTTCGGCCGGTGGGCGGTAGCGCGTCAGGCGGCCGATCGAGGGCAGGAAATTACGGTAGGGGTCTTCGGCATAGAGCCGGCTTTCGATCGCCCAGCCGTCGAGCCTGATGTCCTCCTGGGTGAGGGGAAGGGGCTCTCCCGCTGCGACACGGATCATCTGCTCGACGAGATCGATGCCGGTGACGAGTTCTGTCACCGGATGTTCGACCTGCAGACGGGTGTTCATTTCGAGGAAATAGAAATTACGGTCGCGGTCGACGATGAATTCGACGGTGCCGGCGCTCTGGTAATCGACCGCTCTCGCCAGCGCCACCGATTGTTCGCCCATCGCCTTGCGGGTTTCTTCGTCGAGGAAGGGCGAGGGCGCCTCTTCCGCCACTTTCTGGTTCCGCCGCTGGATCGAGCATTCGCGCTCGCCGAGATAGACGACGTTGCCATGTGCATCGGCCAGGATCTGGATCTCGATGTGGCGCGGCTCGACGATGAACTTCTCGATGAAGACGCGGTCGTCGCCGAAGGAGCTCTTCGCCTCCGAGCGGGCGCGCTCGAAGCCGTCGCGTACCTCGGACTCATTCCAGGCAATGCGCATGCCCTTGCCGCCGCCGCCGGCCGATGCCTTGATCATGACGGGATAACCGATCCCGCCCGATATCACTTCCGCTTGGGCGGCATCCTCGATAACCCCGAGATGACCGGGCACGGTGGACACGCCGGCGGCATTGGCGAATTTCTTCGATTCGATCTTGTCGCCCATCGCCATGATGGCCTTCGGCTTCGGGCCGATGAAGACGATGCCCTGCGTTTCCAGTTCAGCGCAGAAGGAGGCGCGCTCGGACAGGAAGCCGTAGCCCGGATGCACCGCCTCGGCGCCGGTTGCCTTGCAGGCGGCGATGATCTTTTCAGCAACCAGATAGCTCTCGGAGGCTGCGGCCGGGCCGATATGCACGGCCTCGTCGGCCATCTCGACATGCAGTGCGTCCCGATCCGCATCCGAATAGACCGCAACGGTCAAAATACCCATGCGGCGCGCAGTCTTGATCACGCGGCAGGCGATTTCGCCGCGATTCGCGATCAGGATTTTCTTGAACATCGAGACTCCACCCAGAAATGCGTTCCGGAGTTTTACGCATAAAACACCGGGACGCACAATCAGGCTTAAGCAGCGTCAGGCGACAGCTGCCTGCGAGACGGGTTCCTCGTCGACGATGCGCAGCCAGCGGCTGCGCCGCGGCTCGGCATAGTCGCGTAGCTGGACGGCGGCCATGATGCCGGCCCAGTGCGGATGATTGGCGCCCGGCAGCGTCGCCTGCTCGATCTGCTGGAGCACGCCGTATTCGACCGCCGAGACGGGGATGACACCGCCTTCGGCGACGCTTCTGAAGATGCGCATGGCAAAATCGACGTCCTGGCGGGTAATGCCCCGGCGGTCGACGGCACGCGACAGCTTGTAGCCACCGATATTGTCGGTGATCGCCACACGGAGCTGATCGAGGGCGAGCGCCCTCAATTCACCCGGCACATCGGCCGAAATCTCTATGACGTGGAGAATGAGTTCGAGTTCCAGCGCCGAGTTGACGACACCGTCGGTCGTGAACATGCGCATGATCCAGGCGACGTTGATTTCATCAAGCGAGCCTTGCGGATAGGTGTAGTGGACGATGAAACCGGCGAGCTGCTCGACGAAAAAAGCGTTCCAGGCAGCACATTTTTCAGGGCAGGAATTGTTGAGCGCCAACATCGCCACGACGTCGTCGGATGTCCGGATACCCTCCGGAAAAGCATGTTTGCGCAACAGCACTATATCTTCGGCCGTCAGCCGATGCTTGCCGGCCACGACACAGGCCGGAAAAGCGAGACGAAATTCGCTCATGTTTTAGCTCCAGGCTTCATCATGAAGCCGGAGACAGTTTTAACGCCTGCGAATTGACGATCCCTCAAGAAGAGGAGTTAATCCGATATTCCCGGGTTGAGGAAGATTTTAACGATTGCGCCTGCAGCCGCTCTCGCCAGATGATGAACAGGCCTGATGCGACGATGATGGCGATGCCGATCCATTTGGAAAAGCTCGGGAAATCATTAAATAGCGCGTAGCCGAGAACGGTCGCCGAGATGATCTCGAAGTATTGGAACGGCGCAAGCAGCGACAGCGGTGCGAGACGGAAAGCCCGGACGATGAGCATATGCGCATATCCGGAGATCGAGCCGAGGGCGAGAAGCAGGACAAGACCGAGGCCGGAGGCGGGCAGAGAGACGGAAAAATCGGCATTGCCGGAACTGCTTCCGACGAGAAGGGCGGCCGCCATGAAGAGCGTTCCGCCGATGCCGGCCATCGTCTGCATGGTCAGCGGCGAATCGGCTTCGCCGATGGCGCGGTTGAGGAACAGATAGAGCGAGAACAGAAAGGCGCAGGCGACCGGCAGCAACGCCTTCAGGCCGAAAATCTCGTAACTCGGCTGAATGACGATCATTGCGCCGCCGAAACCGACGACGATCGCCATCCAGCGTCGCCAGCCGACCTTTTCCCCGAGAAACAGCGCCGACATGGCCGTCAGCATGAAGGGTTCGACGAAATAGATGGCAAAGACATCGGCAAGCGGCATGTATTTGACGGCGACGAAGAAAAGCAGGCTCGCGCCACCGTGCAGCACGCCGCGCAGAAGGTTCATCCATGGCCGTCGAGCCGAGAGCGCCTTCAGCCCGAAAAGGGCAAAGAGAATCGGCAGGGTGCAGGCGACCTGGAAGAAGAATCGGTAAAAGGTTACCTGGCCAGGCGACATCGCCTCGAACGTCGCCATGTATTTGGCGATGGCATCCATGACCGGCAGGATCAGCATGGCGCCGGACATGATCGCCATGCCCTGCAGGGAGTTTTGGTGGGCTGGATGCTCTGACATGACGGCCGATTCTTGGCAGGAATGACGCCATCAACCATGAGATGGCCGGGCGATCAAGCCGAGCAACCGCAAATAGCTTCGAGGTGAAATCGAAATCGTCGCTTCAAAAGCGTTTCCCAGAGGGAAATGGTGCGGTCGAGAAGACTCGAACTTCCACGGGTTGCCCCACAGCGACCTCAACGCTGCGCGTCTACCAATTCCGCCACGACCGCATCGTGGTAGGTGCCGATTTGCGTCGGCGGGGCAGCATGTAGCAAAAGCATTTGGGGTGCACAAGGGCGATATGACAGTTTTTTTCAAAAGCGGTCGCAGCATTTGAATTGCCCCTGAAACGGGTCCATATAGCTGTCCTGCCGCCCCCTTTTTCCAGGCATTTCGGGGAGGGCGGCAAGGAATGGCCATGCTTCGCACCGATCTCGAATTCTCCATGCTCCCGAATCCCGGTACCCGGCCGGTGCGTTGGCGCATCGCCGATGGCCTCGTTGCTTATGAGGAGGCCGTGGAGACAATGGAGCGCGAGGTGGCGGCGATATCCGAAGGCGGCGATGAACTCGTCTGGCTTGTCGAACATCCGCCGCTCTATACCGCCGGCACCAGCGCCAATGCCAGGGATCTCGTCCAGCCGGACCGTTTTCCGGTTTTTGCCACCGGGCGCGGCGGTGAATATACCTATCATGGACCCGGCCAGCGCGTCGCCTATGTGATGCTTGATCTGAAGCGCAGGCGCCAGGACGTGCGCGCCTTCGTCACCGCGCTTGAAGATGTCGTCATCCGCACGCTCGATATGATGAATGTGCGCGGCGAGCGGCGTGAAGACCGCGTCGGCGTCTGGGTACGGCGGCCGGAAAAGCCGTTGCTTGCCGATGGAACGATGGCCGAGGACAAGATCGCCGCCCTCGGGATCAGGCTGCGGAAATGGGTGACCTTCCACGGATTGTCGCTCAACGTCGATCCCGATCTCGATCATTTCGGCGGCATCGTGCCCTGCGGGATTTCAGCCTATGGCGTCACCAGCCTCGTCGATCTCGGCTTGCTTGTGATGATGACGGATGTCGATATCCGGCTGCGCACCGCCTTCGAGGCGGTTTTCGGCGAAACGACGAGCGAAAACTGATCGTTGCCGACGGCAATTGGCCTTTCATCGCCGCCCGATTCTGCGGTCGGCAAGGCCGATAACCTCCGCGCATTCAGATATGAGTGAAGGCCTTAACTTATTATTAGCGTCGACGCATGTATAGGACACGACAATCTTGTGATGCGGAAGTCTTGCAAATAATGAAAAAACAGGCAGCGGCAAGCTGGTCATTCTTCGACGTGTATTTCGTTCTCGACATTCTCGAGAAAGTCCTTATCGGTTATTTCTTCGCTGCGATCGTCATGCGTATGCTGCCGCAGATGCAGGACAACAGGGCGATCATCGACGGCCTGCTGCTGGTCTCCGAGGCGGCCGCCACTTTCCTGATCCTGACGCGCCGACCAACGAGAAACGCATCGTTGCGCCTGTTTGACTGGATGGTCACCGCAATCGGCACACTCTTCCCGCTGCTCGTCTCCCCATCCGCGACAGAGCCGCTTGCGCCGCTCGCACTGTGCGGTTCGGTGATGGCGCTCGGTTTTGTGCTGCAAATCTCGGCAAAGCTGTCATTGCGGCGAAGCTTCGGCCTGGTGCCGGCCAATCGCGGTATCAAGGTCGGCGGACCCTACAAGTTTGTTCGCCATCCGATGTATGCGGGCTATCTGATGACACATATCGGATTTTTCATGGCTCATCCGGGCCTTTGGAATTTTGCCATCTATGCAACGGCGCTTGCCGCACAATGTTTCCGCCTCTTGGCGGAGGAGCGCCTGCTCCAGCAGGATCCTGCTTACACGGCCTTCATGGCCACGACACGCTATCGGCTGGTTCCGTTCGTGTTTTAAGACTGCGGGGAACGATTGAAAAAGAGAAGGGCCGGATTCCGGCCCTTTCTTTTAGTTGATCAATGCGTCGCGCGGCATGCGTCGGTGCGGGAAGCGCCGCTATCGGCACCCTTGGTGTGGGAGCCGCTCGGGCCAATCATGCTGTGGCACGGGGGCAGGGCTTTGATGCTTGCCGTTGTGGTTTTGTCAACGGCAGGGGCCGCCATCGCGCTCGGGGCGAAGCCGTCGCTGTCATTGGTATAATCGCTGGAATAGGCCGGGGCCTTGCGGTTGCTGTAGTGGACGGGAGCCGGCTTCGACATCGGGCTCGGCGAAAAGCCGTCGCTATCGTTGGTATAGTCGTCGGAATATCCCGGCTGGGCGAGGGCAGCGCCTGCAAGGCTGACGGCGAACAGTGACGCGGCAAGGGCAAATTTGATGCGCATGGGTCTATCTCCTCAATCTGCTGTTGAATTTCACAACATAAACTAACCCTCGGCACTTGCGAGTTCGCGCCCCAATTCAGGCAATTTTGTGTTAAACGGACGGCGTGGCCGCGACCTTTTGTCCAAATGAAATCACAGTGTTGTCAACGAAATTGACGTACTCGTTACACAAGCCGCCTAAGCAAAAGGTCTAAATTGCGATGCAATCTGGAATTGTTAACTTTTGGTAATGTTGGACGGCTGGAATTTGACAGGGACTGTCGGGAGACATCGATGCCTCCCGCATGATTTCGATCTCCTGCTGCCGGTCAGTCCTCGTTCGGGATATGCGCGTCGACACCGGTCAGCTGCAGTTTGTTGCGGACATGGCGGACGCCATCGACCGAAAGGGCACTGAGCTCGACCTTGCGGGCGATGCCGATCGTCTCCACCGAACCTTCCAGGGTAATGACGTGCCCGTCTGCATGAACCTCAATGCTGTCCATGTCGAGATCCGGGATGGCTTCGAGATGATCGTTCACCCGCGCTTCAAGGTCATCGCTTTCATCGCGGTCGATGGTATCGGGGCGGAGCGAATCCTTCAGGCGGTTCTCGTTGCCCTCTGCGTCCGTACCGTCGATCCGGAAGCCTTTGTTGGGATCGCTGTCGAAATTTGCCGCGGTCTCGCCATAGGGGCGGTTTGCCGGGTCGGCACCGGTGCCGTCGGCATAGGGCCAGCCGTCGTCGAGATTGCGTTCCTCGAGGTCACGATAATCTTCCTCCCGGGAGAGCTCGGGCTTCTCCCGGGAAAACTGGGTCTTGTCACCGATCCTTGCCATTACGGTCGCTCCTTGTTTCGCTGAGGGGGGTCGCTGAGTGATTTCTCTGCGGGAAACGCCGGCAGTGGCGAATGGTTCGGTGCCGGTGGCGATTTGTCAGCCCTGATCGTCAGCGCCGCTTCTCAAATTGATGCCTTCTCCCATTTTTTCACGAGACGGTCGCGTTTCAGCCGCGAGAGGCGTTGCAGCCAGAAAATGCCGTCGAGCTGGTCGACCTCGTGCTGGATGCAGATGGCGTGGAAACCTTCGGCTGCCTCCTCGTGCAGGGTGCCCTCGGCATTCTGGTAACGGAAGCGGATCGCGCGCGGCCGCGTGACCTCTTCGGTGGCGCCGGGCATGGAGACGCTGCCTTCGGCATGGGACATCGTTTCGTTCGAGAGCCAGGTGATCTCCGGGTTGATGTAGAGGCGCACGCCGTCCGTCTTGTCGAGTTCCAGCACCGTAACCCGGCTAAAGACGCCGATATGGGCGGCGGTGATGCCGACGCCGGGCGCCGCCCGCATCGTCGCCACCAAGTCGTCGGCAAGCTCGGCGAGCGACGAATCGAAGTCTGTCACCGGTGCGCAGACGGTCTTCAGACCAGGATGCGGATAACGCAGAATCGGACGGAGGGGCATCAGGCAGGCTTTCTTTTGTTGGCCGGGGTTTGGACGGGCTGGCGAAACTATCGCCGGCCGCGGGCATTGTCATCAAGAGGCAGGTTTGCGGCTTTACGGCAGGGATGCTTTGGGCTAGCAGAAGCCATGAATTCCCACCGCGGGAGCGTCGAGCGGGACTGGCTTATCTGCTTGTTGACAATGTGTTTTCCGCCGACATTTGCAAATGTGGCGCTGTAGTCGTTGAAATTCGAACCAGATGCGAGGGCGGCAGATGACGACGACCGATGGGGAAGACCGCATCCGCAGGCGTTCTGAGGACGAGGAAGCCGATATCTACGACGAGGACGGCAATGTCCGCAGCGATTTCCTGGCGCTGGTCGGCGCCGCGATCGCCGACCGCGACACGGTGTTCCTGCGCCAGAATGTTGCCCGGCTGCATGAATCTGAGATAGGCGACCTGCTGGAAGCGATCCAGCCGGACCAGCGCCTGGCGCTGGTGCGTCTGCTCGGCGACGATTTCGACATGACGGCGCTGACCGAGGTCGACGAGGCGATCCGCCGCGAAATTGTCGACCAGATGCCGAACGAGCAGATCGCCGCGGCGATCGGCGATCTCGATTCGGACGACGCCGTCTATATTCTCGAAGATCTCGACAAGGAAGACCGGGAAGAGATCCTCGCTCAGCTGCCGTTTACCGAGCGGGTCAGGCTGCGCCGGGCGCTCGACTATCCCGAAAGCTCGGCCGGGCGCCGCATGCAGACGGAATTCGTCGCCGTGCCGCCGTTCTGGACTGTGGGACAGACGATCGACTACATGCGTGACGAGGAAGATCTGCCCTATTCCTTCTCGCAGATCTTCGTCATCGATCCGACCTTCAAGCTGCTCGGCGCCGTCGATCTCGATCAGATCCTGCGCACAAAGCGGCAGACGAAGATCGAGCAGATCATGCGCGAGACCAACCATCCGGTTCCGGCCGAGATGGACCAGGAGGAGGCGGCCCAGCTATTCGAGCAGTACGACCTTCTGTCGGCCGCCGTCGTCGACGAGAACGGCCGGCTGGTCGGCGTGCTGACCATCGACGACGTCGTCGACGTCATCCACGAGGAGGCGGACGAGGATATCAAGCGGCTTGGCGGCGTCGGCGACGAAGAACTGTCGGACAATGTGCTTTCGACGGCGCGTTCGCGGTTCCTGTGGCTCTTGATCAATCTCGGCACGGCGATGCTGTCGGCCAGCGTCATCGGCCTGTTCGACGCCTCGATCGAGAAGATGATCGCACTTGCCGTGTTGATGCCGATCGTCGCCTCGATGGGCGGCAATGCCGGCACGCAGACGATGACGGTGACGGTGCGCGCGCTCGCTACCCGCGATCTCGACATCTACAATGCCGGCCGCATCATCCGCAGGGAGGCCGGCGTCGGCATCCTCAATGGTGTCGTTTTCGCGACGATCATGGGTTTGATCGCCGGCACCTGGTTCCACGACTATCAGCTCGGCGGGGTAATTGCGGCGGCGATGATCATCAATCTGATGGCGGCGGCGCTTGCCGGCATCCTGCTGCCGCTGCTGCTCGACAAGGTGGGAGCCGACCCGGCAATCGCCTCCTCGGTCTTCGTGACGACGGTGACCGACTGTACCGGCTTCTTCGCCTTCCTCGGCATCGCCACTTGGTGGTTCGGCATCTGAGCGGTCCGACGAAATTGACTATTACGTAAAAGTCAATATTATGCCGGTTCATGACGGGGAACCCATGCTGGTGAACAAATATTATAGCATAACGGAGCTGACGCGCGAATTCGGGGTCTCGACGCGCACGCTTCGCTTCTACGAAGACGAGGGACTGATTCATCCGGAGCGGCGAGGGCGCACCCGTCTCTTTCGCCAGGCCGACCGACGGCTCATCGGCGAAATTCTGCGCGGCCGGCGCATCGGCTTCACCATCGCGGAGATCCGCGAGATCATCCAGGTCTACAAGGAGCCACCGGGCGAACTCGGTCAATTGAAGTTGCTGATGAAACGCATCGACGAGAAGCGCGACGACCTGCGCCAGAAGCGCAAGGATATCGACGACACGCTGGTGGAACTCGACAATATCGAAGAGGCCTGCCTCGGCCGCCTCGCCGAAATCGGCGTCACCACCTGAGCGGAACGAAACTTATTCCGCCTCGGCGCTGCATTCGGCGGCGATCGTCTGAACCCGCTCGTCATTTTCTATATCGATGGCGCCCGCCTGCAGCGGCGTGAACAGGGCCTGAGCCTGCAATTTCTCCAATGTGCACTGGCAGAAGCTGTGGCAGAGCGCTTCGCCCTGCTGCATGACGCAAGAGGTGTTGCATTGCCTCAGGTAAGTCGCGACCGGATCCGGCGCCTGCGGTGGGACGACGAGGGAAAGCCCGTAGGCGATGGCGATCAATACCGGCTGGTGAATGAGGTAGAAAGCAAGGCTGTGGCGGCCAAGCCTTGCCGGCCACCAGGAACCGGTGCCGATGGCGGCAAGCCGATGCAGCAGTCTGGTTCTGATGGCGATCGAGGCGAAGCTCAATCCAGCAAAAAAGGGCGTTGCCCAGGGAAACAGCGGCACATAGTCGTTGGACCGTTCCGGCATCACCGCAAGGCCGATCCAGGCGAGATATCTCGGATCGAAGAAGGATGAGCGAAGCAGGCCGGGTGTGCCGAAATTATCGGTAAGCCAGGCGGCAATGAGCACCACAGTCGCGATGAGCGTGACGGCGAGCGGCAATCTCAAAAACACGATGCCGATCAGCGTCAACACCGCGATGCAGTGCAGGATGCCGAAATAGATCCACTCGTTCGGCATCGCGATGCGCGTGGCGATCGAGATGACTACGGCTCCCGCGGCAATCATGCCGAAACGCTTCCAGAAGGCGGGCCAGCGGACCTCGGGCATGCTCGACAGCACCAGGCTGATGCCGACGATGAAAATAAACGTCGTGGCGATCGCTCGGGCATAGATCTTCAGCCAGCCTGTCTCGGCCGTGCCCGACGCGAGATAGCCCATGAACTCCATATCCCAGCTGAAATGATAGCTTGCCATGGCGATCAGCGCGAGACCGCGCGCCGTGTCCAATAGGCCGATGCGCGGCGGCTTTACCGCCGCATCGGCTTGCGTTGCCGGCAATGTCATTAAAGTCCCTCGGGCAAATCACGTCCGTCGCTCGACGGCATGTCGCGGCTGAACGCGGAAAGGTGGAGATTCGATGGCGGGCCGGCATCCATGATCGCCAGCCGCGCCTGCGAGAAGAATTGCCGCCGCGTCAGAACGAAGATGACGATCGCCGTCGTCAGCATGAAGACATAGGGGTTGATGAACCAGCCGAGATAACCGATCGACAGGAAGATCGCCCTGAGGCCTTCGTTGAAATTGCTGCCGGCAATGACATTCATGCGGATGACCCGTTCGGCGGCTCGCTCGGCGGCGATGACGTCGCGTTCGGTATCGCGCAGCATCGGGATCGAGCCGAACAGAATGGTGCAGTAGTTGAACAACCGATAGGACCAGCCGAACTTGAAGAAGGCGTAGCCGAACAGCACTGCCAGCCCGCCGACCTTCATCTCGAAGACGGCATGGCCGCCATGCAAGACGAAGGGCAGGTCGGCGAAGACGGCGTCGACTTTCTCCGTCGCCCCGAGCAGCGCGAAGCAACTGCCCAATGCGAAGATCGAGGTCGAAGCGAAGAAGGCGGTGCCGTTCTGCAGGCCGGCCATGATCTGCGTGTCGATCATCTTCAGGTCGCGGCGCAGCGAATTATAGATCCATTCGCGCCGCCGTTCGATCATCGCATGGGTGAGGCTGGTGCGTCCGAAGAAGGTGCGGCCATGCAGCAGCCAGGAATAGCCCATCCAGACGCAGGCAAAGAAGGCCAGAGCGATATAGTCCGCCGTCGTCATCAGTGATTCAGTCTCCGCATGCAGTGCGGCCACCTTACATATGCATCGGAATGCTGCAATGACTGGTAAGGTGGGCCTCATCGTTTTAGTGTTGAGCCGCAATGTCGCACCGGCTCCATGCGATGTCGGTGGCCCGCACGGATTGAAAACCGGCATCGCTTAAGCTTGCTTCCTCGTAATCAGAAGGCGCATCCATGTTTCTCTCGGTATTCGATGTCTTCAAGATCGGTGTCGGGCCCTCGAGTTCGCACACGATGGGTCCGATGTCGGCCGCCAACCGGTTTCTCGACCTGATCCTGTCTGACGAATGGCCGCGTCCGTCATCGGGCGCCCAGGTCGTTGCGATCAAGGTCAGCCTGCACGGCTCGCTTGCCCATACCGGCATCGGCCACGGCACCGGCAGGGCGGTCATTCTCGGCCTGATGGGGGAGGCGCCCGACAGCGTCGATCCCGACCGCATGGACGGCATCGTCGACACGGTGGAACGCACTGGCCGCATCACGCCGGAGGGGCATCCCGCCTATCAGTTTCAGCCGAAGACCGACCTGATCTTCGACAAGAAGCAGCCGCTGCCCGGCCATGCCAACGGCATGGTCTTTTCCGCTTTTGACAGGGACGGCCGGCTGCTCGTCAAGCGCGTCTATTATTCGGTCGGCGGCGGCTTCGTCGTCACCGATACCGAGCTGGAGCAGATGCGGGCGAAGAAGAACGCGGCCGGCGGCACGCGCGTGCCCTATCCCTTCTCCACCGCAAAACAGATGCTCGAGATGGCGGAGCGCTCCGGGCTGTCGATCGCCCAGATGAAGCGGGCAAACGAGGAGAGCCAGCGCAGCCAGGAGGAGCTCGATCAGGGGCTCGACCGTATCTGGGAAGCGATGCGTTCCTGTATCGAGCGCGGCCTCAAGGTCGAAGGCATCATGCCGGGCGGCCTCAACGTCAAGCGCCGCGCCCGCAGGATACACGACAAGCTCGAAGAGGAGTGGCGCAGCAACCGCGTCAACCCGCTGCTCGCCAATGATTGGCTGAGCGTCTATGCGATGGCCGTCAACGAGGAGAATGCCGCCGGGGGGCGCGTCGTCACGGCGCCGACCAATGGCGCGGCCGGCGTCATCCCGGCGACGATCCGCTACTACGAGCATTTCCACGAGGACTGGGATCAAAACGGCATCCGTGACTACCTGCTGACGGCTGCGGCCATCGGCGGCATCATCAAGCACAATGCCTCGATCTCGGGCGCCGAGGTCGGCTGTCAGGGCGAAGTCGGCTCGGCAGCGGCCATGGCGGCCGCAGGCCTTGCCGCCGTCATGGGCGGCACGCCGGAGCAGATCGAGAACGCCGCCGAGATCGCGCTTGAACATCATCTCGGCATGACCTGTGATCCGGTTGCGGGCCTGGTGCAGGTTCCCTGCATCGAGCGCAACGCACTCGGCGCTGTCAAGGCAGTCACCGCGGCGTCACTTGCCGTCAAGGGCGACGGCCAGCACTTCGTGCCGCTCGATGCCTGTATCGAGACGATGCGCCAGACCGGCCACGACATGAGCGAGAAATACAAGGAAACCTCGACCGGCGGCCTTGCCGTCAACGTCGTCGAATGCTGAGTTTGTGGACGCGTGATGGTTCTCGCTTGACGCCTACCGCCAAAAGGATTTCAACGGCGGCATGGCATTGCATCTCATCAAACTCTGCGTCGGCGCCGACTCGATAGACGATCTGCGCGAATGGGTGGCCGAACGCTCGCTCAGCGCCATCGCCGCCGGGCTGGAGCCGCATTCGGTACACACGACCCGCATGGTGCCGAAACGCATGGACGAGCTGCTCGATGGCGGCTCGCTCTATTGGGTGATCAAGGGGCAGGTGCAGGCGCGGCAGAGGCTGCTCGGCATCGAGACCTTTACCGACGGCGAGGGCATATCGCGCTGCCGCCTGATGCTTGGCCCGGAGGTTATCGAGACGGCCGTGCAGCCGAAGCGTCCGTTCCAGGGGTGGCGTTATTACACTGAAGATGATGTGCCGCGCGACCTGATGAGCCTTGGGGCCGGCATTGTCGAAATGCCCGCGGACCTTCGCCGCGAGCTGACCGAACTCGGTCTGCTTTAACGTCTGTCGCCCCAAAACGCGTCCTGGTTCCGGGCGACAGTACCAAGCTTCAGCGCAGGCGCAGCTGCACCGGCACACTGCCGTCCTGCGAGGTCACATGTAGATGGATGCGGGCCTCTGGCTGGGAGTAGCGCCAGGCGCGGGCACCATGGCTCAGCAGCAGATTGATGAGATCGCGGGTCTTCGGAGACTTCGCCTTCGGCCGCTGCAGGCCCATTTCGGCCAGCCGCAACGCCGCCTCGTGCAAAGGATGCAGCGATGAACGCCCCTTGGCCGGCATGCGGCGGTCTGAAGGCATTCCCGGAACATTCTCATTGATTGCCATTGTCTTCCCCGTACGCAACACTGATCGAGTTCAAGAACGGTGGCCGGAAACGCAAACACCGATTCCGGCCATTACCGATGCCGCCGACCATTTTGCAGGCAGCATCGAATAGCTCATTGGGCAGCCGCCCAGCACTTGATGCCGGCCTTCTTCAAGGCCTTGCAGGCATTGACCGCATCGCGCTGGTCGTCGAAACCACCGAAGCGGGCGCGATAGAGCTGGTCACCGCCAGCCGCATAGGCGACTGCGAAAGGCTTTGCCGAGGCCAATGCCCTGCCACCCTTGCTCTTGGCGCTCGCCAGGAGGTCCATGGCCATCTGCCGGCTCGGCGAGACGCCGACCTGCACGACCCAGCCGGCCGGGCCATTGTCGGCTGAAGCGGCACTGGTCGAAGTCGGGGTGGTCGAAGCGGTGGTGACATTATCGACCGCCGTATCGTCCCGTTCCTGCGGCATGGCAGCGGGTGCCGGTTTCGGCACGGCGAGCGATGCCTGCTGCTTGAAGGTCGTGGTCTTGACCTTGGTCGGCGCCGGCATCGGCTGGGCTACCAGCGGGTTGTCGGACTTCGACTGAGCGGTCTCGATATAGGCGACCTCGGTCTCGGCGACTTGATAGCGCGCATCCGGCAGCGGGCCTTTGTGCGGCAGGCTGAGATCGGCGACGGCAGCCGAAACCGGCGGCTGCGCTGCGGTGATGGTCTTGGCTATTTGCGGCGGGGCCTTCTGCTGGGTCTTCTGCGGCATGACCGGGGCAGGTGTCTCGATCATCGCCGGGGCAGGGGCCGCCTCTGCGATCAGTGCTGACGATCCGCCGCGGCTCGATGCCTTCGGCAGGTAGGTGGCGATCAGGTTGCGCATCTGGGTATCGCGGGCGGGCGTCGAGGCGCCGCCGAGCACGACACCGACGATCGACTTGCCGTCGACCTGCACCGAGCTGACCAGATTGAAGCCGGCAGCGCGGGTGTAACCGGTCTTGATGCCGTCGACGCCACGCACGGAACCGACCAGGCGGTTGTGGCTGCGGATCGTGCGGGTGCCGAACTTGAAGGCGCGGGTGGAGAAATAGCCGTAATATTGCGGAAAATGCTGGCGAAGAGCGATGCCGAGGCGGGCCTGGTCGCGCGCCGTCGTCATCTGCGCGGTATTCGGCAGGCCGTTGGCATTGCGATAGGTGGTGCGCGTCATGCCGAGCGCATGCGCCTTGGCGGTCATCAACTGGGCGAAACGATCCTCGCTGCCGCCACCGAGCATTTCGCCGAGCGCGGTTGCGGCATCATTGGCCGACAGGGTGACGAGGCCGAGAATGCCTTGCTCGACGGTGATCGTGCCGCCGGCGCGAACGCCGAGCTTGGTCGGCGCCTGGGCTGCCGCATGAGCGGAGAAGGGAACCGGCGTGTCGAGACGGATGCGACCCTGCTCCAACGCCTCGAAGGTCATGTAGATGGTCATCATCTTGGTCAAGGAGGCGGGGTATTGCAGCCGGTCGGCATTCTCGCTGTAGAGAACATTGCCGGTCTTGGCGTCGACGACGATGCCTGCATATTTCGAATTCGCCGCTTCAGCTTCGGCGCTTACCGAATCGACCAGGATGATCGTGACGGCCACCGAAAGGATCGCCAGCAGCTTGGCGAAAAAGCTGCCGGATCGGGACGATGATACGGGGGAGACTGACCTTGACACTATTCCACTCTTCGCTTTGCATTTCAGATACTTGGGACTTCAACTATCGGCAGGAACCGCACACCTCCCGCCGTACAGCCCGTCTTTCAAATCTACCGATTGGGCGTTACCAATCCGTTTATGATGAATCGTTTATTTCGCTGTCCGGGGAGCATTTTAGGGACTTGTTGCAGAACGGTTCACAAGACGCGCTTCCACAAAGGTGCGGATAGCGGCATCAATATGTTCCCAATCGTCGAGATGGCTGCTTGAGAAACGGTAGAGAACGCTGAGATCCCTGCCGACCTTGATATCGCGCTGACAATCCCCGCTCGACGCCGTGTCAGGGACGGAAGGCAACAGGCAGCGGACGACGTAATCCGGCCCGCCTTTGACAGGCGCCGTCAGCAGCACATCGTCGCCGTAACCGGCGTCGGCGCGAAGGCGGTGCAGCATCAGGCCGTCGCGGAAGGGTGCGGCCGGTCCTTCGAGCAGATGCGAATAGATCGGCTCCAGCCGCCCGGACATGTCGCGCGACATGGTGCTCTGGGTAATCTGCAGGAAGATCAGGCCGGAGGATTGGGCGATATCGTCGAAACGAAGGTGGTTCTCCTTGCCGTAGCCCTGCATATCAGGCCAGGCGAGATAGAGATCGACACGCTCGGCCGCGCCGTCATGCCTTTGACTGGGGAAACGGATGGCATTTTCGGGGAATTTCACGGTGTCGCGGCCGATGGCCAGCGTGATCTCGACCGTGCTGTCGGTGTTGCCGGCAAGCGAGATATGCCGGCCGAACCAACGGCCGCCGATGCTGATGGCAACCGTCAGGACCGCCAGCACGGCGATGACCGCCATCGTGCGGATGAGGAAGCCCGTGGAAAAAAGCGGCTGCTCGTCGGGTGCGCTGTGCGCGGCATGGCTCATGGCGGTTCTTCGTGTTTCGGTCCGCCGCAGGAGGAACATGAGCCGCCGGTGCCGATGATGAGTCTGATCGGCATGATCGGACCGGCAAGGTTAACAATTCGCTAAGATTTCAGGATGCGGGTCGCCTGGGGACGAATGCCTGTCCCAAAAAAGAGCGAGCCGTTCCCGGGACAGCGGGAACGGCTCTTGGGCGCCGGTCGGGACGGATGCGGGGACTGACCGGGCCGCAGGTTGCCGCCGGCTAGAACAGGATGATTTTAGGCCGGTCGGCCTAAAATCTGAATCCTGTTCTAAATTAAATAGTTAGAGCATGATGTCGTCCGAAAACCGCTCACACTTTTCGGCATCATGCTCTAGCCGGCGGGTTTATTCTTACTTGACGCTACCAACCGCGACAGTGCGGCCGTCCTGGAGCTTCGACCAGCGGGCCGGATCGTCGGCGGACTGACGCTTCAGATAGGTGTATTCGGTATCCGACCACAGCAGCACCTTGTTGCGCATGTTGTCGAGGATGAAGTCGCCGTGATCGGTGCGGACCGTCAGCACGGCATGGCCTTCGCCATTCGGCTGCAGCACGACGGTCATCAGCGTGTCGGATGGCGAGAAGCCGTCTTCGATCAGCATCTTGCGCTTCAGCAGGGCATAATCCTCACAGTCGCCGACGGTTGTGGGGTAGGCCCAGTGTTCTTCGACACCGTAGATCTGTTCATCCGTCTCCGGCTGGATCGTCGAATTGACGGTGTAATTGACCTTGAGAATTTCCTTCCAGCGATCCTCGGTGAGGATAGCCGGTCCGGCATCGCCACCGGCAAAGGCACATTCGCTTGGATTCGCCTTGCAGAATTCATAATGGCCGATCGGCGGGCTGGCATTGCCTGCCAAGGCCATGCTGGCGGGCATCGCTTGGCCCGAACCCGCCATTGCCATCATGAGGGCACCGGCCAGAAGGCCGCCTTTCAGGATGTTTGCAGTTGTCATTGCCGTCTCCCCGTAAGTTGAGGCGACAATGACACGGACGTTTTTATCTCACGCAAAATTACGTAATAGAATTAGAGGCTTAGTTGATTCAAATGCCGATAAAATCTGGCTAAAAACAAATTCGAACACGCATAAAACTCGAAGCGCATTTGTCTCGAATTCGATTAAAATTGTAATTCCCGCAACAAGGCTTTCGCCCGCGAAAAGGCTGCGTCGCCGTCCTGATGTTAAGGATTTTCGTTGAGCCGGATAAATGCCGGCTGCGGTTCGGCGCTGCGCGGCAGGCTGGCAAGGCAGCCGGAATCGGCCGATTCGGCCCGTTCAAGGCAGGCCATTGCTCGGTTTTCAGATTCCGGCGATAAAATTATTTTTGCGGGAAATCTCGAAATCGATCCGTAGCGGCGACGATCGCCGCGCTCATTGCGGGATTTGCGGTGGAATGGGCCGCATGCGGAAGGATTTGGAGCTCGCTTTGCGGCCAGGCGCGGGCCAGTTCCCAGGCGGTGACAAGCGGCGCCTCGATGTCGAACCTACCTTGCAGCAGGATACCGGGGATGCCGGCGAGCCGCGCGGCATTCCTCAGAAGTTGGCCGTCTTCCAGCCATGCGCCGTTGGTGAAATAGTGGGTGATGATGCGAGCCCGGGTCAGCACATAGGCCGGATCGGCCCAGCGGCGCGGCAGACCTTCAGGATCGGCAAGCAGGATCGACGCCGCTTCCCAATCATGCCAGTCGCGTGCCGCCTTCAGCCGCGTCTCCGGATTGGAATCGTTGAGGAGGCGGTGATAGGCGGCCACCATGTCGCCATCTTGTTGGCGGCTGCCTGCGGGGACCGCCTGGCGGAAACGATGCCATTCGTCCGGAAAGAGCGGCGCCATGCCACGATAGAGCCAGTCGACTTCCGAACGCCTTGTGGTGGTCACGCCCGACAGAACGATCCCCGCGACGCGCTGCGGATGGGTTTCGGCATAGGCAAGCGCCAGCGTCGATCCCCAGGAATTGCCGAAAACGAGCCAGGTGTCGACGCCGAAGAAGAGCCGCAGCCGCTCGATATCGGCGACGAGATGCCAGGTGGTGTTGTGGGAAAGATCGGTTTCGGGATCGGCAGCGCTCGGCAGACTGCGGCCGCAATTGCGCTGATCGAACAGAATGATTCGGTAGGCATCGGGATCGAAATGGCGCCGCGCAGCCGTCGAACAGCCGGAGCCCGGCCCGCCATGCAGCACCAGCGCCGGCCGGCCCGCCGGACTTCCGCAGGCTTCCCAATAGATCAGATTGCCGTCGCCCGTGTCGAGCAGGCCATGATCATAGGGTTCGATTTCCGGATAGAGAGCTGCCATCGTACTGCCTGTCGCAGGTCGTTCCACTCATAATATTTACTGTTGATAGGTTGGAACCACTTGCGACAGGATGTTCTGCTTGCTGTCCAAAGCCGGATTGGTCGCCGCTTGCAGATCTGTTGTGGTGAAGCCCAGGCCTTTCAGCACGACCTGACCGGGTGCGGCCCGGACCTGCCAATCACCTTCGGCGGCAAGTCCGTCAGGACATTGAACCCGCCGCGAAGAGCCGCGGCAGCGTCGCGGCCTGTTAAAGGAATTCACGCAGCGTGTCGCGGGACTGGATCGACAGGAATTCGATCGCCACACCTTCGACGAAATGGCGGACGACGCGACCGCGCATATTGCCGAGCCGCACCGCTGTTCCAATCGACGGGCGCATCTCGACGTCGACGGCAGCGCCCGACAGCGAAAGGTCCATGATGCGGCAGGTATAACGGGTGCCGTCCTCGAGCGTCAGCTCGGTATTCGTGTCGCGTGGCGTCAGGCGGTCATGGCGACGATCTTCCGGCAGACCGAGTTCGTGCTTGTTGGCAAGCCAGGTGAGCTGGGCGGCGAGCTTCTCGCGCTTGCGCTCGGTGGCATTGATCGACATGGTGAAGCCGCGGCCATCGAGCGTCTGAACATAACCTTCGACGCGGCCGAGATGGTCGATATAGGCGACGACACGTTCGTTGGTGCGTGGCCGGCCGAGGCAGGTGACGTACATATCGCCAGGCGACATGTCGATCACCATGCATTCGAACTCCTCGTAATTCGCAAGCATCAGCCGGCCCTGCATATTGATGGGCACACGCTGAAAAACGCCCTGTTCAGGGCGCGGCGCAGGTCTTTGCGTCTGAGCTGGCTGGAACGAGTGCATCAAATGGCTTCTTCATCAAAATCGCAGAGACTGATCTTTACCCGCAATCCCTTAACAGAAGGTTGTTTGGCCTCATTCGGACATAGCGGAAAACGAGTATGCGCTATGTCCCGAAACAATACGGTCAGTGCGCCTCCGCACTCAGCAGCTGCGACACCATGCGGCGCATGACCTGTCCGAAACCGAGGCTTTTGCCGGTAACGATTTCGTTGATGGGGCGTTGTTCGGCTGGTGTTGCCGTGCTGAATTTTCCGGGCAGCAGTCGGCTGCGGTCGAGCGCCAGGAATTCGAGCGGCACGATCTCCAGCCAACTCGCGGCCGCCGTGGGTGCGATCCCGCCGAGCAGCCGATCGCAGGCGCCGCCCGGCGAGCGCAGCGGCATCACGATGATCTCGAAAGAGGCCTGATGACCGACGGTGCTGTAGCCGGTCGCATTGAACAAAGCCGGCATGGTATGGTCCATCACCCCCATCGCCGTGCGTTCGATGTCGGCATGCTGGCCGTTTGCCCAGAGCGAGGCGAAACGTTCACCACGCAGATCCCGCCCAAACAGATCGCAGATGCGGGTGCCGGCGAGCCGGAAGCCGATGTCACCTCCCTCGCGCGTCTCGAGGATGAAGAGGCTTTGGAGCAGATGGGGTACGGCGGAGGGTTCGACCTGCTGTTTCAGCGGCGCATCGGCAGCGCCGCGGATACGGTTCCAGTAGTCAAAAATCTCGATGGTCGTTTGTACACGCATTTTACACCAACCTGTCCCATTCCGGATCATTTTCGGGCAATCATTGCCCTACAGGCTCTACCTTGCGGATTTCATGCCAAACCGCGTCCGTTAAGGTTAAGAAACGGTTTCGGTTGAGGTGCTATGCCCGCCGTGACACTGTCCGGTCATCGCTTCGACTTTCGAAGTTCAGCACAACCTGCCCGGGCCGAGGTCTTTCCTTGAACTCCCGGTATGCCGTCCGGCACTTCGGACGGCTTTTTTTTTGCCAGGTGGTCCTGTATGGCTGTGGCCTCAACGAGGCGATATCGAAATGAATGAGCAGACGGCCGAGCCGCATAAGGCGCCCGAACCTCCCGAGGTCCAGCCGCCGGCAAAGCCGCCGCGGGTACCGGTCTTCAACCTTCCGCCGGCGCTGTTCTTCAGCCTTTGTCTGCTTGTTATCATCTATGCGGTGCAGGAGGTCGTGCTTTCAGACGATGCGCTGAGCTGGCTATTCTTCACCTTCGGCTTCGTTCCCGCCCGCTATGTGATCCCACTGTCGCAGCAAGGGCCGGAGCTGTTCTGGACGCCCGTCACCTATTCACTGCTGCACGGCAGCGTCCAGCATATCGTCTTTAACGCCTTCTGGCTGATGGCCTTCGGCGCGCCGGTCGTGCGCCGCATCGGGACGCTGCGTTTCGTGCTCTTCTGGCTTTTCTCGGCCATCGCATCGGCGGCCCTTCATGCGGTCCTGAACTGGGGAGATGTGACGCTGCTGATCGGCGCGTCGGGCGTCATTTCCGGGCTGATGGGCGCCGCCTGCCGATTCGCCTTTCCGGCCGAACGTCGGCCGATGCTGCCTGCGCATCTCAATCCCCGGCTTTCCATCGTCGAAGCGCTGCGGAGCCGCACCGTCGTCATCTTCATGCTGCTCTGGCTGGTCGGCAACGCCCTGATTGCCGTCGGCATCCCGCTCGTCGGCGATAGCGATCAGGCGATTGCCTGGGACGCGCATATCGGCGGCTTCGTCTTCGGCTTCTTGTTGTTTTCGCTGTTCGACCGGGCGCCGCGCCCACCGGTGATGGAAGCTGCGGGAACGGAGAAGGATCTGTTGCAATCCTGAGCCGGGCGGTGCACCATCGACCTATTATCCGCGATGGGGGGAGAAACCGCCGCGGATGCCTGTGACAAGTCGATCACGGACATAGGAGGTTCGAATGACCAGTTCAGTCAAAGCAATCCTCGACCTGAAAGGCAGGGACGTCGTCACCGCCGGGCCGAACACCACCGTCGCCGAGGCGGCCGCCATCCTCAGCAAGAAGAAGATCGGCGCCATCGTCGTCGTCGGCATGGAGAACCGGATTTCCGGCATGTTCACCGAGCGTGACCTCGTGCACGCGATCGCCAAACACGGCAAAGACGGGCTCGACCAGTCGCTGGCTCAGGTCATGACCGCGAAGGTTTACCGCTGCCATGAGGAGACGACCGTCAACGAGCTGATGGAGCTGATGACCAGCCGCCGCTTCCGGCATGTGCCGGTTGAAAGCAACGGCAAGCTTGCCGGCATCATCTCGATCGGTGACGTGGTGAAATCGCGCATCGCCGAAGTCGAGCGCGAGGCCGAGGAGATCAAGGCCTATATCGCCGGCTGAGGTTTTTGGCGGCCTCAAGCGCTACGGGCTTTCGGACGATATCCCATCACGGGGAGGTGGCGTAGACTTCCTGCATGCGTTTGATTTCGGGGAGCCTTGCCCTGGCTTCCTCGTAGCCGCGTTCGATCGCTTCGCCGGCCCGGTGGAATTCCGAAAGGCCGATGTAGCTCAAACGCGGCTGCAGCGAAATATCCGGCGGGTCGCCGGCAAGGCGGGCGCGGGCGATCCTATCCTGGATGATGTTGAAGGCCTGCACCATGACGCCGGTCATGCCGAGACGGGCATAGGGCGCCTCTTCCTGCTTCTGCACTTCCTGCGGCGAGAGGCTGGCATTGTGCCGGACGACGGCCGAGCGGCCATAGAGATCGTAATTGAGATTGACGGCGACGACCAACGGCTGCTCGTAGGCGCGGCAGACGGAGACGGGCACGGGATTGACCAGCGCGCCGTCGACCAGCGTGCGGTGATTGCTGCGCACCGGCTCGAAAATGCCGGGCAGGGCATAGGAGGCGCGCAGCGCCGTAATCAGCGAGCCATTGGCGATCCAGACCTCGTGACCGGTATTGACCTCGGCTGCGACTGCGACGAACGGCCGGTCGAGATCCTCGACGTTCAGGCCTTCCAGATGTTCCTGCATCCGCTTGGTCAGCCGCATGCCGCCGAACAGGCCGCTGCCGCCGATGGTGAGATCGAGGAGACTTGCGATCCGGCGCATGGTCAGCGAGCGGGCGAAACTTTCGAGTTCATCGAGTTTGCCGGCGAGATAGCAGCCGCCGACCAGCGCGCCGATCGAGGTGCCGGCGATCATGCCGATCTCGATTTTTGCCTCGTCGAGGGCGCGCAGCACGCCGATATGGGCCCAGCCGCGGGCAGCACCACCGCCCAGCGCCAGCGCGATCTTGATTTTTTTGACGGGGGCTGGAGGCGGGATCACCTCGATCGTGGTGGATATAGCGGTACCGGAACCTTCGCCTTCAGAGCTTTGACGATGCAAATTCCAGCTCAGCATGGCGCTCTCCCTCCCAGCAGAACACGTTGGGTTCCGATAGTGTGCCCGATCAGTTTCCAAATGGTATATAGAAGCAATTTCTGGCGCAATAAGGAGCAAATGCCGGGACGTTCGGCTTATTTCCCGTAAACGTCCTGCGGATCGAAATGACGCTCGTCGTCGACGATATCGAGCATCGGCTTTCCGTCTTGAAGGGTGATCGTCCGATAGAAGCAGGAGCGGCGGCCAGTGTGACAGGTGGCGTCGTGGCCGGCGACCTCGACTTTCAGCCAGATGGCGTCCTGATCGCAATCGGTGCGAATTTCCTTCACGGTCTGGAGATTGCCCGAGGTTTCACCCTTCTTCCAGATCTTGCCTCGCGAACGGCTGAAATAATGGGCCGTACCGGTCTGAATGGTCAGCGCCAGCGCCTGGGCGTTCATGTGCGCCACCATCAGCAACTCGCCGTCGCCGGCGTCGGTGACGATCGCGGTGATCAGGCCGCGGTCATCGAAACGCGGCGTGAAATCGCCGGCGTCTTCCAATGCCGACTTGTCCTCGGATGGTTGATTGAAGATCATGTGACTCATCGCGGCCCTCCTGCGGGAGCCGGTATCAGCGGCTCCGCACCATGGTCATGAAACGGGCCTGATCGGCCGGCTCGGTCTTGAACGTACCCGTAAACGTCGTCGTCAACGTGGTCGAGCCCTGCTTCTGAACGCCGCGCATCGCCATGCACATATGTTCGGCCTCGATCAATACCGCGACACCGCGCGGATTAAGCGTATCGTCGATGGCCCGGGCGATCTGCGCGGTCATCGTTTCCTGCGTCTGCAGGCGGCGGCCATAGATCTCGACGACGCGGGCGATCTTCGACAGGCCGAGTACACGCCCGTCCGGCATGTAGGCGACGTGGGCCTTGCCGATGATCGGCACCATGTGGTGTTCACAATGCGAGAAGAACGGAATGTCCTTGACGAGGACCATGTCGTCGTAACCGGCGACCTCTTCGAAGGTGCGGCCGAGCACGTCTTCCGGCGCCATGTCGTAGCCGGAAAAAAGCTCGCGGTACGACTTGACGACACGGGCCGGCGTCTCGAGCAGGCCTTCGCGGGTCGGGTTGTCACCGGCCCAGCGCAGCAGGACGCGGACAGCTTCCTCCGCCTCCTGCTGGGAGGGGCGATCGGAGTCGCGGTTCGTCTGCGGAAAGTTTTTTACGATGGCGTCCATGAACAATGGTCTCCTGGTCCGCAACCGCGGACCCATCTGTCGGAATCGCCACTGGTCAATCCCATGCGGGAATTCATGCACCTTTGGCAGGCTCCGGGGCTTTCTTGGCGCATTCAACACCCGTCCGGCACGGTTTCCCAATCAAACTTACACGAGGCCATTGCATTTTCATGGCCTTCGAACGACATACATATAGGAAGACGGCCATCGTATGTAAGTATCCTCAGATGACACGGTGTGTTTTTTGTTTCAATAACAATAACAGCCCTTATTGAGGCCGATCCGCAGCGATTTTGGAGCGGAAATCCAACATGGACGACATCTACAACAGCAAGATCCTCGAATTCGCCGGCAATATTCCGTTGACCGGCACATTGGCGGAGGCCGATGCGAGCGCCCAGGCCTATTCGAAGCTTTGCGGCTCGAAGGTGCGGATCTGGTTAAAGATGAACGGCGATATGGTGACCGGTTTTGCCCATGACGTGAAGGCCTGCGCGCTCGGTCAGGCCTCGTCCTCGATCATGGCCCGCCATGTCGTCGGCGCCACATCGGGCGAATTGCGCCAGGCACGGCAGGACATGCTTGCCATGTTGAAGGCGGATGGCGCAGGGCCTGAGGGACGGTTCGAAGACATGCGCTATCTGCTGCCGGTGCGGGACTACAAGGCCCGCCATGCCTCGACGATGCTGACCTTCGATGCGGTCGTCGATGCAATCGGGCAGATCGAGGCGAAACGGGCTGAGATTGTCGAGGCGTAACGGAGATGTGCGAGTTCTGCGCCCTGCAGGCAGGTGATGAGGATGACGGCGGTGCCGCCGGACCTGGAAAACCGCGCGACAAGGCCGCACCCACTTCCCGCAACTATAGCGGTCCGTTCCGCAAGACTCCGGACCGCCTGCTCGGCATGGGGTTCATCCGCCTCTACCAGCTGACGCTTTCCGGCTTTATCGGCAATTCCTGCCGCCATATCCCCACTTGCTCGGAATATGGTTATGAGTCGATCGCCCGCCATGGCCTGTGGGCCGGCGGCTGGATGACGCTGTTTCGGGTCGGCCGCTGCGGCCCGGGCGGCACCAGCGGCCTCGACCAGGTGCCGGAAGTGCTCGGCGATCAGTTCCGTTGGTGGACGCCGTGGCGGTATCTCTCCCTCGGACGCAAGAAAGGGTGGGCGCCATGAGTACCTTCATCGCCCTTCTGCACAGCATTGTCCTGACCCCCGATCGCCGCGTCATCATGCAGGATTTGCGCGCACTGGCCGAAGAGCTCGGTTATCGAGAACCGCGCACGCTGGTTTCCACCGGCAATCTGGTTTTCGAGGCCGACGATATGCGGCCCCACGAACTCGAAGTGGCCTTGGAAGAGGGCTTTGAAGAAAAGTTCGGCAAACACGTCGATATCGTCGTGCGCAACGACTGCAGCTGGATGGCGCTTTGCAGCACCAATCCCTTCAAGGATGGCGACGCCGACCAGGTCATCGTCCGGGTGATGCGGCTGCCGGTCGATCCGAAGAAGGTGGAGGCGCTGAAACCGCTGATGACGGAGGGACAGCGCATGGCTGTCGTCGGCGGCGATCTCTGGATCGATTTTGCCGGCAAACCGAGCCAGTCCAAGCTGCTTTCGGCGCTGACGACCAAGCGGATGGGCGTCGGGACGATGCGCAACTGGAACACGGTGTGCGGCCTTGCCCAGATGGTCATGTAGGCCGGCTTCTTCTTTACTCACGAGAGAAATCTGATTATCAGGCGGGAGCGCATCCAAAGACGGAGGCGCTGCCGCTGCAACCACCCGCATTCGTTGGCGGGACTGGACAAGGAGAATTTCGATGTCCCAAGCTATTTCCCTGACATTTCCCGATGGTTCCGTGCGCAGCTACGATGCTGGCGCAACCGGCCGGGATGTCGCCGAATCCATTTCCAAGTCGCTTGCCAAGAAGGCGGTCGCCATTGCGATCGACGGCACCGTGCGCGACCTTTCCGATCCCGTGACGACGGGCAGGATCGAGATCATCACCCGCAACGACGACCGAGCCCTGGAACTCATCCGCCACGACGCGGCGCATGTCATGGCCGAAGCGGTGCAGGAGCTCTGGCCCGGCACCCAGGTGACGATCGGCCCGGTCATCGAAAACGGCTTCTACTATGACTTCGCCAAGAACGAGCCTTTCACGCTCGATGATCTGCCGAAGATCGAAAAGAAGATGAAGGAGATCATCGCCCGCAACGCCGCCTTCACCAAGCAGGTCTGGTCGCGCGAGAAGGCCAAACAGGTGTTCGCCGACAAGGGCGAGCAGTACAAGGTCGAACTCGTCGACGCGATCCCGGCAGGGCAGGATCTGAAGATCTATTACCAGGGCGACTGGTTCGATCTCTGCCGCGGCCCGCATATGGCCTCGACCGGCCAGATCGGCAGCGCCTTCAAGCTCTTGAAAGTCGCCGGCGCCTACTGGCGCGGCGACAGCAACAATCCGATGCTGAGCCGCATCTACGGCACGGCCTTCGCCGAACAGTCGGAACTCGACAATTATCTGCATATGCTTGCCGAAGCCGAGAAGCGCGATCACCGCCGACTCGGCCGCGAGATGGATCTCTTCCACTTCCAGGAGGAAGGCCCGGGCGTCGTCTTCTGGCATGGCAAGGGCTGGCGCGTCTTCCAGACGCTGGTTGCCTATATGCGCCGCCGGCTGGCCGGTGACTATCAGGAAGTCAACGCGCCGCAGGTGCTCGACAAGTCGCTGTGGGAGACATCCGGACACTGGGGCTGGTATCGCGACAACATGTTCAAGGTGACGGTTGCCGGCGACGACACCGACGACGACCGCGTCTTCGCACTGAAGCCGATGAACTGCCCCGGCCATATCCAGATCTTCAAACACGGGCTGAAATCCTACCGCGAACTGCCGATCCGGCTTGCCGAATTCGGCAATGTCCATCGCTACGAACCGTCGGGCGCGCTGCACGGGCTGATGCGCGTGCGCGGTTTCACGCAGGACGATGCGCATATCTTCTGCACCGATGAGCAGATGGCTGCCGAATGCCTGAAGATCAACGATCTGATCCTCTCGGTCTACAAGGATTTCGGCTTCGACGAGGTCACCATCAAGCTCTCGACCCGGCCGGACAAGCGCGTCGGTTCCGACGATCTCTGGGACCGCGCCGAAAGCGTGATGATGAACGTGTTGGAGACGATCCAGCAGCAGTCGAACAACATCAAGACCGGCATCCTGCCGGGCGAGGGCGCCTTCTACGGCCCGAAGTTCGAATATACGCTGAAGGATGCGATCGGCCGCGAATGGCAATGCGGCACGACGCAGGTCGACTTCAATCTGCCGGAACGTTTCGGCGCCTTCTATATCGACAGCAACTCCGAAAAGACGCAGCCGGTGATGATCCACCGCGCCATCTGCGGCTCGATGGAGCGCTTCCTCGGCATCCTGATCGAGAACTTCGCCGGCCACATGCCGCTCTGGGTATCACCGGTTCAGGTGGTGGTCGCGACGATCACCTCGGAAGCCGACGCCTATGGGCTTGAAGTGGCCGAGGCGCTGCGCGAAGCCGGTCTCAACGTCGAGACCGATTTCCGCAACGAGAAGATCAACTACAAGGTCCGCGAACACTCGGTCACCAAGGTGCCTGTCATCATCGTCTGCGGCAGGAAGGAATCCGAGGAGCGCACGGTCAACATCCGCCGCCTCGGCAGCCAGGATCAGGTTTCGATGGGGCTCGATGCCGCCGTCGAGAGCCTCGCCTTGGAAGCGACGCCGCCCGACATCCGTCGCAAGGCCGAAGCAAAGAAAGCCAAGGCGGCTTGAAAACGCCTCTATCCGACAGCGCCGGGCTTCGGCGCTGTCGGAAGTTGATCAAGGGCTGCGATGTTGCCGCCACGATCATGCAGCCAATAACCACGCTGCAATGCGCTTCAAAAAATTCTCCATCCCAATGATGGGACACGCGCCCTGAACGCTTTTGATCGGCATCACGAGCCAGTCTTGTCCGTGGCCCCGCCGAAGCAAACATCTCGGCTGAACCCAAACCGCTCGCGTATAATCAATCGAGACTGGAGTCGTCGCCGCCTTGCGGCGCAAGCTGTTCGTAGGACGGGAGTGGCGCCACAGGGGCCGGCTGGACGCCTGGTGGCGGCGGCGTGCCGATCGGCACTTGCTGCACCGTGCGAGCCGCGTCGTTCACCGGCGGCTGCGGCTGCTGGTCCTTCATCAGGACCTCGACATCGGTATTCCTGCCGGCGACGACGGTGAAATCGCGCTGGTAGATCTTGTCCTTGTTGCGGGCGACGGCGGAATATCCGCCTTCGGCAAGGACCATGGTCGGGAAGGCGCTGACGCTTTCGCCGACGCTGTCGCCGGCCGCCGTCAGGATCGACCATGCGGTATCGGCGATCGCCTCGCCGCCGGCATCAGAGACCAGCTTGAAGGTGACCTGCGCGGCGCGATGCTGGATCGTCGCTTCGGTCAGCTTGCCGGCTTCGACCTGGATGTCGGCGCGGATGACGGCGTTGACGCTGCCATACTCGGAAACGATGTGATAGGTGCCGGCATTCAGGCGGACGACGGTATTCGGCGAGACATCGGCCATGACGAGGCCGCGCTCGCCGTCGTCGCGCACTTCCGAGGAATAGATCGAGAAGCTCAACTGGTCGGGACGGATGCGGGCATCGGTGCCGGAGACGGCATTGAGCAGCAGGCCGCCGGCATCGAGCACCATCACCTGCTTGTCGACCTCGCCGTCAGCGGGCACGGTCAGTTTCTTGGTGACGCCGGCGCGGCCGAAGGAGACGTTGACGAAATAATCGCCGGGAGCGAGCTGGAAGGCCGCAGGTCCGCCCTTGGCGCTGGCGATCAGCGGCAGCTTGCCGTCGGTGCCGGCGATCGGGCTGAAGACGTACCAGGAGAGGCCTTCCTCGACCGGCGTGCCGTCCGCCGTCAGCTTGGCTTCCATCGCAACGTCGCGCAGCTTGACCCCTTCAGGCGCCGTGCTGGGCGCGATGAAGGCATCGAGCTTCGGCATTTTCGGCGTCGATTCAAGCTGCTTGAATTCCTTGAAGGCATCCTGAGCGCCGGCGCCCAGCGGCGTCAGGATCGTCAGGGCGATGGCAAGGCCGATGCGTGCAAGAGGCGAAATGCCAAACATCTGTTTCGTGAACCGATTGACTTCTGAAATCGCAAAGGCCACTTCAAGACCAACGCGATGGCAAATTCAAGACCCGCCCTTTGCAGCAGCATAAAAATGAGAGTTTCTCCCGCATGAAATCCGATATCAAGCTGATCGACTACCTCGCCGTGCGCCGCTCCATCCCCGCTTTCCAGATGTGCGAACCAGGCCCCGAGAAGGCCGAGATCGAGGAAATCCTACGTCTTGCCTCGCGTGTTCCCGATCACGGCAAGATCGCGCCATGGCGCTTTATCGTCTATCGCGGAGACGAGCGCGCCCGTCTCGGCGAGGAGCTTCTAAAGCTGGCACTCGCGGTGAAACCCGAGCTTTCCGAAGAGATGATCCAGGTCGAGCGCGCCCGTTTCACCCGCGCGCCCGTGGTCGTCGCGGTCGTCAGCAAGGCGGGGCCGCACATCAAGATCCCGGAATGGGAGCAGGTGATGTCGGCCGGCGCGCTCTGCTTCAACCTCATCCTCGCTGCCAATGCCAGCGGTTATGTCGCCAACTGGCTGACGGAATGGTTCGCCTATGACGAGCGCGCCTATCCGCTGCTCGGCGTCGGCGCGGATGAAAAGGTCGCGGGCTTCATCCATATCGGCTCGACGACATTTCCGGCGATCGAGCGGCCGCGGCCGGAACTTGCCGATACCGTGACCTGGGTCGGCGGAGAGGACTGATGTTTTACACCACCGACAGCAACCGGCATGGGCTGGCGCATGATCCGTTCAAGGCGATCGTGTCACCACGGCCGATCGGCTGGATCGGCAGCAAGGGCAGGGACGGCTCGATCAATCTCGCCCCCTATTCCTTCTTCAATGCGGTTTCCGACCGGCCGAAGCTGGTGATGTTTTCCTCCAGCGGGCGCAAGGACAGCCAGCGAAATGCGGCCGAGACCGGTGTCTTCACCTGCAATTTCGTCAGCCGAAATCTCACCGAGAAGATGAACCTTTCCTCGGCGGCGCTGCCCTACGGCGACAGCGAATTCGATTTCGCCGGCCTGACGCCGAAGCCGGCCGAACTGATCGACGCGCCCTATGTCGGCGAGGCTTTCGCGGTGCTCGAATGCAAGGTTACCGAGATCATCGAACCGAAGACGCTGTCGGGCGAACCGTCCGAAAACGTCGTCATCTTCGGTGAGGTGGTCGGCATCCGCATCGACGAGGCGATCGTCAGGGATGGCCGCCTCGACATGTCGCTCGCCCGCCCCGTCGCGCGTCTGGGCTATATGGACTACAGCGAAGCCAGCGAGGTCTTCGAAATGTTCCGGCCGAAGCCACAGCAGGGATGAGCCGAACCGGCAAGGCGCACAAAGACTTAAGAAATATGGTGAACCAATCTTAAACCTTTTGTCGCTACGGTCGCAGCATTGAATGAAACGCGAGGGAATCGCGTTCAAGTGCTGGGGCGTCGCGTGATCGTAGAAGCTTTTCTTCGTTGGATCGAAACGGCCAAGACCGGTGACCGAGCCCGGGCCGCAAACGCGCTCGGGCGAGCCTATCTTCAGTCCGAGATGACGGTGGAGGAGCGGGCGGCAGCCGAGATGGCGATGACCTTTCTGCTCGACGATCCTTCGCCACGCGTGCGGCTGGCACTTGCCGAGGCGATCGCCTGGTCGCCCGATGCGCCGCGCAGCCTGATCCTTTTGCTTGCCGAAGACCAGCCCGAGGTCGCCTGCCACGCGGTGACCTGTTCGCCGCTGTTGAGCGATGCCGATCTCGTCGATCTTGCCGCGCGCGGCAGCGGCGCCACCCGCATGCTGATCGCGGTGCGGGCGCATGTGACGCGCCCGGTTTGCGCAGCGCTTGCGGAGGTCGGCGACGAGGAAGAGCTGCTCTGCCTGCTCGAGAACGACGGCGCGGCGATTTCCAGCCAATCGCTGAAACGCATCGCCGAACGACTTGGTGATTGCTGCGACATCCGCAACCTGCTTTTCGACCGCAGCGACCTTCCCGCCGATGCCCGGCAGTTGCTCACCCAGCATGTCAGCAATGCGCTGGTCGGGTTGCCGCTCGCACAGGCGGCGATCGGCCTGCAGCGGCTCCAGCGCATCAGCCGCGAGGCGACCGAGGCTGCCATCGTTTCAATCGCCGGCGATATCGCGCCGCGCGAGATACCCGATCTCGTCGAGCATCTGCGCCTCAACGGCCGGCTGACGCCGTCCTTCCTGATGCACGCGCTCTGCGCCGGCAAGGTGGATTTCTTCGCAGGCGCGATCGTCGAGCTGACGGGTTGCGGCGAGCGCCGAGTGCGCTCGATCCTGGCGACCGGGCGCATGCATGCCGTGCGCGCGCTCTATGAGTCCGCCGGCCTGTCCAGGGACATCAGCGTTATTTTCGTCGAGGCGACGCTTTTATGGCGCGAGGCTGCGAGAAAAGCCCCGGGCAGCGTGCTCGGCAATGTCTGCGGCCGACTTCTCGAAAAATTCCGCCATCACGACGCGCACGGCGCGGTCGGCGAGCTGCTCGACATGGTGGAAAAGCTTGGAGTTGCCGAACAGCGGCAATCGGCCCGCGTCTATGCGGCGCTGGCAGCCGCATAGAACGGGACGCCATTCAACAACCGCTCATACGGTTCGGCATCCTGCTCTGGATAAAATTGATCCTGGCTGGAATATGTCATTCAATTGCATTACATTGAAGCATATCCAAGGAGGCCTGACATGGCATCAAACGCGCTCGTACAAACTCGCATAGATGCTGCGGTCAAGGATCGTGCTACGGCTGTTCTGGAAGACATGGGCCTGACAGTGTCGGATGTCGTCCGCATTTTATTGACCCGCACGGCAAATGAGGGGGCTCTGCCCCTCGAGCTCATCAGCAACAGCGACGCTTATGACGCATGGTTTCGCGGGAAGGTCCTTGAAGCTCTCAATGACACGCGAGCGGATGTTGATGATGCCGATGTCGAGGCTGGCTTCGAGAAGAGGCGCGCGGCCGCAATACGGAAGAGCCAGGCGGCTAAATCGTGAAGCTTGTCTGGGCACTGCATAATTCGTTAAATCGGAATCGATTTAAGGACAAAATTATGCAGCAATTCAAAGTGCTACAGCGTCCTTTGCGCGTCTGAAAGACGCGCGGCGCTGTAGGTGTGCCATATCCGACCGAGATAATATTTTCACATACATTGAGATCGAGAATCCAAGGGCGGCAGTTCATGTCGACCAGAAAATCGTTTTTGCCGTTCGCCGCCTTGTCGAATTTCCGGAAAGCGGAAAACCGGGAAGGATCGCAGGCACTCGGGAATTGGTAATCCCAAGCACGCCGTACATCGCCGCATACGTCGTGCACGAAGACCGAATCAGGATTCTTCGCGTCCTCCACGGCGCCCAAATTTGGCCTGACGACATTTCCACTGAATGAGTTTGCCACCACGGGGCAGCCTAATCGGCCAGCCTCGTCACCACCCAGGAATAGCTGGCGGAGACGAAGTGCACGGGCTTGGACAGCGTGTCCTTGACGCTCCTGCCGGAGGGCAGATGGTCGCGGACCTGTCCGGCAATGTCGTCGGCAAAGCCAAGCAGTCCCTGGGGGCTCTGTTCGGCAGCTTCGGGTACGGCTGGCGGTACGGGCGCCGGCTTCGGTGGTTCGGCGGCGGCGAGTGCTTTTGGCGCTTCGCACACTGCGATCACCGAGGGATAGCTGACATTGGCATAGGTTTTCAGCCGGCGTTCGGCTTCGGCATCGCAGGCGGCAACCGTCTCCCAGCGTTTGTCGACCGTCGCGACATAGCTGCACTGGCTGATGGAATCGTCGCAACCGAGAATGGTCATCGCGATCAGCACCGCTTGCATATTTTGCCTCCTTGGCTATTGAGCATGGCATCGTCTTAGAGGGCGCAATTCCAACCGAATGAAGGCAGGAGCATTAACTCTTGGTCATCTCGGAAAAAATTGTGCCTGCCCGGCAAAAAGAGGCAGCATGTCCGTCACCATCGCCCTGGAACCGCCGCGTCAGGACGGCGTCATCCGCCTTCTCGATCTGTCCGATGCCTATGCGCAGTCGCTCTATCCTCCGGAGAGCAACCATCTAGTCGATCTCTCGGTGTTGGAGAAACCTTCGGTGAGCTTTCTGGTCGCGCGCAACGGCGATGCGATCGTTGGCTGTTGCGCGCTGGTCGAGGCCGGCGACGGCACGGCGGAGATCAAGCGCATGTTCGTCGATCCCGAGGCGAGAGGGCTGCGGATCGCCAGCGGCCTGATGAATGCGCTCGAAGCGATCGCTGGGAAAAAGCGGCTATCGGCGATCCGGCTCGAAACCGGCATCTACCAGCCCGAGGCGATCGCTCTCTACCGCAAATACGGATATCGGGACATCGAACCTTTCGGCAGCTATCTGCCGGACCCGCTCAGCCTGTTTATGGAAAAGCGGCTGGGGTGACGGTCCACGAAGGCTTTTTCAGCCTTCGGCGATAGGACCTGTTCAGCCTTCGGCAACAAGACTTTTTCAGCCTTCGGCAATACGGGGGATCGCTTTCGGCGATCCGGGGATTGCCGGCGGGGCCTGTTCGTCGATGAGGACCTGCGGTCCCGTCCCGCTCTTGTCGGCGTTGCGGGCCTCGTGGATCCATTCGCGCCAGATGGCGACGATCAGGGCCATCAGCACCGGGCCGATGAAGAGGCCGAGGAAGCCCATTGTCTTGACGCCGCCGACGAGGCCGAAGAAGGTCGGCAGGAAGGGCAGCTTGATCGGGCCGCCGACAAGTTTCGGCCGCAGCGTCTTGTCGACGATGAAGAGCTCGACCGTTCCCCAGACGAAAAGCCCGATGCCGGCGACATGCGAGCCGCTTGCCAGCAGATAGATCGACACCAGCGTGAAGGAGAGTGGTGCACCGCCCGGGATTAGCGCCATGACGCCCGTCAGCACGCCGAGTGTCACCGGCGACGGTACGCCGGCAATCCAGTAGGCAAGGCCGAGCACGATACCTTCGCCGATCGCAATCAGCGTCATGCCCATGACGGTCGAGCTGATCGTCGCCGGCACGACGCGGGAAATGCGCTCCCAGCGGTTCGGCAGGATGCGTTCGCCGAGCATGTCGATCTGCTTGGAGAAGGAGAAGCCGTCGCGATAGACGAAGAACAGCGCGATCAGCATGAACAGCAGCGTCAGCAGGAGATGGAACGCGCCACCGCCGGCCGCAAGCACGGCCCGGTAGATATTGCCGATATTGGCGCCGCTGACCGCCTGGATGACCTCGCCCAGAGCGCCGGGGCTGCCGATATATTTGGTCCAGACTTCATCGAGATAGGTGCCTGCCCATGGCAGCGCGACGATCCAGGCCGGTGTCGGGGCGCCGGTGCGGTTGGCGTGGATTGCCCAGGCAACCCAGGTGCGCACTTCACCCGTCGTATAGGTGACGGCGAGGCCGATCGGGATGACCAGGAAAGTGATGATCATGATGATGGCGATGGTGGCGGCGATCGTCGTATTGCCGCCGACGCGGGCAAGAAGCTTGCGGTAGAGCGGCCAGCTGGCGAAGCCGATGACCAGCGACGCCAGCACCGGTACGAGGAAGCCGTAGAAGAAGTAGACACCGGCCGCGACGATCAGAACAAGCAGCCAGCGCGCAGCCGATATGGAGGGAATCAGCGGCGTGCGTGTCTGCGCCGACGACCCGAGCCATCGCGGTTCATGATTGCTTTTCTGACGGTCGAACACACCCACGCGCGCCTCTTCTTTTTCTTGTACTCTGGTTATGGGCCATCAACCCGGCGGTTTCAAGGTCCGCACCGTGAAAGCGTATACAAAGCGTCGCCAATCGGCCGCCAGACCGAGCGTCTTACTGCTGCGGACGGCGTAAAATCTTGAAGGCGTAGAATTGCGTCTTCTGGCCGGTCGAGAAATTGTTGTCTGAACCGAGAATGAGAACGTCGGTGCCGTCTTTGGCCTTGCCCAGCGACATGGCCTCGATATTGTCGGGGACGAGCCCGATCGCTCTCAAATCAAGGACCTGGCTCTTGCGGACGGGGACGACGCGCTGGTCGGTTTTGGCGAGCGAAGCGATGGCGGAAACATCCGTGGCGTCGGCCAGATGCATCATCATGATCTTGATGGTGTTGCCGTAGCCCTGGGCATAACTGCGCTCGACGGCGAGCAGGCGATGGTCGTCGAGCGCAAGCATTTCAGACATGCCGTTATCATTGCCGCCGTCGGTCTTGGTGGTGGCCTGCGGGATCGGTGAGACCGGGTAGACATACTCGGCCTTCGGCTCGCCGCTCGCGCCGTCGTAGCGGATGATACGCGACAGGCTGCCCGACGTCAGCGAGGGGTTGGGGCCATCCTGATAGAGCGCGGCTTCGACACCGACGAAGACGTCGCCGGAGGGCGCGACGGCGAGATCCTCGAAGGCAAGATTGTCGCGGATGCCAGCCGACTTGTCGGCTGTGGGAGCAAAGCCCTGCGGCAGCTTGAATTCGCGCACGAACGAGCCATCCGGTGCTGTCACGCGGACGAAGGGGGGCAGCAGCGCCTTGCCGTCGCCTTCGCTGCCCCAATAGATGCCGTCCTTGCCGAGACGGATCGATTCCGGGTCGACGGTCCTAGCGGCGAAGGGCTCGCCGTTCTTGTCCTTCAGCGTGACCTGCTTGACGACCGAAACACCTTTGAGGCCGGATGCGCCGACATCGACGTCGAGTTCATAAAAGCGGGCCGGAGCCCGTTCGGAGCGGTCGTCGCTGATGGCGAGATAGTGGCCGGTGGCGGCATCGAAGTCGAGGCCGGAAATGCCGCCGAATTCGACGCCGTTTTCCATGTAACCTGTGGGGATGACGAATTCACCGAGATAGGAGAGCGAAATGCCGGCGGCGCAATCGCCGAAGGGGCAGGCGGTCTCGAAGGTGGCGCCGATCTCGGTGGCGCGGATATCAGTGGCGCTGGCGATGACGGTGCTGGAAAGAAGAATGAAAGCGGCAGCCGCGAGAAAACGCTTGGTCATGGCAAAGATCCGGCAGGGGGTTGAAACGGTTCGAGCCGGCGCAACTGTTCCCCCGAGGGAAGGCGCACCGATCGCTTCATGCGCCGGTTGTTTGAAGGCCTTGTTACGGTTCTTCGTCAGTTCCGTGAAATCGCGGATGCTAAAATGCAGGCCGCGCCGAACCCACGTCTATCCCGCTCTTATATGTTTTAAATATCGAGGTTTTCGGCGAAGGCGGCGCGATCCTGAATGAATCGGAAGCGGGCTTCCGGCTTGGTGCCCATCAGATCGTCGACGGCGCTGCGGGTGCCCTCGAAATCCACCTCGTCGATCAGCACCTTGAGCAGGGTGCGCTTGGACGGATCCATGGTGGTTTCCTTGAGCTGGGCGGGCATCATTTCGCCGAGACCTTTGAATCGGCTGATCTCGACCTTGGCCTTGCCCTTGAATTCCGTCTGCATCAGCTCGGCGCGATGATTGTCGTCGCGGGCATAGGCGGATTTCGACCCCTGGGTGATCTTGTAAAGCGGCGGCACGGCGAGGAAGAGGTGGCCGCCGCGCACCAGCTCCGGCATTTCCTGATAGAAAAAGGTGATCAGCAGCGAGGCGATGTGGGCGCCGTCGACGTCGGCATCGGTCATGACGATGATGCGCTCGTAGCGCAGGTCTTCGTCGCGGTATTTCGAGCGGGTACCGCAGCCGAGCGCCTGGATGAGATCGGCGAGCTGCTGATTGGCGCCGAGTTTTTCGCGGCCGGCGCTGGCGACGTTGAGGATCTTGCCGCGCAGCGGCAGAATTGCCTGGTTGGCGCGGTTGCGCGCCTGCTTGGCCGAACCGCCTGCCGAGTCACCCTCGACGATGAAGAGTTCGGCGCCTTCGGCGGTATTCTGCGAGCAGTCGGCGAGCTTGCCGGGCAGGCGCAGCTTGCGCACCGCGGTCTTGCGGTTGACTTCCTTTTCCTTGCGGCGGCGCAGCCGCTCCTCGGCGCGCTCGATCACCCAATCGAGCAGCTTGGCCGACTCGTTCGGATTGTCGGCTAGGTAATGGTCGAAGGGATCGCGCAGTGCGTTTTCGACGATGCGCTGGGCCTCGACGGTCGCGAGCTTGTCCTTGGTCTGGCCGACGAATTCCGGCTCGCGAATGAAGATCGACAGCATGCCGACGGCTGAGATCATCACGTCATCGGTGGTGATCTGCGCGGCGCGCTTGTTCTGCGTCAGCTCGGCATAGGCCTTCAGGCCCTTGGTCAGCGCGATGCGCAGGCCCGCCTCGTGCGTGCCGCCTTCGGGTGTCGGGATGGTGTTGCAATAGGAATGAACCTGCGGATCGCCGCCATACCAGGTGATCGCCCATTCCATCGAGCCGTGGCCGCTGGTCTTCTCGGTCTTGCCGGCAAAGATCTCGCGGGTGACGGTGAATTCCTTGCCCATCGTCGCCTGGAGATAGTCCTTCAGGCCGCCGGGGAAGTGGAAGACGGCCCTGTCAGGGACCTCGGACCCTTCGGGCAAAACGCCCGCCTCGCAGCTCCAGCGGATCTCGACGCCGCCGAACAGGTAGGCCTTCGAGCGCGCCATGCGGAAGACGCGGGCGGCATCGAACTTCATGTGATCCCCAAAGATCTGGGGGTCGGGATGGAAACGCACGCGCGTGCCGCGGCGATTGTGGACGTCGCCCAACTCTTCGAGGCCGCCCTGCGGCAGGCCGCGGGAGAAACGCTGGCGGTAGAGCTTGCGGTTGCGCGCGACTTCCACTTCGAGGTCGTCGGAGAGCGCGTTGACGACCGAGACGCCGACGCCGTGCAGGCCGCCCGAGGTCTCGTAGGCCTTGCCGTCGAATTTGCCGCCGGCATGCAGCTTGGTCATGATGACTTCGAGCGTCGACTTGCCCGGCACCTGCGGATGGTTCTCGACCGGGATGCCACGGCCATTGTCGGAGACAGTGAGATAACCCTCGAGGTCGAGGTAGACCTCGATGAAATTGGCGTGTCCGGCGACCGCCTCGTCCATGGCGTTGTCGATGACTTCGGCAAAGAGGTGGTGCAGGGCCTTTTCATCGGTGCCGCCGATATACATGCCCGGGCGCATGCGCACCGGCTCAAGGCCTTCGAGGACGCGGATCGACGAGGCGCCGTATTCGTCCGAGTTCGACGCGGTGGGTGCCGGGCGCGCAGAAGCACCGGCAGCAGCGGATGCTACGGCAGCAGGTGGGGCGGGGGCGGGGGCAGCCGTGACCGGCGGCCGCTCGGCCGGAGCGGCAGGCTTCTGCGCCTCCTCGCGTTTTTCAGAGAGGGGCATTCCGGAAAAGAGGTCGTTGTTATCGTCCATGGATCCGTTCAGATCTTCATCCTGTCTTGGGTCTGGCTTGGGGCTTGCATCCTCCGCCGACCCAAAATCACCGCATTTCATGTCACGTTTGCGAATCAGGCAGATTTTGCCAGAAAGCACCTCTATACGCGACACCGCCTGATTTGGCGGGATTCTTCCAAATGATTTGCGTTGCCGGGCGCGGAATGGCAAGCGGCGGCAGGCTTCAGGAACCATCCGAATGCGAATGTCCACAAGTCATTGCACCATTATCACCGCAATTGCGGCGTTTTTCTTGTCCGCGGCCATCCTGTCTGCTGTCGGCCCGGCGTGGGCGGGCGATGCGCTGCCGCCTTTCAAGGACGATCTGTTCTCGAAACAGGCCATCTTGCAGACAGGTGATGACGGTGCCTTCGAGGTCATCGACTATGACGAAATGCGCGATATCAACGGCCGCGACCAGATCCCGCAAAAGCGGGTGCAGCAGAAATATGTGGCGCTCGGCATCCGCAAATCTCAAGCCGACGAGACGCTGTCTTTCGACGGCATCAAGCTCGATGTCACCAGGGTGGGACCGGCCGAAAATGCCGCCTTCACGGTAATTTTCATCCATGGCCGCGACGGCGATCGACGGCTGGGGGCCAACGATTACAGCTTCGGCGGCAATTTCAACCGGCTGAAGAACCTCGTCGCCGGCAATGGCGGCGTTTATTATTCGCCGACGGTCAGGAGTTTCGACAGCAATGGCGTTGCGGCAATCGCCGGCCTCATCCGTTATGCCAGCGCCCAATCGCCGGGCCGGCCGATCATCCTTTCCTGCGCCTCGATGGGCAGCCAGGTCTGCTGGGGCATTGCGCGTAACAGTGACAGCGTCAAGCGGCTGAAGGGCATGCTTGTCATGAGCGGCGTCGCCGATCCCGATTTCACCAGGAGCGCCTTCTACAAGACGAAACTGCCGCTCTGGTTCGCTCACGGCAGCCGCGACCCGGTCTATGCCGCCAGCGACCAGCAGGCGCTGTTCGAAAGCCTGCACAAGGCAAAATATCCGACGCGCTTCACGCTGTTTGAGACCGGAAATCACGGGACGCCGATCCGGATGATCGACTGGCGCCGGGTCTTGAACTGGATTCTCGCCGGTTGAAGCGGGCTGCCTGGCGTTTTTCGGCAGAAATATAGGCGGGATCGCCGAGATTCCCCTTACGTCAAGGGCATGATGCTTTTCTTTGCCGCGCGCTTTTGATATTGCCCAAGGCATATGCAGAATTTGGAAGGCTGGCATGACACCTGACGTGCGCCCGCTCGTGGCGGGAAACTGGAAAATGAATGGCATGCGTGCCTCCCTGGATCAGATCAAGACGATCGCCGAGGGTGTTGCCTCGCCGCTCGCCGACAAGGTCGAAGCGCTGATCTGCCCGCCGACGACACTGCTCTACGTGGCGACGGCGCTCTGCACCGACAGCCCGCTGGCGATCGGCGCGCAGGACTGCCATCAGAACCCGTCAGGCGCGCATACCGGCGACATCTCGGCCGAGATGATTGCCGATTGTTTCGGCACTTATGTCATCGTCGGCCACTCCGAGCGGCGCACCGATCATGCTGAAACGGATCATCTGGTCCGCGCCAAGGCGGAGGCTGCCTTCGCCGCCGGGCTGACGGCGATCATCTGCATCGGCGAGACGGCGGATGAACGCCGGACAGGCCAGGCGCTCGACGTCATCAAGCGTCAGCTTTCCGCCTCGGTTCCGGACGGCGCCATCGCCGAGAGCACGGTCATCGCCTACGAGCCGATCTGGGCGATCGGCACCGGTGTGACGCCGACATCAGGCGATGTCGAAAAGGCGCATGCCTTCATGCGTGCCGAGCTCGTGGCCCGCTTCGGCGATGAAGGCCGCAAGATGCGCCTTCTCTACGGCGGCTCGGTCAAGCCGGCCAATGCCGGCGAGCTGATGGGCATCGCCAATGTCGACGGCGCGCTGATCGGCGGGGCGAGCTTGAAAGCCGCCGACTTCCTCGCCATCTACCGGGCTTATGAGGCGCTGCTCGCCTGAGGCATTGTGAATTCCCAAGTTTATTCCGGGCCGAAGGGCTTGGAATAGACGAAAGCCTCATGTAAAGAGCCGCCAGAATTCTTAACTTTGTCCGTCTCCAGGCGGGCAGGACTGGACCCATGCAGACCGTATTGATTGTCATTCATCTCATGATCGTGCTCGCGCTTGTCGGCGTCGTGCTCATCCAGCGCTCGGAAGGCGGCGGCCTCGGCATCGGCGGCGGTTCTGGCTTCATGTCGGCCCGCGGCACGGCCAATGCGCTGACGCGCACCACCGCGATCCTGGCGACGCTGTTCTTCCTGACCTCGCTCGGCCTCGGCATACTGACGCGTTACCAAGGCCGTCCGAGCGACATTCTCGACCGCATTCCGGCAACCGGCGGGCAGGGCAACGGCATTCTCGATTCGCTCGGCGGCGGTGCGAAGGCGCCGGCAGGTCAGCCGGCCGGCAACGGCGTTCCGAGCAGCGGAGCGGCAACGCCGGCCGCACCAGCGCCGGCAGCGCAGGCCCCGGCCGCTACCGTACCTTCCACGACGGCTCCGGCACCCACTGCTCCGGCCGCAACCGCTCCTGCAACTCCGGCCGAGCAGGCACCGGTTCAGCCCGCCGGCGTCCCGACGGGACAGTAAACCGGTCTTCGACATAAACCGCCGGCAGGCCCTCGGGTCTGCCGGTTTTCTTTTGTTCAGATTCCTTCGCCACGCTCCGAAAATTCCGGAAAAGAATTTTTGGGGCTGGTGGAATCGTTTTTGAAAAGGTATCCGGTGAATCCCATGGCGCGATACGTATTCATCACTGGCGGCGTGGTTTCCTCTCTCGGAAAAGGAATTGCGGCCGCGGCTCTCGGAGCGTTGCTGCAGGCCCGTGGATATCGGGTCCGGCTTCGCAAGCTCGACCCCTATCTGAACGTGGACCCGGGCACCATGAGCCCGACCCAGCACGGCGAGGTCTTCGTCACCGACGACGGCGCGGAAACCGATCTCGATCTCGGCCACTACGAACGCTTCACGGGCCGTTCGGCAACCAAGACCGACAACATCACCACCGGCCGCATCTACAAGAACATCATCGACAAGGAACGGCGCGGCGACTATCTCGGCGCGACGGTGCAGGTCATCCCGCACGTCACCAACGAGATCAAGGATTTCGTTATCGAGGGCAATGACGACTACGATTTCGTCATCTGCGAGATCGGCGGCACGGTCGGCGACATCGAGGCGATGCCGTTCATGGAGGCGATCCGCCAGCTCGGCAACGACCTGCCGCGCGGCACCGCTGTCTACGTCCACCTGACGCTGATGCCCTACATTCCGGCGGCCGGCGAACTCAAGACCAAGCCGACCCAGCATTCGGTCAAGGAACTGCAGGCGCTCGGCATCCATCCCGATATTCTGCTGGTGCGCGCCGACCGCGAAATTCCGGAAGCCGAGCGCCGCAAACTCTCGCTGTTCTGCAACGTGCGCCCGTCCGCCGTCATCCAGGCGCTCGACGTTGCCAATATCTACGATGTGCCGATCGCCTACCACAAGGAAGGCCTTGATGACGAAGTGCTGGCTGCCTTCGGCATCGAGCCGGCGCCGAAGCCGCGTCTCGACCCGTGGGAAGAAGTCTGCAACCGCATCCGCACGCCCGAGGGCGAGGTGACGATTGCCATCGTCGGCAAATATACCGGCCTCAAGGATGCCTATAAATCGCTGATCGAGGCGCTGCATCACGGCGGCATCGCCAATCGCGTCAAGGTCAAGCTCGAATGGATCGAGTCCGAGGTCTTCGAAAAGGAAGATCCGGCACCCTATCTCGAAAAGGTGCACGGCATCCTCGTGCCGGGCGGATTCGGCGAACGCGGTTCGGAAGGCAAGATCCATGCGGCGCGTTTCGCCCGCGAACGCAAGGTGCCGTATTTCGGCATCTGCTTCGGCATGCAGATGGCCGTCATCGAAGCGGCGCGCAATCTGGCAGACGTATCCGGCGCCTCCTCGACCGAATTCGGCCCGTCCAAGGAGCCGGTGGTCGGCCTGATGACGGAATGGGTCAAGGGCAACGAGTTGCAGAAACGCACGGCAGCCGGCGATCTCGGCGGCACGATGCGTCTCGGCGCTTACAAGGCGGCGCTGAAGAAGGGCACGAAGATCGCGGATATCTACGGTTCGACCGATATTTCCGAGCGTCATCGCCACCGCTACGAGGTCAATGTCGACTACAAGGACAGGCTCGAGAGCTGCGGCCTCGTCTTCTCCGGCATGTCGCCGGATGGCGTACTGCCGGAGACGATCGAATATCCCGATCACCCCTGGTTCATCGGCGTGCAGTATCACCCCGAACTGAAGAGCCGGCCGCTCGACCCGCATCCGCTGTTTGCCAGCTTCATCGAAGCGGCGACGGAACAGAGCCGCCTCGTCTGACGAGTGCGGTACCAGATCGCGCGGTTATGCGCGATCTGGATCGGATCGTTGCTCTATTGCCGAGTCAGTCTTCAGGCGGCGGCCGGCAGCGGGCCGATATAGACCGATCGCGGGCGAATCAGCCGGCCATCGAGCGCCTGTTCGCGGGCATGCGCCAGCCATCCGACGGTGCGGCCGATCGCGAAGACGCCGGTGAAGGCCTGGCGCGGGAAGCCGAGCGTTTCCAGCAGCAGCGCGGTATAAAATTCGACATTGACATCAAGCGGCCGATTGGGCTTGCGCAGCTTCAGGATCGCCAAGGCGGCAGCTTCCACGGCTTCCGCCAGCGCGCCACGGGCGCTGTCGACCTGCCCGGTTGATATCAGCGGCTTCAGGGCGCCCTTCAGCGCATCGGCGCGCGGATCGCGGACGCGGTAGATGCGGTGGCCGAAGCCCATCAGCCGTTCGCCGCGATCAAGCGCTTCGCCAAGCCATGGCCCGGCATTCGCCGCCGTTCCGATCGCATCCAGCATGTCGAGCACCGGACCGGGCGCGCCGCCATGCAGCGGTCCCTTCAGCGCGCTCAGCGCGGCCAGGACCGAAGAGGTGAGGCCGGCTTGTGTCGAGGCGATGACGCGCGAGGCGAAGGTCGAGGCATTGAGGCCATGGTCCGATATCGTCACGAGGTAGGCGTCGAGCGCCGCCGTCTGCTCCCTGGTCGGCAATTTGCCGGTCAGCATGCGCAGGATATCGGCCGCCTGCGGCAGCGAGGCGTTGGGCGCGATCGGTTTTTCGCCGCGCTGCAGGCGTAGAACCGCCGGCAGGAAGACTGCGGGCGCTGCCAGAAGGCTGAGCGCGGTATCGAAGTCCTCACCGTCGGGCAGCCGGGCGATCAGCGCCCGCATCGCGTCGACTGGAGGCAGGGCGAGCAGGGCGGCATCGGCAGCCTTGATATGATCGAACACTCCAGTTCGGGCTTTCGCCAGCCAGCCGCGCAATTCGGTTTCGCCGAAGCTTCGTTCCATCAGCCCGTCGAGCAATAGCGCCGCGACACCTTCATAGGTGCCGTCGGCGACCAGTTGATCCAGCGATATGCCGCGGATGATCAGCCGCCCCGCTTCGCCGTCGACATCCGAAAGCTGCGTTTCGGCGGCAATGACATCTTCCAAGCCGTTTTTCATCTTGTTTTCTCCTTTACGGCCGGGATGATCCGACCTACTCTCATTGACGTCAATCTTGACGTAATTGATCAATATGAGGCTCCGATGTCGTGGCTGACCGCCGAGGAGGCGCTACGGGCGCTGAAGACCAAGCCACAGACGCTCTATGCCAATGTCAGCCGCGGTCGCATACGCGCCAAGGCCGATCCCGCCGACCCACGCCGCAGCCTCTACCAGGCGACCGACGTGCAGCGGCTTGCCGAGCGTCATGCCGGCCGCCGCAAGACCGAAACCGTTGCCGCCGAGGCGATAAAGTGGGGCGATCCGGTTCTCTCGTCGGCAATCTCCACCATCATCAATGGGCGGCTTTTCTATCGCGGACGGGATGCGACCGATTTCGCCGAAGCAGCGACCCTGGAGCAGGCGGCGGCACTGCTTTGGAACGGTGCGGCAGCGGTGTTCTCCGCAGCCGGCACCGGGTATGCCGCTCCATCGCTTCAGGCTGCGTTCCTGGCGCTGGCAGGGCGGGTAACATCGGATTTGCCGTCGCTCGGCCGATCGCCGACGGCACTTCGCCGCGAGGCGCAGGGTGTCCTCTCCACCGTCGCCGATGCGCTTGCGCCGGGGCCATCGGATCGGCCGCTGCATCTGCGGCTTGCGGAAAGCTGGCAGCGGCCGGATGCTGCCGATTGCCTGCGCCGGGCGCTGGTGCTGCTTGCCGATCACGAACTCAACGCCTCGACCTTTGCGGCGCGGGTCACTGCATCGGCGGGTGCTGCGCTTTCGGCCGCCGTGCTTTCCGGCCTGGCGACGCTGACCGGGCCACTGCATGGTGCCGCCTGGCAGGGCGTCGGCACCTTGATCGAGACGGCTTTGGCGCTTGGGGCGGAGCAGGCGGTTCGCCGCACGCTTGCCCAGGGCCATCGCCTGTCGGCCTTTGGCCATCCGCTCTATCCCGACGGCGATATCAGGGCTATTGCGCTGCTCTCGCATTTTCCCCTGCCGCTGGAATTTGCAGGCCTCCGTGATGCCGGCGAAGCGATGGTCGGCGAGAAGGTCAATCTCGATTTCGCGCTTGCCGCGATGGCCGCCGCCTTCGATCTTCCGAAGGAGGCGCCGATCATCATGTTCTCACTTGCCCGTTCCGCCGGTTGGCTTGCGCATGCGATGGAGCAGATCGACAGCGGCGAATTGATCCGGCCGCGGGCGCGTTATGCCGGACCAGCGCCGGAAACCGATACCAGCCGTTAAAAATCGGCTTGCGATTGTGGCGGTTTGCTTTTTTACCTAGGGAAATATCCGAATTCGGCTATCATGCCCGACATGGAAGAAGACGGTTGGCGGGCGCTTTCGAAAAAGCTGTCCGCACGGTCATGGGGGCTTTCCATGAATATGACACTTCGCAGCATGCTTGCCGCCGCACTCGCTGTCGGCCTCATTCCACATGAGGCGGCCTTTGCGCAGTCTGCCGGCTGCACGATCGCGCGCGATTCCGGCGCCCGCCAGGTGTTCACCTGTCCCGGCGGGGTAAAGATCACGGCGGAGGCCGGCGCGTCCTTCCGGCTTGCCGACCGCAACCGCGACGGCAGCCCCGATTCGGCATCGCTGCGGCGCAAGGCCATCCTTGTCGATGTCGACAGCAGCCAGCATACGGGCGGTTTTCAGGTGGTGACGCCGCAGGCGATCGCTGCGGTGCGCGGCACGCAATGGGCCGTCGACGTCGCAGGCGGCAAAACCTCGGTACTGGTCGTCCGAGGCAGCGTCGCCGTCCATCGGCCGGCCGGCGAGCAGGTGGTGCTAGCGCCGGGCGAGGGCGTCGATGTCACCAGCGGCCCGGAACCCCTCGTCGTGCGTCGCTGGCCGGCGCCGCGCGCCGCCGCCCTCCTTGCCCGCCTCGGCCAATAATCGATGAACCATCGCCTGCAGACCGTGATCGCGCTGGTGCTCGCCGGTCTTTGGGGAGCTGCGCTCGGCTATGCCAACCTCACTGCCGGAAGCGGTCTTCTCGACCGGATGGAGGCCTCGCTCACCGATATCCGCAGCGTCATTGTCGGGGCGAGGACACCGCCTCCCGGCGTCTCGATCGTCGCCATCGACGACCGCACCGCGGCGGCCCACGGTTACCCCCTTGATCGGGCCACACTTGCGCGCCTTGTCGGCGCGATCAACGCCTTGAAACCGAAGGCCCTGGCGCTCGACATTCTGCTGGTCGATCCCGGGCCGGAGGAGGGCGATGCGGCGCTGGCTGCCGCCCTTGCAAAGGGCCCGAGCGTGATTGCGGCCGCGGCCACCTTCACCAAAAGCAGCCAGCAGGTCACCGATGCGGCCAACGATCCGCTCGCCGCCATCCCCGAGGCGGGTCAGCTTCTATTGCCGCTTCCCCGCTTTGCCGAGGCCGCCGCCGTCGGCATCGTCAATGTCGCAACCGACCAGACCGGCACGCCGCGTTACATTCCGCTGATCTCACGCGCCGCGGATCGATTGGATCCGGCCTTTCCGCTACGCGCCGCTTCGGTGGCGCTCGGCGTCGACCCCAGCATCGAACCCGATGCCATCATGCTCGGAAAGCTGCGTATCCCCACCGATATCGGTCAGCGGCTGCCGGTGACCTTCTATGGCGGGCACGGCAGCATCGCCACCTTCAGCGCGGGCGATGGGCTGGATGGCACGCTTTCGGCCGATGCGGTTGCCGGCCACATCGTCGTCATCGGCTCGACGGTCACCGGCGGCGGCGACGTCTTCCCGACGCCGTTCGATCCGGTCATGCCCGGCGTCGAGGTGATGTCGACGGCGATCACTCATCTCGTCAGCGGCGATGGCATGGTGCGCGACCACCGGATAAGGCTGATCGATGCCGGCATCGCCGTCGGCCTGCCGATCGTGCTCGTTTCGCTGATTGCCTGGCGGCGGAGTGCTGTGGGCTATATCATCATCGTGTTGATGCTGATCGTATGGGCGCTGCTCAATCTGTCGGCCTTTGCGCATGGTTACTGGCTGAGCGCGGCGCTGCCGATCGCCGCAGCGCTGCCGCCGGCGCTGATCTTCGGCGCAGCCGAACTCTGGCTCGACCGCGGCCGCGCCCGCCATTTTGCCGAGCAAAGCGCGCTGCTGCAACGTATCGAGGCGCCCGGTCTTGGCGAATGGCTGGCGCGCGATCCAAATTTCCTCGCCGCCCCGGTGCGTCAGAACGCCGCCGTGATCTTCATCGATCTCTCGGGTTTTACCGGCCTTAGCGAAAACCTCGGGCCGGTCAAGGTCAGTGAGGTGCTGAGCGGCTTCTTCGAAGTGATCGACGAGGAGGCGCGCGCCCATGGCGGCGCCATCACCAGCTTCATGGGCGACGGGGCGATGATCCTGTTCGGCCTGCCTGAGCCTGCCGATGACGATGCCACCCGCGCTGCTGCCTGCGCCGTCAGCCTGTGCGAGCGCACACGAGCCTGGCTTCAAGCGCATGCGGGCTTTGCTGAGAAGAAGATCGGCTTCAAGGTCGGCGCCCATTGCGGCCCGATCGTCGCCTCGCGCCTTGGGACCGGCGACCGGCAACAGATCACCGCGGCAGGCGACACCATCAATGTCGGCAGCCGCCTGATGGAGGTCGCCGCCCGCCATGGCGTCGAGCTGGCGCTGAGCGCCGAAATCGTCCGCGCGGCCGGCCCCGAAAGCGTCTTGCAGCAGGCGGGCCGCATGGAAGGTCCGTTGGAAACGACACTGCGCGGCCGGGCAAGCCATATCGACGCCTGGCTGTGGCGCAGCCGCACGCTTTGACAATCGCGGCGGGAGCGGCTAGGAACGGCGCAAATACTCGCCGGCTGGCTCCGGCCATGGCGCATTTCGCGCCTGACAGCTCCGAAAGATCGAACTCATGACAGAATTCAACGGCGTCGTTCCGGCGATCGCCAAGGCGTTGCAGAAGCGCGGTTACGCCGAACTCACCCCTGTGCAGAAGGCGATGCTCGATCCGGCGCTTGCCGCTTCCGACGCGCTGGTCTCGGCCCAGACCGGTTCCGGCAAGACCGTCGCCTTCGGCCTGGCGCTGGCACCGACCCTGCTTGAGGATAGTGAGCGTTTCGGCAATGCCGGCGCCCCGCTCGCCCTCGTCATCGCTCCGACACGTGAGCTTGCTCTGCAGGTAAAGCGTGAGCTCGAATGGCTGTTTGAGATGACCGGCGCGGTGATCGTCAGCTGCGTCGGCGGCATGGATATCCGCAGCGAGCGCCGCTCGCTCGAACGCGGCGCCCATATCGTCGTCGGCACGCCGGGCCGCCTCTGCGACCATATTCGCCGCCGGGCGCTCGACATGTCGGAACTGAAGGCCGCCGTGCTCGACGAGGCCGATGAGATGCTGGATCTCGGCTTCCGCGAAGACCTGGAATTCATTCTCGATGCGGCGCCGGATGAACGTCGGACGCTGATGTTTTCGGCAACGGTGCCGGCGGCGATCGCCAAGCTTGCCAAGAGCTACCAGCGCAACGCCGTACGCATCAGCACCGCGGCTGAGGCAAAGCAGCATATCGACATCGAATATCGCGCGCTCATGGTGGCCCCCAGCGACCGCGAGAATGCGATCATCAACGTGCTGCGTTATTACGAGGCGACCAACGCCATCGTCTTCTGCTCGACGCGCGCCGCCGTCAATCATCTGACCGCGCGCTTCAACAACCGCAATTTTTCGGTCGTAGCGCTTTCCGGCGAGCTGACGCAGAACGAACGCACCCATGCGCTGCAGGCGATGCGCGACGGGCGCGCCCGCGTCTGCATCGCGACCGACGTCGCCGCTCGCGGCATCGACCTGCCGGGCCTCGACCTTGTCATCCATGCCGATCTGCCGACCAATCCGGATACGCTGCTGCACCGCAGCGGCCGCACCGGCCGTGCCGGACGCAAGGGCATCAGCGCCATGATCGTGCCGCTGAATGCACGGCGCAAGGCGGAGCGCCTGCTCGAGAATGCCGGAATTTCGGCTGCCTGGGCGCGACCGCCGTCGGCCGAGGAGGTCAGCGAGCGCGACGACGAGCGGCTGCTGGCTGATCCGATCTTCAGCGAAGCGCCGCAGGAAGAAGAACAGGGGCTGGTACAGCAGCTGCTCGCCAGCCACGGCGCCGAAAAGCTCGCCGCCGCTTTCTTGCGCCTCTACCGCACCAATCATTCGGCGCCGGAAGACCTCCTCGAGGTTACCGTGCAGGACGGGGGCAGCCGCAAGCGCCGCGACAATGCCGAGCCGTTCGAGCCGGCACAGAGGGGACCGCGCGAGGATTTCGGCGCCAGCGTCTGGTTCTCCGTTTCGGTCGGACGCAAGCAGAATGCCGAGCCGCGCTGGCTGATTCCGATGCTCTGCCGCAACGGCAATGTCACGAAGCGCGAGATCGGTGCGATCAAGATGCAGCCTGAGGAAACCTTTGTGGAGATCGCAGCAGCGAGTGCCGAAAGCTTCCTGGCAGCGATCGGACCGAACAAGGCGCTCGAACGCGGCATCCGTGTGACCAAGCTTTCCGGCACGCCGGATTTCAGCCGGGCGCCGTCGCCGAAGCCTTATGCCGGCAAGTCGTCGCGTGACGAACGGCCGGGCGACACGTTCCGCGACGAACGTCCGAACAACAAGTTCGGCAAGGCTCCGGGCGGCGGATATGCTGCAGCCGACAATAGCGGCCAGCAAAGACAGGATACCAAGCCCTGGAGCAAGAAACCGGGCAAGCCCGGCTTCGATGGCCCGAGATCCGATAAGCCCAAATTTGATGGGCCGAAATTCGACAAGCCAAAATACGACAAGCCGAAATTCGAAGGCGGGAAATCCGAAGGCGCCAAATCCGAACGCCCGAAATATGAAGGCAAGGGCGGCGCCGGGCCGAAGGGCAAGTTTTCGAAGAAGAAGCCCGGCTGATTGCGCCGCAGGCCCTTCGCCGGTTCAGGCGGAGGGCTTTATCTGACGGCTAGCCGACAAGCGGAATTGCTCGACGGCGGCATGCCGCATCTCGCCATCAAGAATTATTGAAGCGTTAGATTTATAGCGGGCCGGGAGCAGGACGACGATGAAACGCTCCGGCACTCCGCGTCCCGATCCGGCCACCTTCATCCAGACCAATCTGCCGATCTCACCCGTTCCGGCCATTCCCGAAATCCTGCTCCATACGGCAGGCCCTGCGAGCGGGCTCTGGCGGCTTGCCGGCCGCGGAGAAACCGATCCTCCGCCTTACTGGGCCTATCCCTGGGCCGGCGGCGCCGTGCTTGCCCGCCATCTGCTCGACAGTCCGGAAACAGTCGCCGGCCGCCGCGTCCTCGATCTCGGCGCCGGCTCCGGGCTCGTCGCCATCGCGGCGGCGAAGGCCGGAGCTGCCGCGGTGACGGCGGTCGATGTCGATGCCAATGCCATTGCTGCAATCGGTCTCAACGCGGTGATCAACGGCGTGGACATCGTTGCCGTCGCCACCGATATCATCGAGGCACCGCCGCCGGAGGAGACTGATCTCCTTGTTGTCGGTGATCTTTTTTACGACCCCGCGCTTGCTTTGCGGGCGATGGCTTTCCTGCGGCGTTGCCAGACCGCAGGCATCGAGGTGCTGATCGGCGATCCCGAGCGCGCTTACCTGCCGCAAGCACAACTGAAGCGAATCGCGACGCATGCGGTTGCGGAATTTGGGGCGGGGTCCAGCGGCGGAACGGTGCAGGCGGGCGTGTTTTCGTTTGCCGGAGAGGGCTGAAGGGCTGCGACTATGCCCGAAGATCCGGCCGCAACAGCATGACCGGGCAGGGCGCTCCGGTCGGCAGTTCCGGCGCATGTGGCGGGCGGATGATGAGGCAATCGGCTTTCGCAAACACCTTCATCATCGATGAATCCTGTTTGCCGAAAGGTTCGGCGAGCCAGTTCCCGGCAGCGGATTTCGAGAGTCTCGCCCTGATATAGTCCTGCCGGTGATCATTGGCGCGCAACGTGACGGCTGCCTCCATCATTGCCTCGCGCCGCACCGGCGGCAGGGATGCAAGTTTGCGGATCAGCGGTTCCAGGAAGAGCAGGGAACAGACCAAGCTCGAGACCGGATTGCCGGGCAGGCCGAGCACATGGGTCTCGCCGAAGCTGCCGACCATCAGCGGTTTGCCGGGGCGCATGGCGATGCGCCAGAAATCCAGCTGCATGCCGGCCTCGATCAGCGTTGCCTGCACCAGATCATGGTCGCCGACCGAAGCGCCGCCGAGCGTGACGATGACATCGGCCTTGGCGTCCCGCGCCGTGTCGATCGCCGCGGTGATCCTCGCCTTATCGTCCGGTACGATGCCGAGATCGAGCACCTCGGCGCCGGCTTTGCGGGCAAGGGCTGCGATGCCGAACGTATTGGATGCGATGATCTGCGAAGGGCCGGGCGTGCTGCCGGGTGGCAGCAGTTCGTCGCCGGTTGCGAGGATGGCGATCAGCGGGCGTTTGAGGACCTCGACATCGGGCCGGTTCATGCCGGCAGCGACCGTCAGCCGCGAGAAATCGAGTACGGTGCCGGCCGGCAGCACGGCTTCGCCTTCGATGAAATCCTGGCCGCGGGGACGCACATGCTGGCCCTGCCGCACGGGGAAACTGGTTCTGATGCCGCCTTCTATCTTTTCCGCATCCTCCTGCAACAGCACGCTGTCGGCGCCTTTGGGAACCGGGGCGCCGGTGAAGATGCGGACGGTCTCGCCTTTGCCTACCTCGCCTCCGAAGGCATGGCCGGCGGCGGCGGTGCCGATCAGCTTCAACACGGCGCCCGGCTCCGGCGCGTCGTCGCGACGCAGGGCGTAACCATCCATGGCGGAGGAATTGAAGGGCGGTTGGGTCAGGCCTGCCTTGAGATCGACCGCCAGGACGCGGCCTTCGGCATTAGTAAGTGGCAGCGTTTCAGAGGCCTCGACGGGCTTGGCGCGGGACAGGAGACGGTTCTGCGCCTCGGCGACCGGGAGAAGGTTCATCTTGCCTCCGGATGGCGGAAATCGCCCGACTTGCCGCCGGATTTTTCAAGCAGCCTGACGCCGCCGATCTCCATTGCCTTGTCGGCCGCCTTGGCCATGTCGTAGATGGTGAGGCAGGCGACCGAGACGGCGGTCAACGCCTCCATCTCCACGCCGGTCTTGCCGGTCAGTTTGGCGGTTGCCGTGACGCGCAGACCGGGCAGGGCGGTGTCTTCGTCGATCTCGACCGTGATCTTGGTCAGCATCAGCGGATGGCAGAGCGGGATGAGATCGGCGGTGCGTTTTGCGGCCATGATTCCGGCAAGGCGCGCCGTGCCGATGACATCGCCCTTCTTGGCGTTGCCCTCGCGGATCAGCGCCAGCGTTTCCGGCGCCATCTTCACATGGCCCTCGGCCGTGGCGATGCGCACCGTCTCGGCCTTGTCGGAAACATCGACCATATGCGCCTCGCCGGAGGCATCGATATGCGTGAGGCCGGGCTTTCCGCCGCTCATATCATTCGGCCGCGATGGCGGCTTCGCCAAAGAGCAACGCGCGGGTAGCGGCTGTCACATCATCCTTCCGCATCAGACTTTCGCCGACAAGGAAGGTGCTGATATCGACGGCCTGCAGGCGCTTGCAATCGGCATTGGTGAAGATACCGCTTTCGCCGATGAGGAGCCGGTCTGCCGGAACCATGGCGGCCAGCGTCTCGCTGACCGTCAGGCTGACCTCGAAAGTACGCAGATTGCGGTTGTTGATGCCGATGAGCGGTGAGGACAGTTTTAGCGCCCGCTCCATCTCCTCGGCGCCGTGGACCTCGACCAACACGTCCATGCCGAGCGAGAAAGCTTCGTCCTGCAGACGCTCGGCCTCGTCATCCGAAAGCGAGGCCATGATCAGCAGGATGCAGTCGGCCCCCCAGGCGCGCGCCTCATGCACCTGATAGGTCTCGAACATGAAATCCTTGCGCAGCGCCGGCAGAGCGCAGGCAGCGCGGGCGGCCGTCAGGAATTCCGGCGCACCCTGAAAGCTCGGCGTATCGGTCAGCACGGAAAGGCAGGCCGCGCCACCGGCTTCGTAGGCCTTTGCCAGGGCCGGCGGATCGAAATCCGGACGGATCAGCCCCTTGGACGGGCTCGCCTTCTTGATCTCGGCGATCAGACCGAAATTGCCGGCGTCACGCTTGGCAGTCAGCGCGCGATGGAAGCCGCGCGGGGTTGACTGGCCGGCCTGCATCGCCTTCAGGTCGGTAAGCGACACCGCAGCCTTGGCGGCGGCGATCTCCTCACGCTTGTAAAGTTCGATCTTCTTCAGGATATCGGTCATCGGGCAATCCTAGTCGATATCGTTGGAAACGGCGATGAGTTTGTCGAGGGCGAGCGCGGTGGCGCCGCTATCGAGCGACTGCGCCGCAAGCGTCATGCCGTCGCGAATCGTCTCGACCTTGCCGGCAATCACCAGCGAGGCGGCCGCATTGGCGAGCGAAATATCGCGATAGGCGTTCTTGGCGCCGCTGAGCACCTCGCGAAGCGCTGCAGCGTTGGCGACACCATCGCCGCCCTTGATGTCGGCAAGCACACTGGGGCTGACGCCGAAATCGGCGGGCGACAGCTCGAAGGTACGGATCTTGCCGTCTTCAAGCGCGGCCACCTTGGTGATGCCGGTCGTGGTGATCTCGTCGAGGCCATCGCCATGGACCACCCAAACGCATTCGGAGCCGAGATCGCGCATGACTTCGGCAAGCGGCACCAGCCATTGCGGCGAGAAGACGCCGAGCAGCTGGCGGCGGACGCCGGCCGGACTGGAAAGCGGGCCTAACAGGTTGAAGATGGTGCGGGTGCCGAGTTCGACTCGGGAGGGGCCGACATGGCGCATAGCGGAATGATGAAGCTGCGCGAACATGAAGCCGACGCCGGCCTCGGCAATGCAGCGGGAGATGATCTCGGGACCGACATCGAGCTTGACGCCGAGGGCGGCCAGATTGTCCGCCGCGCCCGATTTCGAGCTCAGCGCCCGATTGCCGTGTTTTGCGACAGGGACACCGGCGCCGGCGACGATCAGCGCCGCCAGCGTCGAGATATTGTAGGTACCGCTGGCATCGCCGCCGGTGCCGACAATGTCGATCGCATCGGCCGGAGCTTCGACGGTCAGCATCTTCGAGCGCATCGCGGTGACGGCGCCAACGATCTCGTCGACGGTTTCGCCGCGCACGCGCAACGCCATCAGGAAGCCGCCGATCTGCGAGGGCGTCGCCTGGCCCGACATCAGGATGTCGAAGGCGGCGCGGGCCTCGTCACGCGTCAGCGGCTCGCGGCTTGCGGCCTTGGCCAGGAACGGCTTCAGATCGGTCATAAAACCTCCTAACGAAGCGTCGCCTGTTCGGCGAGCGTCTGGTTGATCTGCGCGCCGTACTGCGTCTGCAACAGGTTGACCATCTGATCGAGAATATCGTCGCCGGCGGCATTGGCCATGGCGGTGATCTGGGCATCGCGGTTGTTCAGCGCGTCGCTGGTCGGCTCGCTGTTGACCTCGGTGACCTTCATCAGGATCTGCGTCGACGGATCGGCGCCGACAGCGCTCGCGACCGTATCGATGGGGCCGGAGAAGGCGGCGGTGACGCCGGCGCGGCCAAGCACCGGATCATCGGTGGAGCGGGTGACGCCGCTCTTGCTTTCGACGGCAATGCCGAGCGGCGTTGCGATATCGGCAAGCGCGGTGCCCTTGGCGGCTGCGGCCTTCAATTCGTCGGCTTTCTTGGCAAGTTCGGCTTTCTGCTGTTCCGCCGTCCAGTCCTCGACCGCCTTTTCGCGCACCTCGGCGACCGGGCGCTCGCGGGTCGGGGTGATTTCGCGGACGTTGAACCAGACATAGCCGTCATTGCCGATCGGCAGCGGCGGCGCATCGACGGCGACCTCGGTCTTGAAGGCTTCGCCGAGCAGCTGCTGCTTGGCGGGAATATCCTTGACCTCTTTGCCGTCCTTGTCGGCGCCGGTCATATCGACGGCGTCGACGGCCACGGCCTTCAGCTTCAACTGGCCGGCAATATCCTCGAGCGTGGCGCCGCCGGCGCGCAGATCCTCGATTCGGTCATGAACGTTGATCACTTCCTGAGAGGCATTGGAAAGCGCCAGTTGCTTGCGGATGTCCTCCTTCACCTCGTCGAAATTCTTGGTGGTTTCCGGCTTGATGTTGGTAATGCGCAGGATGACGGAACCGAAGGAGCCCTCGACCACAGGTGTCGTGCCGCCATCGCGCGAAACCGTGAAGGCCGCATCGGCAACAGCCTGGTCGGGAACCTTGTCCTTGGTGAATTCGCCGAGCAGCACGTCGCTTGCCGTCTTGCCCTGGTCGGAGACTAGCTGATCGAAGCTGGTGCCGCTCTTCAGCGCCGTTTCGGCGGCGACGGCAAAATCCTTGCTGGTGAAGGTCAGCTGTTCGATGGTGCGGCTTTCCGGCGTGCGGTAGGTATCCTTGCTCTTGTCGAAGGCTTCGTGGATCTGGTCGTCGGTGACCGTCGCGGCGTCAGCAATATCGGCGGGCTGCAGCTTGAGATAAACGAGCTTGCGGTACTCAGGCGCCTGGTAGCGTTGCTTCACACCCTCGAACCACGCCGCCAGCACGTCGTCGGCAGGCGCCTTGATCGGCTCGATATTGGCGTTGGTGAGCAGCAGGTAGTCGACGCTGCGGCTTTCACCGCCATAGAGCTTCAGGGCGTCGACCAGCGTCTTCGGGGCGGTGAAGCCGTTCGAGATGGCATCGACGACCTGGCTGCGGACGGCGACCTTGCTGCGCTCCTTAATGTAATCATCCTGGCGGATACTGGCATTGCGCAGGCGCGAGATGAAGAGTTCACGGTCGAACTTGCCGTTGACAGCCTTGAAAGCAGGATCATCGGCGATCAACTGGGCGAGGCGATCTTCGGACAGGCCGAGGTTCATGTCTTCGGCAAGCTGGTCGAGCGAGGCGCCGGCGACGAGCTGGGAAAGCACCTGCTGCTCGACGCCGAAGGCGCGCGCCTGTTCCGGGGTGAGGCGCGTGCCGAACTGCTGGCTGAGGCTCGCCACCTGGCGCTGGTAGGCGAGGTGGAATTCGTTGACGTCCACATGCTGATCGCCGACGGTTACGACCGTGGTGCTGTTGCTGCCCGTAATCAGCGACCGGGAGACGCCCCAGATGCCGAAGGACGCGACCAGCAGAAGCATCAGCAGCTTGGCGACCCAGGTCTGAGCGGCTCTTCTCAGGATATGGAACATAGAAACGCAAACCTCGCAGTATCATTAACCCGCGCGCGGGCGGACATTCGACGTTCCTTAGAACAAACCCGACAGGAAATGAAGGGTTTGTCGCGCGAAAAGCTGCGCGGTGCGGCGGCGGCGGCGTGGCGGCTCTGCGGCGAACAAAAGAGCGATTGCGGCGGAACCTTTCGGGCCGCAATTTCGTTGAAGCCGCATCCCATGAAACAGGAGCAGACCATGGCTGAATTGAAAACCGCTTCCGCCGAATCCACCGCTGCGCGGGTAAAGGCCGATATCGCAGCAGACGATCTGTCGGCACAGGTCGCAGCCCTTCGCAACGATCTCTCCCGGCTGACGGAAAGCGTGGTCGCGCTCGGGCAGGGGGCAAAGTCGGCGGTGACCGACGAGGCGTCGCTGATGACGGAACAGCTGCGCGACAAGGTTCGCGAAGAACCGCTGATGGCGCTCGCTGTGACGGCAGGCATTGCCTATGTTTTCGGCCTGCTGAGCCGCCGCTAGAAAGAATTCACGACAATGAAAAGCCGGGCGCAATGATAGCCCGGCTTTCGATGTTTTGAAGGCTGGTGCGACCGTCAGCGGCGGATGACGCGCCCGATGAAAATCAGGATGCAGGCACCGATAAAGCCGGTGATCAGATAACCCAGCCAGCCTGCAAGCGGCTGGATGTGCAACAGACCCAGGATCCAGTTGGCGACAATGGCGCCGACGATGCCGAGCAATATGTTCATGAGCAAGCCCATGTTGCTGCTCATGACCTTTTCCGCCAGCCATCCGGCGATGCCACCGATGATGATGGCTGCAATCCAACCCACGCCTGCGTTTTCCATGATTATCTCCCTCCTGGCAAAACGAGTCACAGAATGCACGAAACGAAGGGAAGTTCCACTCCCAGTTACGAGATTGCCTGCGAGTTCAGCAACTTATGTGACTTACGGCTGCAGCATGGTAACGGGGGAATGCAACGCGTGAGTAGCAATCTGAAACAAGAGGCCGGCAATGGCGAGTATTGCGAATCCCACCGGCATGATCAGACTTTTGCTAAACATCGTTCCTCTCCCCTTTGCACAAAGCATAAGCGGAAGTGGACGGCGCGCAAGGATATTGTTAACAGATAGTTAAACAAGACATTTAATTAAAATTTAATACATTCTCTGGGAGTTGAAGTGCTTGTATAAATTGAAACGTTTCTTGTCTTGTATTTAAAGGTGCACTGAGGGATGAGCCGCACTCATTGTGCCAACCTTAGTCTCGGTCATTTTGTCGGCGCGATGTATGAGGCCTGTTGGGGGATGCCGGAACGTCTGAAGCCCGTCATATCGAAATAATTCATGCAGCGCGCTTTAGCGCTTAAAATGGGGTTCTGCCGGAATCGCTGCACACTTCCGGGCGATTATGTCCGGTGAACGACGAGCATGAAAACGAGGAAGGACGCTGTGGCGACGGTTGCGGCGAATGCAATCTGATAATCCATGTCGTTGACCCCGGTTGGATGGCTTCTGTAAACGTCGGGCGCGCCATAGAGTTCCATATGCGATCCGCACCGAAGGCCGGCGGATTGATTTTGGCAGGAAATGCATCATCTTTCCCTGATCGCCACTCCACTGGGGAAACTCGATGTCAAAAGCTGCAATCGCCATCGCCTGCATCTGCCTGCTCACGCTTTCCGGCTGCGGCAATACCGCATACGGGCTGAAGAAGGATGGGCAGGAGGCGAGCCACGCCATGGACAATGCGACACATCGGGTGCTGTCGGCAGGCGCCAAGAAGTGACACACGCGCCAATATTCGCGGCAGGCGAGGAAAGATCAATGGCGAAAAAAGCCCGCCTGGGGTGAGGCGGGCTTGCAATAACAGGGAGAATGGACGGATAGACGCCGTCTCGGCTAATGAAGCATTTCCTTATGCGTATGGCTTTACGTCATTCGACGTAACCGCCACCGTTGCGGCAGCGATGCGTTCGAATCGAATCCAATCAGAAGTTGCCCCAGTTCTGGGCGCGGGCACGGGCGCGAATAATCCGGTATTCGCGACCGCCATAGAGCGAGCCGATTGTCAGCAGAAGCGTCAGAACGTCCCAGATGATATGCATTTTATCCTCTTAGGTTGGACGGCTCTGCCGTCGATCGGTTGATGTAGAATAGCAATCTTTCGAATGTGCTTATATGACAAGAAATCGGGATGAGCGGGAAAGCGGCGAAGGCGCCTCCGTAGAGGAAGAGCGGCGTCGCCGTCTTGGAGCAAGGAAGTGATAAGATTACCGGACGGCGGCCGATGACGATTTTTTCCGTCCGCCACATCACGTCCTATCGTTACGTCAGGGCGGTCGATTTCGGCGAGCATCGCCTGATGTTCCGGCCGCGCGACAGTTTCGACCAGCGGCTGATCGAAGCGTCGTTGACGATATATCCTAGGGAAAGTCATGTGCGCTGGATCCACGATGTTTTCGGCAATTGCGTGGCGCTCATCGATTTTTCGAGGCCGGCGTCCGAGCTTCGTTTCGAAACCTGGATCACCCTCGATCATACACCCCAGGTCGCCCTGGATCTCAAGGTGGACGACCAGGCCCTGACCTATCCATTCTCCTATGACAAGGACGAAATTGCCGATCTGATGCCCGCGATGCAGCGCCATTATCCCGACCCCAACGATGATGTCGGACGCTGGGCGCGCCAGTTCGTGCGGCAGGGACGTCCGACGGAAACCGGGCATCTGCTGATGACGCTCTGTTACGCCATTCGGGAAAGCTTCGTCTATGCGCGCCGGATGGAGCACGGAACGCAGACGCCGCAGCAGACTTTGCAGCTTCGCTCCGGCACCTGCCGGGATTTCGCGCTGCTGATGATGGAGGCGGCGCGCGTCCTCGGCCTCGCGGCGCGGTTTGTCACGGGCTATGTCTATGTTCCCGATCGCGACGGCTCGACCGTGCTCGGCGGCGGTTCCACCCATGCGTGGTGCCAGATTTATCTTCCGGGCGCCGGCTGGGCGGAGTTCGATCCGACCAATGGGATCGTCGGCAACCGCGATCTCATTCGTGTCGCCGTTGCCCGCGATCCGCGCCAGGCCGTCCCGTTGAGCGGCAGCTATGATGGGGATGGGACGGATTTCGACAGCATGACGGTGCAGGTCAACGTCACCACGAAGTAATATTGGACATCCCGAGCTTTGAGCGCGCATCAGGCGGGAACCGGGCAGCGCGATCGACGTTGCATAGTCACGCCACCTATGTGGGACGCGAGGAAGCCACAATGAAGATACGCGCCGGGTTTCATCTGGGCTATGAATGCATTCAGCCGACGCCAATGCTGCTCGCTCTCAACATTCATCCTTCCCGCCGTGCCGATCTTCTCACTGAGCAGGTTCTGACATTCGACCGGCCGATCGAGGCCTGGGAATATACCGATGGTTTTGGCAACGCCTGCAGCCGGATCGTCGCCCCGGCTGGCGTGACGACGATTTCCACGGAATTCGAGATCTACGACAGCGGCCAGCCCGACGTCGTTCCCGACGATGCCATTCAGCATGCGATCAATGACCTGCCGGACGATGTGCTCGTCTTCCTGCTTGGCAGCCGTTATTGCGACACCGACAGGCTCGGCGATTTTGCCTGGGCAACATTCTCGTCGACGCCGCTCGGCTGGGCGCGCGTCCAGGCGATCTGCGATTTCGTTCACGACCACATCACCTTCGACTACCAGAAGGCCGATCTGCTGCGAACCGCGCATGGCGGCTTCACCGACAAGGCCGGCGTCTGCCGCGACTTTGCCCACCTCGCCATCGCGCTTTGCCGATGCATGAATATCCCAGCCCGATACTGCACCGGCTATCTCGGCGATATCGGCGTCCCGATCGATCCCAACCCGATGGATTTCAGCGCCTGGTTCGAGGTGTTTCTCGGCGGCCACTGGCATACGGTCGATGCCCGCCACAATACGCCGCGCATCGGAAGAATACTGATGGGGACCGGCCGCGACGCAACCGACGTCGCGATGTCGACGGCCTTTGGCCCGGCAACGCTCTCCCGCTTCGAGGTGATCACCGAGGAAGTGCCGCAGGATGGGGCTGATAAGGCCGATCCTAAACCTTCTTGAGGAATTCCGTTTTCAACACCAGACCCTTGACCTGCTTGGTGTTGCACTCGATCTCGCCGGGATTGTCGGTCAGGCGAATGCCCTTGACCAGCGTTCCGCGCTTCAGCGTCTCGGAAGTTCCCTTGACCTTGAGGTCCTTGATCAGCGTTACGGAATCGCCGTCGTGAAGCTGGCTTCCGTTGCTATCCTTTACGATGATGTCGGCCATGATGTTCCCGTCTGATAATTCGCCTGATGATCTCGGGCGGGAAATCACGTCGACGAGGGATAGTCAACCATTGCGAACGGATCGATCACTCGCCCGTCAGTTCGACGCGGCCCACCGATCACCCCGCCGCGCAAGCGTCCCGAACGCAGCCGCGCAGCCAGCGATGGGCGGGATCGGCATCCATCCGGGGATGCCACAGCAGTGAAACGGTGATCTCAGGGGTCGGAACCGGCAGGGGAAAACTGTGCATGCCCTGGCGCAAAGCTCCGGTGTGCCGTTCCGGCACGCTGGCGATCAGATCCGACGCGCGGGCGAGAGCCAGCGCGGTGGAAAAACCGCCGACGATGGTGGCAATCTTCCGTTCCAGCCCGAACGCATCGAGGGCTTCATCGATCGCGCCTTTGTCGAGCCCGCGCCGCGAGACGGCGATGTGGCGGCCGGCAGCATACCGGGCGGGCGTCACCTCACCCTGGCAGAGCGGATGCCCCACGCGCACGACGCCGACGAAACGGTCGTGGAACAGGGCCTGCGCCCGCACCTCCGGCCCCATCGTGTCGCCGACGACACCGGTTTCCAGGTCGACGCTTCCGTCGCGCAACGGGGCGCTGTCCTTATCCGGCTTCTGCACGAAACGCAGCCGCACGCCGGGCGCATCACCACCGAGGCGGGCGATAAGACCGGGTCCGAAGCTCTCGGCGAAGCCCTCACTGGCGCGCAGCGTGAATGTTCGGACCAGGCGTTGAAGGTCGAGCGCCTCGGCAGGGCGCAGGACCGTTTGCGCCTCCTCGACGATCCGGCCGACCCGTTCGCGCAGTTCGAGCGCTCGCGGCGTGGGGACGAGGCCGCGGCCGGCGCGCACCAACAGCGGATCGCCCGTCGTTTCGCGCAATCGCGCCAGCGCCCGGCTCATCGCCGACGGGCTGAGCCGCAGCCTTTGGGCCGCGCGCGCAACGCTGCCTTCGGCAAGCAGCACATCCAGGGTGACGAGCAGATTAAGATCGGGGGGCGACATGCATCCCGTATAGCACTGTTTGATGTGGCGCCAAACGCAAGAATAGAATGCAAATGCTGCGCGTTCCGCCATGCCGGCCGGAGGACTATGTTTTCCAGCAGTTCCCTTTCCGGAGCGAGAAAATGGAGTCCACTGTGAAACCGATCATTGCAGAGCCAGGCGAGGCCGTCGCCGAACGCAGATATTCCGTCCGCTGGGCACTCGCCAGCCTTTCCCTCTCGATGTTGCTGCCATCGCTCGGCACCAGCATCGCCAATGTCGGCCTGCCGAGCCTGGCGCGGGCGTTCAACGCGCCCTTCCAGGATGTCCAGTGGATCGTGCTCGCCTATCTCCTTGCCATCACCACGCTGATCGTCAGCGTCGGGCGGCTCGGCGATATTACCGGCCGCCGCCGGCTGCTGCTTATCGGCATCCTGCTCTTCACGCTGGCCTCGGTCCTCTGCGGCCTTGCACCGACGCTGTGGCTGATGATTGCGGCGCGCGCGCTGCAGGGTCTCGGCGCGGCGATCATGATGGCGCTCACCATGGCCTTTGTCGGCGATACGGTGCCGAAGACACGGACCGGCAGCGCCATGGGGCTGCTCGGAACGATGTCGGCGATCGGCACGGCTCTTGGGCCGTCGCTCGGCGGGCTCATGATCGCCTCTTTCGGCTGGCCGGCAATCTTTCTCGTCAACCTGCCGCTCGGCTTGGCGACCTTTGTTCTCGCTTTTCGCTATCTGCCGGCCGATATCGGCGGACAGAAGAAGAAGGATCGAGCCGGCTTCGATACAGTGGGCACGCTGCTGCTCGCCCTGATGCTTTCGGCCTATGCGCTGGCAATGACGATCGGGCATGGCAGCTTTGGCCTATTGAACCTCGCCCTGCTGCTCGCGGCCGGTCTTGGCGCCGCTCTCTTCGTCTTCGCCGAGGCGAGAGCGGCATCGCCGCTGGTCCAGATGGCGGTATTTCGCAATCGCGTCCTCACCGCCAGCCTGGCGATGAACGCGCTCGTTTCGACGGTCATGATGGCGACGCTGGTGGTCGCGCCGTTCTATCTCTCCCGCGCGCTCGGGCTGAACGAAGCGCTGGTTGGAACCGTCATGTCGATTGGTCCCGTCATCTCCATCCTCAGCGGTGTCCCGGCTGGTCGCTTGGTCGATCGTTTGGATGCACCCTTGGTCGTTGCCGCAGGGCTCGTCGCCATGGCAGCCGGTTCCATCGCTCTCGCCGTGCTGCCCGGAATCGCCGGCTACATCGCCGCCATCGCTCTGCTGACGCCTGGCTATCAGCTGTTCCAGGCAGCCAACAACACGGCCGTTATGGCGGATGTCCGCACCGACCAGCGCGGCGTCATCTCCGGCGTGCTCAACCTGTCGCGCAATCTCGGGCTGATTACCGGTGCATCCGTCATGGGGGCAGTGTTCGCGCATGGATCGGCGACGGCGGAGATCGCCGCGGCACGTCCCGAGGCCGTGCATTCAGGCATGCAGATCACCTTCGGCGTCGCAGCGGCATTGATCGCCGTCGCGCTCACCATCGCGGCCGGGACCTACCGGCGCCGAACCAATTCCGAAGGGGCATGAACCGCAACTGCAGCGCTCTAAGCGGATCTATCGAGTAAGCTCCCCTCCCTCCAGGGGATTATGCATTCAGCCGCAGAACTCAGACCAAGGTCCGATCGGTCCCGGACTTCGTGCCCCATACCAACCCTCGATCGTTGCAATAGCTTTGCAGGATGAGTCGAATTCGGAGCTTTTAGTGTGACCAAAATCATCGTTTTGGGGATGATAGTGATGCCGGCTATCTTTTGGGGTTCTGTTGGCGTCTGGATCTATTCGCTGCTTTCATGAGCGGCTGTGGCTTCAGTCCCCATCGCGATTGCTGTGTAGCAATACGTGCGAGGCTCTAGAGATCGCCGATGACGAGGAGATCTACAGTCGAACGGGCGAGGCGGCTGAGCTTTGTGACAATGAGCGTGTCGGCCTCGCGCACGTAGTCTTCAGAATCATTCGGCAGCATGCTGCTCGCAGCGCGCAAAGGAAAACGAGCTCGTCTTTCTCGGGGTGTGGGAACCGGCTTTAACGCGCGTTCCGCGAATGGACGCCGGGAGAAGATGGAAAGCTGATCATCGGCAAGCCTGCCGCCGATTGCAAAACGCGGTCTTAGTCGATCCGCGCCTTGTTGCTGAAACCGACTATCGGGCGTGGACGCATGACCGCGAGTTGCGGCACACGTCATATAAGCGGTTGCGCGACACTGATAATCCGGCAGTTTGTGAGGCAGAATAATCCGCCCAGCGCGGCTACCGCCCTCAATTGAGGATCCCCAGCAGACCTAAAGTAATTGGGATCAAATTGGCTGTGCTAACAACGACGAAAACGGGCCAAGCTATCAAGAATTTTTCTTTCGGCTTCGCAGTAAAGCGATCATCATCAGGGAATTCCGAAAATTGGGGTCCGAAATCTTCGCTGAAATCGAAGCCATTTTTATAGTAGAAGATGATGGACCTGATATACCAATACCAACTCCAGCCACACATGCCGCCCACCAGGCAGAAGGGCAGCCACAGGGCGACCCTGTCGGGCATGGTCATGGTTTCTCCTCCGGCCGCGATGCCTTGTTACAGTCGGCGCAACCCCAAGGATATTCGGGCATATGCTTTATCGGAGGAGCCGGATAGTACCTATAGAGGCAGCAGCCGAGGAAGGGTACCAATAGACATATGCAAATGAAGCGAGGCATCATTTCAGCACTACAACAAGCACCGCGATTCTTGTAAAGGCGCCGCCCAAATCATTAAGCTTCCGTCGGTCCGTTATGCGCTATCAGCTATGCGCTATCGATGAGTCCGACAGCGCGTCTGGATGTCGCAGCATTATTGCAGATCTTCGTTGACTGTATTGCAAGCGAGTTGGAATATCGCCTCGGAAGGTCGGGAAAAATACACACGCGTTTCAACAGGTTGCTGGCGGAAGAGGTGTCCGCTATTCCGCCGTTCTTATGGTCAATATGGTCCTGCACACCATATGACGCCATTGTAAACAAACAAGAATTCCGAATGCTCCAAATGGACAATTCTTGACCGTTATGATAACCGTCGTGAAAATGTGGGTTCGGCGGAGGGTTTTTCATGGCTCGGAACAAGCTTAGCGAGACGAAGATCAAGACGATCGCCAAACCCGGCATCTACGGCGACGGTGACGGCCTGTACATAAGGGCGCAGAAGGGCGGCAGCAAGAATTGGGTGTTCATCTGGCGCCGTGGCGATGAGCGAAACGAAGTCGGGCTCGGCGGATATGGCCAGGGTACCGCCCCCGTCAGCCTAGCGCTTGCCCGTGAGAAAGCCGACGCGATCCGCCTGCAACTTGCTCGTGGTGAAGATCCACGGGCCGACCGTCGCCCATTGCAGCCGAAGACGTTCAAGGATTGCATGGACGGACTGCTCGACACGCGCAAAGGCGATTGGCGCAACGCCAAGCACAAGGCGCAATGGGAGATGACCTTGAACGATTACGCCAAGCCGCTCCACGACATGCCGATCGCGGATATCGTCATCGGTGATGTCAAAGACTGCCTTATGGTTCATTGGAGCGAGCGGCCGGAGACCGCCAACAGGCTTCGATCGCGCATCCAAGCGGTGATCGACTACGGAATCGCCCACGAATGGCGTACAGCCGGAAACCCGGCCCGATGGAAGGGTTTGTTGGAAAAGGTGATGCCCGCGCGCGAGAAGCTAAGCCGAGGCCATCACAAGGCCCTCGCTTACAAGTCCGCGCCGGCAGCCGTCGCCAAGCTGCGAAAGTCCAAAGGCGTGTCGGCGAGAATGGTCGAATTCCTGATCCTGAACGGCAACCGGACAGGAGAAGTCAGAGGCGCGGTCTGGCCTGAATTCGATCTGGAAGCCAAACTCTGGACGATCCCCAAGGAGCGGATGAAGAAGTTCCGCGAGCATAGGGTACCCCTAACCGATCGGGCCGTCGAGATTTTGAAAGAGATGCTCAGCCGCTCCGCCGGCGATCTGGTTTTCGAAGGCGATAAGCAAGGCGCGGCAATCAGCGAGACTATGATGACCAAGGCGCTGCGGGCCGCGTCGGCCGATAAGACGATCACCCTGCACGGGATGCGGTCGACTTTCCGCGATTGGGCTGGCGACTGCACGGACCATGCGCGTGAAGTTATCGAGGGGGCTTTGGCGCACATCGAGGGTGATGCGACTGAACAAGCCTATCGCCGGTCTGATGCGCTCGAAAAGCGAAGGACTCTGATGACCGATTGGGCAGCATATCTCGGGTCTTAGCCTGGTTTGTAAACAAACGCGTCAAGTAATTTCTTTGATTTTATTTTAGGCGAGTACACTTGGAACATTTGAATGTTTACATTAGTTTTCAGGTCATAAACGAGATCTACAGGTGATTTCGTTTGGTGCGGGGGGATCCCGCAGAGATATGGCTCTTTTCGGTAAGTCCATATCTATCAGATGCAGCCAAGCTGCCGGATGCCCGACCGGACAGGGTGGCGCTCTTGAGAGCGTCGATTAACTTCAACCCGGCCATGGCGCGCCGGTCACTGAACCCTCTCAACAATCTTATCGACAACCTGACACCCGGATTCCGTCCGCGGCGATTAGAGGAGACACCATGCCGACCGCAAGCAACGACAACTATGCGCTGATTTCTCTCAGGGACACGTGCACGCTCACAAGCATGTCGAAAACCATGATCCACAGGCTCCGGGTCGAAGGCAACTTCCCGGCTGCCGTTGCTCTCGGAGAAAAGCGGATCGCTTTTTCCCGCATTGAGGTCCAGTCATGGATTCAGGCGAAGCTGGCCGCCCGGGCCGCAGCCTGATTTCTGGACATTCGTCGGTCTCACGCCGACATAGCGCCAGCCACTCATCCACCACCATTTGCCGACCGGCCTTGCGCCGGCGAGAGGAGAGATTTTGCGCATTCTTCGAATTGACCCTGCGTCACCGGGTGGTGACGACGGGTTTTCCACAATAGCCACTTTCGACGTCTCTCTGTCCGAACATGTTCGTGTCTTTGGCATGCGCCTAGTCGCCGGCCCGCGCGGCACCAGACTTGCGTACGGGCCGAACGCCGCTGGGGGGAAGCGGTGCGTCACCTTCTCGCGGCAAGCCGCTCTGCAGATTACTCGCGCAGCAATGGAAGCCATGGCAGGAGACCGAAAGTCCCATGAACGCATCACAGCAGACGTCATCTGATCCGGATCTGGTAGACCTTCGCCGATCTCTCCTCGCCAAGGGCTACATCCCAGTCCCGGTCGATGGGAAGCGCCCCCGCATTAAGGGCTGGTCCAACTTCCATCCGAAGGCAGAGCAGATCGAGGGCCAAGCCCGTCGCTATTCCGACCATACGAACACGGGCATTCTCTGCGGCGATGTGGTTGCAATCGATATCGACGTTCCTGACGCGGATGCGGCTGGACACCTGCGGACGATGGCTCTCGCCCTTCCCGGCGCTGATCGCGCCCTTCAGCGCATCGGCCGCGCGCCCAAGGTAACCTTTATATTCCGGGCATCGGACGCTCGACGGAAGAAGATCACCGGCAAATACAGCGTCAACGGCCATGACTGCCAGATCGAAATCTTAGGGCAGGGGCAGCAGTTTGTAGCCTTCGGCATCCATCCGGATACCGGAAAAGCCTACGAATGGATCGGCGCATCGCCTCTCGATGTCCCGTTCTTCGATCTTCCGGAAATCGACGGTGAGACTATTGACGCCTTCCTCGTCGAGGCAGACGCGTATCTAGCCTCCATCGGCACCGCAGCTAGCAAGAAGGCAGAACCTCGCGTTTCACAATCCCTGGGCGGAACGTTTTGGCAGCAGGTCAACACATCCGCTCTGGCCGATACAGATAGGTGGGTGAAGGATCTGTTCTCATCGGCCAGGCAAGAGGTGGGCACAGGCGCATGGCGCGTCACTTCGGCAGATTTGGGCAGGTCTCTTGAAGAGGATCTCTCCATCCACTTAGACGGTATCCGCGACTTTGGCACCGAGAAGACCAGCACCGCGATCGAGCTGGTAATTGAGTACGGTGGGGCACCGACGGCGAAGGAGGCGGCTTTCTGGCTATGCGAGCGGCTCGGCCGCGATCCGATCGAACTTGGGTGGGAGCAGCGGGACGTCGGAGCCAGAATGACGCTCGGCAGTCTTTCGAGACGTAGTGCGCCAGTCGCAGCTAATGACAACACCGCAGAAGATGACAGCGATGAGCCGCAGGCAAACGCGCCAGCGTCGGGAGGCCTGCCAGAGCATCTCTGTTACCCTCCTGGCGCGGTCGGGGAGTTCGCGAGATTTATCGTTGGCTGCGCGCGATTTCCATCGCCGCACCTTGCCTTGGTGGCCAGCCTTGCATTCACCGCTGGCATGATCGGACGCCGCTTCAAAGGGCCGACCGGTCTTCGGTCAAACATTTACCTCGTCGGCCTCGCTGAATCAGGATTCGGCAAGGACGTCACCATCCGCGCCTCCGCTGCTCTGGCCGATAGCACCAGCTGGGGATCTAAGGTCAGTGAATGGCTGTTCATGGACCAGATCCGGAGTTTGCCCGGACTGACGAACAAGCTGCGCAAATCTCCGACGTCGGTTTGCATCCAAGACGAGTTTGGGCGCTGGCTGGCAGACCACACAGGCAGGAATGTCGCGACCCATCGCGCCGAGATCGCCAGCGCGTTGATGGAGCTCACCGGCGCGCCGCAAGGGTTCTGGGGCGGCCAGGAGAAGGCGGCTGGTAACATTGCGCGCATCGTCGCGCCTTGCTTCACACTGCACGGAGTATCAACCCCATCGACGTTCTGGAGTGCGCTTTCGTCCGGCAACATCGCCGAGGGTTTGCTCGGCCGGCTTGTTCTCATCGATGTCGGCAGCGCCGACCCGGTGAAGGTTCGCAACCCGCCCAACAGCATCGACAACATTCCGTCGGCTCTTTCCGAACGCGTCTCGGAGCTCTTGGGACTATCGGCGGGTCGCTTCACCGGTCCATTCTTCGCTCTGAACGCGAAGTCGGATGAGAAGCCGCACCCGATCATGACTGCCTCTTGGGCGGCTGGTGTGGACGATCTTTTCGAGGAATTCGACGATCGGATCCGCGCGATGAAGAAGACGGTGGATCCACAATATCGACCGATTCTGAACAGGGTTGGTGAAAACGCCGCGAGGCTCGCACTGATCGTGGCCGTAGGATGCGACCCCAAAGAGCCGGTCATTACTGCCGAAATCCAGGGATGGGCAAACGCAGTCGCCGAGCATTCGCTTCATGTCATCCTTCGTGGAGCTGATCAGAATATCGCCGATAATGACCGCGCAGCCGAATACCTGCGCGTCCGGCAGCAAGTTGTCAGGCGAGGTTCATCCGGAATTACGATGCGGGATATCGTCAAGAACCTCAGAGGCGCGATCGATAAGAGGCGCTTGGAAGACATCATCGGCATGCTTCGGCAGGCGAGGGAGGTTCATCTTGCAAAGATGTCAAGCGAGAGCGGCCAGACAAAAGTGCGTTACTGGGCTGCTGAATCTATGCCCGAAAACGCGATCATCATCCCGATCGAGGGTGGGTAAAAGCATGGGGTAAAGACCGGGAAAAGGACTGGGGTAAAGGGTGGGGGCAAAATCACCGAAATTCAAAAACGCTGCGCTTTTCTCCCCCAGTCTTACCCCACCCTTTACCCCAGTCTTGCACCCACCCTTACATGTAAAAAATATAATAAAAACAATAATATATATGAGAGTGGGTACAATAGAGGTGGGGATATACCGCCGCAGAGGTTTTAGCCGCACGAAAACATAACGCACTCACGCGCGCGAAGGAGAGACAATGATCGAATGCATCGAAACGAAAAATGGAAAGAAGATCGTCCACCTCGTCGATCCGTCACAGGTCGATCAACTTGATGAGATTTCCGGCGACGAACAATACGCGTTGGTTTGGTGCGAAACGCACCGGCAATGGGAATGGCACTGGATCGAGCGCAGCGAACTTGGAGGGTATTGATAATGAGCAGAGCAGCAGAAGCATTCGCAGCTAAGCACGACATCGCGGCGACCGCAGACGACGTCGCCAGAATCCGCCGCGGTCTTGCCCGCCTCTATGCCGCAGTCGAAGCCATCGAGCTTGTTAGTGACGCCTACATCCAACTTCACGCCGGAGAAGCCATCCGCAGTGCCTTCCTCAAGCATAATCCGGTGTCGGGGCAGGGCCACGGCGTGGCCATCGCGCTCGCCGAGATGCCATCAGAGTGGCCGCCGAAGTATCGCGCCAGCGTAGCCTACCATCTTTCACCATTACTTGAGGAAGTCATCAACTCATGAGCAAACGCGTCAAGACTGCAGAGGAATCCGCCCGCCGCGAAAGCGCGTTGACCAAGGAGGCGATGCGCACGCTGCTGGCCGACAGCACCGCGCCCCGTGATCCTCGGATGCGCGGCGATCATTATCGTTCGCACTTGGCCGATGCGCACAGGATCATCGAGGTCCTCCAGACGAAGGTCAAAGACCTGGAGGCGGAGCGAGATAAGATCAAACGGTTGGCTGAGTATGACCTGTCGCTCTGCGTCACTCGGACGGCGGCCGAGGAAGAAAGGCTTGCCGCTTTTCGACTTGCCAGAGGTAAGGCTTCGATCCTGGCCGAGTGGCCGCCCGGCGTTCCAACCAGCATGTCAAATGCGATCGACAACATCCCCGACCCCAAGCCGAAGTGGACCAAATGATGTCAGCACCCGAAAAGCACCGCGACCTTTCGCAACTGTCCGCACTGCTAGCGGGGCAGACCGCCCCAGTGACCGCCAAGCCGAAGACAGCGCGCATCGTAGCTCCGGCCAACGACAACAAGCCGGCGCGCCCGTCACTCGCCTGGCCGGCATTCGAGCGTCTCGCACATCGGGGCGATTACGCCCGCGCCTTTGCTCTCCGCCACTGGAAGAATATGAACTTCCCGGGCTCCGAAATTGATGTGCCCGAAGAGGGAAATTACGATCCGGAGATAGCGATCGAAACAAGGCCGTCTGAAGGAGAGCTACTCACTGCCGTCGGCTGGAAAGTCATCGACCGCGAGCGCTGGTATTTCACAAATGAGATGGTCAACGTTTACGAGGCCAATCCATCGGTCGAAACCCACGAAAAGAACAGAAACGGCGGCACGGACACCTCGATAGGTGCGCTGCTCTTCCGTGACGGCAAGCTCATTCAATGGGGCGAGACAAGAAAAGGCGCAGCTCTTAAGCCAGTTGAACGCACTCGCGGAGTCAAGGGTGGGGCTGACCAATCGCGGTCTGAAAGTGCGATCTGGGCCTACCTGGAACTCAGCGGGGCTGTCTCACCGTTTACCGCGCGCCCATATGGAAAGCCTATATCGGCAGAACCTGCGATCCATGGCTGCTATGATCCATTGCCGCGCATGGAGCCCAACGCGAAAGATCGTTGCGGCCGGTTCGGTGCGGAGGAAGCGCGCGAGGTTCTTCGGCGTCTGGGAGTTGACGGAAGCGTGCCTTTCGATCGATTGCCAGTCCCTGCCACCCGCTGCGACGACTGCCTCGTTGCTGGGCCACAATGGATCGGCGGTGTGAAACAGCCAAAGCCGCTCGGTGAGATCTCGTCCTCGGCCGGCCGCGAGCCTGAATTCGTTCGTCATGTCGAGATCATTTCTCATGTGGATCATCTCCGCCGACGCCTTCGAGAGCACGCGACTGTGCTCGACATGGCTATCGCCGATACTTCAGCAAAGGAGATCGGCATCGCAATGGGATTGGCACCCGCTTACGCTGAGAAACGCGGACCTGCTCTCATAGATGCGGCGATCGATGCTCTGATCGATGCTGACGAGACGGTACGCGGGGAATTCGTGCCCATCAAGGAAAAAATAGCAGCCTGATGTCCGGTTAACCGCTCGTTCGCAGCGTATTTAAATGAAGGGATAATTTCCCAGCGGCCGCCATGTGCGGCCGTTCTGATTTGAGGCGCTGAATTCGAGCGGACGTTCTAAACTCGCTGTCGATGCCGGGTCTGCCTCATACCCCATTACCGCAGCGCGCCTCCTCTCGCGACGCGGTAATCCTGCGGCTGCTCCCCTGCGATTGCGGGGTCGAGCGGCCGCTTTCGTTTGCCGCCAGTATCTGAATGGTGTGGCTTCCTATATACCAAGGCCCGCGCTTGGTCCCTGGTAGCCGAGAGGTCAACAAGCGGTTGACAAACACTCGTACATTACCCATATTCAAGTCGTTCCCCCTAGCGGGGCTTGAGACTACCGCACCCCCGGCAGGAAACTGCGCGGGGGTTTTGTTTCAGAGCATTAGTGCGTGCTTAACGCAACTCCGGACAATCTCGAAATCCTTGTCTGTTAGAGACGGAGACGCAAATGTCCCGTCAACTCGTACGCGGTCTAGCCGACTATAACTGACGGTGGTCACCATGTCTCCCTTAACCCACGAGTGCTCTTCGCCGCCCAAGAACGAATAGCTTCCTACTAAAATACAGTGATGATGCTTTTGGACAGGTTTCGGCTCTTTTGTGCTTAAGGGGACCACGACACAGGTTCCATACCTGGACTTTCCTGGTGTCATTATTACGACGAATCGATTTTTCGTCATTTCGGGGGGGACCGAAAGCGGCCCCGCGGTGACTGACTCTTTAAGGTCGGCAAGTACAGGTCCGAAGTTGCACATGAGAACCATGCCTGGCGTTGGTACGAATGCTATAGCCACCTTGTAACTCCGACCTTAAGAGCTCGCCTGTTCACAAAACAGACGCAATCGTTAATTTGCGTTAGTAATTCACGCAAACGCTAAATATAGTATTAACAGCTTGTTATCGCCGGCCCCGATGTCACTTTCTTTGGAGGCTGAAAATCGCGCAGAAATCCCGTCAGGCCTGTTTCCGTTCCCGGCACATCACCCTGATTCTGCGTCCAATTTTTCAAAAGGGAACCGGTCTCGTTACCTCCGGTCCTGTCGCCGCCGCAACATCAGGGACAGTAAGTTTGAAACAGCTGGTTCCGTCAAGTGCTGGCTTTTAATTGATTGCTAACCACAACATGTTGTGGATCCATAAATGCGATCCTGAGTGGGCTTTCCGCGTTCGCTTTACGGTGATGCATGGCTAAGGCAGACAGGCGCTCAGAAGAAGCCACGATCTATCGCCGGCTCTACCAATCAGCGCGCTGGCGCACTCTGCGTCACCACCAGCTAGCCGCCCAACCGCTTTGCGAATGGTGTTTGGAATCGGAGACGATCACCGAGGCCACTGAGGTGCACCATGCCACGCCACATCGAGGTGACCTTGAGCTTTTCTACAGCGGACCATTCGTCTCAACATGCGGGCCATGCCATGCCTCGCGCGGGCAACTCGAGGACAACGGCAAGACCGTCGTCCGGTTCGGGCCGGACGGCTGGCCCCTCTGATGGGGAGGGGGTGCTCCAAAGTTGTGGAATGGCGCCCCGAGGAACCGGTGTTGCCGCATCGTGCAGGCATCTGCACTTCAAAAGTTGACCCCTCCTGATTAGGATTTTGCCCCATGCCCCGGCCGAGAAATCCCCTCGGCAAAGCGAAGACCGAGGGGAGAGACAAGATCAATGCCGGCCGGTTCAAGGGACGCAAAGAGCCCAAAGGCAAAGGCCCGCTCGGGGCTCCGCCAAAATGGCTGACAGATACAGAAACAAATAAGTCGCGCTCGGCGTGGCTCCTTTTCCAAAAAGAGATTCCTTGGCTGACGGAATCGCACCGGATGCTCGTCGGCATGGCCGCGAATATCCAGGGGCGCATCATGGCCAATCAGGATGTGGGCGTTCAGGCGATGAACCTTCTCAGGCAATGCCTCGGCCAGATGGGGGCGACCCCGGCTGACGCCACAAAGGTTGCGGTGCCGGATGGCGACGAAGAGAAAGACGACCTCCTCGACTGAGGGGGCAGCACTAAAGCGCGTGTCTGCTTATGCTCGAAGTGTTCTGGACGGAGCTACCATTGCCGGCCCTCACGTTCGCAATGCTTGCCGCCGCCATCTTGCTGATCTGGCCAATGGCCATGAGCGCGGCTTGTATTGGGATGATGCGGCTGCCACGCGAGTTTTCCGTTTTTTCGAGGAGCGACTGCGCCTAAGCGACGGCCAGTTCGACGGCAAGCCGTTCAAGCTGCATCCGTCGCAGGCCTTCAAACTAGGTTCCATCTTCGGATGGAGAAGAGCAGACGGCAGCAGACGCTTTCGCACGGTCTACATCGAGGAAGGCAAAGGCAACGGCAAGTCGCCGTTCGCAGGCGGCATTGGCCTCTATGGCCTCATGGCCGACGATGAGCCGGGCGCGCAGATTTATGCGGCCGCAGCAAAAAAAGACCAAGCGCAGATCCTGTTTCAGGACGCGTGCAAGATGGTCCGGCAGGCACCAGCCTTGAACGATCGGCTGAAATTCAGCGGCGGCCTGGGCAAAGAATTCAACATTGCCCATCACCGATCGCAGTCGTTCTTCCGCCCGATCTCCAAAGAAGCAGGCAAGACCGGTTCCGGGCCGCGACCGCATTTCGCGCTCTGCGATGAGGTTCATGAGCACCCTGACCGCAGCATCATGGAAATGCTGCAGCGCGGCTTCAAGTTTCGGCAGAACCCTCTGCTTTTGATGATCACAAACTCCGGTAGCGACAGGAATTCAGTCTGCTGGGAAGAGCGGGAGCGAGCGGTCAAGGTTGTGGCCGGCACCCAAACGCCTGACGACGATTTTACTTTCGTTGGTGAGGCGTGGGAGGGCAGCGACAGCGTCTTTGCTTTTATTTGCGGCCTAGACAAAGACGACGACCCGATGACGGACCCGTCGTGCTGGGTGAAGGCAAATCCGCTTCTCGGTACAATTTTGACGGCTGATTACCTCGCCGGTGTCGTTACCGAGGCGAGGGCAGTCCCTGGCAAGCTGAATAACGTTCTTCGCTTGCACTTCTGCGTCTGGACGGACGCCGACAAGGCTTGGATGTCTCGTGCAACGGTCGAGACGGTCATGGCGCCGTTTGATCCAGAGGAGCACGCCGGCAAGGATGTCTACCTGGGCATCGACCTCGCTGGCACCAAGGACATGGCTGTTGTCGCGTGTGCCGTGCCGACTGGCACGGTCGAAGTCGTTCGAGCCGACAGCACCATAGCAGTCCTGCCGACCTATGATGCCTGGATTGAGGCATGGACACCGGGCGATACACTGGCGGCACGCACCGCCGCAGACAAACAGCCCTACGACATATGGGTTCGGGACGGGTTTTTGAATGCTCCACCTGGCCCCCGCGTCCGCTTCGACATAATTGCCGCTCGAGTGGCCGAGATCAACAGCACCTACAACATCAGGTCTATCGCTTATGACAATTACGCGTTCGCAAAGTTCAAGGATGAGCTCGATGCGTTCGGTGTAGAGGCCGAGACCTTACCCCATCCGCAAGGCGGGAAGGTGAGGGCCAGGCCATCTGAGGCGCGCCTCGATGCAGCTAAGGCCGCCGGTCAAAAAGCGCCGCTCGGGCTATGGATGCCCGGCTCTGTAACTGAACTGGAAAACCTCATCATTGATGGGCGCATCCGGCTTCGCAGCAGTCCAGTCCTGATGTCGGCACTCATGGGCGCGACATTCAACCATCCACCGGATCCGCATGGAAACAGGTGGTTTGTGAAAACACGTGCTTCGGTGCGCATCGACTCGGCGGTCGCTATTGCAATGGCCGCCGGCGCGGCGGCAGACGGCGGCGCTGAAATCGCGCCCGTCGCTTCCCCCTGGGATGATCCGAACTTCCAACTAATGGCGGCGTAATGGCTATCAAACATTGGTTTTCCCGCCACGACGCGGTGAAAGCGCCGGAAACGCGCGCGAGTATTGAAAATCCGACAGTGCCGGTGAGCGCCGAAAATTTTTTGGCGTTCTTCGGCGTGCAGAGCGCAAATCTGCCACAAGTCACGATCGACAATGCATTGAACGTACCGGCCGTCATGGCTGCAGTGGCATTCATGTCCCGCACCCTGGCGGCGTTGCCGCGGCACGCCTACCGCACCCGCAAGGGCAGCGGCGAGCGTATTGGCGGCAGGCTCGAGATGGTCGTGAACTCGGCCCCGAACGACACGGTCGGCGCGTTCAAATTTTGGCAGTGGTTTTGGCAGCAGGTTTTTACCGGCGGCCGCGGATTGGCCTACATCGAGCGTACTCCGCAGGGCATCGACTCGCTATGGCCAATGGATCCGACGAAAACCAACATCAAGCGTGTCGGCTTTAAGGTCACCTACGAATTCGAAGGTAAAACCTACGACGCGGCCGATGTGATTGACGTGCCATTCATGCTGAAGCCTTGCGGGCTTCGGCACTATGGGCCGATAAACAAGGCGTCTAAGGCAATCCAGCTTGCGCTGGCCATGAATGATTACGGTTCGAATTTCTTTGCCGGTGGCGGCGTCCCTCCGCTCGCATTGGAAGGGCCTCTGCCGGCCGGCGCCGAAGCGATGAAGCGCGCACAGGCTGATATCAAGCGGTCTGTGGATGCAGCTAAGAACGCGGACGAGCCAATCTTCCCAATTCCGGCCGGCTACAAACTGTCGCCCGTCGGGATCGATCCTGCCAAGGGTCAGATGATCGAGGCGCGCCGATTCCAGGTCGAGGAGATCGCGCGTGCATGGCAGCTGCCTCCAGTATTTCTGCAGGATCTTACACGCGCGACGTTCAGTAACGCCGAGCAGCAGGATCTGCACCTGGTCAAGCACCTGATCGGCCAGTGGGCGAAGGCGCTCGAGGACGAGATGAACCTGAAGTTCTTTGGCCGCGCGAGCGGCCGATATATAGAGCATGCGCTCGATGGTCTCCTTAGAGGCGACTTTAAGACCCGCATGGAAGGCTATGGAATTGCTATCCAAAACGGCATCCGCAAGCCAGACGAGATCCGTGCCTTGGAAAACCTGCCAGCTGAAGGCGGGCCAGCTGACCGACTCTACATTCAAGGTGCGACGGTGCCGCTCGGCACCTCACCGGCTGCGGCGGCTGCCAACGACAACAATACCGATGATGAGGCCGTTGCGGCATGACCGACACAGAGAAGCGCATCGCGCAACAGATTGAGCTTCGCGCCGACGACACTGGCGCGAAGACGCTCGCCGGATACGCGGCCAAGTTCAATACCCCAACCGGTATTGCAGACTATTTCATCGAGCAGATCGCGCCGGGCGCTTTCTCCGAGACGATCAAGGGCGACGTCCGCTGCCTCTTCAACCATCAGAGCGACAACGTGCTTGGCCGCACGACAAGCGGCACGCTGCGCCTATGGGAGGATGACGTCGGACTACGCTTCGAGGTTGATCTGCCTGACACTACCCTCGGGAAAGACGTCGGCACGCTTGTCGAGCGTCGCGATGTCAACGGCATGAGTTTTGGCTTTAGAGCCGTTAAGCAGAGCTGGGACGATACAACGGAACCGCCCAGCCGAACCCTGGAAAAGGTTGAGATAAGCGAAATCTCGATCGTGACTTTCCCAGCCTATCCCGACACCAGCGTAGGCCTTCGCTCGCTTGAGGCGGCCAGGGCCGAAGGTGCCGCGCAAAACGCCGCGGCCGCGCGCCGTCGCGTCGCCGAAAAACGCGCCGCGATGGAACAACGAATTCGGGGCATCCGGCAGGACGCCTCGTAGTCACCCGGCCGACAGCCGGAGGGCCGGACGAACGTCCTGCCATTCAACCCACCCAAAAATACATATCTGGAGAATTGCATGTCCCTGAAGGAAATGCAGGAGCAGCGCGGCCGCCTTGTTGCACAGGCTCGCGAGGCCCTCGACGAAATCAAGAAGAACACCGATGAAGCTCGCACTGCGGAGCTCGAAGCCCGACACGACAAAATCATGGGCGACTTCGACAAAATCGAAAAGCAGATTGAGCGCGAAGAGCGCACTGCTGCAATCGAAGCGCGCTTTGAGCAGCGCCGCCAAGAGCGCCGACCCGGCGCCGGTAGCGAAGATCGTGCACCTGGCTCCGACGTCGGCGATCCGTTGAGCTATCGCTCGGTGTTCTTCAAATACATCGCCACAGGTGCAGACCTGGGTGCGCTGGAGCCCGAAGAGCGCGCAGTGCTTAAGGCCGGCGTCCAGCAGGGTGAGGAGTACCGTGCGCAGTCGTCTGCCAGTGGCGCCGCCGGCGGCTACACTGTGCCGACCGAGCTGGCGAATGAGATCATCAAGTCGATGAAGGCCTTCGGGCCGATGTACGATTCTGGTGTGACGACCGAGATCAACACGTCCGGCGGCAACACCATCCTGCTCCCGACGATCGATGATACATCCGGCACGGGTTACGCTCACACCCAAGGAGCTGACATCACCGATGACGGTTCCGCTGACGCTGTCTTCGGCCAGAAGCAGCTCGATGCGTACGTGTACGACACGAAATTCGTGAAGTTCTCGTTTGAGCTCGCGCAGGATAGCATCTTCAATATGGAGACGCTTCTCGGCGCCCTGCTGGGCGAACGCCTGGGCCGCGTCGCGAATTCGCAGCTCACCGTCGGTACAGGTTCGTCCGCACCGAACGGCGTTGCGACCGCATCGACCCTTGGCAAGACTGCGGCCTCGGCGGTCGCCATCGCCTCCGACGAGTTGATCGATCTGGTCCATTCCGTCGATCCGGCGTACCGCCAGGCCCCGAAGGTTGGTTTCCAGTTCAACGACCTGACGCTCGCGGCAATCCGCAAGCTCAAAGACGGCCAGGGCAACTATCTGTGGCAGATGGGCGATGTCACCAAGGGTGTTCCAGGCTCACTGCTCGGTTACCGCTATGCCATCAACCAGGCAATTGCCAGCATCGCAACCGGCAATAGGACGGTACTGTTTGGCGACTTCGGCAAGTACTTTGTCCGCAAGGTCGGCTCTCCGGTTATCGGAGTGATGCGCGAGCGGTTCTGGCCGAATCTTGGCGTGGCCGGGTACATCCGTTTTGACGGCGAGCTTGGCGACACGGCCGCCATCAAGCACCTGAAGCAGGCCTAATCGGCAAGCGGGCTGGCCCTCATGGGCTGGCCCGCCATCCAATCCGGAGGCGACATGCTTTTGAAAATGACCGCCGGTCTGTCCGGCCCAGAATTCAACCTGTCGCCTGGCGACGAGTACGAATTCGAAGATGACGAGGCAGACCGCCTTATCGCGGCCGGCTTTGCTGAAAAGGCAGGCGCCGAACCCGCGCCGATCAAGACCAAGAAGGGCAAGGCGAATGTGGTTTCCACAGAAGGTGACGCAGGCGCCTGATGAGCCGATATCCGTCGAGGAAGCGAAGCGGCAGTGCGTCGTTCTCCATAATGACGACGACGCGCTTTTCGAGACTCTGATCTCTGCTGCCCGCGATTACGTTGAGCGGTATTGCAACACGCCTCTGGCGACGCAGACCGTCGAAGTGAAATGCGACGACTTCTGCGACTTTGCGCGGCTTCCAGTGGCGCCGGTGCAGTCGATCACATCCATTGCATATGTGGCCACAGACGGCACAGACTCGATCGTTGTTGCGGGAGATACCGAGCCGCGGCTTGATGGCCTCGAGGCTTCGATCGTGCCGGCATACGGCAAGCAGTGGCCGGCGCCACGCAACGGGTCGCGCATCACGCTGACAGCAGTCGTCGGCTACGTCGCCCTGCCGCCATCCATCAAACACGCAATGCTGCTTTGGATCGCTGAAGCCTACGAGAAGCGCGAAAACGACGCGCTGCCCGGCTGGTCTGCGTTCGACGCGCTGCTTTGCAATTATAGACGCGGCGCGTAGGCCGCAGGAGAAATTACATGGCAGACATCGTTATCACGCCAGCGAACGTCCTGGCAGCAAGCAATGCCGAGCGCGACGCAGGCATCGCCGGCGAAACCATCACTGCAGGCAAGGCCATATATCTGGCCGCCACCACCAACCGGTGGATGCTCGCCGACAGCAACTCGGCCACAGCGGAGGCACGGCAGGCTAAGGCTATTGCCCTCAATGGTGCATCCGTCGGCCAGCCGGTGGCGTTCCAAAAGTCTGGCGACATCACCATCGGCGGCACGCTCGTCGCCGGCAGCGCCTACTACCTTTCCGATACTCCAGGCGGCATCTGTGCCCTGGCCGACGTAGGCTCTGGTGAATACGTGTGCCTTCTGGGTCTCGCCAAGTCGACCAGTGTGCTTGCAATGGGGATCCAGTACCCAGGCGTTGCGCTCTAATGCCGTGGGTTCGGTTTCTGGGGGACTATGATTGGCGGGCTACGCCCGCCGTCACACTCGCTTACAAAGCCGACACGGTTGCACTTGTAACCACACCCTGCGCGATCGGCGCAAAAGCGGCCGGCAAGGCGGTGGCGTGCCAGCGTCCGAAAGGCGACAGCAAATGACCGATGCGTGCGGCGCAGGCAAACTGCGTGAAAAGCTACTTTTCCAGCGCCGAGCGATCGTCGATGACGGCCTCGGGAATGAGCAGTCTGGCGACTGGGAAACGAAGTTTACTGCAGCGGCCGAGCTTATTCCGCTCAAGGGCGGTGAGCCGGTACTTGCGGCGAGGCTCACCGGTGTTCAGCCCTTCATCATCCGGATCAGATCGTGCACTGCTGCGCGAGCGGTGTCCCCCGCGTGGCGCGCTGTCGATGCTCGGCAGCAGAGCCGATCGTTCAATATCACGGCGACTGTCGATCCAGACAACAAGAACGCCTGGCTGGATATCATGGCCACGCAGGGAGTCGCGACCTGATGGCGATGATGGCAAAGCTAAAAGGGCGCGACGCGCTAATGCGCCGGCTGAATCAATTGGCGCCGAACGTCGAGAAGTATGCTGCTGAGGCGAAGCTACAGGCTGCCGAAGAGGCCGCGGAACTGATGCGCGAGCGCGCTCCGACTGGCGCAACACTCGAATACCGCGAGAGCTTCAGCGGCGAGCGCCTGGCCAACAATCCCAATAAGCAGCAGGTCGGCATTGCCCAGACCAAGGATCCGTCAGCCGCCGGCGTGTTCGCGGAATACATTTGGCGTTTTCTGGAGTTCGGGACCGCACCGCACAGCACCGTCAAGGGCGGCGGAACGGTCCTGGGTAAGAAGAATGCGGCCGCAAGCGGCACTGGGATGCACCCCGGCAGTGCTGCGCAACCTTACATCTTCCCTACCTGGCGCGCGTACAAAAAGAAGGCTTCCGCCAAGATCCGCGCGGCCGTCAACAGGGCGGTGCGCGAGGCAATGGGGAAGGGATAGCCGATGGCCAGCGCAGAACTTGAATTACAGGGTGCCCTTGTCGGCCGCCTGAAGGCGGATGCGCCTTTGACTGTGCTCGTGCAGGGCAGGGTGTACGACCAGCCGCCGTCTCCGGTAACCTATCCCTATGTCACCATAGGTGAGGCGCAGACCATTCGCGACGACGCAACGTGCGTTAGCGGCGGACAGGTTTATCTGACGCTTCATGCTTGGTCGACGAAGCCGGGATTTCCTGAAGTAAAGCAGGTTGCTGACGCTGTCGTCGAAAGCCTGCATCTGGCACCGATCGCGCTGCCGACCAATCGACTGATTTCAATCATGCACCGACAGACGCGGACTTTCCGCGATTCTGACGGGCTGACCAGCCACGCGGTTATCGAATTCGTGGCCAACACCGAAAAGCCGTAGCTTTCGCGCCGGCCACCCACCACCACATCAAATTGGAGACTTGCACATGGCAGATGGCCAGCAGCTTGGCCGCCTCCTGCTGATTCAGATCGGCGACGGCGGAAGCCCCACGGAAACTTTCACGAACCTTTGCGGTCTCAAGACCCGCAGCTTCAACATGTCCGCATCCGAGATCGATACCACGATCCCGAGCTGCACCAATCCAGGCGGCCCAGTCCAGAAGACCAGCCGGCCAGGCATCTCGAACCGTACCTTCAGTGGTTCCGGCAACTTCGTGTCGAGCGCGGCATCTGACATCTTCATGAACCACGTGCGCGCGGCCGAGGCGTTCAATGCCAAGGTCATCGTTCCTGGCGACGGCACCTATACCGGCGCGTGGATGGTGACCGACTTCTCGTTTAGCGGCGACGTCGAGCCGAACCTGGAATTCAGCGCGACATTCGTTGCTGCTGACGTTCTGACGTTCACGCTCGAACCCTAATCATGGCGAAAGAGGAGAAAACCATGGCTGCCACAGCAGTTGAAACCACCTACAAGCATGCAGTCAATGAGGCGCGCGGCGAAGCGCGCCTCGTCATCGACGGCGTCGAGCTCGTGCTTGCCGCTGAGATGGGTCGTCTGTCGGCCGTGTCCACCCGGTTGCAATGCAAGTCGCTGAACGATCTGTTTATGCGGCTGTCAGGCGTTGAGGCCGCGGCTACGCTCGCCGGCATTGAGCTTCTGACGGTCAAGGGCAACGCGCTCGAGGCTATTACCAAAATCAAGCTGAAGCATTTCCCGGATTGCGCGGCGGCATTCTCGGTGATCCTGGCACATCACTTCGATGGTGACGAGGGAAACGCGGAAGCCGTCGGCGAGACGGCGTAGACCACAAGCGAGACGAAGAGATGCCTTTCCGCCAATGGATGCGGATCGGTCTTGGCGGGCTCGGCTGGCGGCCTGCCGATTTCTGGTCTGCGACGCTGACGGAATTCTTCGAGGCTATCAACGGCCACAACGAAGCGCAGGGCGCAGAAGAACCAGCCGCGGCTCCGAGCGCGGATGAATTGGCGGCATTGGTCGCGAAGTATGGCTAGAGTGGCGCCAGCTTAACGGCGGTGCCGCTTGCGGCCACGAATAGGATGCCGCCGCCGCTGCCAGATGTGGATAGCTGATTGTAGTCTAGATCGACGGCAATCACCGCATCTGCTCCCAAAGCGGCGGCCTCCCGCCGGAGCTCGTCTAGACAGGCCAGGCGCGCTTCTTTCAATGCTTTTTGTGACGAGTCCGCCCGGCCGCCGACCAGATCTCGAAAGCTATTCGCAATATCTCGGAAGATGTTCATCCCGAGGGCTGCCTCTGAAGCGATTATTGAGATCACCCGATCGACTTGCCGATTTGGCACATCAATCGAGGTTGTCAGGATTACATCCGAGTTTTGCGTTTGACCGCGGCTGCTGCCGCCACTTGAACGCCGCGTTCCGTCCGACCGAGCTCCGTAGTTGAAGCAGTTGTCGCAGATCCCGAGTTGAACCTCGTTATCCGGTTTTTGTTGCCCGCACTCTTTGCAGATCTGCATTCAATCCCCCAGGCCCGCCAAGCGCGGGCTTTTTCAATTCTAGGATGCGCGCAGCATGGCTGACAATACCGACGATCTGATTATCAGTATCTCGACCGACCAGGCCACACTCCGCCGCAGCATCAAGCGCATCGAGCAGGATCTCGGCACGCTGGCTGGCAGTGTTCAGAAGCAGTTTACCGCCGTCGGCAAGTCGATCGACAGCTCTGTTTCGTCGACTCTGCAAAATCGCATCAACGGTATGGTTGGTATCGGCAAGGCGGCGTCAAAGGAATGGACCGGCGCGCTTGCGGATCAGGGCAAGGAGCTTGAAAGGCTTCGGGCTCGCTATTCGCCGCTATTTGCCACTATCAACCAGTACAAGACCGCCGTTGCTGACATCAAGCAGGCGCACGCGCTTGGTGCAATTTCTGCCAATGAAATGGCCACGGCCATCAGCCGGGAACGGCAGGCCGCGCTGGCATCGACGGCCGCGATCAAGGGGCGCAATGCCGCTTTAGCGGCTACGCCATCACAACGTAATGGCGGCGGATTCCAGACCGCGAATATCGCAGCGCAGTTCCAAGATATTGCCGTAACCTCGGCGATGGGCATGAACCCGCTGCAGATCGCTCTGCAGCAGGGTACTCAGCTTTCGTCGGTCCTCGCGACGATGGGGAACGGCAAGCAGGTTATCGGCGGGCTGGCCGCAGCTTTTACTAGCTTGATTAGCCCCGTCTCCCTGGTGACGATCGGGCTGATAGCCGGCGGTGCAGCTGCGATCCAATACTTCCAATCTGTCGCAACGGGCGGCGATCAAAGCGCCGAGAAGCTCAAGGAGCAGGCTCAACTTATTCAGGATCTTGCGGCGCGATGGGGTGACGTAATCCCGGCCCTGCGCGAATACGCCAATGAGCTCGCCCGCGCTAAGGATGCCGCAGACCTCAAAGAGGGTGCGACCATCATCAATACGAAAACCCTCGAGAACGTCCGAAAGGAAGTCGAGGATACCCGTATTTCAGTCGCAGCTTTCGTTGCCGACCTACGTCTGGCTGGCGAAGACCCTGAGATCATCAAGGGCGTTGAGACCGCATTTAAGAAATTTGCCGATGCTGCCCGCGATGGGAAGGTTGAGACGGCAGATGTCCAAAGAGTTCAAGATGCCCTTGCCGCCGCTCTGAAAAGCACCGGCATCCCTGCGATCTCCGAATTCAAGGACATCTTTGACAAGCTTTCAGCCAGCGCTCTAACGGCCGCCGGAAGCGTCGGGAAGGTCAATGATGCCGCGTCAAGAAACCTGCCGGTGTCCACGTGGCGGAGTTTCAACCCCCAGACCGGCAAGTTAGAAACAAATGCCCAGCCGGGTGACGACAGTATAAAAAACCCCGGCTTTATGACGCCGGAAATTGGGCCGACGCCGGAGCGGCGTCCAAACATTGAGCTTGAGGGTCTCCCTGGCGCAGAAAAGGCTGCAAAAACCGCCGAGACAGCCGCCACCAAGGCGGCTAACGCTTATCGAGACTTGCAGAAAGCGGCCGATGACCGCATCGGCCAGGTCAAGCAGGAAATCGGCCTTCTAGGCAAATATGGCGTTGAGGCAGATGCGGCTCGCTTCGCGCTGGATCTGTTTCAGCAGGCGGAAGACAAGGGTCGCTCGCTTTCGGACGCGCAGCGCGCCGAGATCCAGAAGAAGGTTGATCTTTATAAGCAGTATTCGGAGACGCTCTCAAAGGCGAAGCTCTCGCAGGATCTGCTCAACGACATGCGATATGACTCGCTGTCGAAAGAAGACCAGAAAGTCACCACGACACTCCGCCAGTACGGCCTGCCGGAAGATCTGAACAGCCAAGAAGCCGGCCAGATCAGGCAGTCGATTAAAACCGGCGAACTACGTGACGACCTCCACTCGTTCGCGAGCGATTTCAAGAACGCACTGCTGAACAATGGCGGTGATATCGGCAAGGCATTTGCGGACGCCATCCAGAATGCGATTCTGAACCAAGTATCAAAGCTCTGGGACAAACTCTTTGATCAGATCATCAACGGGATCATCGGGAGCGTAACGGGGCAGGGCGGCGGCGCGGCGAACGGCATCAGTGGTGCGATTTCCACAGCCGTAACGGGAGCGGTAAGCGGCAAGGCTCCGGTAACTGCTGTCACTCGCACCCCGCTGGCCGCTATACCAGCCGGTTCCACCAAGACAGGCATCGATCTTGCTCAGGTGTCGACGAGCAACGGTTTGGTTGCCAGTGTCAATAAGCAGTTTGCTGCAAACTTTCAGGGGCTGATCGATGGTCTAGAGGGCGTCGGCTACAAGATAAAGTCGTTGGGCGGCTACAACTTCCGGAACATTGCTGGGACAAACAAGCTGTCGAACCACGCGTTCGGCGATGCCATCGACATCAATCCTGGCACCAACCCGATGGGCAGGCGTCTCGTTACCGACATGCCGTCCAGTGTAAGTGCTCTCGCTGCACAAAACGGCCTGGCGTGGGGTGGCGATTGGAATTCCAAGAAAGATGCCATGCACTTTGAGGTTCAGTCCTCGAAGACGGCGGCTGACGCGCTCAACAAGCTCGCTGGACAGACCAGCGACACTACACGCGGCCTTGGTCAGTTTGGCAATGGTCTCGGGCAGTTGAGCAATGGGCTTGCCTCCTTTGGTAGCGGCGGCGGTAGCGGTGGGGGCGGGTGGCTGAAGTTCCTAATGGGAACTCCATTCGCCGGATCTGGCCAGCTTGCCGCAAGCGGTGGCATCGGCCTCTTTGCCGATGGCGGCCACGTAACTGGCCCAGGTGGCCCGACGAGCGATAGCGTTCCGGCGATGCTCTCCAACGGTGAGTACGTCATCAACGCAGCATCCACGAGAAGGCATCGCCGGCTCTTGGATGCCATCAACTCCGGAACCGTTGCTCACTTGGCGAGGGGCGGACTCGTCGCGCCGACACTGTCGCCATCGGGGCGTGCATCCGCATCGGGAGCAAACGTCGAGGTCAAGATCATCAACAACAACGGCTCCAAGGTTTCGCAGACAAAGCGAAATACGAGTTCTGGTCAGACAATTGAGATGGTCATCGACGATATGGTTGCCGACAAGATGTCAACGCCAGGCTCACGGTCCCGCGGGGCGGTGCAGTCGCAATTTGGCCTTCAAAGTGGATTGGCGAGACGATGACAGCTTTCTGGCCAAATGATCTGCCGAAGGGCTTCACACTTTCCTCCTACCAGGAAACGCGGCCCAATAACGTCATATATTCTGAAACGTCGATCGGGCCTGCAAAGGCCCGTCGGCGCACCACATCCAACGTCTGGGACCAAAACGGCACCATGATCATGACCTATGGTCAGTATCGTTCCTTCCTCAGTTTTATTTCCGATGTCATTAGCGACGGCGCGCAGGCGTTCTGGTTCCCCGATAGGCTCGGCGGCGCAGAGTTGCTTGTCCGCATCAAGGAGCCGCCGAAGGCATCGCTTGATGGCAACTCATGGCAGGTTTCATTCGCGCTTGAGGTGCTGCCATGAGCCGCAACGTTTCGCCAAACTTTCTTGGCGCGGCCTTCGCGCAAGAGACCGGAGAGGTGCCGATCTGTCTGCTGACGGTCACGCACGAGGATCTTGAAGAGCCGATTTATTTGTCCAGCGATGCCACGACGCGCCTCTCGGAGGAGCCGCTGGTTTACGGGACGGATAGCCGCGGCGAGCAATACCTATACCTGCCGTTTGAATTCACGCTTCCGGATGATCGCGGCGACAGCCCGCCGCGTGTGCAGCTGACGATGGACAACATTGATCGCTCGCTCGTTGCCGTTCTGCGGAGCTTCGCTACGCCAGCCAGTGTCATGATGGAGATCATCTTTGCATCTGATCTCGATACCGTCGAAATCACCATGCCTGCGCTGCAGATGTCCGACGTCACGATCGGAGATCATACGATCACGGCCACGCTTGTGGCCGATGCATTGATCAATGAGCCGCATCCAGCTGGCCAGTTCACGCCGGGCGCATTCCCAGGACTGTTCTGATGGAGCGCTTTATCGGGATCCCCTACGTCCCGCACGGCCGAGGCTACGACGGGGCGGACTGCTGGGGCGTCCTCTACCTCTACTACCGCGACGTTCTTGGAATTCTGGTGCCCACTTATGTCGCCGAGATGGAGGCAAGGCGGTTTGACCGCCGCGATATCGGGCCGCTGATGAAGGCGGAGCGCGAGCGCGATTGGGTTAAAGTCGAAACTCCTGCCATGGGCGATTGCGTCCTGATGCGCGCCGGACGGCACGACAGCCACGTCGGGGTATTCGTAGGCGCCGGGCGCATGCTGCACTCGGAAGGGCCGCACCCCTCTCAAATTGAACGGATGGCCGACGTGCGATGGCGCGACCGGATCACCGGGTTCTACAGGACAATCCATGTTGATAGCCCGAAGCGTGACGCCCCAGATCATTGCCCCTGGTGAGATGGTCGACGTCTATTTGCGTCGTTCGCCTCTCCGTGAGGAGCGCGAGCATTTCGAAGTCCCGGCCTGCCTGTCGATCGAAGAAATCATCTCTTTTTGTGATCTGAAGCCTGTTCGTCTGCATGTCTCCATCGGCGGCCACGTCATCGAGCAGAAGAACTGGCCGCGCGTGCGCATCAAGCCAGGAGTCTCCGTCAACATCGTTAAGGTGCCAGGGAAGGGCGCACTTCGCGCGATTGCTGGCCTTGTTGTGGCTCTCGCAGCTGCTGTATTTGCGCCTTGGTTGGCGGGCGCATTGCTGCCGGGCTTGGTTGGCACCACCGCGGGAGCGCTTGCCACCGGCCTAATCGGAGCCGGCATTTCGCTTGCTGGCACACTGGCAATCAACGCGCTGTTCCCGGTGGCGAAGCCTTCGTCGCTGCCCAACACTACAACGCTCTATTCAATCGGCGGCGCGCAAAACCAGGCTGCGCAATACGGCGCAATCCCCGAAATCTTCGGCACGCACCGGATCTCCCCGCCGTACGCAGCTGGCGCATACACTGAGCTGGTCGGCGACGACCAGTATCTGCGCATGCTCTTCGTGGTCGGCTATGGGCCGATTGCCGTCTCTGATCTGAAGATCGCCGAGACTGAAATCTCTAAATTCGAGGATGTCGACTACGAGATCATCGAAGACCACACCGTCACGCCTGTTACCCTCTATACCAAGCCAGTCTACCAGGAGGATGTCTCTGTTGAGCTGGACGGGCCTACCGGATGGGTGCAGCGAACTACGGCAGACAATGTCGACGAGATCTCGGTGGACGTCGGCGCGCCAAATGGCGTGTATCGGCTGAAGGCAAAAGATGGTTCCCGCGTCAACTACACGGTCACCGTCGATGTTCAGTACAAGCTCTCCAGCGCCAGTACTTGGATCGCACTCGGCACCTTTGATCTGACGGCAAATTCGCCGCAGGCAATACGGCGGACGCTGAGCAAGGCTGTCACCCGTGGCAAATACGATGTCCGGCTGAGCAAGTCCTCGCCCGACTATAGCGGCAAGGACAATGTTGCCGAGACCGTCTACTGGACGGCCGTACGCGGCCGGCGCAACGATCCGGTCATCAGCTTCTCAAAGCCGCTGACGCTGATCGCGATGCGGATCAGGGCGACGGGCCAGCTCAACGGCACGGTCAACACGCTCAACTGCATTGCCAGCCCGAAGATCAGGGCATGGAATGGCACGACATGGTCTTCCGGCCAGGTTACCCGCAATCCAGCCGATCACTTTCGGCAGGTTTTGCAGGGCAATGGGAACGCTCGTCCGGTGGATGGCGCATCGATTGACCTCGTCAGCCTACAGGATTGGCACGATTACTGCGAAGCAAAGGGATTCACTTTCGACCTCGTGGCTAACGATCAGAAGTCGGTTTATGACCGGCTCACCGAGATCGCTGCCGCCGGCCGCGCTGCCGTATCGTTTCGCGATGGGCGGTGGGGTGTCGTCTGGGATATCGCGGATTCGCCGATCGTCCAGCACTTCTCGCCCCGGAATTCGGCAAACTTCTCGTCCACGCGCGCCTATGTCGACATGCCGCACGGCTTCCGCGTCAGCTTCATCAACCGTGACAACGGCTACCTGAACGACGAGCGCGTCGTCTATGATGACGGCTATACTGAAGCCAACGCAACCAAGTTCGAGGGTCTCGACTTTTCCGGTGTCACCGATAAGGACTTGATCTGGAAGCATGGGCGTTACCATCTTGCCCAGCTTCGGCTGCAGCGCGAGACCTATTCTCTCGATACCGACTTCGAAAACCTCGTTTGCACGCGCGGCGATCGTGTCCGCGTCAACCATGACATCGTTCTGTGGGGGTCTGGGTCGGCGAGGGTGCGGTCGGTGAGTTCGTCGCCCGATGGTGTCGTCCTCGATGACACGCTGCGTATGGAGGCCGGCAAGAGCTATTCCATGCGGTTCCGCCTGGCTGACGGCTCGACGTTGGTGCGTCAAGTCGCTGGCATCGATGGCGAGTTCAGGAGCTTCGCGTTTTCAGACACGGGTGAGCTGCCGGCAACTGGCGATCTTGCTCTGTTTGGCGAGAACGGCTTCGAAAGCGTCGTGCTTCGCGTCAAGAGCGTTTCCGCGCGGCAGGATCTATCGGCTCGCATCGAGCTTGTTGACGACGCTCCGGCGATCCTCACTGCCGACACCGGCACGATCCCGGAGTTCGAGACAGGGATTGCGCCGGTTCCGGATTATCGCGCCTCGGCCCCGACAGGCTTCTCCTATGTCGAGACTGTCTGGACCACGTCGCCGGCTACATCAGCCATCGACATGGCCTGGCAGGCGCCGGATGCTGGCGCTGCTGCCTCGTATATCGTGCAGTACCGGGCGAATGGCGACAGCCAATGGATCACCACGTCGAGCGTCAGCGCGCCGGCCATCCGTCTCGTGGATCTAGCGACGGGCGTCTACGATGTTCGCATCCGTGCCGTCTTCGCGAACGGCGAGCTGTCCGGCTTCCTGACGGGGTCCTTCATCTGCGCTATCTTCGCCTCCAATCCTGCGGATATCGAGGACTTCCGGGTCGCCATCAGCGGCGACGTGGCAATGCTGCAATGGACGCTGCAGGTCGATCAGGCACTCTCTCACAGCGAAATCCGGTTCTCGCCGGCGGTCGCGGGGGCGACGTGGCAGACGGCATCGCAGCTGCGGACCAACGTGGTTGGCTCGCAGGCGCAGGTTCCGGCGATGGTCGGCACCTACCTGATCAAAGCGGTGAACTATGCCGGCCTGATGTCGGACAATGCGGCGCTGGTGGTTAGCACGGTCAACCCACTGACCGCCTTCAACGCTGTCGAGGCTTTGCAAGAAGATCCCGGGTTCACGGGAAGCAAGACCAACGTCGTGGCAGCGAGCGGCGCACTGCGGCTCGATACGGCGTCGGATGTCTTCGAGCTCGTCGACTGGTTTTCGGTCGACGACTTCTTTCTGTCGATCGGGGGCTTTCAGGCGGAAGGGACATACGAGTTTGCGAACATCGTTGACCTCGGCGCTGTCTACACATCGCGTGTTTCGACCAGCATCAGCGCCTTCGGTGAAGTCGCGAGTCTCGATCTGTTCACGCGTTCCGACTGGTTCGGCGTGTCGGAGTATTTCGGCCTGGCGTCCGATTCCTTGTGGAACGTGCGCGTCGAGGTCTCTTCGACCAACGATAATCCATCCGGATCGCCAACATGGAGCGACTGGGCGGAGCTTACGACAGCAGATGTATCGGCTCGAGCCTACCGGTTCCGTGCTCGGCTTCTGTCTCTGCAGTTCGATGTCACTCCGGTGGTCGAAGCGCTCGGCGTAACCGTGGACATGCCGGACCGCATCATCGGTGAGAACGATCTGTTGGTGTCGACGTTAGGGCGCACGATCAACTTCTCGCCGCCCTACTATGTGCTCAGTGGGATAGCAATCGCCGGGCAGGACATGCTGACGGGCGACTACTCCGAGATAACGGCAAAGACCGCTTCGGGCTTCACCATCAGATTTAGAAACTCATCGGGTACGCCAGTCGCGCGGACCTTCGACTATGTGGCGAAAGGGTATGGATACGTCCAATGAGCCAAGCAACAACCTTTAGCGTCCCTACCACAGGCCCGGCCACTCCGAGCCTGATGGCGTCACGCATGGACGACAGCCTCAAGGCGCTCCTCAGTGGCCATTCCGGCGCTTCTCGGCCAGCCTATGCTGTAGCCGGGACGTGCTGGGTCTCCACTGCCACGGCGGGCCAGCTGAAGCTCTACCTGTATGACGGCGGCAGCGATCGACTGCTCATGGTGCTCGACACTGCGACCGGCGCCATCACCTTCAGCGGCCTCGGCACCGCTATCAATGCCGCAACGGCTAAGACAGCGCCGACGGGCGCCGATAAGCTGGGCATCTGGGACAGCGTGGCGGGCGACACGAAGAGCCTCGCACTCACCGATCTCAGCACCTGGCTTGCCCCGCTGCTCGGTCCCGATTTCGTCCAGGGCGGCCTCGTTCTTCCCAATGCGTCGACGCCGCTCACGCATCTCGACATCGCCGCTTTCAAGGTCAAAGCGCTGAGCAAGGTCGCAATTTCGGCCGGCACGCTGACAAAGAATATCAATGGCACATGGGTCGCCGGCAATGCTGGCGGTCTCGATACCGGGGTGAAGGCGGCTGGAGCGACATACTTCGTTTACGCGCTGCGAAAGCAGTCCGACGGCAGCGGCGAGGTCGTGCTTTCGACATCGGCAACCGTCACCGGCGTCAGTCTCTCGCTTCTGAGCGGCTACGATGTATTGGCGCCGATCGGCGTCGCGCTCACCGACGGCAGCTCGAACATCCGGGAGTTCATCATGAACGCCCAAGATGAGTACACGTTTACGACCTCAGTCAATGATGCCGCTAACGTAGCCATATCAGCCACGTCCGCATTACTGGCGCTGACCGTGCCGAACGGGGTGAAGGTCAAAGCAAAGCTACGTTTCTATTATTCAGCTTCAGCCACTACTGCGTCGGCGCTCATTCACGACCCGGCACAAGGAACCCTTGTTGCTGGTCTGGGCGGAGCTGGCGGCAACGTCGGCGCAATCCAAGTTGCCAGCAACTATGCCGTTGGCTCGGGGAATGTTTGGACAAACACAAGCAAACAAGTTCGGCAGGTGGCCGGCGCTAGCGGCGGCCTGTGGGTCTGGAACGATGGTTTCTTTTTCCCCTGCAAGAGGAATGGATAAATGCCTTATGTGATGCGAAACGCCGATGGCGACATCTGCGGCCTCTTTGAACAGCTTCAGGAAGGTTATGCTGACGAACTGCTGGCTTCCGACAACGCGGCAGTGGTTGCGTATCTCAACAAGCCGTTGCCTGTGGTGGCCGTCTCGGCGCGTCAGTTTCGAGTTACGCTTCGTCGGGCCGGCCTTCTTGACCAGGTCAAGGTGTGGGTGGCGCAGCAGGATGGCGAGATCCAGGACGCGTTTGAGTACAGCGGCACGTTCGTGAAGGACAGTCCGATGATGGTGGCCGGCTTTGCTGCCATGGGCTTCTCGGCTCAGCAAATCGATGAATTCTTCAGCGCGGCGTCCCAGCTATGATCATTCGCTACCTTGTCTATCTACCGGCCAACCTGGCGCTGGTAGGGCTTGCTTATCTCCTGTCACCACCCCTGGCGGCCTGGTCAATGAAGCACGGCCCAGTTCTTCCTGGTCGGTGGCGATGGTTCTCGACGCTGAACGCTGATCTGGACGGCTATATTCCTCAGCGCGTTGCTGGGTTCGATCCTGCCGCCAAGGGCATCAAACTCTGGTGGCAGCGGACTCGCTGGACATGGCGAAATCCCTGCAACGGCTGGCAATCCGAATTGCTCGGCGTTGAAGACATCGACTCGGCCTTCACTGTAAAGCGTGATCTGCCGCTGCTGTTCGGCTTTTATCTCAAGCTCTGGCTTGGCTGGAACCCAGAGAAACGGGGCGGCAACTATTTCCCATACATGCTGCAGATAAGCCCCAAGCGAGACTGACCTAACCCTGCTTCCTAGGCCCCCATGGATCGATCGCAATTCTTTGCGACCGTTCGAACCTCTGTGATCGGTGACAGCCCGGCTTGCCGCCTTCCTGAAACATCGGCCGTCAGTATCTGGTAAGGACATACTTGCGTGGATGGCAGATGGTAACAATCTCCGTGTGAGGACGATACGGCGGGCGGTACTCCACCAATAGCTGACCGCACTCGTGAACGGTCTTCCTGACATACACCTTTTTAGGGTGGTAAACGACATAGCGCGTAGCCGGTGGTGGGCGATAGCCCTCGATCATGTCAGCTGCAAAAACGGGCTGGCACAGGATAGCTGTGGCACTGACAGATAGAGAAACGGCTAGTGCTCGAAACATATTTCCCTCCTTGATGGTGTTAAGGAAATATGGCGAAGGGTGAAGATGTCGAGTCTTGGCTACCCCACCTCCCTGACATCATTTGATGCGCGGCCGCGCTAAAAGGCCAAGCCGCCTCCTGGATCTCAATGAAGCCGGCGCCGATCAGCGCGCCACGCTGGCAGTCGCCGCCTTCAAGGCCGCGCTGAACATCTAAATCACTCTCAAATCCTCGGAGCCCACCATGCTTCGCACGCTTTTCTCAGGCGCGCGTGACGCTTTCGCGCGCGTGCTCATCCCCGATGCGGCCGCAGTCTATAAAAAAGCCTGGTCGCTCCGCCTCATCGAGCTCGCCGCGCTTGCCGACATCATCCTCAATGTCGTGCCGGTCGTCGGCGACTACCTGCCGTGGTGGCTGACGCTTGCGCTGCTTGGCGGCGCATATGTCGCGCGGCTGCTCATCCAGAACAAGGAGGCACCCGTTGCCGATCAATAAGATTGTCGCCACGAAGCGCGGCAAGTCGGCCATTGCCGCAGCTGTTCTTGCAGCGGTGCTCGCCGGTGGCGGCTCGTATTTCAAAGAGCCGGAGCGACCGGCCGCGGTCATCCTCGCGACCGATACGCTGATCAAGCCGTGGGAGGGCCTCGTGCTCAAGTCGCACTGGGATCCCTTCGCTAAGATCTACGACATCTGCCATGGCGAGACCCAGATCGATGGCAAGCCCGTTCCGCCCGGGCTCACGAAAACGCCGGCCGAGTGCGACGCGATCCTCGAAGCGCGCGTCAAGCGCGACTACTACGAGCCACTGGCCAAGCAGATCAAAGGCTTCACGCGGTTCCCGGTCGGTGTCCAGGCAGCCATGATTTCCGGCGCCTATAACTTTGGCGTATCAGGCATGGTCAACTCGACTGCGGCGCGGCTTGCCGTGCCGGGGCGCTATCGCGAGGCCTGCGAAGCTCAGACGGCTTGGAACAAGGCCGGCGGTCACATCGTGCAGGGGCTGGTCAAGCGCCGAGAGATGGGCGACGCCCAGCGCGCCGGCGAAGCTGAGATCTGCGTGTCGGGGCTTAGCTCATGATGGCGCTCCTGACGAATAAATGGGTGGGCTACGGGATTGCTGCCCTGCTGCTCGCCGCGGCCATCTGGTGGGGCGTCTCGGCCATCTACAGCAACGGCTATGACGCCGCGGCAACAAAGTACAAAGCCGAAATCTCCGAGCTTAAAGCGGCCGCCGTAACGGCGCGCGACGCTGAGATTGAGCGGCAGGCTTCCGTCCAAAACCAAGCCAAAGCACGCGAGGCGGCCCGCATCGCCGAGATGCAGGCTGAGGCCGATAATCTCCATTCTAGAATTAAGGAATTGCAGCGTGAAGCTAGCCAAGATCCTGATGCTGGCCGCACTGCTATCGGCGCTCCCAGCGTGCAGCGCATTAACAAGGTCCGATAGGATCGTTGTTCCGCCACCGGCGCCGAAGCTGACGCGGCCGGATAGCGCACTGACTACCAAGTGCCTTGGCCCGGTCGACATCGGCGACAAGCCGCTGACGCAGGCGCAGCTTGAGCGCTTGTGGATCACCGATCGCGAACGGCTGCTGTCATGCATCCGGCGCCACCTGGCGCTGCGCGACTTCTACGCCGACCGCGACGCTGGTCTGGAGGGCGGCAAGCAGCCAGCCGGCAAGGCGGCGGCCAAATGACTCCTGAAGAGATCATGAAAGCCGTGCTGTTCTTTCTCACGGTCGCCGGCGCCGGATGGGGCATCTGGTGGAAAATCGACGGCCGCGTCAAGGAAAGCGAAAAGGCCAGCGAGACCCGCATCAAGACGGCGGAAGACAAGGCTGACGCAGCACAGAAAGACCTTGCCGCCCACAAGCTACATGCGGCCGAAATATTTGCAACCAAGGCAGGCATGCACGAACAAACTAGCCAGTTGCTCCGCGCCATCGAGGGCGTCGGCAACCGCATCGACAGTATGAACGAGCGCCTAGACAGAGCGTTCGAACGCACCACCAGCCGCACCACGCGCTGACCACGGCTCACCGGCCGACCACCAACCACCACATTTTCAGGAGACTACCATGGCTTTCTCAGGCCTCCATGTCGTTTGCGGTTATCCCGGCTCCCTCTTCGCCAGAGACAAGTCTCAGGCCATCCTCGGCAAGATCGCGTGGAGCGAGGCGCCGGCAACTGGTGTGACGTCCACCAATTTCGCCCCGGGTGAAAACGCAGGCTCTGGCCAGGCGATTTTCCGCATCAACGCGGCCGCCGACTCGTGGGTATCCGTCGGGCCGACGCCTGACGCGACGACCGGCAAGCGCTTCCTAGTTCGCAGTGGCGCCGACTACGACGTCTACGCCGAGCCGAACGACAAGTTCCAGTGGATTGCCGCGTAACATGGCGGGGCTCAAATCGAGTTTGAGGCGGGGGGTGTCGCTTGCGGCGCTCCTCACACTCGGCGGAGCGCTTGTCGCTGCGCATGGCGGGGGTGGATCCCCTGACGTTCCGGTAACCTTCGCCTATCAATCCGCAACAACTTCACTCGCAGCCGCGCTGCCGTCTGTTCCACGCGAAAACCGCAAGAAGTCGATGGATCGACTTATCTGGCGTGGGAACCAAGCCTCTAAGCCTTGGTGGTCCAAACTAGTCGGCCTCTATATAGCCGACCCTGAGGGCCTTGAGGCCGATTGGCTGATCAACTGGAAGACGCCGGGCACGTATAATCTGACGAAGGTCGGGGCGCCAACGTTCAATTCAACAGGCTATTTTACAACGTCTGCGAATACGGCTTACTACGAAACCGGCATTCCTCTTCAAAGCCTGCCGCAAAACAGCTTCTCCTTCGGCTTCTTTTCCGAAACTTCAGGTGCCGTAGGTGATTGCGCCATGGGTGCGCAAGACGCCGGCGGCGTTGGCATCTCCATAGGCGCGAAAATTGCGTCGAATTTCGCCAACTTCCGGGCGATGGCGACGGCGGTCAGCTCCACACAATCAGCACCGTTCAACGGCCTCGGCTTCACCAGCGTTACCAGGGATGGACCCACATCTGTCCGCCTGTCGCACCACGGCGTCAAGAAAGAGGTCTTCACCACCGCGTCGGCCACACCGGCCACCAACCCGACCATCCGTATCGGCGGCGCGGCAGGCAACCCCAGCTTCAGCCAGCGCCGTATCCGTTGCGCGTACGTGTGCAATTCCGCTCTCACCGAGGCGGAAGAGTTGGATATGTGCACCGCCATCCGCGATTATCTCGACAAGACTCGTGTCGGGCACATCAACTATTTCAACGCGGCAAATGATGGCGCCGTAACGACAGTCGACGTCCTGGTGCTGTGTGGGTCTCAAGCTGCCGCTGAGGCCGCCTATGAAGCAAAACGACAGGGTCGATCTGTCGCCATGGTCGGTGACTGGTTGGCTCGTTCCGATTGGGATATGGCCGGCATGGCGGGCGCCGGCTTAGGGTTTATTGACGCGACCTCGTACACCTCCGTGAGCGGTCTATTCCGCGAGGTTCTGAAATGGATCAATACGGTTTACTACGCGCGCGCTGACGCCAACAGTCAGTCGGGTCTCAGCGTCGAGAGTAAAGCCTTCGTTGCGGCCTTCCGCCGGATGTTCGATGGCTCAAAAACCACAGGCACGCTTCCAGGCATGGACGTGCCGATTTACTTCTCAACCGGATGGGCGGGCCTCGTGCCGTGGGGGGGGCGTGGAGGCGAACTGACAACGACAGAAGGTCGCAAATTCAGGGGCCGTCGTGTCATCGGCGCCGACTATGAGGGTAAACCAGTACAGCTTGCTGGTATTCCCTATATAATCGGCAAGGAAGCAAAAGGAACGGGCGGCGAGGCGTTCAACGGATACTTGGGCTCGGGTGGCATGTCCCTGCCTGCGTCCTCGGTCGGTGGAGCGACGGTTGTCGACCCCTACAACACCCCGGCGACGCCTGCGTCCGGCCTTCTGCCTGATGTCATCTTGCCGCCGTCCATTACTACGGGCGATCCAGATCCGGCGCTGCAAAGCCTGAATTTCCGCCTCGCGTTTACCTCCGCAGCCGGGACGATGGCGGCCTTTGATAGTACCCCGCCACCGAATTATAACGCCTTGCGATATGAGGCGCTCGGGCGTCTCTATGCGGCAAACCCGACCGAGCCGTTCGGCAATGGCGTTATCAAAACCGACCTGGTGAACGGGACGGAATATGACATCAATAACGGGACGTCACGACTTTCTACAGACGTCCCGCAGTCTGGCCTCAACTACAGCCTAGCAACGACTGATGCTCAACGCCTCGCCATCATCAAGGACGTGCGAGACTTCACGCGCGGGTTCTTCTACTGGCACATGTTCAGTGGAGATTCGCGGATACCGGCTGCCCTGAAGTCTGGTCTAGGCGGTTATTGCATCGATGCTACGACGTTCCTTGATCCAGGGGACGAGGGTGTAGTTTTCTGGCCCAACCGTGCCTATCTGCGCGATCCCGTTTGGCAGATGAAAAACACCGGGTTCGTCCTCAACGGTAACGACTTCTACGGCGTTGCGGATGGTTCGGCGCTGCGGTCCAACAAGACTGTATCCGCGTCTTCCTACATGATGGACCAGCACGCGACAGAACGCGTTGCGATCAATCTTGGTTCTGGCATGTCGGTCTATTCATCTGGCGGCCAGAGCCAGAGCGGCTTTGGCGGTGCCGACGCCAAATGCCCAATCCCGTTGGAAGCAATCGTACCTGACAAGGCAACTTGTGAGTGGATTATTGTTCCGACCGCGCCAAGCGTGACGAAGGTCGTTTGGTATATGTTCCGCATGGAAGCCGCGCTGGGTCTCGCTGGTCAGTCTGCCGGCATGATCGCCGCTGTATCGATCGAGGACGACTGCGCAGTGCAGGACGTTGACATGGTCAAAGTGCGTACTCGTATGCTGGCTACACCGGACAGTGTCCTGCCAGTTCTGCCCCAGGTGAACTAACCACACAAGCCGCCCATCCGGTTAGGATGGGCGGCTTTTTTCGTTTGTGACAAACGGCGGCCGAGCTGTCGGCTCAGCAAAACAACAACAACGATTTATGGGGAGGCTGCTTCGAGTTTTTGTATGATTGATCCAACTAACGCAGCCATGTCCGACATTGTTTGGAACACCTCGTTGCCATCCAGATTGTCTGTTCCTGAGAATAGGAGCCCAACCGCCATTGGCATCTTTGTGGTCATCAAAGTGGCGATTTGATCAACATCGCCATCATTTGGGTCGAGCTTGAATTCTAGTCCGTCAAGCGCTCGGTTCCCACTGTCAATCACCGCTGCAGCAAACCTTCCCGCGAAAGCTCCAATAGAAATGCGCTCAAGAAAATTTGCGGACGGATGGGCGGATGTAATGTTTCCGATCTCCGCAATCGTCGCAAGGAGATTGTTGTGTTTGTCGGTGTTGCACAGATCATTCAGACCATACAGTAACTCATTCCCTCCGCGATATGGAGCGAACGACGCAATCGCATCCTGAACCGGCTGAGCGAGACCGACCATTTTTCCTTGAGTACCCTTGGCTAGGAATTCATGTTGCGTTCTAGCAAATGGAAAATACACGTGGTTGACACTCGCGGCGCCGTTATACCGAGCTAAGGCCACTGCTGCAACATCCAATGCGGACCGCAGTTGATATGCGGCTTCACCGATTATCACATGTATGATGTCGTCAACATCGAACAACCTGAGACGGATGAAGCGGTCACCTGCTGCGTCGGTTCTTGCAACAAACCGATGAACACCGGTCGACCCCAGGGCGCGTTTTGCCTCATCTATCTTTGCGAAAGCGCGGTCTATCTTGAGACGTGGTTGATGCAGCTTCATGGTCTGACCTACTTCCTCCCTCTTGCTTGCATGGAAGTTGAATTCTCTCGCCGCTATCAGCCTTGCTTAAGTGGGGAGGTGGCCTTTGGGCTGGCCGCAGGTTCACATCATCATCTTTCAATGCATCGGCAGTTGTTCCCGGATGCTTATTACTGGTCCAGCGCTACGCCTGCTGTGCATTTCATCTGCGCCGGGCTCGCTGGTTGAGGCTGGTAAAGTGCCGCCTGCTTTTCCTTCTCGGAACCGCACAAGGGTAATTTCTCCAGCATGGCGTATCCCTTGGAAGCCATGCAACGCGTCAGGTAGCGATCCCTCAAGCCGCCGTTCTGGTCGTATGTCGAGGTGGTCGCCGGAATGTCTACCGCCCCGATGCGATTGCAACTGGTGTACCCACCCACCGTGTTGCAGCTCAGCGTTCCCGGATTATAGTAGCCAGGGCTGGTGCTGATGGCCATGCTCTGGGGTATCTCCTGAAGCGAGGCGATCTTGCACTGGTCGAAAGCAAATTGTCTTTCGCTCTGCACCGTTCCTGCTTTGTAGGCTGTGAACCTTGGAGCTGCCTGACAGCCCGCTAGGGCGGCCACCGCAACAGCGGCCACGACACGTATTCTCATGGTGGTGAGTCCCTCATTATCCCTCGGATCCACCTAAGCGTGTTCCCTTGGGATTTGCAATAAGGAAGCCTACAACTGCCCACCTACGCGCGGTGCTCCGCCGCCTCGAGCTTCCGCCTGAGCGCCTGTTCTTGTTCGTATGACTTATGCGGGAAATGCTCGAAGCACCACCAGCGGGTCGCCGCAGCCGGGGAAGGGGCGTTGCCCCAGCCGCCCCATTCCTTGCATCCCGCTTCCTCGCAATAGTGGACATACATCAGCGCGGCTTTCGTCAGCGCCGGCCTGTCGATGTCGCTCATCTGACCTCCTGAAGCTGCCAGCCCGCTTTCGGCTTCGGCCACCCCTTCTTTACTGCCCGGAAATCAGCCTCCATTTCGGCCTTCGCCTTCGCTTCGGTGACGCCCGCTGCCCAGACGGTAATCCGCATGCGGCCGGCTTTGAAGACAAAGCGGCGCTCGGTGGCGTGCTTGCCGGCGGTATATCCAGCGCGAAAGCAGGTGCGCGCGGCCGATGGGCTAACGCTGTCTCGGAAAGAACCTGGTTGCGACCGCCACCAGTCGTTAAATGCCACGTCGAAGGCAACGGCTTTTGGTTGAAGACGATCAAGCATATCAGCCTCGCTCGTAGCTCGGCCGCCACCCGCGGCTGATACCTCGGCCCATGGCGCCCTCGGTTAGCACCAGCTGCCGGCGAAGGTGGCGGATATCCTCCAATAGGGTTCCGACTGCGGCGCGCTCGTCGCCCCCATGGTAGGCGATCACTTCCTCGCGCTCATCTTCCACGGCTTCGCCGATCGGCTGCTCTCGCATGTCCGTGCTCCATACTTCAGTTTTCAGATTGGCGGCCGCCTCGCCGATGTTCTTATTATGTTCGCATCGGGAGGGGAGTCAATAATCAATCTTGGTCAGGTGCGTCCAGCGCGACAGCTTTGTGGTCATTCGGGCGGGAGAAGTCGACGGTCGCACGTGCCGAATCGGTCTGAACTTCGTAATGCTCGTCGCGGAGCTAGATACCGCGAATTCGCCTGGAGGAGGCGCCTGCGGAACTGACCCGCAGGCGGGGTCGCTAGACAGGTCTTCCGTCCACAACGCCGATCGTCGAGGCGAACGCAACGGCGCTGCCTTAGTGCAGAGGGCCACCCAGGCCAACTGGACCTCCCATACCATTGCCGGCTTGGCCCATACCGCTCGGCCCCGCGTTAGGTTGGCTCGGCGCATTTTCAGCACGGCTCGACGAGCCACCTTTGTGCGAAAGAAACTTGTCGTTCGGTCTAAATGTTTGGGCGTTCCGTGTGTCACTCTGGCATCCATGAAGGATGCTCGCGGCGCTCAAAAGAGCCGCCGAAATTACAAAAAAATATCGAGTCTGTCTTACTTGGGTTGGCATGCGAGTGTTGTCCCCGGATAAATCGCGCGACCTTTGAGTCAACGCGGCAGAAAATCTACAACCAGTTGTTGCTATTACTCGCTACCAAATGGAATCCGGGAAGTCTAGGGCGAGTCCAGTCATAGCTTGGTCGGACGGCCAAGCTATAAAGCCGGGGCGTATCCCGGTTGCTCGGAAATCACACCCGGATCCCAGACACGAATGCTTCTGTTTTCAAAGCCGCCAATACTCGATAATCAATCTTGGTCAATTGCTTTTTAAGACGTTGCTGATGAACTGCGGTGATGACAAAGCCGCCCCGCACACCTTCGAAGCCGTTGCTCGGTGACGTTGACGCACCAATCCGCAGCCGAGCGCGCCGGCGGCGCGATCCCGCCCAGCCGCAACTCATCCTTGACCCGATGCCGGAGCGCATCGAGCCGTGCTTGGCGCTTCTGAAGCCGCGGCCGCCGAAAGGCCCGCAATGGACATATGAGGTGAAGTGGGATGGCTATCGCCTGGCGGTTCACATCGAACCCTCCGGCGTTCGCATCCTCACGCGCGGTGGCCATGACTGGACGGATCGCTTCCCGGCTATTGCGGCCGAGGCAAAGAGACTCCCAGTTTCAACGGCTATTTTGGATGGGGAGGCGGTCGTTCTCGATGCATACGGCCGGTCGGATTTCGGAATGCTTCAGCAGTCGCTCGGCGGCCGCGGCGGCAAGCGCTCGTCCAGAGACGCAATCTTTATGGCGTTCGATCTTCTCTATTTCGACGGCCATGACCTTACCGGAACCGAACTTGCCTCTCGGCGTCATCTCCTCGAGGGACTGGTGCCGCCGGGAAGGGAAGATGCTATTCGATTGTCGGAGGAGATCGATGCGGACGGCGAAACGCTTCTGCGCATCGCCTGCGAACATGACCTTGAAGGCATCATCGCGAAAGACCGCAACAGCACCTATCGAGGCGGCCGCATTGGCGATTGGCTGAAAATTAAATGCGTCCAGAGCGATGGATTCTTGATCGTCGGCTATGAGAAGTCGACGGCATCGTTCGGCGGGATCGGCCGGCTGTTGCTCGCCGCGCGCAAGGGAAACGAACTGGTCTATGTGGGCGGAGTTGGGACCGGCTTCAACGAGCGTTCCGCGAGCGAGCTCCGGGAGCAGATGGACAAGTTGAAAATCGGCAAGCCCGCTGTCGATACCGGACGGAAGCGAAATGCAGTCTTAGTCGAGCCGAAGCTCGTGGCCGAGATCGAATATCGGGCGTGGACACATGACGGGAAGCTGCGGCATGCGTCATACAAGGGGCTTCGGGACGCGGCTGATGAGGCGGCTGTTTATGATTTGGAATAGAGACCAAATAGGCCGCCCAGCCCTGGCTGCTTTTCCTGCTTCGACAGTGACGCCAGGCCGAGGCCGAGCAGCCCGCCATGCGTTGCGTTCCCGCGCCAATGCAATGCGCGAATATTCGACATGTCATCGGTGCCGCCGAGGGATTTTGGAATTGGGTAGTGATCAAGCTCCCAACCAAACTCACTGTCCCGGCGCCCGTAATCGCTGAAGCGGATCAAGCGCCCATGGGCATCATAACGCCACTCCTTGAGGTCGAGCGCGAAAGTGTGTTGAAGTTTGCTCCACGCTTCGACGCGCCGCGAATAATCCAAAAGCATATTTGCCATGTTAGATCCTCGAATCAGTCTCCGCCTCCCGCACAAAATAACAGCACGGGCACTTGATCTTGTAAATCTCAGGAAATGAATGGCTATATGTTGTATCACAGGCGGTCGTGCTACCGCCGCTTCCACATCTCGAAGATCCTGACTGCCTCGGCATGTCCCTCTTCGGTGATAATGTACCGTTGCTGGCCCTCGGCGGCTTGGCCTTTTACCAACCCCTTTCCGACTAGGCGACCCATCAAAACTGGCCCGGCGCCTGGGAGGACATCGAGCGTGTTGAGATCGGTATTGTACGACATTGCTACCAAGATGTTTTCGCTCTTGGCATCCAGACCGAAGCGCGGACTGTCATAGCCATTTTTCTTTTCTCGCCATTTCTTAAGCGCGCTGCGGTCGTCAATGGCGTCGGGTTCGCTGATCCCGCTGAGAGCGCTCAACATTGCATCGATCGCGCGGCGATCCCACCTTCTTGTACCAGGTAGCGTCGGAGGCATGATGCCGCGAGCAACCCACATAGAGAAGCATGTCGGCGAGATTCCACAGTAGGCTGCGGCTTCCTTGCGGCCGATGAGGCGAGGGGGCGTGGTCATTTCTTGTTGGCCTTCGCGGCAGCGAGCCTAGCTTCACGTTGAGCCGTGAAGTCTCCGCCGCTTGCTGTCGCTCTCTCCACGGCGAGCTCGCGTGCACGTTTGCGCGTGCCGTACCGCGCCGTCGGCGGCCCAGGGTCATCCTGATAGGTCCGCTGCGTGTGGCGCTTGATAAAGTTGACGATCTCGTCCTGGCTGAACGTCAGGTGCTTACGGACCGTGCCGCGGCCAGCGTGCACGAATGCCAGCTCTCCATGGCGCACCAGATCGTGAATTGTGGATGAAGAAACGTTCAAGACGCGGGCGGTCTCAGGTCGAGACAATAGCCGAGGAACGGCTAGCGCCTCCATGCCGGCCATGAAGGCAAGCTGAACGTCCTCGATCCTCCAGCCTTGGTCGGGATCGAGCGGCTGGGTAGCGCGAGCATATGTGAGGGCGGCCTGCTGGAAGTCTGATTTGTTCATTGCCCACCATCGGACGATTACCATTTGCTGCCGCCGGCACGAATGCAGGTCGCTTTTGCCCCGTGTGGTGGGTCGGGATGCGTGCGGATTGGTGGACCGCGATGGGAAGCTAGGTGAGTCGGGTGAGTGCGGTCAAGATCGGAAGATCTATTGCTCGCCGCGGATCTTCAGAAGGCGGAAGCTGATCTCAGAGAGCGTTCCTAGCACCACAGCGATGAGCAACTTTTGAATGCCGCGGTCGATCACAGCGCCGGAATTGGGAGCGCCAGGGGCGTACCGCGCCAACGCTTGCTCATGCGGAAGCAGCGCCTCGGTCGCGATGGCCAAACCGAGCGCAAGTTGTGAAGCCCCGACGATGAGAACAAGGTACGCGAGAATTCTGGCTGTGTGTGAAAAGATCATTGTCCAGACCGTTCCGCCGGCGGCAATAACCCGCGCCTTTCCAGATCATCGGCGATGACCTTCTCGATATACGACGCGACGGACCGGCGATCGGCTTTAGCGGCCGCTTCGATGGCGTCTTTCAGTTCCGGCTCTATCCGAATGCCGATAGCGGCAGTCTTCGCCATATTATGCTTCCTCATCAGCGGGCGTGTTCGCAGTATGCAAACATTTACCGCATTTCGCAGTTGACCGCCATGAAATCATTCGCTATACAAATACTAACAATTACGTACACACAAACGAGGAGCACATTATGACCATCCATGCACCGATCAGCCACGCCGACAGAAGCTTGTTGCCGCGCGCATTGCTTGGCAGACGACCCATCCGCATCTACTTGTGCGCCGAGTTTCGTTTCGCTGCAGGCGACACCGTGACCTTCGGTGACCACGTCGCCAGCGTGATGACGCGCTCACGGTCGGCGATGGGAAGAGAGATCTACTATATCCAACTTATCACCGGTGGAATGGCCGGCCGCCCGTTCCGCACGGTCGATGGAAGCCATCTCACTGCCTGCGAGAATCCATATGAAAACCGCGGCCAAGCGAGCTCTAATTCTTGAACTGTTCGAAAAGCAAGGCGGGAAGTGCTGCTATTGCAACCGCCTCATGGTCATCGGCAAGGATCGCAACAGGCCGGACGCTGCCACCCTCGAGCACCTGATTGCTGGACGCCGCAAAGGATGGACGCGACGCGACAACATGGCGGCAGCTTGCCGCGAGTGCAACGGAATGCGCGGCTCTGCGATGGACTGGCTGATGTTCAAGACCTACCGTCTTGGTGAGTTTTGGGAACTCATCACTCCTAGCAAACGATCCTAATTCGGCCCGCCTTCGCCGATCAGCGCTCAGCCGTGGTCGCCGCATGACGCGGCTGAGCGCTCACCAACACCATAGGCCGGCGCGATCACCACCCGCGACTACACCAGCGGCGCGCCGGCTGGTTATCTTACGCGACCTACCCGCAGGACGGCGCCCGTCGGCCTCACCAGCCGGCGGCTTTTCTCATTTTGCCTTACCGCTTCCGTCGAACGCTCCCAGAAAAGCTGCACTTCGGCGATTTGGTCATGTGCTTGAATGTGGGCGATCCGCTATAGCTACTGTAGGGCCGCACGTAGCGGGCACATTCGGGGCATAGGTAGACCGAGGCTGTGCGGTAGAGCGCGTCCTGGATTCTGCAATCCTCGAGATCACCCATAAGGGTGCGGCGCTTCGCGATCAGGAGTGGTGGCATTTCATCGCTCTATTCGACGCTCGACGGCTTGTTTTTGGCAGCGTTAAAATAGTCGTAGACCGTTTCGATCCATTGCGCACCGGGAACCTTTCCTATGAGTGGAATGATGACGGGTGCCGTTAGCAACAGGGCGCCGAGTATCACCGAAGCCAACTTCTTGCGCGCGGCTGCGAAAACGTCACGGCCGACCGCAAGAAGCGCTTTTGTTACGATCGACCAAAGATTCTCGTGTGAACGCGCCAACGCCAGGACGTCTCGCTTATCCGGCGAATTCGGCTCGACGACCCACGCCTGGGCGGTATCGAGCGCGTCCGCAACAGACTCGTCAGCAATATTCTCGTTTCGAATCTGTCTCACTAATTGGGCTGTGCCTTCGACCAACTTGGCGACTGAGCCGGCGTCGATATTAAGGGCGGCCGCGTTCTCGGCGAAAACCCGCCAGTCCTCAAATTGCGCGAGGGCAGAAAAAACGCTCTCGATATGTCCGATTAACAAGCTGAAGAGGGTTGTTGATAGTTCATCGATGTCCCCATGAACGAGGCGATTGCAGATCTGAGCGCGGGCTCCGATTTGCACGATGTTTGTATGGCTGCGCATTGTTGCCTGTAGCCGCTCGAACGCTTCCTTGAGGCGAGGGGAGGCGTTCGTAGCTGCCAAATCTTGGTTTACATACTCCCCCTGCTCTAGGGCCGCTTCAAGGGCGGCTAAAGCAATATCTCGCTCGCGCAGGCCCGGCCGCAGAGGCTGATCCACTACCCTCAGAGTTCCATCCTCGAACTCGAACGAGAAAGCTGCAAGCTTTTGGCCAGGAGTTGCCTCCAGCAAGTCTTCTGGGCCGAGTTGGTTCAGGCCGATCTTCATGCCCAAAATCAAATTGGGTAGTCCGAGGCTGTCGTCGCTGATCTGGAGGTTCCTGATGCGTTGCTCAAGTGCGTCGACATCCGCAATACGAATGGAGTCGACCTTACTTAAGTGCCTGCGGACTTCCGCCTTTGTCGACGTCAGTTTCTGAAGGATGCTATCGTTGAGCGCGTACGACTTCTCAGCTCGAACCAGCCGCGCCTCCATCTCTTGAAGCAGATTGCGAAGTCTGTCAGGCCTCATTGACTGTTCCGCGTTTCGATCTCGGAAAGTTTATATGTTGGCAGGGGCTGGCGCCATGACACGGCATTGCGTGTATAAGTTTTCCACAAGTGTGAACACGATAAGATCGAAGTTAAACGCATGGGAGGAAAGCGCCTCACACGGTTTTTCACACTCGAACACGGTTATGATAAGCGTGAAAATCTAGCCAATAAATCGGAAATTATACAATAAAATCATAGAAACGTGGCGGAAGAGGTGGGATTCGAACCCACGGTACGGTCTCCCGCACGCCGGTTTTCAAGACCGGTTCCTTAAACCACTCGGACACTCTTCCATCTGTTGAAAGGGTTAGAAATCGACATTCCGTAGATTTCTTTCAACCGGCTGTTACTACCGGTTTGCGACCCAATCACTCGATGGCTGGGTTTTAGCAGCTTTGACCGCAGCGTCAACTTGCTCTGTAGCATTTGCCGGCATTCCGCTTGGCGTGCCAGTCTGTCTGGGCGTGACCGATCTCCGCTGTTGTCAGCCTGCGCGGGCCGATCGCAGTTCCAGTGCAGGGATGCCATTGGTCAACCCGATGCCGGTGAACAACTCCACTCTGTTGCGACCGTTATTTTTGGCGCTGTAAAGCGCCTGATCCGCACGCTTCTGGACGTCCTGTTCCGTGAGGCCCGCTTCCCACAGCGCCACACCTGCGCTGACGGTCGGGGAGACCTGTTTTCCGTCGAAGACGAGACTCAAGGCGTTGACCGCCTCACGTACCTGCTCGGCGAGTGCGAAAGCAGAGGCTTCGGTTTCGCCGCGAAGAAAGAGGCTGAATTCCTCGCCGCCCAGCCGACCAAAGACGCTGGACCGGGGTATGCTGTCAGCAATCGTCCGAGCAACATTTACGAGAACTATATCACCTTTGTCGTGTCCGAACCGATCGTTCACACTCTTGAAAAAGTCGATATCGATAAGGACGAATGCGTCTCCGGGTCCGAGGCCTTTAGGAAGCGAGTTGAAGAAATGCTGGCGGTTGGGAACGCCGGTCAGCATATCGGTATTGGCAAGTCTGGTCAGCTTCTCTTCGGCTCGTTCCTGCACAAGCACGAGCACGAATAGAGCCACGGCGAAATGACAGATGATCAGCAGAAAGAATGCGTAGCGCGGGGGAAGAGGCGCATCATTCGGAAAGATGAAACCGACCACGACCAGAGCTGAGAGAGACGTCGCGACAAAAATAGCCGCGGAAAGACCGAACCGCGCAGTAAGGCGCTCCTGAAAGAAGTCGCGGGCGATCACGAACCCTGACAAGGCAAGCAGAATCGTGGCGTTGCCGTTGAACACGGATGCTCTGAGCCCGTTGTCCAAATACCACGGCGTGATCGCGGCACTCAGCGTCAGAACGACGGGCAGGAGCAACGGCCACCAGTCTCGAAGAGAGCTATGACGCCGGCTGAGGCCGAAAAGACCCACCGCCATCAGCCCGTAACCATTGGCGCCAAGCGAAAAACTCCGGAATGTCCTGGCATCACTGGACATGTGAATGCGCTCATCCAGACCTGCGAGCGTTGAAGCGATCGCGAGCAAGGAGAAACCGACGGCAAGTACGCCGAGCCCTGGCGTCGCTCCAGAACGCCACCTCACGTAGAAGAAGCAGATTGCTCCCACGATGAAGGAAGACTTGTGTAGAAGAAGGACTGTCGCAAGATCCATTGCCGGAACCCGATATGAGATGAGAAGCGGGGTCGGAATAGCGGCTAAAATCTACTTTTCGATGAACGCTGCGCGACAATCCAACGGAAGCAAGTGACTTGCGCCGGAGACATCGGATCTAACCTCCGTCAGATCCGAGGCCCTTTGGACCATTGAGTTGGTTCATATCCTCGCAAAGAGATCGAACTGCCGCCATCGTCACCGCGAGTGCCGACATTAGGATTGCGATGTCATTGTCTTGATCTCGCTGAGAAAGCGCGCGAGACCGGGCATGCAACTGCTGGCTGACCGTCTCGAGCTGCATAATGATTTCATCGTTCATGGTGATCCTCCAAAGGCATAAACCTTCAAAGCCCGTGGCGAAGATTTCGTTCCCGCGCAGTTGCGGAGGGTCAGTAGGAGATACCGCGAGTGCATAGCGTCATATCGCCGACAGCGTTTCAGTTTGGAGCTTGTCGGGTGTTTTGAAGCGGCCGAATGTTGACCATATGCACCGCTTCGACACGAGAATTTCAGGTCTCTTTGCCGCAGCGGAAGGGTGGGGCGGCAAGGCTCGCGTTAGTGATTTATAAACCATAATCATTGGAATTCTCGCTATCGCTGCGAAATCGTTCGTAAATTTGCCACGAACTTAGCAAGATTAAATCCTCGTTAGGCGGGTGGGGATAAGGCGTTATTGGCCCAGTATGGGGCAAAATTCCTTAACCATAACGATCGTTGAGCGGCGTGGGGCATATGACATTGGGATACGGGGCGGCGTCTTTCGCAACGACAGCACGGTGGCTGGCGATATCTGCGATGTGTGCGACGGTTGCGGCGTGCGGCACGACGCAGGCGGTGCCGAAGAAGAAAGCCCACGGCAAAGAATATTTCTCCGAATCCGAATATGGCGTGAAGGCGAGCCCGCGGGTCGCCACCGGCAACAATATCCCCAAGGGCGGCGGCCGCTATATCGTCGGCAACCCTTACGAGGTGAAGGGCAAGTGGTATTATCCGAAGGAAGACTTTGCCTATAATAAGGTCGGCGTCGCTTCCTGGTATGGCTCGGCCTTTCATGGGCGCCTGACGGCGAACGGCGAAGTCTACGACCAGATGCATCTTTCCGCGGCGCATCCGACCTTCCCATTGCCGAGCTATGCACGCGTCACCAATCTCGAAAGCGGCTCCTCCGTCATCGTGCGCGTCAACGATCGCGGCCCCTATCACGAGGGCCGGATCATCGACCTTTCGAACAAGACGGCCGACATGCTGGATCTGCAGCACAGCGGCACCGGCAAGGTGCGCGTACAATATGTCGGCCGCGCCCGTATGGACGGCCACGACATGCCCTATCTGATGGCCTCCTACGCGCCGAAGGGCAGCCGTATTCCCGGCGTCAGTCCGGAAGGTCAGATCGCAACCGGCGTGATGGTCGCCTCCAACAGCCGCAAGATCACCCGCGACCAGCTGCAGAGTTCGGAAGATTACGAGACGCCGTCCAACGTGCCGGTACCGATGTCGGCGACCTCCTATGCTGGCTCGACGCCGAGCGCGCGCTATAATGCAGCACCCGTTCTTGCTCCCGGTGCCCATGTCTTGGTCGCGCCGCCGGCACCGTCCGCAAACAATGCCCCGCAGGCCTTCGACCAGATGGTCGTGCTGCCGGAGATTGGTCCCATGCCCTACGAACGGCCGCTGGGTTCTCTGGCGCTCGGTTACCAGAACGAGGACGTGAAGACGGTGACCGTCGATCTCGCCTTCGACGCGGTGATGGTGCGCAATGACGGGCTGACGCAGGAGTCGATCCTTGCTTCCGCCAAGCGCCAGCAGGCCAAATTCGCCGCGCGCTGAGCGCGGCAATTGCATCGGATTTCCTCTCGCTCTAACCTCCTTACGATACGCCGCTCGATCGATGGAAACTCTTGATGCTGGAGCCTGTGCTTCGCTTTTGTTTCGCCGCAATTCCGGACGCAAAACCGCTACGTACTTTTGCTGGAATTGCTCTGGCATGCCTGATGCCGTTCACCACCGGGGCGCTTGCGGCCGATAGCGGTGCCGCCGGTTTCGCCACCAAGGCGACGCAGGCCTATATGATCGAGGCCGCTACCGGCACAGTGCTTCTCGCCAAGAACGAAGACCAGGGCTTTTCGCCGGCTTCACTCGCCAAGCTGATGACGATGGATCTCGTCTTCGAGGCGGTGACAAAGGGCCAGATCACGTTCGATACCGAATATCCCGTTTCCGAATATGCCTGGAGAACCGGCGGCGCGCCGTCGAGGACGGCAACGATGTTTGCCAGCCTCAAATCGCGTGTGCGCGTCGAGGACCTGATCAAGGGCATCGCCATCCAGGGCGCCAATGACAGCTGCATCATCCTGGCCGAAGGCATGGCCGGCAGCGAGCAGCAATTTGCCGTGTCGATGACGCGGCGTGCCCGTGAACTCGGCATGGAGAAGGCCGAGTTCGGCAATTCCACCGGCCTGCCGGATGGGAAGAGCAAGGTGACGGCGCGCGAGATGGTGACGCTGGCTGCGGCCCTGCAGCAATCCTATCCGAATCTCTATCTCTATTTCGCGCAGCCGGATTTCGAGTGGAACAAGATCTTCCAGCGCAACCGCAATCCTCTGCTCGGGCTCGATCTCGGCGCCGACGGGCTGGCAACCGGCTTTACCGAGGGGGAGGGTTATTCGATCGTCGCGTCGGTTGAGCGCGACGGCAGGCGGCTGTTTCTGGCGCTTGCCGGTATCCCTTCCGACAAGGAGCGGACGGAGGAGGCCAAGCGGGTGCTTGAATGGGGACTGACCGCCTTCGAGGGCCGGCAGATCTTTGCCGACAAGGAAGTGATTGGAGCCGCCAGCGTCTATGGCGGCACGGCGCGCACTGTCGATCTCATCGCCAAGGCGCCGGTCAGCGTCTACATTCCGATCAGCAATCCCGACAGGCTGTCGGCACGCATCGTCTATCGCTGGCCGCTGACGGCGCCGGTGACGCCGGATACACAGGCAGGCACACTCAGGATTTTCGCGGGCAGCCGGCTGCTCAGGGAAGTGCCGCTCTACACCGTGCAGGCGGTCGGCGAAGGTTCGCTCAGCAGCCGGGCGGTCGATGCCATGCTGGAACTCGGCGAATCGCTGTTCTTCTCCTGGCTCTGGGACAAGTCCGCGCCTGGCTGAACGCCTGGGCTTGAACGCCTGACTTTCTGATACAATTTGCCGGGAAAGGTGAATATGCCGCCGCGGCGAAAGGTTTTCCTCCCTGATATCTTCGGATAGATAGAAGAGATGTGGCGCGCGTGGCGCCCGGAATGCGGGAAGCTGTCATTGTCATCCGGTACGGGATTGTTCGTTACGTTTGAAGGCGGGGAAGGCGCTGGGAAATCCACGCAGATCCGCCGCCTCGCCGAGGCACTGAGGGGCGAAGGTCGCGACGTGCTGGTGACGCGCGAACCCGGCGGATCGCCGGGTGCCGAGGCCGTACGCCACGTGCTGCTGTCAGGGGCTGCCGAAGCCTTCGGCACGCGGATGGAGGCGATCCTGTTTGCAGCGGCGCGCAACGACCATGTCGAAGAGGTGATCCGGCCCGCACTTGCCGCCGGCAAGGTCGTGCTCTGCGACCGCTTTATTGACTCCTCCCGCGTCTACCAGGGCATCACCGGCAATCTCGAGCCCGATTTCATCGAAACGCTGCAGCGCATCGCCATCAACGGCGTGATACCGGATTGCACCGTGATCCTCGACATCCCCGCCAAGATCGGGCTGGAACGGGCGCAGAAGCGCGCCGCCGCCGACGCTCCCGATCGCTTCGAGAAAGAACGCCTCGAAACGCACGAGAAACGGCGCGAAGCCTTTCTCGATATCGCCGCCCGCGAGCCGGAGCGCTGTCACGTGGTCAACGCCATGCAGAGCGAGGAGGCGATCGCCGCCGAGATCCTGGCGATCGTCCAACAGCTCATGTCGCCGGCAGGCCGCGCCCGAACGCCGGAAGCCGCTCATCATGAGTGAGGCCCATCATGAGTGACGAGAGGCCCGGACTGCTCGACGGCGCCATCTGGCCGGGGGAAAATACCAGGCTGTTCGGCCATGCGGAGGCGGAAGCCTTCCTTGCGCAATCCTACCGGTCCGGCAAGGGCCACCACGCTATCCTGATCGAGGGGCCGGAAGGCATCGGCAAGGCGACGCTCGCCTTCCGCTTCGCCAATCACGTGCTCTCGCATCCCGATCCCGAGAGTGCGCCGGCGACGATCGGCGATCCGGATCCGGCCTCATCAGTCAGCCGGCAGATCGCCTCCGGCGCTTCGCATAATCTCCTGCATCTTGCCCGGCCGGTGGATGAAAAGACCGGCAAGGTGAAGTCGTCGATCACCGTCGACGAGGTCCGCCGCGCCGGCAAATTCTTCTCGCAGACCTCAGGCACCGGCAACTGGCGGATCGTCATCATCGATCCGGCTGACGACATGAATCGCAATGCGGCCAACGCCATCCTGAAGATCCTGGAAGAGCCGCCGAAACGGGCGCTGTTCCTGGTGCTCTCACATGCGCCGGGACGATTGCTGGCGACGATCCGCTCGCGCTGCCTGCCGCTGAAATTGGCGCCACTGGCCGACGATGCGCTGGTCGCGGCGCTTGCTCATCTCGGCATATCCGGCGAGGGCGGGGCGGTGCTTTCGGCCGCCAAGGGCAGCGTCGGCGAGGCGCTGAAACTCTTGAACTACGGCGGCGGCGAAATCATCACCGCCTATGACGAGATGCTATCGGCCGAAGGACCGACGGCCCGCAAGGCGATGCATCGGCTGGCCGACGCGCTTTCGGGCAGGGAAAGTGACACGATCTTCGATTTCTTCGTCAGCCATGTCGGCGACGACATCATGAACCGGGCTCGCACAGCGGCAGGCGAGGGGCAGATCGCGGCGGCTGAGCGGCTGGCGCGGCTCTATTCCGAGATCACCGAGCGGCTTACCATTTCGGATGCTTATAATCTCGACCGCAAACAGACGATCATCAGCATTCTCGCCGACATCAAGCAGCCGGGCCTCTAACCTCGGGATGCTGATGCTCCGGTCAGCCGGTCAAGAGCTTCCAGGCGACGACGGCGAGTGTCAGGGCGAGGACGATGCGGATGGTGCGCTCGTGCAGCTTCGGCGCCAGCAAGCTGCCGATGATGATGCCGGGGATAGAGCCGATGAGCAGGGCAAACAGCATCGGCCAGTCGATTTCGCCGATCAACCAATAGCCCGTCCCGCCGATCAGGGTCAGCGGGACCGCATGGACGATGTCCGAACCGACGATCTCGCGCACGTCGAGCCTGGGATAAAGGACCAACAGGATCGTCACACCCAGCGCGCCGGCGCCGACTGAGGTCAGGGTGACGAGGACGCCGAGGAGGAATCCGAGAACGACGGTGAGGGCAAGGATGGTTCGCGGCTGGGGCGGCGTGCGATCGCCGAAGGCGCGCCGCGCCAATTCAAGTATCTGGGCTCGGAAGATCAGCATGATCGCGGTCATGACAAGAAGCCAGCCAAGCGCCGAGGTGATCGTGTTGGTGACGCCGATGCTTTTGCGGTCGACGCCCGCCAGCAGCCAGAGCATCAGCAAGGCGGCCGGCACGCTGCCGATCGCGAGGCTGCCGACGATCTTCCAGTTGACGCGCCCGTGCATGCCGTGAACGGCGGTGCCGGCGGTCTTGGTGATCGCCGCATAGAGAAGATCGGTGCCGACGGCGGTTGCAGGATGGACGCCGAAGAGCAGCACCAGCAAGGGTGTCATCAGCGAACCGCCACCAACGCCGGTGATGCCGACGAGCGCGCCGACAAACAGGCCCGAAAGTGAATAGAGAGGTTCGAATGTCAATCAAGCGCCTCCGACGGCGCACGGCCACGACAAACCGGATAGATGAAAACTGGCACTTCGTTCTGTCCCGCCCTCTTTTCCATGACGGGTAGATTGCGGCAGAAGCTAAGTCAAGTTCACCACGCCAACGTCCCGGAAATCATTGGCGGCGGTAAAACTTGATGTTTCGCTTGACGGTGACATGCGCTAAGAGCGGCTGACCATTTTTATAGACTTAGCCGGACATTGGCCGCCATGACAGACAAGACACCCTTCTACATCACCACCGCGATTTCCTACCCCAATGGCAAGCCGCATATCGGCCATGCCTATGAGCTGATCGCGACGGATGCGATGGCGCGCTACCAGCGCCTTGACGGTAAGGACGTGTTCTTCCTGACCGGCACCGACGAACACGGGCAGAAGATGCAGCAGACGGCGCGCGCAGAAGGGATCACCGCGCAGGCGCTCGCCGATCGCAATTCGGGCGAATTCCAGGCAATGGCCAAGCTGCTCAATGCCTCGAACGATGACTTCATCCGCACCACGCAGGAGCGTCATCACGAGACATCGCGCAACATCTGGAACCTGATGGCCGACAATGGCGACATCTACAAGGACAGCTATGCCGGTTGGTATTCGGTGCGCGACGAGGCCTATTACCAGGAAAACGAGACGGAGCTGCGCGCTGACGGCGTGCGTTACGGGCCGCAGGGCACGCCTGTGGAATGGGTGGAAGAGGCAAGCTATTTCTTCAAGCTCTCCGAATATCAGGAGAAGCTGCTTGCCCATTACGAGGCAAATCCCGACTTCATCGGCCCGGCCGAGCGCCGCAACGAGGTGATCTCCTTCGTCAAGTCTGGCCTGAAAGACCTCTCGGTATCGCGCACGACCTTCGACTGGGGCATCAAGGTGCCGAACGATCCGGCGCATGTCATGTATGTCTGGGTCGACGCGTTGACCAACTACATCACCGCGACCGGCTATATCGAGGACAAGAACGGTCCGTTGGCAAAATACTGGCCGGCCGACGTGCACATTATCGGCAAGGACATTATCCGCTTCCATGCTGTCTATTGGCCGGCCTTCCTGATGTCGGCAAAGCTGCCGCTGCCGAAGCGGGTCTTTGCCCATGGCTTCCTGCTTAACAAGGGCGAGAAGATGTCGAAGTCGCTCGGCAACGTCGTCGATCCCGTCAATCTGGTAAACCATTTCGGCCTCGACCCGGTGCGCTACTTCTTCCTGCGCGAAGTCTCGTTCGGCCAGGATGGCAGCTACAGCGAGGAAGCGATCGGCATCCGCATCAACTCCGACCTCGCCAACGGCATCGGCAATCTTGCCAGCCGCTCGCTGTCGATGATCGTCAAGAACTGCGACGGCAAGATTCCAGAATGCGGGCCTTTGACCGACGAGGACAAGGCAATGCTGGCGCAGGCCGACGCGCTGCATGCCTCGACACGCGAGGACATGGGCAAGCAGCAGATCCACCGAGCGCTCGCCTCGATCATTTCGGTCGTTTCTGAGACCGACCGTTATTTCGCCGGGCAGGCGCCGTGGGCGCTGAAGAAGACCGATCCCGAGCGTATGGGCACGGTGCTCTATGTCACAGCCGAAGTCGTGCGCCAGATCGCCATCCTGCTGCAGCCCTTCATGCCTGAGTCATCGAGCAAGCTGCTCGATCTGGTCGCGGCACCTGAAGACAAGCGCGATTTTGCTGCGCTCGGCGAATCCGGCCGTCTGGTTGCCGGAACACCGCTCGAAGCGCCGACGCCTGTCTTCCCGCGCTACGTGGCTCCGGAGGCTTGAGCGGTGCTGATCGATACACATTGCCATCTTGATTTCGCCGACTTCGAGGCGGAGCGCGACGAGATCGTGACGCGCGCCCATCAGTCGGGCGTCAAGCAGATGGTGACGATTTCGACGCGGGTGCGCAAGCTCGACGGGCTGCTTGCGATCACCAAGAAATATCCTTCGGTGTTCTGCTCGGTCGGTACGCATCCGAACAATGCCGACGAAGAGCTGGATATTCAGACGGAAGATCTGGTGCGCCTTGCCAATGCCCATGAGAAAGTGGTGGCGATCGGCGAGGCCGGCCTCGATTATTTCTACGATACGCAGAAGCCCGAGGACCAGCAGACCGGCTTTCGCCGCCATATCGCGGCGGCGCGCGCCACACAGCTGCCGCTCGTCATCCACAGCCGCAGCGCCGATGAGGATATGGCAGCGATGCTGACCGAGGAAACGGGGAAGGGGGCCTTCCCCTTCATCCTGCACTGCTTCTCGGCAGGTCCGGAACTGGCACGAACCGGCGTCGAACTCGGCGGCTATGTCTCCTTTTCGGGCATCCTGACCTTCCCGAAATCGGAAGAGCTGCGCGAGATCGCCAAGACGATCCCTCGGGATCGGCTGCTGGTGGAAACCGACGCGCCGTATCTGGCGCCGAAGCGCTGGCGCGGCAAGCGCAACGAACCGTCCTATGTCGTCAACACCGCCGAGGTGCTCGCCGAGACGATCGGCCTTTCCTATGCCGACGTCGCGCGGATCACGACGGAGAACGCTTTGCGCCTGTTTACGAAGATGCCGAGGGTCTGAGAGCGTGCTCTACCGGCGACGCTTCACCATTCTCGGCTGTTCGTCGTCACCCGGCGTGCCGCGCATTACCGGCGACTGGGGCGCCTGCAATCCCGACAATCCGAAGAATCGGCGCACGCGCGCCGCCTTCATGGTGCAGCAATTTGCGCCGGATGGCGGTGTCACCACCGTCGTCATCGACACCGGACCGGATTTTCGCGAGCAGATGATCAGCGCAGGGGCCGACCATGTCGATGCCGTGCTCTACAGCCATCCACATGCAGACCATATTCATGGTATCGACGATCTGCGTGGCTATTTTCACAACACCCGCCGCCGGGTGCCGATCTTTGCCGACCAATATACGATGGACAGGCTGCGGGAGGCCTTCGGCTATTGCCTGGAAACGCCGCCAGGCAGCAATTATCCGCCGATCGTGCTGCCTGTTGTCATCGAAAACCTCGACGAACCCGTCGAAATCCGCGGCCCCGGCGGCAAGATACAGTTTCATCCGCATATCCAGCAGCACGGCGATATTCACTCGCTCGGTTTCCGCATCGGCGATGTGGCTTATTGCAGTGATATCAGCGATTTTCCGCCGCAGACCGTCGATAAGCTTCAGAACCTTGATGTGCTGATCATCGACGCGCTGCAATATACCTATCATCCGAGCCATCTGTCGCTGGAACAGTCGCTCGACTGGATCGGCCGGCTGAAGCCGAAGCGAGCGATCCTCACGCATATGCACACGCCGCTCGATTACGACGCGGTGATGGCTAAGACGCCGGACCATGTGGTGCCGGCCTATGATCAGATGAGTTTCGAAATCGAAGTGAGGATCGGGGCCTGAACCCCGACCCGACACGTAGGCTCACTGCATGTAAGGCATAACCTCAACGGCGCCGCGATAAATCATGTCGATCGAGACATAGAGGATGATCAGCAAGCCGACATAGGCGATCCAGCGATGGTTGTTGAGCAACCGGGCAATCAGGTTGGCGGCGATACCCATCAGCGCGATCGACAGGGCAAGACCGATGATCAGCACGCTTGGATGTTCGCGCGCGGCGCCGGCGACGGCGAGCACGTTGTCGAGCGACATCGATACGTCGGCGATGACGATCTGGGTCGCCGCCTGGAAGAAGGTCTTTTTCGGCGCGCCTTTGGCGCCCGCCGCGTCATGATTGTCGCCATGGCCGGCGCGAAGTTCGCGCCACATCTTCCAGCAGACCCACAGGAGCAGAAGTCCGCCGGCCAGCAGCAGGCCGACGATTGCCAAGAGATACACAGCAACGCTGGCAAAGAGAATACGCAGGATGGTCGCGGCCGCTATGCCGACGATGATCGCCTTTCGGCGCTGCGTGGCCTCAAGCCCGGCAGCAGCGAGACCGATAACCACGGCGTTGTCGCCGGCAAGAACGAGGTCGATAGCAATGACCTGCAGCAAAGCCGTAAGGCCGGCTGCCGTAAAGATGTCCATATGAAATATCCCCAATGCGTCAAAAGCCGTGCTAGCGTCTCGACGGTTTGACGTCAACCGCTAGAACGCCTTGAATTGCGGTAGCGCGGGACAACGATCCTCGATGCGAAACCGTTCCTCATTTTAATGTCGGTGAGCCGCGATTACCTCCCTCGCATTCGCTTGGAACATTCCATTCGCCCACCTGTTTTTCTGATCAGGAAACCAGCCGCCGGACCGGCGGCGTGGGTCTATGCATCGAGAGGAGATTTCCCGTGAGCAGCCTTTACAACGATACCAATCCAGCCTTCTCGCACCCGACAGGGGGCGGCAGCCTCACCGCATTTTTCGACAGCCGCTCGGAAGCCGAATCCGCCGTGTCTCGTCTGGAGGACGCGGGCGTGCCGGTTGCGAGAATCAGGTTGATGCCAGGATATGAGGCGGATGGAAAAACTGCCGGCACGATGAGCGACGACCGCAGCGGCTTCTTCGACGCGCTGGCGGACTTCTTCTTTCCCGATGAGGATCGTGCGGTCTACGCAGAAGGGCTGCGGCGAGGCGGCTTCCTCGTCCAGGTCAATGATATCGATGACGCGCTCTATGAGACCGTCCACGATATTCTGGACGATGAGGGCAGCATCGATATGGATGAGCGGGCGGACCTCTGGTCGTTAGAGGACCGGCAGCAGGGCGCATCCAATACCGGTTTTGCCGGCCAATCCTCTGGCGGCAAAGCGTCAGAAGACCTCGCTGTGTCCGAAAGTGCCTTCGAGGCGTCGGCTTCTGATGATGCACGCCCGGTCGCAATGCGCGACAGCGCGCATGGAAGCGCCAAGGTGCGTGCCTACACATTGAGCGGCAGCGGTGCCGCGCCGTCGGAGGATGACAATCGCCAATCGCAAACCCAGTCGCAAGGCGGATCCCATCAGAGCCAGAGTTTCCGACGCGACCACTGATGAGCACCTGCCATAGCCCGCGGCCCGGCGGCAATGCCGGGCCGTATTTTCTCCCACCCGTCATTGGAGGACATGTCCATGCAATCATCGATCAACCGGGACGGCCACCTTTCGCTCGACCCCGATGAACTGATCGCCGAAGGTGAGCCGCCGTTTGCGGATGCCGCCGCCGAGACCGCGCGTGAGAAAGCCGATCAGGACCTGAACGCCCTGCGGCAGGAGTTAAGGCTGCTGCGGGTCCGCATAGCCGCGCTGCGCGAGGATGCCGAAGCGGCCCTCAAAGCCAAGGCCACATCAGTCGATGCAAACGCCCATGTTCAGCTCGGCGACTATCCTTGGGCGAAGCTAGCCGCGGCGATCGCTGCGACCTTCGTTGCTGCCAGACTGGTTCGACGCCTGCCGTTCGAGGTGCTCCTTGCGGGATCTGCCGGCCATGCCTGGGAGGCGAGGCGGCGGTGACCGGCTGAGGGTAGGGGCAAGAGCTGAATCATTGAAACCAATGCGGGAGGGGAATCAATGAATCGGCATAGCGTCGGAAGGCTTCGGCTTGGCGAGCTCTTTCAGAATCGCCTCAAGCGCATCGGCCGTCGTCTGCAGGCCGGATGACTGCGCAATTCTCAGCGCCTCCCTGCAGTGAGCAGACAAGTCGTCTTGCTGGACGTGATCATTCGACCGAAATACGATACCAGCATAGTGCGACGGGTTTCCGGTTTCATCCCTGAAGCAGCGGCCGAAGGCGGCAACGGCTACGATTTGCCCGCTTCGATCAAATACCCGATAGTCGTGGCGGTAGGGATCGCCCGTCACCACCGAGTCTGAAATCGCCTTGGCCACGGATGGCTTGTCGTCGGGGTGAATCCTGTCGAGGTATTTTATGATCGGCAGCCCGGCGATGGTCTGCTCTGGATCAAGCCCAAAGAGGTTTGCCAGCGCCGAATCCGCGTAAACCGTGTCGGTCGCCAAGTCCCACGTGAAGATGCCAGGCTCTTCGGCAAGGTCCATTCCGTATCCCCAAGTCTGACCTGCCGGTTGACCACGTCACGCGGCTGGCGCCCCCAATCTTAGCCCCCTTTCGACCGGACGCAATATCGACTTTTCATCTTGCTGCTGCATGCGACACGCCATAGAAGCTCGCGCCGCGCCGCCGGGTAGCGCCTGGCGCCTGTGCGCACCGAAGGAACCCTGGGACGGCGATAGACGCTTGGAGCCGCCGTTTCCTCGAAGTATTGTTTGGAAAAACACAATTCAGTTCGGGGGACACCATGGATTTTTTGAACGTCGCGGCGATCGTATTCTTCCTTCTCGTCTGGGTGGCACTCGAGCCTTTGATGGCAATGGGGTGGCCGCGGCGAAACGACAGTCTTTCCGTCGACATGGTGCGCATTCGCGCGGCCTGGATGCGGGAGGTGCTGACGCGAGACAACAACTTCATCGGCGACGCGGCGATCCTCGGGCACACGATCAATTCGGCATCCTTCTTCGGATCGGCCAACCTCATCGTCATCGTCGGGCTCAGCGGTGCGCTGTTCATGGAGCCGAATTATGGATCGGGCAGCGGGCTGATCGCAAAGTTTGCGGCGCAGGATCCCGCCTGGTTTTTCCAGTGCAAGGTTCTGTTGATCATGGCGACGCTGCTGCGCGGCCTGTCCGATTTCATCTGGGCGGTCCGGCAGATCAACTATTGCCTTGCGGCGATCGGGGCGAGCCCGTCGCGCGATGAAGACAGGGACATCGTCAGTTGGACAAACGCGCTCACTCTGGTTCTGAACCCGGCTCTTCGCTCGTTCAGCGTCGGCGTCCGATCTTACTACTTCACCGTCGCTGCGGCCTTCTGGTTCATCGGGCCGATCCCCTTCATCGTCGCAACGATCCTCAGCGTCGGCGTTTTGATCTGGCGTCAATCCTGGTCGGATGCTGCAAAGGGGATCATGGCCATACGCAGGCTGCTGGATTAGGATTGTCTGATGAGCAGAAGCGATATCTTACGGGCGGGGACCGATGGATCGTCTCGAAGCGATGCGCATATTGCTGGCCGTCGTCGACGCCGGAAGCATCTCTGCCGGCAGCAGGAGGCTGAACGCGCCTTTGCCCAGCGTCAGCCGCAAGGTGGCCGAGCTTGAACGCCATCTCGGCGCAAACCTCATCGTCCGCACCAGCCGCAATCTTCAGCTCACCGATGCCGGCCGCGACTATGTCGACGCCGCCCGAAAAATCATAGCGGATCTCGATGAGGCGGAGCGAAGGGCGTCGGGCGAATACCAGACGCCCAGAGGCGCGCTGACGATCACGATGCCGATCGAATATGGGAACCGTTACGTCCTGCCGGTTGCGCTCAGTTTCCTGGACAAATACCCGCAGGTGTCGCTGAACCTGCTATCGCTTGATCGCACGGTCGATCTCGTGTCCGAGCAGGTGGATATCGCCATCCGTCTCGGCGAGCTCGCCGACAGCTTCCTCCATGCGGTCAAAATCGGCGAATTCCGCCTGCTGACCTGCGCGAGCCCTGCCTATCTCGCGCGGCATGGCGAACCTGAGTGTCCGGACGATCTCATCGATCGCGACGGGATCGTCTTCAACAAGCCGACATTCTTCTGGACATTCGACGTCGACGGCAGGCCGGTGGAGGCGGCGCCCCGCAACCGGCTGGAAGTGAATACCGCGGCGAATTGCGTCGCAGCAGCCGTCGCCGGAGCAGGAATCGCGCGGCTCTTCGATTACCAGGTTCCGGACCAGCTGGCGTCTGGCGCGCTCGTGCCCATCCTGCGGGATTTCGATGGAGCACCACAACCGATTCATATCGTCTACGCGCGCCAGGGGATTCTGGCGCTGAAGGTACGCGCTTTTGTCGACTGGGCTCTACCCAGATTACGCGCACGATCGGAGAAGGAAGATAACCAAGTCTTATCTGAATGATGCGCGAATCTCTTCAACCGTATGTTCCGCATTTTGAAGATGTGGAAAGTGGCCGATACCCGGCAGAATATCGATTTTCTCACCGATCTTGGCAGCGAATTCGATGCCCATTTCCTTTTTGATGTAGAGGTCCTTTTCGCCCCAGATGACTTTGACCGGCGTCTTCAGTCGTTCGAGGTTGGCCTCGAGGACGTTCTGATCGCGCGTGAAATTTGCGTAATAATGGGCAAAGGCGTCCGCTGACGTCATACCGTCGAGGCTCCACGAATGGGCCATGTCCCGCTGAACGTCGGTCGGCAGATCGAATTGCTCAGCGGGCGATAGGCCGCGCCTGTGCACGTTCTGAAGGATCTCGTCGCTTGTCTTGTTCATATAGGCTCGGGTCGGCGAGGCGGTCGGCTCGGCCTTGAGGTTCTGCAGGCTCTCCCACATGTATTGCGGCCGGTCGAACGGAGCGAAGTCTCCGACGATGATCCGCCTGGCGATCGCCGGCTCCTCGAGAGCAAGCAGCAGAACGGGGAGGGCGGCGATATCGGTCGCATAGATCACGAGGTTCGACCGGTCGATGCCTGCCCTCTCGATATAGGCCTTCAATACCGCCGCGTAGGCCTGCGGCGCGTAGGAGAATTGTTGCAGGATCGGGCGCGACGACTGGCCGTAGCCCGGCCAATCAAAGGCGTGAACGTCATAGTCGCGAGCAAGCGTGCTCGCGATATGCTTCCAGACCGTCAGCGTTTCCGGAAACCCATGCAGGAAAAGCACGGTGCCTTTTGACGCAGTGGCGCGAACAATCATTCTCCTCAGCGTGAGGAACTCATCGATCTCGATGAAGTCGATGTCGCAATGCGGTGCTTCTGCGGCTTTGTTCTCAGACATACGAGATCCTTTCCTGAACGACGGGTCCGAATGCGCCCTGTCTACGCAATATATGGCCACGCTATCAGCGCGCGGCAGCCGAGGAAAATGAGAGGAAGCCTCTTGATTTCCCGAGGTGTCGGCGCTCCGTCGACCCACCCAAATAGCCACCAGCTGCCAATTTGAAAAGCTCGCTGCGCATGGATGCGGACGGCAGAGCGTCGGGCGACAGGATAAGGAAGAACTGATATGACTGACCGAATTGAACCATGTGGTCACCAAGGGGGCAGCCCTTGTCGAACCTGTCCGTTGACCCTCGATGTCATGAAAGGACACGCGTCATGGCACTGCTGACCTCTTTGAACCACAGGCCTATGTCTCGACGCTCGCTGCTGTTGGGAGGGGCGGCGGCCGGCATATCCGCGGTTTTCCTTCCGCTCGCATCAGAGGCTGCCGATGTCACCGCCGCCGCAGGCGCGGAGATCCGACCGTTCAAGGCCGAGGTTTCCGAGGCAGCGCTCGCCGATCTCAGGCGGCGTCTTGCCGAAACCCGATGGCCCGACGGTGAAACCGTCACGGATCGTTCGCAGGGTGTTGAGCCCGATAGGCTGAAGGCGCTGGTGGGCTACTGGCAGTCGTCCTACGACTGGCGCAAGGCTGAGAGCAGGCTGAATGCCTTTCCGCAATTTCTCACCAATATCGACGGTGTGGACATCCATTTCATCCATGTCCGTTCCCGCCATGAAAACGCGCTGCCGCTGATCATGACTCATGGCTGGCCGGGTTCGGTGTTCGAACTGCTCGATGTCATCGGGCCGCTCACGGATCCTACGGCGCACGGCGGCTCGGCTGAGGACGCCTTTCACCTGGTGATCCCTTCGATTCCAGGATTCGGCTTTTCCGGGAAACCTCCGGCGACGGGTTGGAACCCGCAGCGGATAGCGGCTGCCTGGGACGTGCTGATGAAGCGGCTCGACTATATCAGCTACGTCGCGCAAGGCGGCGACTGGGGCGCGATCATCAGCGACGCCTTGGGTCGCCAGGCACCCGATGGGCTGCTTGCGATCCACGTCAACAGGATCGAGCGGGCCACGACATTCCCATCGGATGCAGCCCAGGCCCTTAGAAATGGAGGACCTGCTCCCGACACCCTGTCTGCGGACGAAAAAGTCGTCTTCGATGAGGCGCGGGACTTCCTCAACAATGGCTTCGGCTACGCCGCAATCATGAGCACCCGTCCGGAGACGGTCGGTTACGGCATTGCGGATTCTCCCGTTGGCCTCGCCGCCTGGCTTTACGACAAGATCGCCGACTGGGTGTTCACCCGAGGCAATCCGGAACAGGCGCTTGGCAAGGATGCCATCCTCGACAACATCACGCTGTACTGGCTGACGAACACCGGCCCCTCGAGTGGCCGCATCTATTTCGAAAACGCCATGTCGGGCGCGAAGCTCACGGAGGTCAAAGTACCGGTCGCCGTCACCATATTCCCCGGAGAGGTCTACAAACCGCCAAAGCACTGGTTGTCGAAGGCCTATCCGAAGCTGGTCTATTACAACCGCGCCTCCAAGGGCGGCCACTTCGCGGCCTGGGAGGAGCCGGAACTCTTCAGTCAGGAGATCAGGGCAGGGTTCAAAACCGTGCGATCATGAGCGACGGCACAGCTGATCGGCGAGTTTTCGGGGGCGGGGGCACGGTAAGCTTTGCGCCGTCAGACAGGTCGTCGATTGACGTTGATTACGCAACGCTTCACAACGTCCGAAGTTGCTAAAGCGCGTTGCGATCTTTCAGATTCGCTCCTTGCGCTTTAGCTCCTTGTTTTTACGCATGTCGTTGCGGCAAAAGCGCTTCGCACTTTGCCCGGCAAAAGCGCTTCGCACTTTGCCTGGGAAACCGCTGCACAGTTTTGCGCGACATGCTCTAGAAACGATGCCAGCTTCGCGGGGACCAGGCTATATGCGCATCACCGACGACCGTCATTTTTTCGGTAGAGTGTCCACACTCCTGACGGTGATATTTTCGACGCTTCTGTTCGCGAGCGTAACCATAGCCACAGCGGCCGAACAGACCAATTCCTCGGGACCGATCCGGGTTATCATCGAATTGCCGAATGATGATGCCGGACGCGCGCTGGTCAACCGGATCGTCCCAAGCACTCAGGAACAGGCGCAGCCGGCAGCGGCCCCGCAAGAGGCGGCACCGCCGTCGATTGCCACCGCATTGCAGGATTTGCGCCAGAGATTGCTCACGCTCGTCGATGCCGTTCCAACCCTTCCGGGACAGGTTCAAACGGCGATCCGGGTTTTCCAAATGGATGATCGTATCGATGCCGTCGGACTGATCCTGGCGGTGACACTCTTCATTGCAGGCGGATTCGCTGCGCAGCGCCTTGCCTGGTGGTCCGGGCGAGGGCTTCTTCATTTTGTGCTGACCGCGCCTGCCGACACTGTCCGGCAGCGGATCAAGCTCCATGCGAGCCGGCTTTCAATGGGTCTTCTTGCGTTGGCCGGTTACCTGATCGGCAGCCTCGGCGCGTTTATCCTCTTTCCTTGGCCTGCCGTCTTTCGCGATATTGCGCTCATTCTGCTGTCAGCGGCGCTGATGGTGCGCCTCGGCGTGCTTGTGGGCCGCATCGTTATCGCGCCCGGTGCCCGGCTGCCGCATATGCGGCTTCTGACGCTTGTCACCTCGCTGGCATGGTTCTGGTATTACTGGCTCCTCGCAATCGTCGCTGTGATGGCGGCGGGCTGGGCAATCATCGAAGTGTTTCAGACCATCGGGGCATCACCCATCCTGGTCGACCTCTTTACAGCGGCGTGGCTCTGTGTCGTTTCAATCACGCTGATCGTCATGATTTGGCTGCGGCATTTCCGTTCTGATGGGTCGCCGGTGAACCGGCTGGTCTGTGTCGGCTTCAGCGCGAGCATCGTGCTATCGTGGCTGTTATGGGTGTCCGGGCTGCGCGGGGCATTCTGGACGTTGATCGTCTTGACGCTTCTGCCGCTTACCGCTTCCGTGGCGCGTGATGTCATCGGTCGTATTATACGATCCGGTGGCGAGCACGCCATCAAAGATCCGGCCATCGTCGGATGGTCGGTCGTTATCATGCAAACTCTGCGTAACGGCCTGATCGTGGTCGCCGCGCTGCTCATTGCCCGCGCTTGGAATGTCAATCTCAGTGACCTTGCCGCTGCCGAAACGGTGACCACACGTTTGATCCGTGCAGGTATCCGCATCGTTATCGTGTTGCTGGTGACCGACGTCATCTGGAAGCTCGCAAGCACTTTGATCGACAGTCAGATGGCGGTGGCGTCGCGAAGTGCGGAGGCGGGGCACCTGGACGGACCTGAAGCGCGTCGGCGCCAGCGGTTGAATACGCTGCTTCCCATCCTTCGCAACGTGCTGTTTCTGGCGATCGGGGCTGTCGGTTTCCTGATGATCCTGGATGCAATCGGCATTCAGATCGGGCCGCTGCTGGCGGGCGCCGGCGTCGTCGGCATCGCCGTCGGTTTCGGTGCACAAACGCTCGTCAAGGACATCATCTCCGGCGTCTTTTATCTGTTCGACGATGCCTTTCGCATCGGTGAGTACATTCAAGCGGCAAAATATAAAGGGACGGTCGAAGGTTTCTCGCTGCGATCCATCCGCCTGCGACACCATCGCGGTCCGGTCACCATCGTTCCTTTCGGCGAACTCGGCGCGGTGCAGAACCTCAGCCGCGACTGGGTGATCGACATCATTACGCTGACCCTGAACTATGACAGCGACCTTGAGGAGGTTCGCAAGACCATCAAGCGCATCGGCGTCGAACTTCTGGAGGATGCCGAACTCGGGCCCAACATCATCGAGCCCTTGAAAATGCAGGGCATCGAGCAGATGGCCGATTACGGTGTGCAAATTCGGCTGAAATTCATGGCGAAACCCGGCGAACAATTCGGCGTTCGCCGGAAGGCGCTTGCCATGCTCAGGAAGACATTCGCGGAAAAAGGCATCCAGTTTGCAACCCCGACCGTTCATGTTTCCAGTGGAACGGGAGATGCAGCAGCTTCCGCCGCCGCGGCGGAGCTCCAAAGGCCATCAAAAGTCATCCCGACACCTGAGGAATAACTGCGTCGAAGCCACGGGCAATTTCCATTGAATGCTGTCGAAGCAATCTCTGACCCCGTTGTCGCCAAGCGCGCATCGTCGGAGACACGGGTCTCGAAACAGTCTGTGGGCAATGCTCAGCGGCTCCACGCGGCAACCTCCGGAGTGGAAGTCGGAGATGTGCTTCAAAACCCAAATTCGGAGGACCGCTTTGAAATAGTGGGACGCGCTGAGCTGGATGACGATTTATGTCATTGTAACCAAATGGCGTATTCTTGTTCCATAATCTGTCTTATGCGACATCTGTATGTAGCGGGGTACATTCTATCTCGAACTGCAACAAAGGCGCTAAGCTGCCTGCTTTTCGGGAGCCGTGGTTTGATCCGTACCTTTTCGCATTTGAGTTTTGACGAACGCCGATCGATTTCCAGGATGTTGGATCA
>NZ_WUFT01000018.1 GCF_010668805.1 Rhizobium phaseoli | reverse complement strand
GCCGCAACTGGATGGGCACCGCCTTCGGCGGCGCGCGTGGGCGTACCGACGTGCCGAAGATCGTCGACTGGTACATGCAGGGCAAGATCCAGATCGACCCGATGATCACCCACACGATGCCGCTCGAAGACATCAACAAGGGCTTCGACATGATGCACAAAGGCGAAAGCATCCGCGGCGTGGTGGTCTACTGATGCCTTCCAAGACCTACACGACCGACCTCAAGACCTTCGATGAGCTGCTCGCGCGGGAGCTCTACGCCCTCTTGAAAATGCGCGTCGATGTCTTCGTCGTCGAGCAAAACTGTGCCTATCCGGAACTCGACGGCAAAGATGTCGATGCCCTGCATTTGCGGTTGCTGGAGAGCGGCGAACTTCTGGCTTCGGCGCGGATCCTGACACCGCACGAGCCGCATGATCCGTCCAAAATCGGCCGCGTCGTCGTCTCGCCGGCCCATCGTGGTAAGCGCCTCGGCGATGCATTGATGCGCGAAGCGATCTCCGCTTGCGAGCGGCTTTATCCGGCAAACCCCATCGCCTTGTCGGCGCAGGCCCATTTGCGCCGCTTCTACGAATCCTTCGGCTTCAGCGTGGCATCGGAGGAATATCTGGAAGACGGCATTCCCCATATCGACATGGTCCGTCAGCTGGCCATCCAGCCGGCAAGGATATTGTCATGATCTATGTCGATGCCGATGCCTGCCCGGTGAAGCCGGAAGTGCTGAAGGTCGCAGAACGCCACGGTCTCGAAGTTACCTTCGTCGCCAATTCGGGCCTGCGCCCGTCGCGCGATCCGATGATCCACAATGTCATCGTCTCCAACGCCTTCGATGCCGCCGACAACTGGATCGCCGAACGCGCCGGCGCGGGCGACGTCGTGGTCACCGCCGATGTGCCGCTCGCGGTGCGCTGTGTCGCCACCGGCGCCTTCGTCAGCGGCCCCACAGGCCGCGTCTTCGACGAGACCAATATCGGCATGGCGAGCGCCATGCGTGATCTCGGCGCGCATTTGCGCGAAACCGGCGAAAGCAAGGGCTACAACGCCGCCTTCAGCCCGAAAGACCGTTCACGCTTCCTCGAAACCTTCGACCGCCTCTGCCGCCGCGCCAAGAGCGTTTCCTCAGAGGCCGGCGGTCAGCCGTAATCTCATTCCCAAGCCCGCAAGAAACGGGTGGCACGGTAGCCATGCGGATTCCTACCTTGAACACAGCCGTTCCCTAACGCATATAGGGTTATCGCAGACGACTGCGGCATCTTGAGGATGCAACCGTCGCGGGGACGGCCTCGCTCTTGAACAAGGAGAGTCGTATGGCCTGGTTTCTGCTTTTTCTCGCCGGTCTTTTCGAATGTGGCTGGGCGATCGGCCTTAAATACACCGATGGTTTCACACGGCCGCTGCCGACCGCATTGACTGTCATATCCATGGTGTTCAGCATCGTGCTGCTCGGCCTGGCGGTGAAGCACCTGCCGATCGGCACCGCCTATGCGGTCTGGACCGGCATCGGCACGGTCGGCACCGTGTTCCTCGGCATCTGGCTGCTGGGCGATGAGGCAAGTGTCTCCCGTCTTGCCTGTATCGTGCTGATCGTCGGCGGCATCGCCGGTCTCAAGCTTACCGCCTGATCACCAAAACGCTGCGGGAGCATCGTAATGCCCCCGCAGTCAATATCAGCTCAGGCTGCCTTGCGGTTATCGACGGAAAATGCGCCGGGACCGGAGAAGAACAGGTAGAGGAAGACGAAGCAGAACAGAATCGCGGCGTCGCCCTGATTGACGGCCGGGAAGAAGCTGTTCGGGGCATGCGCCATGAAATAGGCAACCGCCATTTCACCGGCGAGCAGGAAAGCGACGGGACGCGTCAGCAAGCCGACGAGAATAAGGATGCCGCCGACAAGCTCAAGAAAGGCCGCGAAAAGCATCAGCGGCGGCAGCGAGCCCGACATCTGCGAGGCCGGGAAGCCGAAAAGCTTCATCGTGCCATGTTCGATGAACAGCAGCGCGGTGATGATTCTGAGAGCGGCCAGCCCATAGGGGCGGTAGGCAGAAAGACGCTCGAAACTTGACATAAAACCTCTCCATTAAAAGAATACCGCCGAGCGTTAGCCTGTCGCCGGCAAGGATTGAACACACGGATCGCTGACAACTGTTCACATTTTCGACAGCTAAACACCTGATCGGACGATTTTATTCATCGGCCAAATCTTAAAGCGGGATGTTGTCGTGTTTCTTCCAGGGATTGGCGAGATCCTTGTTGCGCAGCATCTTCAGGCCGCGCGCCAGCCGCCGCCGGGTCGAATGCGGCATGATCACCTCGTCGACATAACCGCGCTCGGCGGCGACGAAGGGTGAAAGGAAGCGATCCTCGTACATTTTCGTGTGGGCGGCGATCTTTTCCGGATCGGCGATATCCTTGCGGAAGATGATCTCGACCGCGCCCTTGGCGCCCATCACGGCGATCTGCGCCGTCGGCCAGGCGTAGTTGAGATCGCCGCGCAGATGCTTCGAGGCCATCACATCATAGGCGCCGCCAAAGGCCTTGCGGGTGATGACCGTCAGCTTCGGCACCGTTGCCTCGGCATAGGCGAAGAGCAGCTTGGCGCCGTGCTTGATAAGACCGCCATACTCTTGCGCCGTCCCCGGCAGGAAGCCCGGCACGTCGACGAAGGTGACGATCGGAATGTTGAAGCAGTCGCAGAAGCGCACAAAGCGTGCTGCCTTGCGCGACGCGTCGCTGTCAAGCACGCCGGCCAGCACCATCGGCTGGTTGGCGACAAAACCGACGGTGGAGCCTTCGACGCGGCCGAAACCACAGACGATATTGCCGGCGAATTTTGCCTGGATCTCGAAGAAATCCCCCTCGTCCGCCACCTTCCGGATCAACTCCTTGATATCGTATGGCTTGTTGGCGCTGGCCGGCACCAGCGTATCGAGCGACATGTCGACCTCTGTCACCGGCTGGTAACATTCGATCTCGGGCAGCGGCGCGGTGTTGGAAAGCGGCAGGAAATCGATCAGCCGGCGCACCTGCAGCAGCGTTTCGACATCATTCTCATAAGCGCCATCGGCAATTGAAGAGCGCACCGTGTGGACCACGGCACCGCCGAGTTCTTCCGCCGTCACCGTCTCGTTGGTGACGGTTTTCACCACATCAGGCCCGGTGACGAACATGTAGGAGGTGTCACGCACCATGAAGATGAAATCGGTCATCGCCGGCGAATAAACGTCGCCACCGGCACAGGGGCCCATGATGACGGAGATCTGCGGGATGACGCCGGAAGCAAGCACATTGCGCTGGAATACCTCGGCATAACCGCCAAGTGCCGCCACGCCCTCCTGGATGCGGGCGCCGCCTGCATCATAGATGCCGACGATCGGCGCGCGGTTCTTCAGCGCCATGTCCTGCACCTTCATGATCTTCTCGGCATGCGCTTCCGAAAGCGAGCCGCCGAAGACGGTGAAGTCCTTGGCGAAGACAAACACGGTGCGGCCATTGACCGTGCCCCAGCCGGTGACGACCCCGTCGCCGGCAACACGGCTCTTGTCCATGCCGAAATCGGTGGAGCGATGTTCAACGAACATGTCGAACTCCTCGAACGAGCCTTCGTCGAGGAAGAGGTCGATGCGCTCGCGCGCCGTCAGCTTGCCGCGCTTGTGCTGGGCGTCGATGCGCGCCTCGCCGCCGCCGAGGCGGGCGACGCCGCGGCGCCGTTCCAGTTCTTCGAGAATTTCCTTCATGCGATTTCCTCGCTTTGTTTCCGCATGTTGTGATCGCAAAACTGCAGCACACTTTTGCGCGACATGCTTTAGCGCCCACGCCCGCTGAGTGAGAAAACCGAGCGTATCCTGGCTGCGACGTCCTCGGCCAGGATCTCGTCGGCGAGCTTGGGGTCGGCGGCAATGCTGGTCACGTCGAAGGCGCTGACGGCGATGACCGATCCGTCCTCGACGGCGGCCGCGTCGATGCTGATCTTGGCGACGTTGCGGTCCTTCTGGAAGCCGAGGCCTTTCTCGATGGACACCACGCGGATCGTCAGCACCACCCGCGGCAGCACGGTGTCGCGCACCGTGGCGTTGATCGCGGCGTTGACGCGGTCGTTGATGCCGCCAAGCAGCTCGGCCGGCATGTTCGGCCCGGAGACAACCACGGCACTGCGCACATCATAGACCGGTGCCTCCGGCTTTTTCGCCGAGAGGCTGCCGCAGGCCGTAAGCGCGACACAAACGAGTGCGGCCCGGCAAAAACACGACCTCAGCCAATTCATCGCAAAATCCCGCACGCCCTGTTGGAGTCGCAGATTTCGTCATAATGGCGGGGAAGGCAATATGTTTCAGGCGCTTAGGGCGAAAAAAACATCCGTCGCCGCCCTGAAGTCGGCAAAGCGCTTGGCCCGCCGCTCCTCGGCTTCCTCGTCGCCGCCCCAATGCTCGATCGTCCAGTCCTCGTCGAGATGGGCAAGCGACCAGGCTTCCTCCATCGTCACCCGGCCGCAGGCAAAGGCGAGCGCCAGGATCGCCGAACCGGTGAGCGTGGTGACTGTGTGGAGTGCCGCGAGGGCGATCGGGTTGTCATGTCTGGCGAGCGTGACGGCGAAGGCGGCGATCGCCTCGCGCGGCTGCTCACGCGGCATCACGCCTTCGATGAGGATGAAGCGGGCGCCGAGATCGTTCGCCGCCCAGTCGACCACCGGGTCCCAGCGCTCGGCCTGGCGCTCGACCAGCAGTTCCGGCCCATCGGCGCGGTAGCAGATAAGGTCGCTCGACGAAAAGCGCAGGATATCCTCAAGAATCGCCTGCGTGTTGCCGGTAATGCCGTCGAGCGCGGTGTTGACGAGCCGCGTCATGGGCATCGTCATGGGATCGATCTCTTCGCCCTGCGCCTGCCATTCGGCGGCAACCAACCGCGCCAGCGCCTGCGTGGGAACGGCGAGAACCAGCCGTGCCGGCGTGCGCACCATCTTGCCGTCGAGCGTGATCGCAAAACCACCCTCGTGCTCGGCAACCGAGACGTCGGTGTAGAAACGCTTCGGCAGCGGCTTCTTCATCTGGATCTGCGCCCGGCGGATCGGATCGGGATGGCTCAGGCCTTCGGAAAGATCGTTCAGCAGATCGCGCATAGGCTCACCTCAGGAAAAATGGCGTAGTATCTCGTTTGGATGATAGGCGATCGCATCGGCGCCGTTGGCGATCAGCTCATCCACGCTGGCATAGCCCCAGGCAACGCCGATCGCCTTGGCGCCGGCAGCCTTTGCCATCTGCATATCGTAAATGGCATCGCCGATGACAATGGCATCAGCGGCATTCATCACAGCATTCCGTCACCATGGCCGGATGCGGCTTGGAAGGGCAATCGTCGGCGGTGCGGGCAACGGTGAAATGTCGGTCGAAGCCGTGCGTCTCCATCACGAGGTTCAGCCCGCGCCTGGATTTTCCTGTCACTGCGCCGATCAGCAGATCCTCGCGCCCGGTGATCGCGTCGATCATCTCGCGAATGCCGGGAAACAGCGGCTCCCTGTAGTCGAGATCCTGGCGCACGACCGAAAACAGCGATTTGTAATGCGCCGTCATCTCGATATCGGCCTGCTCGACATGCGGCCTGCCCTGCATGCGGGCAATCGCGATATCCAGCGATAGGCCGATAATCGCCTTGGTGTCCTCAAATCGCGGTTCCGGCTTGCCGAATTTCTCGAAGGTCCGACGCATGGTTTCATGAATCAGGCCGGCGCTGTCGACCAGCGTGCCGTCGCAATCGAAAAGGGCGAGTTTCATTCGCTGTCCCTTTCAGCGCCGGCAAGGTCGAGACCGAGCAGGTTCCAGGTCTGCACCATATGCGACGGCAGCGGCGCGCTGACGCGCAGGCGGCCGCCGGACGGGTGCGGGATGTCGATGCGGCGCGCATGCAGATGCAGCTTCTTCTGGACGCCGCCCGGAAAATCCCAATTCGGATCATCGTCGAAATATTTCGGATCGCCGATGATCGGATGGCCGATATGCAGGGCATGGACGCGCAATTGGTGGGTTCGGCCGGTATAGGGCTCCATCTCCAGCCATGCGAGGTTCTGCGCCGCCGTCTCCAGCACGCGATAGAAGGAAATCGCATGGTCGGCGCCGTCCTCGCCGTGTCTGGCGATGCGCATGCGGTCGCCATCGGCGGTGGGTTCCTTGACGAGCCAGGTCGAGATCTTGTCTTCGTGTTTGCGCGGAACGCCCTTGACCAGCGCCCAATAGGTCTTCTTGGTGTCACGTTCGCGGAAGGCGGCCGTCAGCTTCTGTGCGGCGCCGCGGGTGCGGGCGATGACGAGAACACCAGACGTATCGCGGTCGAGGCGATGGACGAGCCGCGGCTTCTCGCCCTTCGGGCTGGTCCAGGCTTCGAGCATCTGGTCGATATGCCGGGCGACACCGGAGCCGCCCTGCACCGCAATACCGGGCGGCTTGTTGAGCACGATCACCTTATCGTCCTCATGCAGCACCATGCGCGACAGGAGTTCGAAATCGGACGAATGCTTGAGATCCTTGCCGGCGATCGGTCCGGACTTCTTCGCATCGACATCGAGCGGCGGCACTCGCACCGTCTGGCCGGGCTGCACGCGCGCATCCGATTTGACACGGCCGCCGTCGACGCGCACCTGGCCGGAGCGCAAAAGCTTCTGCAGCGGCCCAAAGCCGAGCCCTGGAAAGTGCACCTTGAACCAGCGATCGAGCCGCATGCCCGCTTCGTCGGCTTCAACCTTGATATGTTCTATGCCAGCCATAAAAAATCTTTCGGAAATTGCAGCGCGGACCAAGCCGGCGTTCTTGCCGCAGCCTTTAGAGCATTTTCAAGCAAAACGGAAACCGGAAAAGAAATCAGGCCACAGCGCGCATGACGGCAAGGCCCGCCATGACGGCCGCCATCGAAAGCCCGACGCTCGCCGCGATGTAGATGCCGCCCGCCACCGCCTCGCCGCGCTCGAACAGCGAGATCGCATCCAGCGAGAAGGCCGAGAAGGTGGTGAAGCCGCCGAGGAAGCCGGTGATCAGCAAGAGCCGCAGTTCCACCGAGGCGTTGAACCTGCGCGCGATCAGCTCGGCGAAGACGCCGATGACGAAGCAACCGGCGACATTGACTGCAAGCGTGCCCCAGGGAAAGGCCGGGCCCATCAGCCTCAGCGTCCATTGGCCGACATAATATCTGAGAAGGGAACCGATAGCGCCGCCGACCGCGACGAGAAGAGCCTGGATCATCAGCCGGATTTATCGCAACTCCGCAAAGATTCCAATCGCGACGGAATGAATTCTTACCATCCGGTAAAATGCCGATGATTTTTTTATGATGGCGCCAAGATCATGCCTATACGGTGACGGCATGACCCAGCTCCTGACCGTATCGGCCAACACTGCTGCCATTGCCTTCGAATCGCTGAGGATTCCCCAGCGTGTCGCGACCAGCACTGCCGCGCGCGATGCACGCCGCATCGCCGACCGGCAATTGCAGGCCGACAGCCCGGATCAGGCCGAGGAACCCTCCAGCATCATCCAGTCGACGGAAGTGGCGCTCGACCTGATGGCCAAAGGCAACCGCCAGCCGCAGGCCGGCCTCAAGCAGGCTCTGCAATCCTACGAAGAGGTCTGAGGCAACCGCCTTATCAATGAAAGCCCGCGACTGCGATCACAGTCGCGGGCTTTCCTGTTTCAATCGGATCGCGCTTACTTGCCCTGCGCCGACAGCACCTGCAGTACCAGGTCGACCTTGCCGGCCTTTTCGAAGGTCAGCGTCACCGCCACGCTATCGCCCTGCTTGAATGGCGTCTTCACCTTCTGGAACATCAGATGCAGGTTGCCGGGCTCGAGCTTGACCGTCTGGCCAGCGGCGATGGCGATGCCGTCCTTCAGCTGGCGCATCCGCATGACGTTGTCCTTCGTCACCATCTCGTGGATCTGAACCTCGCCTGCTGCAGGCGATGTCACAGACAGCAGCCGGTCGTCCGTCTGGCCGTTGTTCTTCACCGTGAAAAAGCCGCCGCCGACCGGCTGGCCGGGCAGCATCGCCTTGGCGAACCCGCCGGAGACTTCGAGATCGCCGGCCTTGACCGTTTCATCGGTTGGTGCCGCAGCACCCATCCCAGGCATACCGGACATGTTCATGCCAGCCATGTCGTCATGATCGTGACCATGGTCTTCGCCGGCAACAACCTTCAACAGCGGTGCCGGGGTTTTCATCCCATGCGCGTCGCCGCCATCCTTTGCCACCTGATCCCAGGCCTCGACCGTGTCGCCGCACATCTGCGTCACCGGAAAGGCGAGCGAAGTGCCGGCCTCGACGCCCGAAACCTTACCCTGGATGACGAAGGTGTCGTAGAAATCGTCGGAGAGATTGCCGTTCTTCCAGCGGATCTCGACCGCGCCTGTCTTCACCTTGTCGCCGTGATTGTCGTAGGTCTTCTGGTAGTCGCCCTTGATTACCTCGAGCTCCCAGCCGGCCTTCGGCTGCGGCTTGGCGAAGACAAAGCCTTCCGGCAGCTTGACCCGCACTTCCGTGGTGGCCTTGCCGTCGCAGCCGTGCGGCACCTGCAGCGTCGCGAGAATTGTGGTCTCCTGGGTCGCTTCCCTGTCGAGGAAGGTCACATGCGCTTCTGCGCCGGCGATCGCGGTCGCGGAAAGAAGGGCGGCAAGCGCGAATGTCTTGCCAAATGTCTTGCTAATCTTCATCGGATATCTCCTCGCCGGCCGCGAATTTCTCTCAGGCAAACCGGCATGCTGCATCATAAGTGCGAAGGCAGATCAGGCGAGGATGGGAGGCGCGCGGGAATTTGCCCGGCTGACGGCGCGTGCGCCGGTAACGGCTGATGTTTCGATCGGCGAATTGACGAGCGAAGCGAGCTTGCGTTCGAGCCAGGAGCCGGCATCCGGTGCCGGTAGGATCACGGTGGCCGACAGCCGGCAGGCTTCGCAATTCGGCTTGAAGGCGGCGGGCTTGCCGTCTGCGTCCTTCCCCGTGACGCAGAGCGAAGCGAAGGTGCCGTCGGGCAGCATATAGGCCGCCGCATGATAGCCTTCGGAGGCGACAGCCTGCTGCGGCTGATGGGCAAGACCGAGCAAAGCGAAGCTCAATGCGCAAAGCATGCGCAAAAACAGCGTCGCTTTCAGTCCGGTCGGCCGCATGAGATCCCCTTCAACAGCAAGCCGCGATAGCCGGTTTACAGCCGAAATGCAAAAGCAGATTTGCTGCAGTTTAAGGCCTGATCGGAATAAGACGACAAAAATTTGCTCTGTGACGACATTTGCCGCTTGCCAAGAGCCACAACCGCCGGATAATTGCGCCAACCTTGTTGGGAGAATCCGGTGCTTTGCCACCGGTGCCGAAGGAGCAACCGCCCCGGAAACTCTCAGGCAAAAGGACCAGCAAGGGGCAGACGGAACTCTGGAGAGAAGCGTTCTCGAAACGCTCGCCGAAGGGATAACAATCTCAGGCAAAGGGACAGAGGGGGCTCAGGAGAGAAGTGCGCAGCCGCGCCTTCAGATTTGAGCCCGCGCCTTCGCAAGAAGGCGCAAACCCCGGAGGCGTCTTTTGGACGATACTGCTGCCCTGAAGAAAACCCCGCTGCATGCCCTGCATCTCCAGCTTGGCGCCCGCATGGTGCCGTTTGCGGGCTACGACATGCCGGTGCAATATCCGGCCGGCGTAATGAAGGAGCATCTCCATACCCGCACCGAGGCCGGCCTCTTCGATGTCTCCCACATGGGCCAAGTCATCGTGAAGGCGAAATCCGGCAGCTACGAGGACGCCGCGCTGGCGCTCGAAAGCCTGGTGCCGGTCGATTTCCTCGGCCTTGCCGAAGGCCGCCAGCGCTACGGCTTCTTCACCGACGACAGCGGCTGCATTCTCGACGATCTGATGATCGCCCATCTCGACGACCATCTTTTCGTCGTCGTCAACGCGTCCTGCAAGGAAGCCGATCTCGCCCATCTGCAGGCTCATATCGGCGACCGATGTGACATCACACTGCTGAACCGCGCTTTGATCGCGCTGCAGGGACCGCGTGCGGTCGAGGTTCTCGCCGAACTCTGGGCCGACGTGGCGGCGATGAAATTCATGGATGTGCGCCACTGCCGGCTGCACGATGTTTCCTGTCTTGTCTCGCGCTCCGGCTATAGCGGCGAGGACGGTTTCGAAATCTCGATCCCGGCTGATAAGGCCGAGGATGTCACCATGCGGTTGCTCGAGCATCCCGATGTCCAGGCGATCGGCCTCGGCGCCCGTGACTCTCTGCGCCTCGAAGCCGGCCTCTGCCTCTATGGCAACGATATCGACACCACCACTTCGCCGGTCGAAGCGGCGCTGGAATGGGCGATGCAGAAGGCAAGGCGCACGGGCGGCGCACGCGCCGGCGGCTTCCCGGGTTCCGGCCGCATCCTTTCCGAACTCGAAAACGGCGCCGCCCGCCGTCGCGTCGGCCTGAAGCCTGAGGGAAAGGCGCCGGTGCGCGGCCATGCCAAGCTCTATGCCGATGCCGAGGGCAAGGCCGAAATCGGCGAAGTCACCTCGGGCGGCTTCGGCCCCAGTGTCGAGGGCCCCGTCGCCATGGGCTACGTGCCGGTCTCCCATGCAGCGGCCGGCACGCTCGTCTACGCCGAGGTGCGCGGCAAATATCTGCCGATCACCGTCAGCGCCCTGCCCTTCGTCACACCGACCTACAAACGCTAAACCTTTCCAGAGAGGACGAACAATGCTGAAATTTACCGAAGAACACGAATGGCTGCAGATCGAAGGCGGCGTTGCAACGGTCGGTATCACCAATTATGCCGTCGATCAGCTCGGCGACCTGGTTTTCGTCGAACTGCCGGAAGTCGGCGCGACCTTCTCCAAGAACGGCAATGCCGCGACCGTTGAATCCGTCAAGGCTGCCTCCGACGTCTATTGTCCGCTCGACGGCGAGATCACCGAGGTCAATCCCGCCATCGTCGCCGATCCGTCGCTGGTCAATTCCGATCCTCAAGGCGCCGGCTGGTTTTTCAAGCTGAAGCTCGCAAATGCCGCGGACGCCGACGGCCTGCTCGACGAGGCCGCCTATAAGGAGCTCACCGCGTAATGACGACGCCGACTGAATTCCAGTTCACCGACTATCAGCCCTACGATTTTGCCAATCGCCGCCACATCGGTCCCTCGCCGGCCGAGATGACCGACATGTTGAAGGTGATCGGCTATAACAGCCTCGACGGCTTGATCGACGCGACATTGCCGCCCGCAATCCGCCAGAAGGCGCCGCTCGTCTGGGGCGCGCCGATGACCGAGCGCGAGGCGCTCGACAAGCTGCGCGAGACCGCCAACAAGAACAAGGTGCTGGTGTCGCTGATCGGCCAGGGTTACTACGGCACGATCACGCCGCCGGTCATCCAGCGCAACATCCTGGAAAATCCGGCCTGGTATACGGCCTATACGCCCTACCAGCCGGAGATCAGCCAGGGCCGCCTGGAAGCGCTTCTCAACTACCAGACGATGGTCTGCGACCTAACCGGCCTCGACGTCGCCAATGCCTCGCTGCTCGACGAGGCGACCGCCGCCGCCGAAGGCATGGCGATTGCCGAACGCGTCGCTAAATCGAAGGCAAAGGCCTTCTTCGTCGATGCCGATTGCCATCCGCAGACCATCGCCTTGATCCGCACCCGCGCCGAGCCGCTCGGCTGGCAGGTCATCGTCGGCAATCCCTTCACCGATCTCGATCCGGTCGATGTCTTCGGCGCGATCTTCCAGTATCCGGGCACCCACGGCCATGTGCATGATTTCACCGGCCTGATTTCTCGCCTGCACCAGGCCGGCGCCATATCGATCGTCGCCGCCGATATCCTGGCGCTGACGCTGTTGAAATCACCCGGCGAAATGGGCGCCGATATTGCCGTCGGCTCCTCGCAGCGCTTCGGCGTCCCGGTCGGCTATGGCGGCCCGCATGCGGCCTACATGTCGGTCAAGGATGCGATCAAGCGCTCCATGCCCGGCCGTCTCGTCGGCGTTTCAGTCGATGCCCGCGGCAACCGCGCCTATCGCCTGTCGTTGCAGACCCGCGAGCAACATATCCGCCGCGAGAAGGCGACGTCGAACATTTGCACCGCCCAGGTGCTACTGGCCGTCATGGCCTCGATGTATGCGGTCTTCCATGGTCCCGAGGGTATCAAGGCGATCGCTCAGCAGGTGCACCAGAAGGCCGTGCTGATGGCCAAGGGCCTGGAAAAGCTCGGCTATAAGGTCGAGCCGGAAAGCTTCTTCGACACCATCACCGTCGATGTCGGCCACATGCAGGGGCTCATCCTGCGCGCCGCCGTCGCCGAAGGCGTCAATCTGCGCAAGGTCGGCGAAACCCAGATCGGCATGAGCCTTGACGAGCGCACGCGGCCGGCAACGCTCGAAGCTGTCTGGCGCGCCTTCGGCGGCAATTTCACCATTGCCGATTTCGAGCCTTCCTATCGGCTGCCGAGGGGCCTGCTCAGAACCAGCAATTACCTCACCCATCCTATCTTCCACATGAACCGCGCCGAAAGCGAGATGACGCGTTACATCCGCCGGCTCTCCGACCGGGATCTGGCGCTCGACCGCTCGATGATCCCGCTCGGTTCCTGCACGATGAAGCTCAATGCGACGGCGGAAATGCTGCCGATCACCTGGCCGGAATTTTCCGACATCCATCCCTTCGTGCCGGCCGACCAGGCGCTCGGCTACCGCGAGATGATCGACGACCTGATCGAAAAGCTCTGCGCCGTCACCGGATACGACGCCTTCTCCATGCAGCCGAATTCCGGTGCTCAAGGCGAATATGCCGGTCTGCTGACGATCCGCAACTTTCATATCGCCAACGGCGAGGGCCATCGCGACGTCTGCCTGATCCCGACCTCGGCCCACGGCACCAACCCGGCCTCGGCCCAGATGGTCGGCATGAAGGTGGTGGTCGTCAAGGTGCGCGAGAACGGTGACATCGATCTCGACGATTTCCGCGCCAAGGCTGAGGCGCATGCGGCAAACCTCTCCTGCTGCATGATCACCTACCCTTCGACGCACGGCGTCTTCGAAGAGACCGTCAAGGAAATCTGCGATCTCGTGCATACCAATGGCGGCCAGGTCTATCTCGACGGCGCCAACATGAACGCCATGGTTGGCCTGTCCCGTCCCGGCGACATCGGCTCGGACGTGTCCCACCTCAACCTGCACAAGACCTTCTGCATCCCGCATGGCGGCGGCGGCCCCGGCATGGGGCCGATCGGCGTCAAGGCGCATCTGGCGCCCTACCTGCCCGGCCACCCGGAAACCGACGGCCGTTCCGGCGCGGTTTCGGCCGCAGCCTTCGGCTCGGCCTCGATCCTGCCGATCTCCTGGAGCTACTGCCTGATGATGGGCGGCGAAGGGCTGACGCAGGCAACCAAGGTGGCGATCCTCAACGCCAACTACATCGCCGCCCGGCTGAAGGGCGCCTATGACGTGCTCTATAAGTCGGCCGCCGGCCGTGTGGCGCATGAATGCATCATCGACACCCGCCCACTGGTCGACAGCTGCGGCGTGACCGTCGACGACGTCGCCAAGCGGCTGATCGACTGCGGCTTCCATGCGCCGACGATGAGCTGGCCGGTGGCCGGCACGCTGATGATCGAGCCGACGGAAAGCGAGACCAAGGCCGAACTCGACCGCTTCTGCGAGGCGATGCTGGCAATCCGCGAGGAAGCCCGCGCCATCGAAGACGGCCGCATGGACAAGGTGGACAATCCGCTGAAGAACGCTCCGCACACGGTGGAAGACCTCGTCGGCGAATGGGACCGTCCCTATACCCGCGAACAGGCCTGCTTCCCGCCCGGCGCCTTCCGCGTCGACAAATACTGGTCCCCGGTCAATCGCGTCGACAATGTCTACGGCGACCGCAACCTGATCTGCACCTGCCCGCCAGTCGAATCTTATGCCGAGGCGGCGGAGTAGCAGCAATTCGGCAAGCCCCTCTCACAGGTTGGGAGGGGCTGCCTGCGCGTCGGCCTTCGATGCGCGCAACGATGCCCGTTTCAAGGCAGTGGGTTCAAATTTAACCTTTCTTAGCAAGTCTCTGTTAGCAATTGAAAATGGGCGGTTTTTCTCCAGCAGGAATATTGCCGCCGACCTTTTGTTTTGCGTGCAGGTTCTCATGCGTTCATCGGCTTTGCCAGCAATCCTCCTTGCCGCCCTGATCCTGTCGGGATGCGCCGCCAGTTCCGGCGCCGAAGATGTGCTGGGCAACGTGCCGTCGCCGGAAACGACCAATGCGATCGCCAAGCCGAGCGGCCCGATACCGGCTGCCGCTGTCGGCGACACGGCACAGACAAGCGCCCCGCAGGAAGCCTTGAGCTGGACAGGACCGGTTCCCGACCCACAGGCGCTCGTGCCCCAGGACAGGCCGGTCGGCATGCCGATGCCGACGGAAAGGCCCGTCGCGATGCTCATGCCCACCAACCCGGGAATCGATCCCGATGTCGGCAGGAGATCGCCGTCACGCGGACAGATCTACGGCCACCGCTTCCGCGATGCCAAACCGATCAACTTCGGCTCCACCTCGCCGAGAAAGCTTGCCGTGCATGGCGTCGACGTGTCGCGCTGGCAGGGCGAGATCGATTGGGAGACGTTGCGCGGGCAAGGCGCCAATTTCGTCTACATCAAGGCGACGGACGGCGGCGATCACCTCGATCCGATGTTCAAGAAAAACTGGCGCCGCGCCAAGGAAGCCGGCCTGAAACACGGCGCCTATCACTTCTTCTACTGGTGCCGGACGGCAGGCGAACAGGCCGACTGGTTCATCCGCAACGTGCCGAGGGAAGCAAACGCGCTTCCGCCCGTCATCGACGTCGAATGGAATGGCGAATCGAGCTGCAAGCGCCGCATATCCCCCGCCCGCGTCCGGGAAAAGATGCAGGTGTTCATGGACAAACTGGAGCGCTATTACGGCCAGCGGCCGATCATCTACACGGCGCCGGATTTCTACCGCGACAATTTGAAGGGTCAGATGCTCGACTATCCCTTCTGGCTGCGCTCGGTGGCCGCTCACCCCTCCAAAGTCTACCCTGACCGCAAATGGCTCTTCTGGCAATATTCCGGTTCCGGTCTCTCCGAAGGCGTCGAAGGCAAGATCGACCTCAACGTGTTCAACGGCAACGAAAGCGATTGGCACGACTGGGTGGCGTCGCGATAATGCATGTCGCCGGGAAGTGTGCCGCGGTTCCCGGATAACGACATGCATAAAAACAAAGAGCTAAAACGCGTCGAATGAATCAAGTTACATGCGACGCGCTTTAACTTGAGGCCGGCAAGCGCCTGCCCCGCTTATGCCGACTTCAGCACCTTCACAGGCACACCCTTATAGGCAGGGGTTCCCGATTTTCGGTCGTAATCGGCAAGCGCGATGACCCTGTTCATCTCGGGATAATATCCAGCCACCGACCCGGCCGGAATGTCGTAGGCCACCGCGGTGAAGCCTTTGACCGACTTGTTGCCTGTTTCCCCAACCGATTCGATATCGACCCTGTCGCCATCGGTCAGGCCACGCGCGGAAAGATCGTTGCTGTTCATGAAGAGGATATCACGGCGGCCGAAGACGCCCCGATAGCGGTCGTCGAGGCTGTAGATCGTCGTATTGTACTGGTCGTGACTGCGCAGCGTCGTCAGAACCAGCGTGTCCGCGTCGACAAGCCGGGGATCTTCTTCCAGTCCCGGCGCCACGAGGAAATGCGCCTTGCCTGAAGGCGTGAGCCATTGCCGGTCGGCGGCCTCGACCGTCAGCCGGAAGCCGCCGGGTGTCCTGACCCTGGTGTTGAAGTCATGAAAATCGGGAAAGACGACCGCGATCTTTTCCCGAATACGGCTGTAATCACCAACCATCCCGTCCCAATCGATATCGTATTTGCCGCCGAGCGTTGCCTTGGCGATACCAGCGATGATCGCAGGCTCGGAGCGAAGCTGCTCGCCCGGCGGCTTCAGGAAACCGCGCGAGGCATGCACCATCGACATGGAATCCTCGACGGTCACCGATTGCGGTCCGGTCTTCTGGATGTCCTGGTCGGTGCGGCCGAGAACGGGAAAAATGATCGAGGTCCGGGCGATCAACAGGTGCGAGCGATTGAGTTTCGTCGCGATGTGAACGGCAAGGTCGAGCTTGCGCATGCCTGTGAACGTCGCGTCCGGATCGGATATCGCCACGGCCAGATTGCCGCCGAGGCAGATCAGCGCCTTCGACCGGCCCGCGATGATCGCCTCGATGGCTTCGACGGCGTTATGGCCCTTCTCCTCCGGCGGGCGGAAACCGAAGGCCTTTTCCATGCCGTCGAGCAGCGCCTTATTGGGGATTTCGGTGATCCCGACCGTGCGGTCGCCCTGAACGTTCGAATGTCCCCGCAGCGGGCAGATGCCGGCGCCCTGGCGGCCGATATTCCCCCGCAGCATCAGGAAATTGGCCAGCTGCTGCACGTTGGCGGTGCCGTGGCTGTGCTGGGTGATGCCCATGCCGTAGCAGAGGATGACGTTGCGGGCATTCAGATAGACGTCGACAGCACTATCCAGCGCTTCGAACGTCAGGCCCGATTTCCTGAGGATCGAAGCCCACTCCGTCTGTACCACATCGGCCTTGAGAGCCTCCAGCCCGATCGTGTGTCCCTCAATGAACTCGCGATCGAGAAAGCCCTTGCCGCCTGCGGCGATATCGGCGTCGTCGCGTTCGAAGATCCGCTTCATCATCCCCTTGAGGGCCGCAAGATCTCCGCCGGTGCGGACCTGGTGATAGGCCGATGCGATCGGCGTCGACGACATCATCGCCATTTCTACCGGGTTCTGCGGTGCTGCGAATTTTTCGAGAGCCCGTTCTTTCAAGGGATTGAAGACCACGATCGGAACGCCGCGCCTCGCGGCATCGTGCAGCGTGGTCATCATCCGGGGATGGTTGGTGCCCGGATTGTGACCGAAGCTAAAGATGGCATCGGCATGATCGAAATCCTCGAGCGTCACCGTGCCCTTGCCGACCCCGATCGAGTCGGGCAGCCCGACGCTGGTCGCCTCATGGCACATGTTTGAGCAGTCGGGAAAATTGTTGGTGCCGTAAGCCCTGACGAACAGCTGGAACAGAAATGCCGCCTCGTTCGAGGCGCGTCCCGACGTGTAGAATTCGGCCATGTCAGGGTCGGGCAGTTTGCGCAGTTCGTCGCCGATCAGCGCAAAGGCCTCGTCCCAGCCGATCGGCAGGTAGTGGTCGCTGACATGGTCATAGATCAGCGGATGCGTCAGGCGGCCCTGGTCTTCCAGCTGGTGGTCGTTCCATTGCCAGAGTTCGGCAACGCCGTGCGTCGCGAAAAAGTCGGGTCCAGCGCGCTTTGCCGTCGATTCCCAGGTGATCGCCTTGGCACCGTTTTCGCAGAATTCGAATGAGCTCGTATGTTTGGGATCGGGCCAAGCGCAGCCGGGGCAATCGAAACCCTCGGGCTGATTGGCTTTCAGCAGCGTCGCAGCACCCTGGGCGATGACCTGCTGGCGTGCAAGGGTTTCGGCAACGGCTTTGAGTGCACCCCAGCCACCGGCAGGGGCCGTATATGTCTCGATGCCTTCCGGCCGCTTCTTGGTCATCACCTGCTCCACAAATCCACGCGAAGGCCGCAGCCTGTCATCCAGCAATGTATGGCACTGCCATACATCGGGATAGGTGGTGGACATGCTGAAATCGATCGGCACATGCCGCCGGCTCTACCGCCGCCGCCCTCACTATCATCCCGTTCCAATCCGGAACAGATATGGCCACACAACCTCCGACCTGAAGGTCTTCGCTAACGCTACGCCTTCAGCATTCCCTAAGCCCTTGCCGGTAAAAAACGATCATCCAGTTCTGGGGAAACGCTGATGAGCATATCGGGCATTGCGAACACTGCTCTTTCGGGAATGCGGGCGCAGGCGACGCGGATCGGCGCGATCGCCAACAACATCGCAAACACCAGTACACCGGATTATGCCAGGCTGAACACCAGCCTCACATCCGTCGAACCGAGCGGTGTCCAGGCCGTCGTCATCCCCACAACATCGGATGTCGATCCGGCCACCGAACTGACCGACCTGATCGGAGCCGAGCAGAGCTACAAGGCCAACGCCGTGGTTTTCGACACCGGCGCCGACATGTGGGAAATGCTGATGAGCATCAAGCGCGACTGAGTCCGAGCCGAAAAGTCGCGATGCTGTTATAATCCCGTCTTGAATCAAACCTATGCCGATCCGCGCCAATGACGCGGATCGATGCCATGCCGGAATGTCAGGATTTCGTTTTTATCAGAGGAAGAGCTGAACTCGGTTCGGCCCCACTGGTGCTGCTGCATGGAAGCGGCATGCATGAACGCAATCTCATCGCCCTTGCCGACAGGGTCGGGCCGGATCGTCCCTATCTGGCGCTAAGGGGCGCGGTCGAATGGGAAGAAGGTTTTGCGTTCTTCCGGCGGAACCCCGACCGGACGCTTGACTACGCCGACCTCTTCAACGAGACCCATCACCTCGCCGATTTTCTTGCGAAGGCCGCGACAACCGGGCTCCTGAAGCGGCCGCCTGTGCTGCTCGGCTTTTCGAACGGCGCGATCATCGCCGCCTCGATCCTGCTGCATCGCCAGGAAACCGTAGCCGGGGCCATCCTGCTGCGGCCACTATCCCCGGCACCAGCCGCCGATTTTCCGGACCTCAGAAACCATCTCATCCTCATTCTGGCAGGCGAACGCGACAAGCGGCGCGCGCCTGAGGACGTTGTGCTCATCAGGGATCAGATTGAAAAAAGCGGTGCCGGCGTCACAACCAGACTGGTCCCGACCAGCCATGATCTCGGCGACGACGAGCCGGATTTCATCAGGAATTGGCTGGCGGAGAATTTCCCGCCAGACTGAAAGACCGCAGGTGTCAGGAATGCGCCGGTTCGTTTTGGCGCTGTCCGGCAAGGGCCGCGAGATCGGCGGGCTTCAGTTCGACGGATTCGCCGCAGCCGCAGGCCGATGTCTGGTTCGGATTGGTGAAGGTGAAGCCGGAGCGCAGCGTCGTCTGCTCGAAGCCCATTTCGGTTCCGAGCAGATAGAGCACGGCTGATGGTTCGACCCAGACCCTGGCGCCGTCGCGTTCGATCAAATCGTCCTTGGCATTGGGCTCGGTCACCAGGTCGATGGTATATTCCATCCCGGCGCAGCCGCCCTTCTTGATGCCGACACGCACCCCCTTGGCCTCCGGCCCCGAGTTCTCGACGATCGCCTTGACGCGGGCCGCAGCCCCATCCGTCATGCTCATAATTGCAAAGCCCATGGGCCTCATCTCCTTCCGCAACCGGGGTCAAGATCCGGCGCTTCGTGATTCAAATGTAGTCGTCGCAAGTAAACGGATCAATACCACGGTACTGTATCAGTACCAGCCGACCGCGACCTGCGCCTCTTCGGACATGCGCTCCGGCGTCCACGGCGGATCGAAGGTCATTGCCACTTCGACACCCGATACGCCTTCGACGGCGCCGACGGCATTTTCGACCCAGCCCGGCATCTCGCCGGCAACCGGGCAGCCTGGGGCGGTCAGCGTCATCATGATTTTCACCATCCGGTCGTCCTCGATGTCGATCTTGTAGATCAGACCGAGTTCGAAAATGTCGGCCGGAATTTCCGGATCGTAGACGGTCTTCAGCGCGCTGATGACGTCGTCGCTGAGCCGCGCCAGCTCATCGGCCGGAATGCTGGAATGCACGATGCCTTCGCGCACGTCGATCTTCTGTTCGCTTTCGTCCAGGCTCATCACGGACACTCCTCAAGCAAAGAACTTGCGCGCATATTCAAGCGCATCGGCCAGGGCATCGACCTCGGCGCGGGTATTGTACATGCCGAAGGATGCACGGCATGTGGAGGTGACGCCGAAGCGTTTCAAGAGCGGCATGGCGCAATGCGTGCCGGCCCGCACAGCAACGCCCTGCCGGTCGATCACCATCGAGACGTCATGGGCATGGATGCCGGCAAGTTCGAAGGAAAAGATACTGCCCTTGTCGGGCGCCGTTCCGAACACCCGCAGCGAATTGACCGATTTCAGCCGTTCCACAGCATAAGAGGCAAGATCGGCCTCATGGCGGGCGATCGCCTCGCGGCCGACCTTCTCCATATAGTCGAGCGCATAGCCGAGCCCGATCGCCTGGACGATCGGCGGCGTGCCGGCCTCGAAGCGATGCGGCGGATCATTGTAGGTGACAGCATCCTCGGCAACTTCGAAAATCATCTCGCCGCCGCCCTGGAACGGGCGCATCTGCAAAAGCCGCTCCTTCTTGCCGTAGAGCACGCCGATGCCGGATGGCCCGTAGAGCTTGTGGCCGGTCATAACGTACCAGTCGCAATCGATATCCTGCACATCCACCGGCAGATGCACGGCACCCTGGCTGCCGTCGATCAGCACGGGAATGCCGCGCTCATGCGCAATCCGGCAGACTTCCTTAACGGGAACGATGGTGCCGAGCGCATTCGACATATGGGTGATGGCGACGAGCTTGGTGCGCTCCGTCAGGCTCTTTTCGAAATCCTCGATATGGAAGGCGCCCTCGTCGTCGACCGGCACCCAGACCAGCTTGGCGCCCTGCCGCTCGCGGATGAAGTGCCAGGGCACGATGTTGGAATGGTGCTCCATGATCGTCAGGACGATTTCGTCGCCTTCGCCGATCTCAGGCATGCCCCAGCCATAGGCGACGGTGTTGATCGCCTCAGTCGAATTCTTGGTGAAAACGATGTCGTTGACCGAAGGGGCATTGAGGAAGCGGCGCACCTTCTCGCGCGCTGCCTCATAGGCATCGGTGGCGGCATTGGAGAGATAGTGCAGGCCGCGATGCACATTGGCATATTCGTGGCTGTAGGCATGCGATATGGCGTCGATCACCACCTGCGGCTTCTGCGCCGAGGCGCCATTGTCGAGATAGACCAGCGGCTTGCCGTGCACCTTCTCCGCCAGGATCGGAAAATCCCGGCGGATGGCTTCGACGTCGTATGGCGTGGCCGGCACGATCTTATCCATTGCTATTATCCGATCAGGCGTGCTTTTCGAGCCAGGCCGAAATCACGCCTTCCAGCGCTTCGACCAGGGCCTCGTCTTCCAGTTCCTCGACGATCTCGGCGACGAAAGCGTTGACGAGCATCGCCCGCGCCTTGTTCTCCGGAATGCCGCGCGCCATCAGATAGTAGAGATGGTTGGCGTCGATATCGGTCACCGTCGCTCCATGGCCGCACTGCACGTCGTCGGCGAAGATCTCGAGCTCGGGCTTGACCGAGAATTCGGCATCGTCCGACATCAGCAACGTGTTGCAGGCCATCTTGGCGTCGGTCTTCTGCGCATCCGGCGCCACCCGGATCATGCCCTGGAAAACACCCTTGGCGCGGTCGAAGACGACGTTGCGGATCACTTCGGTCGAGCCGGTGTGCGGAACGTCGTGGCCGAGCACCATCGTTACGTCGGTATGGCTCTCACCGCCGAGCAGGTTGATGCCGCGCAACGTCAGATCGGCGCCCTCGCCGGTTACCTTGATATGCAGCTCCTGGCGCACCAATTTGCCGCCGGCGTTGATGACGAACAGGCGCAGCTTGGCGTCGGCGCCGAGATCGATGCGGATCTGGCCGAGATGCGTATCCTCGGCTCCCTGCTGCTGCAGGATGATCCAGGTCAGTTCGGCGCCCTCGCCGATCGTGATGTCACTGACGTGGGACACCAGTGCCGCATCGCCGGTCACCGCAAGGTGACGCTCGATGACGGTTGCCTTGGTACCGGCACCGAAGGCAACGGGAAGGCGTGTATGCACCTGCCCGCCGGCATGGACGAACTGGATTTCGAGCGGAGCTTCAAACTCGGTATCGGCAGGCACGTCGACGACATAACCATCGCGCACGAAGCTGCCATTGATGCGCCCAACCGCGTCGTCGCTGTCAAGTGCGTCGAGCCCGTCCGCGGCAGAGCCGTCGAGCAGATGTTCGCTATAGGCTGAAACGCCAAGACCGTCGGCGGCAGCCTTCTGGTTGGCATGGCCCTGGATCACCGCCAGCACCGTCGAGCCGGCAACCAGCGGCTCAAGCGCGTCGGAGCCGGCGTCGCCGACCTGCGGCGGCAAGGCCCGCAGCAGGTTTTTCAGATCGGTGTAATGCCAGGCTTCGATGCGCCGCGTCGGCAGGCCGGCCTTCTTCAGATCGTCGAGAAGCCGGTCGCGCAGCGCGGTCACCGCGCCATTGCCCGGCAGATCGCCGATCTGATGGTTGAATGCTTCGATCAGCGCGGTTTCAGCCACGGTCAGGCGGCTCGTCGTCTGCATGTTCATGGACGTCGTCCTTTCCACCCGAACTCAGGCCGCCGCGCCGATGATGTCGGCATAGCCGTTGGCCTCAAGCTCATGCGCCAGCGTCTTGTCGCCCGACTTGATCACCTGGCCCTTGTAGAGCACGTGGACGGTGTCCGGCACGATATAGTCGAGCAGCCGCTGGTAGTGGGTGATGACCACGACGGCGCGGTCCGGCGAGCGCAGCGCGTTGACGCCGTCGGCGACGATCTTCAGCGCGTCGATGTCGAGGCCGGAATCGGTTTCGTCGAGTACGCAGAGCTTCGGCTCCAGCAGCGCCATCTGCAGGATCTCAGCGCGCTTCTTCTCGCCGCCGGAGAAGCCGACGTTGAGCGGCCGCTTCAGCATCTCGGTATTGATCTGCAGCTTTCCAGCCGCATCCTTGACCCGGCGCATGAAATCCGGCGTCGTCAGCTCGTCCTCGCCGCGCGCCTTGCGCTGCTCGTTCATCGCCACCTTCAGGAACTGCATGGTGGCGACACCCGGAATTTCCACAGGATACTGGAAGGCGAGAAAGATGCCCTTGGTGGCGCGTTCGGCCGGATTGAGTTCGAGAATGCTCTCGCCATTGTAGAGAATGTCGCCCTCGGTGACTTCATAGTCGCTGCGGCCGGACAGCACGTAGGAGAGCGTCGACTTGCCGGAGCCGTTCGGCCCCATGATCGCGGCAACTTCGCCCGCCTTCACCGTCAGGTTCAGGCCACGGATGATCTCGGTGCCGTCTTCGGCAATGCGGGCATGGAGGTTTCTGATTTCAAGCATCTTTGGTTCCTATTCATACAGCGGTTTCAAGGGCCGCCCGATTGACCGTTCGCACCGGTCTCGATCCGTCATCCTCGGGCTTGTCCCGAGGATCTAAGCCTTCAATTATAATCGCTCCACTCCCGCGTATTGGGATGCGGTCGATAGACATTCTCAATTTCATCGATCCGCTCGTAAAGGTCGATCCAGGTCGGATTGAGCTCCTCGACGAGCTTGATTTTCCATTCACGCAGGTAGCGCTTCAGAGATTTCTCTCGCTGGATCGCCAACACGATATTCGGATGGTACTCAAACCAGACGAGATTTTTTGCGCTGTACCTCTGCGTGAAACCCTTCTGGATTTCGTTGCGGTGCTCCCATATGCGACCGTGCAAATCACTGGTAACGCGTGTAGATCACGCCCCGTGGCTTGTCGGACATCATATAGACGAAACCAGTCATCCTTGTCCTCTGGCCGCAGCAGATCCTCGGGACAAGCCCGAGGATGACGGAGACCGTGTTTAGCCGACGCTACCTTCCAGCGAAATGCTGATCAGTTTCTGCGCCTCGACCGCGAATTCCATCGGCAGTTCCTGCAGCACTTCCTTGACGAAACCGTTGACGATCAGCGCGATCGCCGCTTCTGTGGGGATGCCGCGCTGCAGGCAGTAGAACAGCTGGTCCTCGGAGATCTTCGAGGTCGTCGCTTCATGCTCGAACTGCGCCGTCGAATTCTTCGCCTCGATGTAAGGCACCGTATGGGCGCCGCACTTGTCGCCGATCAGCAGCGAATCGCACTGGGTAAAATTGCGCGCGTTCGACGCCTTGCGGTGAGCCGAAACCTGGCCGCGATAGGTGTTGTTAGACACGCCGGCGGCGATGCCCTTGGAGACGATGCGGCTCGACGTGTTCTTGCCGAGATGGATCATCTTGGTGCCGCTGTCGATCTGCTGATGGCCGTTGGAGACCGCGATCGAATAGAACTCGCCTCTGGAGTCATCGCCGCGCAGAATGCAAGACGGATATTTCCAGGTGATCGCCGAGCCGGTTTCGACCTGCGTCCAGGAGATCTTCGAGCGGTCGCCGCGGCAATCGCCGCGCTTGGTGACGAAGTTGTAGATGCCGCCCTTGCCGTTCTTGTCGCCGGGATACCAGTTCTGCACCGTCGAATACTTGATTTCGGCATCGTCGAGCGCCACGAGTTCGACCACGGCTGCATGCAGCTGGTTTTCGTCGCGCTGCGGCGCCGTGCAGCCTTCGAGATAGGAGACGTAGGCGCCCTCTTCCGCAATGATCAGCGTGCGCTCGAACTGGCCGGTGCCCTTCTCGTTGATGCGGAAATAGGTGGAAAGCTCCATCGGGCAGCGAACGCCCTTCGGCACGAAAACGAAGGAACCGTCGGTAAAGACCGCCGAATTCAGCGTCGCGTAATAATTGTCCGTCGTCGGCACGACCGAACCGAGATATTTCCGGACGAGATCGGGATATTCGCGGATGGCTTCCGAGATCGACATGAAGATCACGCCGGCCTTCTTCAGCTCTGCCTTGAAGGTGGTGACGACCGAGACGCTGTCGAAAACCGCGTCGACGGCGATCTTCGGCCTCTCGACACCGGCCAGGATCTCCTGCTCACGCAACGGGATGCCGAGCTTCTCATAGACCTTCAACAGCTCCGGATCGACCTCGTCGAGCGATTTCGGACCCGGCGTGCTCTTCGGCGCGGCGTAATAATAGATGTCGTTGAAATCGATCTTCGGATAGTCGACGCGCGCCCAGTTCGGCTCTTCCAGCGTCAGCCAGCGGCGATAAGCCTCGAGGCGCCATTCCAGCATCCACTCCGGCTCCTGCTTCTTGGCCGAAATGAAGCGAATGATATCCTCGGACAGGCCTTTCGGCGCCTTATCCATTTCGATGACGGTCTCGAAACCGTATTTGTACTGGTCGACATCGATCAGGCGGACCTGGTCGATCGTTTCCTGCACGGCAGCCATTTCGTTCTCCAATCTCGCCGGATACAAGGTCCGGCAGCTTGTAACGCATGGGCAATTCTCTTGCCCCTGATGTCGGGCAATTCGTTGCCCTGATATGAGGGCAATCCGTTGCCCTGATGCAGAGCAACCTCTTACCCTGATGTAGGTGGCCAAAAGGGACTTTTCAGCCCGATTGGCAAGCGGAAATTTGCGTTTCCGCAAGTTTATGACGCGGTCAGGCCGCCTCGCCCGCCGACCTTCGCCGGCAGGCGATCTTCGCGAAAGCCGCAATCGCCCTGTCGACATCCTCTTCCGTCGTCGAAAAGCCGAGAGAAATGCGTAAGCCCCCGAGCTTGGCGTCGCGGCCCATCGCCGTCAGCACATGGCTTTCGCCGAGCCGACCGGATGAGCAAGCCGAGCCTGCCGAAAGCGCCACGCCCTCGAGATCGAAGGCGATCTGCCCGGTCTCGGCCTTCAGCCCTGGCAGAGTGAAAAAGATCGTATTGACGACACGCTCGCCGCCCTCGCCATGGATCATCACATCGGATGCCGCATCGCGCATGCCGGCTTCAAGCCGTTCGCGCAGAGCGCCGATTTCCGCATTGCGCGCCTCGAGTTCGTCGGCCGCGGCTTCCGCCGCCGCGCCGAAGCCGATCAGCGCCAGTGAGTTCTGTGTCCCTGAGCGGTGACCACGCTCCTGCCCGCCGCCTTGGATCAGCGGCCGCGGCATCAGCGCCTCGCCACGGGCAATCAACGCACCAGCGCCCTTCGGCCCGCCGATCTTATGCGAGGAAACGATCATGAAATCGGCGCCGATCTTGCCGATATCAAGCCCGATGCGGCCGGCCGCCTGAACGGCGTCGACGACGAAGAGCCCGCCATGGGCGTGGACGATCTTTGCCGCCGCCTCCACCGGCTGGACGATGCCGGTCTCGTTGTTGACGAGCATGACCGCGACCATCGGCAGGCCGGCGGCCTTGTCATGCGCATTGAGCAGCGCGCCGAGCGCATCGAGATCGACGATGCCAGCTGAAGTGACCGGGATCTCGGTCATCTTCTCCTTGGCGAAGCGGCCGCCTTCGCGCACCGCCGGATGCTCGATTGCCGAAAAATAGAGGCGGCCGAGCTGAATCGGCGTGCGGCCCATGCGGAAATCCAGTGTCAGCACCAGATTGGCGGCCTCGGTGGCGCCGCTGGTAAAGACCACATTGCCGGCGTCGGTGCCGACCATTGCCGCCACTTTGCGCCGCGCACATTCGATTGCGGCGCGGGCGGCACGGCCTTCGCCGTGAACGGAATTCGGATTGCCGAATATGTCGATGGCGCGCATGATCGCCGCGCGTGCTGCCGGGTGCAGAGGCGCTGTGGCATTCCAGTCGAGATAAAGGCGTGGCGGCGCCATGATCTTCAGTCCTGCGCTTGACGAGCTTGCTTTAGCAGCCGCGGTTCATTTTTCTTGAAATTTCCGCCGGGCTTGCCTTATGACACATTCACGATGCGTGGATCGCCATGCAAGTTTCGAATTGTTCTAAACTGCGTTTTAGAAAAGCTGACAACACTAGTCAAGTCATGTTGTCGTCCGACGCCGCGCGAACGCGAAATAAAACCCGGAGTACCAATGCCCGAAGTTATTTTCAACGGCCCAGCCGGCCGTCTTGAAGGCCGCTACCAGCCCTCCAAGGAAAAAAGCGCGCCCATCGCCCTGATTCTCCATCCGCATCCGCAGTTCGGCGGCACGATGAACAATCAGATCGTCTATCAGCTCTTCTACATGTTCCAGAAGCGCGGATTCACGACGCTGCGCTTCAATTTCCGGGGCATCGGCCGCAGCCAGGGCGAATTCGACCACGGCGCTGGCGAACTCTCGGATGCCGCCTCGGCGCTCGATTGGGTGCAGAGCCTGCACCCCGATTCTAAGACCTGTTGGGTCGCCGGCTATTCCTTCGGCTCCTGGATCGGCATGCAGTTGCTGATGCGTCGGCCGGAGATCGAAGGCTTCATGTCGATTTCGCCGCAGCCGAATACCTACGACTTCTCCTTCCTGGCGCCCTGCCCCTCCTCCGGCCTGATCATCAACGGCGAGGCCGACAAGGTCGCGCCGGAAAAAGACGTCAACGGCCTTGTGGAGAAGCTGAAGACTCAGAAGGGAATTCTGATTACCCATCGCACCGTTTCCAACGCCAACCACTTCTTCAACGGCCAGGTGGAAACGCTGATGGGCGAATGCGAGGATTACCTCGACCGCCGCCTCAACGGCGAACTGGTGCCGGAGCCGGCGGCCAAGCGGATCCGCTAACGCCGCAAGCAGAGCCGGTCGTCCCCAAGCGGAACCGGTCCGGGACACCACAGGCCCCTTTGTGCCGGAACAGATCACCTACCGTGTTGCAATCTATATTGCAGTGCGGTAGGTTCCTCGCGATCCTAACTAAAGCGAGGTCCGCAATGACCAAGTCGTTCGGGGAAGTCCTGGATAAGTATAGGGGTATCGGTCCGGGGTTCGACTTTCTTCGAATTGGGCTCGCCTTTTCTATCGTATTGACCCATTCCTTTTTGCTGACGAGGAGTGATGCCTTCATCAGGGGGTCGGTATTCTGGTTTACCGAATACGCTCTTGTTCCGATGTTTTTCGCCTTGAGCGGATTTCTGATCGCCGGCAGCGCCCAGCGACTGAGCCTGCGGAATTTCCTGATCAATCGCGGCTTGCGCATCGTCCCGGCGCTTGCCGTCGATATCGTCGTTTGTTCGCTGATCATCGGGCCGATCATAACGATCGTCTATCACTCCGAATATTTTACCGACCCGCGATTTTTCAAATACTTCCTGAATATCCTCGGCTGGATCCATTACGAGTTGCCGGGTGTTTTCCAGGATAATCCGAGCCAGCGTGTCAACGGCGCGCTCTGGACGGTTCCCTGGGAGATTTTCTGCTACATCATCATGTCGGTCCTGATGGTCACCGCCATCGTCAAGACCCGCTATAAGCTGCTCGCCGTCACGGCCGCCTATATCGTCATCGGCCTCATCGTGCAGAAGATGCCCTATCTGTTCCCTGGCTCGATCAAGCCGATCGCGCGCTTCCTGTTCATGAGCCGAGGCTCTCAGCTGATAACGGCGTTCATGATGGGCATCGTCGTCTTTCAGTTCAAAGCGGTCATTCCGTATTCCCGCTGGCTATTCGCCGCCGCCTGCCTGGTTTGCCTCGTCGCCATTCTCACCCTCGACAGCCGGGCTGTGGAATCGGTGATCAACCGGCCGATCGTCATCACTTCCCTTGTCTATATCACCGTCTTCATCGGTCTGTCGGAGGTGCCTATTCCAGCCTTTTTCAGGAAAGGCGATTATTCCTACGGCGTCTACCTCTACCATGATCCGTTCCTGCAGATCTGGATCAGCGCGTTTCCCTCGGTGTTTCTCTATCCGAAATATGGTGCGCTGGCGCTCTATCTCGTCGGCCTGCCCTCGGCCCTCGCCGTCGCAGTCTTGTCCTGGCATTTCATCGAGAAGCCGATCCTCGGCCTTCGCAAGAAGTTCTCGTTCATCGCCCAGGTCAGGGGCGTCGAGGATGGCAACCAGGCTGGGCGCGGGTCCAATGTCCGGCCGGTCGCCGTAAAGAGTTAGATCTTTACCGTCCGCATATCGGCGGTGAGTTCGAAAGCCGTGTCAAGCACGCCATCGATAAGGATCGGCCCGCGTTCGCGCATGCCGATCTTTGCAAGGACGCGCTGCGAAGCGAGGTTTTCGGGATGCGTGAAGGCGATGAAGCCTGATGCAAACCGCCTCTCCAAGAACCAGGCGGCCAGCGCGCTTGCGGCTTCCGTTGCCAGGCCCTTGCCCCACGCCGCCTCGCACAGGGAATAACCGAGTTCGAATTCTTCGCTCCTGAAACGCGAAATGCCGGCGCGGCCGACGAAGCTGCCGTCTTCGGCAAGAAGCTTGTATTTGGTCGTGCCATCGCGTGCCTGCTCCTCGAACCAGCCCCGCAGCCGCTCCTCGGCCTTCTCGCGGCTCCACGGCGCATTGCCTGGAAGGTATCGGGTCGTCGCCATCGTTGAATGCAGCTGCTGCACCAGCATCGCATCGCCTTCATCCCACATGACGAAGCGGAGCCGCGGCGTCTTCAGGATGACCCTCTCGCTCATGGCCTTGCCAGCACCCCGCCGCTGACGGGAGCGCCGACCCCCGTCGTGCCGGGAAATGTCAATGGCAGCCCGTCCAGCGAGCGGACGGCGAGATAGGCCCAGGCCTCGGCCTCCATCGCGTCGCCGTCGAAGCCGGCCTCTTCGGCGGTCAATACCTTCGACCCCAGCGCTTCGGCCATCGCCGAAAACTCCGCCATCAAGGTGCCGTTCAGCCGCCCGCCGCCGCAGACGATATAGGTCGACGGCGTTTCGGGCAGAAAACCGGCGGATTTGACGATCGACGCGGCGGCGACATGCGCCAGCGTCCGGGCGCCGTCCTCAAGGCTCGCCTCCCCAACCCGCAGCGGCGCGAAATCGCCGCGATCGAGCGAACGGCGGATATTGCCGCGAAAAAACGGGCTTTCCAGATATCGGTCCGCGAGAGCGGCGGCCACCCTGCCGCGTCCGCCGATCTCGCCGCCAGGATCATAGGTTTTGCCGGCCTGCATCTCCACCCACTGGTCGATTAGCGTATTGCCCGGACCGCTGTCGAAGGCCGATATCCGGCCGTCCGTACCGATGAAGGTCAGATTGGAGATGCCGCCGATATTGACGAAACACACCGCCTGTCCCGCCGGCTGGAATTTCCCCGCGAGCGCTGCGTGATAGGCAGGCACCAGCGGCGCGCCCTGGCCGCCGTGAACCATATCGTTGGCCCGCATGTCATAAACCACCGATATGCCGGTTCGGCGCGCCAATTCCTCGCCGTCGCCGATCTGGATCGTCAGCCCCTCGTCGGGTCGGTGAAGCACCGTCTGGCCATGGAAGCCAAGAACGTCGATATCACCGGCGGTCAACCCGAAACGCTCCAGGAATGCCGTCACGGCAACTGCATGCCGTTGGGTAAGCTCATGCTCGATCTCGCCAAGCTCAGTGGGCCGCTCGTTCCTGTCGGTCAGCGGCCGCGCCAGTTCCAGCGCCCGTTTCAGCCGCTCACGAAAATCGGCGTCATAGGGCACCCCCATGAACGGCCCATGCTCGATGAAGCCGCGACCGTCGGTTCTGAGCAGCGCAACGTCGATTCCGTCCATCGACGTGCCGCTCATCAGGCCGATCGCGGTTCTGATGACATCCATGCGGCTTGCCTCCCATGCGATTCCCGGATGCACTTTTATAAAAACAGTGCTAAACGCGCCGCGACAGATCAACAACAACGAACTTGCGTGAAGCCATATAGGTCAAGCGCAGACACCAAGAGACGAAAGCCATGTCCGAGTTCAAGTCCGATTTCCTCCGCACGCTGAAAGAGCGCGGCTTCATTCATCAGGTCTCCGATGAACGCGGCCTCGACGACCTGTTCGCCAAGGAAACCGTGACGGCTTATATTGGCTTCGATCCGACGGCGCCCAGCCTGCACGCCGGCTCGCTGATCCAGATCATGATGCTGCATTGGATGCAGAAGACCGGTCATCGGGCCATCTCGCTGATGGGTGGCGGCACCGGCATGGTCGGCGACCCCTCCTTCAAAGAAGAGGCGCGCCAGCTCATGACCGTGGATACGATCGAAGGCAACATCGCCTCGATCAAGCGCGCCTTCTCCAATTACCTGAACTACGGCGACGGTCCGAAGGACGCGCTGATGATCAACAATGCCGAGTGGCTGCGCTCGCTGAACTATCTTGAATTCCTGCGCGATGTCGGCAAGCACTTCTCCGTCAATCGCATGCTGTCCTTCGACAGCGTGAAGACGCGCCTCGACCGCGAACAGTCGCTGTCCTTCCTGGAATTCAACTACATGATCCTCCAGGCCTACGACTTCGTCGAGATCGCCAAGCGTTATGACTGCCGTCTGCAGATGGGCGGTTCGGACCAGTGGGGCAACATCGTCAACGGTATCGACCTCGGTCACCGCATGGGGACGCCGCAGCTTTATGCACTGACATCGCCGCTGCTGACGACGTCGTCTGGCGCCAAGATGGGCAAGTCTGCGACGGGCGCTATCTGGCTGAACGCCGACATGCTCTCGGCCTACGATTTCTGGCAATACTGGCGCAACACCGAGGACGCTGACGTCTCGCGCTTCCTGAAGCTCTACACGACACTGCCGATGGATGAAATCGCCCGTCTCTCGGCGCTTGGCGGTTCGGAGATCAACGAGGTCAAGAAGATCCTCGCGACCGAAGTGACCGCGATCCTGCACGGTCGAGAATCCGCCGATCAGGCCGCCGAAACGGCGCGCAAGACCTTCGAGGAAGGCCTCGTCGCCGAAAACCTGCCTTCCGTGGACATCCCTGGCACCGAACTCGACGGCGGCATCGGCCTGCTGTCGCTGATGGTCCGTGCTGGTCTTGCCGGCTCGAACGGCGAGGCTCGCCGTCACATCCAGGGTGGCGCGGTGCGCATCAACGACGAGGCCGTCAGCGACGAGCGCCGTCTGATCGGCAGCAGCGAAATCACCGCCGACGGCGTCATCAAACTCTCGCTCGGCAAGAAGAAGCACATCCTGATCCGCCGCGCGGCGTAAGCGGATTCAGTTTCGAACGGATATCAAAGCCGGCGTCCGCTCCGGCTTTTTCTTTGCCCAATTCCTGAGTTGGCGCGCAACCCTCACTCAATTCCAGGCCGAGATATCACGTCCGTTCGTTGAGCCTCCTGGAAGACATAGGGAGGCGGATTGACGTCTGGCGTGCGCGTCACGCGTGACCACCAGCTGATCGAGAAGGTCGGCGGCGTCACCGTCGCGTCGAGAGGAACCGTCAGCACATGGGCGGAACGGACGAGCTCCGGCGACCTCAACCGCTCGCTCTTTTCTGCGGAATGTGAAGCCTGTTGGCCGGCTGCGGCAGCAATCACTGCGACCGATAGGAAAGAGACTGTCCGAGCGCATGGCATGGCATCCTCCGACATTTACGCCGACCGTTTTGCGGGCCGGCATCCACATTACATCAGAGTTACCTAAAATAGGCAAAGCATCAATGTCGGACTTGTCAGTATAAGTCGGAATTAGCGAACCAGCCGCACGACAATCAGCGCTTTCTCGGAACCTTTTCCGCCCGCCGGGATTTGCGACCAGATTGGATTGGAGCGCCGGCATGATTAACGACCTCTGGTATAAGAACGCTGTCATCTACTGCCTCTCGGTCGAGACCTTCATGGATGCGAACGGTGACGGTGTCGGCGATTTTCAGGGGCTGATGCGCCGCCTCGACTATCTCTCCGGCCTTGGCGTCACGGCAATCTGGCTGATGCCCTTCCAGGCTTCGCCCGGTCGCGACGACGGTTATGACGTCTCGGATTATTACAATGTCGATCCGCGTTATGGCACGCTTGGCGACTTCGTCGAATTCACCCACGGCGCCAAGCAGCGCGGTATCCGCGTACTGATCGATCTGGTGATTAACCATACATCCAAGGACCATACCTGGTTTCAGGAGGCCAGGAGCGATCCGCAGTCACGCTATCGCGACTGGTACGTCTGGTCTGAGAAAAAGCCTGCAAATGCCGATCAGGGCATGGTCTTCCCTGGCGTTCAGAAAACCACATGGACCCATGACGAGAAGGCCAAGGCCTATTATTTTCACCGCTTCTACGATCATCAGCCCGATCTCAACACGTCCAATCCCGAGGTGCAGGCAGAAATCCTCAAGATCATGGGCTTCTGGATTCAGCTCGGCGTCTCCGGCTTCCGGATGGATGCCGCCCCCTTCATCATCGCTAGGAAAGGCGCCGATGTCAGCAAGCCGGTCGAACAATTCGACATGTTGAGAAAATTTCGCGAATTCCTGCAGTGGCGGCTCGGCGATTCCATCATCCTCGCCGAGGCCAACATCCTGCCGAAGGACAATTTCGAATATTTCGGCGATGATGGCGACCGCATGCAGATGATGTTCAACTTCCAGGTTAATCAGGCGCTGTTTTATGCTCTGGCCAGTGCCGATACGCGACCGCTGAAGAAGGCGATGGAGACGACGAAACCGCGCCCGGCAACCGCCCAATGGGGGCTGTTTCTGCGCAACCATGATGAACTGGATCTCGGCCGGCTGTCGGAAAAACAGCGCGACGCGGTCTTTGCCGCCTTCGGGCCAGAAAAAGACATGCAGCTTTATGACCGGGGCATTCGCCGTCGCCTGGCGCCGATGCTTGGCGGCGATCGTCGCAGGATCGAGATGGCCTACAGTCTGCTGTTCTCGCTGCCCGGAACGCCGGTCATCCGCTACGGCGACGAGATCGGCATGGGCGACAATCTCGCCTTGCCGGAGCGCAATTGCGCCCGCACGCCGATGCAGTGGTCGACGGAACCGGAAGGCGGTTTCACCAAAAGTCGAAAGCCTGTCTCGCCTGTCATCAAGGACGGCCCCTACGGTTTCCAGCATGTCAATGTTGCCGTACAGCGGCGCGATCCCAATTCGTTGCTGAACTGGACCGAACGGATGATCCGGATGCGCAAGGAAGCCCCGGAGATCGGCTGGGGCGATTTCTCCGTGGTCGACACGGGTGACGACGGCGTGCTGGCGCTTCGTTACGACTGGCGCGGCAATTCCGTGTTGATCCTGCACAATCTGCATGCGCAGCCGGCGGAAGTCACCTTCGATCCGGACAGAGGCGAAGACGGGCGACAGCTGATCGATATTGCCGATGGCGGGAGCAGCGAGGCGGACGAGAAAGGCTTTCATACCGTCGTGCTCGACGCCTATGGCTATCGCTGGTACCGCGTCGGCGGCCTCGACTATCTCCTCAGGCGCAAGGAGATTTAGGTTCTCGGCCCCGCCTCACTGAAATTCGAAGATTTGCCGGAATACACCCGGCGCGATGATCGACAGCGGGTTAATTTGCAGGTTCGGCTGGTCGAATTTGCCGGTGAGTTTGAAGGTGATGCCGATCAGGCCACGGTCGCTGCCATTGCCAAGGATGACGCCGATCAGCGGCAGTTCGGCAAACAGCCGGTTGAGGCCGTAGGCCGGCATGAAAGTGCCGGTCATGTCCATATTGCCCTTGCGGTCTCGCACCACGCCCTGGAAGGTCGCGCCGATCTGGTCGCCGCGCAGCACGCCATTCTCGATGCCGACCATGCCATCGCGCGAGACGACGCGGGCAAAGCCGCGCTGAAAGCGTTGCGACGAGGTATCGATGTCGCGCTTGACGGCCTCGTTGAGGCTACGCTGCTCATTGCCCACAGGCGTCGAGACGATCGACTGCAGCCGTTGTTCGTTGACGATCGAGAACCGGCGCACGTCGAGCGAACCGTCCCAGCCGCCCTGTGCCGAAAGCCTGATTGCCAGATTGAGCAGGCCGCCCTGCATATGCTTGTAGAGATCGGCAAAACGCGAGACCGCGCCGGCATCGCCGCTGGTGATGTTGATGACGCCACCGTCCTTCATCTGGCTGACCACGGCCTCGCCGCTGTCGGTCACGGCGGAAAAATTCAGCGCCTGCAGCTTGTCGCCGCGCAGTGACACCTGCGCCTGGAAATTGCCGATCTTCTCATCGTTGAAGCCGATGACGTTTTTCAGCCTGGCGCGCACCGATACGCCGGCGTCGCCGGCATCCCCGCCACCGTCGCCATCGCCAGAGCCGGATTTCAGCCGCGCGATGACTGGCCGCGCATCTGCGCTGTCGCCGGAGACCGAGACGTCGAAATTGCCCTTGCTGCGCTTCACCGACAGGGCGAAATCGTCGAGCGAGGAGAGTTTGACGCTGTCGAAATCGGCTGAGATCAGCCCATTTTTGCCGATATTCAGCGATCCGGCGGCGCCGAAACCATCGCCTTTCAGCCGGAAGTTCTTGATCTGGGTATTGTCGGCCGGGCCGGAGGTTTCGAATTCGGCCGAAGCTGCAATGCCACTGCCCTTCGACCAGCCGATCCACGGCAGGTCGAGTTGCGACCGGGTAAGCTCGAGCTGGACATCCTGCCGGTCGTCGTCGATCCGCGTCAGCACCATCTTCACGCTGCCGCCGACGATGCCGGCAAGGCCGGGGATCAACTTGTTGCGCTGCTCTTCCGAAAGCGTCGCGCTGATCACCCTCTGCCGCTTCGCGCTGTCGGATGCTTCGACCGGTTCGGCAAGATCGATATCGGCCGGGACGCCATCGATCTGGGCCTTGGCATCGAGGGTGATCTGTTTCGGATTGCCGTTCAGCGTGCCGTTGAGATTGCTGATCGTTCGGCCGGAAAACGGCTTGGCAAGATCGATATCGGTGAGCTTCATGGCCGCCGTCCATTCGGCCGGCGGCGGGTTCTGCGAGGAGAGCAGGCCGAAATGCGCCTTCACATTCGCCTCGATTCGCCCCTTGAGATCGTCGGGCGTAAAGCCGGCGCGCTGCAACACCCGGATCGGCCTGTAGGTCAGAAGCTCGCCGACTGCATCCGCTGTCCCGGAAATCACCAGATCGATATCGGCCATCAGCGGCTTGTCGTAGGTGGCGGGTAGGATGAAGGTACCCTGCCCGAGGCCGACGGACCGGCCGGAGGGGAAAAACGAGGTGCCGCTCTTGATTGCGATCGTCGCAACCGGGCCGGTCAGGTCGAAATGGGCCGCCATGTCGCGAACCGGCGGGATGTCGCCGGCGACGTTCATCCGCGCGTCCGCGATGTCGAAGCCGATGCGGATCTGGTTGGCGTCGAGCTTCAACCCCTTGCCGCCGGCTGCCTCGTCCAGTCTGCCGAAGGGAATGAAGACGGAGATGGCAGCGTTTGTGACGGTGCCGCCGAAGAGGTTGGCCTGTACCCAGGTGCGCACCTTGGGCGCCATCCAGAACGGCCAGAGCTGCTTGATCGCCGTCGTCTGCATCTGTGCCGACTGGCCGGCAAAGCTGATCTCCGGCGATTTGCCCCCGAGCCTGATATGCAGTGCCCCGTAAAGCGCGCCGAGCGGGCTGGAGACGGTCATGTTGGGAAACAGGAATTCGCGCCCGGCGACGAGGTAGCGCCCGGTCGCCTGGATATCGAAGGAGAGCGGCTGCTCGCCGGAGCCGCTGGGGGCTGCCATGCCGCCGCTGACCAGCAGATCGATACCGAAGCCCTTGCCGGCCTGCGGATCGAGCTTGTCGAGATCGATCAGCGCGCCGTTGATCGGAACCGTGGTGGCGCCGAACCGGGCGTTCGACCGAGCGATCTCGAGCGTCTGCTTGTCAAAATCATAAACGAGGTTGATCTGCCCGCCCGAGAGCTCCTGCGGATCGCCATCCGCATAGATCAGGCCGGGATCGATATCGACCGTCGCCGCAAGCGCCGCCTGCACGCCATCGCGCCCCCGGGTGGCCGACACCGTCAGGTCGGCAAAGGCGCTGAGCCCCTGCCGGATCACGCCTTGATCGTTGCGTTTCAGCGAAAACGGCGTGAGATCGGCATGCTTGAGCGTCGCCACGACCTTCGAGATATGGCCGGCTTCCTTTTCGGCCAGCACATCCAGCGACGCCACCTCGCCGTTCAGCGCCACCTCACCGCTCAATTGCAGCGAAGATGGGCCTGCATGGGCAAAGACGAGATTGTCGACGACCAGCGACAGCGGGCCGTTGGCGGTATCGGCAAGCTTGATGTTTATGCCGGAGATACGCACCGAACTGGTCGATCCCCGCGTCACGACGCTGTCGAACATATCGAACTGCGAAAAGATCTTTTCCATCGCCGCCGGCATGGCGTCGATGCGCAGATCGTCGAGCGTCAGAGGATTACCGGAGGGCAGAAGCGCGGTATCGAGCGCGATATCGTCCGCTTCGATGTCGGTGACGGCGATACGTCCGCGGAAGAGCTGCAGCGGATCGAGCCCCAGGCGTACCGAACCCGTCGTCGACAGGTGCTGGCCGCTCTGCTCATCGATCATGTTGACGTTGCGCGCTTCCAGCGCCAGTCGGAAATCCGAGGTGAAACGGATGACGGTGGAGCCGACCTCCGCGTGGTAACGCGGCCCGGCCACGCCGTTCAACGCCGCCTGCGCCTGCTGCGACAGCGGCTTGTCGAACATGCCGCTCTCGACGGTAAAGATGATCGCCGCGAAAATAAGGAGGATCAGCCCCACAAATCCCAAGCTCAGCTTCGCCGTGCGTCGTATCGGCGAACGCGGCGGCGGGCAATGAACGATGATCGGATCCTCGGCCTGGGCGGACGGCAAGCGGTCCAGCGCAACGATATCCTTCTTGCGAAACGTGACCTTTTCGCCGCGGATGGCTGACATGCGCCTTCGGGCTCTCCCTTAAGTGAAGAATTGAACCCGGCCATGCTGGACGGGTTTCCGTCCACTATATAATTCGGGGAGAGAAAGTGTCATCCACAAACCCGGCAAAAGAAAGGTTTTCCTAATGGCGGTTCCAGGCATCGGCGCCACGGCTCCTGATTTCAACCTTCCCCGCGACGGCGGCGGCCGCGTCTCGTTGGCCGAATTCCACGGCAGGCCGCTCGTCCTGTTCTTCTATCCCAAGGACGATACGACAGGCTGCACCGCCGAATCACTGGCCTTCACCGCGCTGGCAGGCGAGTTCGAGGCGGCCGGTGCGGTCGTCATCGGCATGTCGCCCGATTCGGCCGCCTGCCATGACAAATTTGTCAGAAAGCACCGTCTTTCGGTGGCGCTTGCCTCGGACGAGGAAAAGACCACGCTGCAGGCCTATGGCGTCTGGAAGGAAAAGAGCATGTACGGCCGCAACTTCATGGGCGTCGAACGCACCACTTTCCTCATCCGCCAGGACGGCACGATCGCCACCATCTGGCAGAAGGTGAAAGTGCAGGGCCATGCCGAAACCGTGCTCGAGGCGGTGCGGAATCTGGCCGCGTGACCGGGAATTTCGCGATAAGCTCACTGCGCGGCGGCGCCATCGATGCCATCTGCTCCGCCGATCTCCACCGCAAGACGGCGCTTGCGCAGGAAAGCGCCACCCGCTGGTTTGCCCGCCGGGTGTCGTTGCGCTCGCCGCTCGATGCAGCATTGCCGGATAGGCCCGGCCGTCCCGACAGGCCGCTGCTGACGCCGCCGACCCAGGTGGAAAAGCGCTCGCTGCATACGCTGAAAGGCCGGATCGCCCTGCTCCATGCCATCGCTCATATCGAACTCAATGCCGTCGATCTGGCGCTCGATATCGTCGCGCGGTTCGCCACGGAACAGGTGCCGAATTCCTTCTTCGACGGCTGGATGCAGGTTGCCTTCGAGGAGGCCAAGCATTTCCGCATGGTGCGCACCCGCCTCAACGATCTCGGCGCCGATTACGGCGATCTCCCCGCCCATGACGGGCTCTGGCAGGCGGCCCATTCGACGCGCAACGACCTGACGGCAAGGCTTGCCGTGGTGCCGTTGATTCTCGAAGCCCGCGGCCTCGACGTCACGCCGTCGCTGCAGGCGAAGATGCGCCAGACCGGCGATCTCGAAAGTGCCGCGGTTCTCGACGTCATCTACAACGACGAGAAAGGCCATGTCGCTGTCGGCGCCAAATGGTTCCGATTTCTCTGCGCCCGGGAGAAGCGCGATCCGGCAAAGGCCTTCCAGGAGCTGGTGCGCGCCAATTTCCGCGGGCCGCTGAAGCCGCCCTTCAACGATCTCGCCCGCGCCGAGGCCGGGCTGACGCCGTCCTTCTACCGCTCGCTGGCATCGATCAGCCATGCCTGAAATCGCTGGTATTTTCTACACGGACAGCGACAAAGAAAGCATTCGTTAACCATAAACGTGTCTAATTTTCCGAAAGAGGCGTAGTGCATCAATTGGGAGAGCCTGCGTGAACAGCGGACATCAGCACCGGGTATTCGGCAGGCGGGAGCAGGAACATATCCTGATCCTCGCCAGCGGCGATAAGGTCCGCCATATGACGGTTCGGCCGTGGATGGCAGCCCTTGCCTTCTGCCTCGTCGGCGCCTTCTCGATCGGCTATCTCCTCGCCACCTCCTATCTCGTGCTCCGCGACGATCTGATCGGCGCCACCATGGCCCGGCAAGCCCGCATGCAGCACGACTACGAAGACCGCATCGCCGCCCTCCGCGCCCAGGTCGATCGCATCACCTCCCGGCAGCTGCTCGACCAGCAGGTGGTCGAGGACAAGGTGGACAAGCTGATGGAACAGCAGATGGCGCTGACCTCACGCCATGGCAAGCTCGACAATCTGCTCGACCGCGCCGAAAGCTCCGGCCTGACGGAAAAGGACGGCGCCCTGCCTGCCCCGTCTTCGCCCGTCCAGTCCTATGCCCCTGATCTCAAAGACAAGCGCGCGTCGTTGACCGGTGGCGCCATCCAGGCGATCGAGAAACAGCTGGCGAGCGGCGCCCCGGCCGATGCGACACCGGACAATTCCACGCTTGCCTATGTGCCGGCCGCCGAGACGGTCGGCGACCGCGCCGACCGCATCTTCTCCAACGTGACGCTGTCGCTGAAGGGTGTCGAACAGGACCAGCGCAACCGTGTCGAGCAGTTGACGAGCGACGCCGGCAATGCCGCCAACGCCATCGGCACCGTGCTGACCCGCTTCAAGATCCCGGTGCCGGAGGAGACTGCGGCAAGGCAAGACGACGATGCCGTCGGCGGCCCCTATGTCGAGCCTGAAAGCAACGACGACTTCAACAATTCGCTGGCAGCGCTCGACGGCGCGCTGACCCGGCTGGAGGCCGTGCGCAGCACCGCCGAATCCCTGCCCTTCCGCAATCCGGCCATCGGCAAGGACGTCACCAGCCCGTTCGGCAATCGCCGCGACCCTTTCCTCGGCCGCCTCGCGCTGCATTCCGGCATCGATTTCCGCTTCTCGCCTGGCGAGAAGATCCGCCCCTCGGCGCCTGGCAAGGTCATATCAGCCGGCTGGACCGGCGGTTACGGCAACATGGTCGAGGTCGATCACGGCAACGGCATTTCGACGCGCTACGGCCATATGTCGCAAGTGCTGGTCAAGGTCGGCGACACGGTCGACCGCAACGACGTCATCGGCCTTGCCGGCAGCACCGGCCGCTCGACGGGAACGCATCTGCACTATGAGGTGCGCCAGGACGGCCACGCAGTCGATCCAGTATATTTCATGAATGCCGGACTTAAACTCGCCACCTATATTAAGTAACAGCGCTGAGGTAACCATCGCTTCACTCTGTACCGGGTGAGGCCTCTCTATTTCTTGACTTGCCGGCCATTCGGGGCTATGTCGCGCTGCATTGCGGCATGCAATCCCGCCGACTCGTTCAGAGCTCGGCCGAACCGAAACGGAAACAGTTTTCCCTTTGACGACATTCGCTGACCTTGGCTTGAGCCAAAAAGTGCTATCCGCTGTTACCGACGCGGGCTACACGATCCCCACGCCTATTCAGGCGGGAGCCATTCCCTTTGCGCTCGAGCGCCGCGATATTTGCGGCATCGCGCAGACGGGCACTGGCAAGACGGCATCCTTTGTTCTGCCGATGCTGTCGCTTCTGGAAAAGGGGCGCGCCCGCGCCCGCATGCCCCGTACGCTGATTCTCGAGCCGACGCGCGAACTCGCCGCCCAGGTCGCCGAAAATTTTGAAAAATACGGCAAGAACCACCGTCTCAACGTCGCCCTGCTGATCGGCGGCGTTTCCTTCGAGGACCAGGATCGCAAGCTCGAGCGCGGCGCCGATGTGCTGATCTGCACGCCAGGCCGCCTGCTCGACCATTTCGAGCGCGGCAAGCTTTTGATGAGCGGCGTCGAGATTCTCGTCATCGACGAGGCCGACCGCATGCTCGACATGGGCTTCATTCCCGATATCGAGCGCATCGCCAAGATGATCCCCTTCACCCGCCAGACGCTGTTCTTCTCGGCAACCATGCCGGCGGAGATCCAGAAGCTTGCGGACCGTTTCCTGCAAAATCCCGAGCGCATCGAAGTGGCAAAGCCGGCATCGGCCGCAGCGACAGTGACGCAGCGCTTCGTCGCCTCGCACGGCAAGGATTACGAGAAGCGTGCGGTTCTGCGCGAACTCGTCCGCGCCCAGACCGAACTCAAGAACGCCATCATCTTCTGCAACCGCAAGAAGGATGTCGCCGATCTCTTCCGGTCGCTGGAGCGCCACGGCTTCTCCGTCGGCGCCCTGCATGGCGACATGGATCAGCGCTCCCGCACGATGACGCTGCAGAGCTTCCGTGACGGCAATCTCCAGCTGCTGGTCGCCTCCGACGTCGCCGCCCGCGGCCTCGACATTCCCGATGTCAGCCACGTCTTCAATTTCGACGTGCCGATCCATTCCGAGGATTACGTCCACCGCATTGGCCGCACCGGTCGTGCCGGCCGCTCGGGTGCCTCCTTCACGCTGGTCACCAAGCGCGACACCAAATTCGTCGATGCGATCGAAAAGCTGATCGGCCAAAAGGTCGAGTGGTTGAGCGGTGATGTGAGTTCCCTGCCGCCGGCAGAAGAAGGCGCCGATAGCGAGCGCCCGCGGCGCAACAGCCGCGAGCGTGGCGCAAAGGGCGAACGCGGTGAGAGGGATCGTGGGCGCGGACGCGGCAATCGCAGCGCCACAGGTCATAAATCTGATAACGACATCCAGGATAATGGCGTAGACGTGATCCAAGCAGCACCAGTAAAGGCCGACATCGTGAAGAACGAGCGCAAAGCAGAGCAGAAGCCGCAAAACAATGCGCGCAATAGCCGGCCTTATCCGGCAAATGACGACAGCCGCGACCGCCGCCGCCATCGCGACCATGATGACGGCCCGACCCCGGTCGGCTTCGGCGACGATATCCCCGCCTTCATGCTGATCGCCGGCAGCGCCAAGCTCTGAACATCCAATGGGTAAACCCGGTCTCGATTTTCCGGGTTTCGGCGTTGGCGTGGTGATTATGCGCGACGCCAAGATACTTCTGTATAAACGCCTGCGCCCACCGGAAGCCGGCTATTGGAATATCGTCGGGGGCAAGGTCGATCACATGGAGCCGGCTGAGCAAGCTGCGCGCCGCGAGGCCGAGGAAGAAACCGGCCTCAAGATCGGCCGGATCGAGAAGATCGGCATGACCGAACAGATCATCGATACCGACCGCCAGCACTGGATTTCGCTTCTCTATCTCGCCTGCGACGTCGAGGGCGAGCCGCAATTGACCGAACCGGACAAGCTCTCGGATTTCGGCTGGTTTCCCCTCACGGATTTGCCGCAACCGCTGTCGGCCTTCACCAAGGCGGCTATAGCAGCCCTGCCCTCAACCGAACGCGGTCAGCTATCGGCGCGCAGCGACGCCTCATAGGCAAGCCGCACCCATTTCGCCATCAGATCGGGATCGTCGTAAGCCTCGTCGGGGATCGACCAGTAGGGCATCTTCACCGGTTTGCCCTTCTTGCCCTCATAACTCCACTGCGTAGCGCCGGCGGCAGCAAATTCAGGGGCGCTCGTCTCGTCCGCCTTCAACAGCATCTCGTCACGTACTTCGAGCGCGATGATGCGCCCGAGATGATAGATGCCCTTGCCGCCGAACATGCGCTTGACCGTGACCGGGCCGAGCCCCTGAAACATTTCCTCGATGCCGGCAGTGTCCATTCTAATCCCTCGAAATCCCGGCCGTGGCGGCCATCACAGCGCGTGATAATCCCGGTTCATATAGATGAGCGCCGGGTGCTTTTCACTGAAGCGCACAGCCGCGACCTCGCCGAAGATGACATTGTGCGTCGGCATTTCCTTGATGTCGGTCACCCGGCAATCGAAGGCTGCGAGCGCATCGGCGAGCACAGGTGCGCCGGTGACCAGCGTCTCGAAACGGGCGCTGGCGAAACGCTCGCTATCGGCAAGCGACGTCCGCCCGGAAAAGGCGTCGGCAACGCCCTGATGATGGGCGCCGAGCGTGTTCAGCACGAAGACGCCGCTGCGGAAAAAGATCTCGTTCTTCGGATTGGTGTTGTTGAGGCAGATCAGCACCGAGGCTGGATTATCCGAGACCGAGCAGGCGGCGGTGATGGTGACGCCGCGGCGCAACTCGCCCATCGCCGTCGTCACGAGCTGCACATGGCCGGCATAACGGCTCATGGCGTCTCGATAAAGACTGGGGTCGATATGCTGCCTGTTCAACACCTGCTTCTCCCGTGCGTTTCTGCATGGATCGACTTGTTATCGCGCCAATATGGCGAGCATCGGTTACCTTTTCTACAATAGGACCGGTGAAAAGCACTGCTTCACGCTTGTTTTTCTTTGACGATCGCGGCCTTGCGGATAAAAGGGCATGGACGATGGCTTAGGGATCTCCGCCTTTCATGATCAACCTGCGTGGCATAGCAGCCTTTCTGGCGCTGCTGGGAGCGGCGGCGCAAGGCCATGCGGCCGGCGTGACGATCGGCGTCGTCGCCCCTCAGAATGGCCCCCTCGCTTTGCTGGGCTCCCAGATTGCCGCAGGCGCCGGTTTCGAGATCCAGCAATCCGGCAATACCCTCGTCGCCATCAACGAGACCTGCGAGGACAATAGCGGTGCTGCGGTTGCCGATGCGCTGGTCGCTGCCAAGGTGCAGGTCGCGGTCGGCTTTCTCTGCAGCGAGACGCTGGAAGGCGCGCTGCCGAAGCTGAAGGATGCCAACATTCCTGCGCTGACCGTCTCGGCGCGCTCCCGCATTCTGATGGAGGATGCGTTGAAGAACGGCTGGCCGCTGTTCCGCCTGGCGCCCGCCGATGGCACCGAGGCGGCAAAGATCATCGAAGTGATCCTGAAGGATTGGGCCGCCGATCCGATCGCGCTGATCGAGGACGGCACCATCCATGGCCGCGAACTGACGGAAGCGGTACGCAATGCGCTGGAACAGAACGGCTTGAAGCCGGTCTTTACCGATACCTACCGGCCGGGACAGGAGCAGCAGATCGCTCTCGTGCGCCGCCTGAAACGGGCCGGTGCGACCAGGGTTTTCATCGGCGGCGATCGCAACGATGTCGCCATCGTCGCCCATGACGCCATGGCGGAAAACATCCCGCTCTCCATTCTCAGCGGCGATGCCATGCGCGCCGCCGACCAGCCGTTGCCGCTCAATGCAGGCGTGCGCGCCGTCGCCCTGCCCGAATACGCCGTTCTGCCGGAAAGCATTGCTGCGGCCGACGCGCTGCGCGCCAAAGGCATCGAGCCGGAAGGCTATGTCCTGCCGTCGCTGGCAGCGGCACTGATTGCCGGCCAGGCAGTGGAAGCCGCCGCTGCGGCCGGCAAGCCTCTCCAGGACGCACTGGTGGGCACAACATTCCAGACACCGGTCGGCACTATTGCCTTCACCGCCGCGCACGAACTTTCGCAAAACCCCTACCGCCTGCTCGAATGGCGGGGCAACGGCTTTTTTCCACCGGCCGCGCCGACGCAATGAGCGACGGCGCGCCAGCCTTGAATTCCGGCGCCACGGTCAAATGGCAGCCCATATGGAGTGAGATTTGATGACGCTGCCCATTCGCATTGCCCCCTCGATTCTCGCGGCGGATTTCGCCAGGCTCGGCGAGGAGGTGCGCAACGTCACGGCCGCCGGCGCCGACTGGATCCATCTCGACGTGATGGACGGGCATTTCGTGCCGAATATCTCTTTCGGCCCCGATGTCATCAAGTCGCTGCGCTCCTATACCTCCGCCACCTTCGACTGCCATCTGATGATCTCGCCGGTCGACGACTATCTCGAAGCCTTCGCCAAGGCCGGCTGCGACCGCATCACCGTCCATGCCGAAGCCGGGCCGCATCTGCATCGCTCGCTGCAGACCATCCGCAATCTCGGCAAGAAGGTCGGGGTGACGCTCAATCCAGCAACACCGCTCAGCGTCATCGAAAACGTGCTCGACGATGTCGATCTCATCCTGATCATGTCGGTCAATCCCGGCTTCGGCGGGCAGAAGTTCATTCCGGCGATGGCGGCCAAGATCGCAGCTGCGAAGTCACTGATCGGTGATCGGCCGATCGAACTCGAGGTCGACGGCGGCGTCACGGTGGAAACGGTGCCGGCAATCGCGCAGGCCGGCGGCAACGTTCTCGTCGCCGGCTCGGCGATTTTCAAGGGCGCGACGGTCGAGGATTATCGCCGGACCGTCGCCGATCTGCGTCAGGCAGCCGAAGGGGCACGAGCATGATGAAGCGTCTACTCATCGGCGGCATGCTTGCCGCTGCATTGCCCGGCCTGTCACTGGCCGGCGATATCGCCAATATCCAGCCGATCGGCTTTTCCGCCGACGGCAAGGTGTTCGGATTTCAGGAATTCGGCATCGAGGAAGGCGGCGCTCCCTACTCCAACACCTATTTCGTCGATACCGACAGCGGCCAGTATCTCGAGGGCACGCCCTTCCACACCGAGATGACCGATAAGGACGCCAATCTCTCCAAGGCGCGGCGGCAGAACCTGACGGCGGCGCGCAGCCAGATGGACAAATACGATCTCTTGACCAATCCCGGCCTGATCGCCGCCTTCAATCCGCCGACCGAACTCGGCTCTCCCTCGAAGACCATCCGCTACACCACGCTTGCGACCGACGGTCCGCCGAAATCGCCCTATACGCTTTCGCTCGGTGAGATGCCGGTGCCGACCCCGAAGGATTGCGCGTCGGTCGACAAGCGGGTCCTCGGCTTCAGCCTGCAGATGATCGAGAAGCAAGGCGCTCCGAACCGCCAGGCAGCGCGGCAAGCAACCGCGGTCCCGGCCGACCGCGCCTGTTCTGTGGAATACCGGATCGGCGGCGCGATGGTCTATCAGCCGGAAGCCGGAAACCAGATTCACATCGCCCTTATCCTCGCCTTCGACGCCGACAGGAACGGACGCTGGATCGCCGTTCCGGTTCATCCCTGAACCAGGATCGCCCAAAGATGGATGGCCCGAGCCCGGATCGCTCAAGGACAGATCGCCCCAGCAGGGATCGTCTCAGAGCTGCGTGGCCGCCCTACCCCGATCTGATTGCCGGCGCATTGTTCTGGGGCGCGCAGATGCTCGCCTCCGCCATGCTCGGTCTTTACCTCCGCAACGGCCTGCAGACGAGCCGGCTTGCCGAGGTCGCCGTGCTCTATTTCGCCGGCGGCCTTTTCGCCTGGCCCTTCGCCCTGCCGGTCGCCCGCTTCTTTGCCTATGGCAGGCCGGCGGAGGCGCGGTTTGCCGCCTTTTTCGTGACGCTGACGGCCGCCACGATCGCAATGACCGCCTTCCTCTTCGCCATGGAATACCGGCTCTTCTACTCGCGCTGGCACGCGCCCTTCGGCAGCGTCGTCTGGGCTTTTCAATTCGTCTTCACCAGCATCAGCGCCGTCTACCAGTTTCTAGTGATCGGTCTTCGCCTGTTCCTGCCGCTTGGTCCCGTCTGCCTTGTCGCCAGCAGCTATCATCTTGCCAAACGCATGCGTTGAGATTGCCGCCCGTCTTTGCTACAGGGGCACTGAAGCAATTCCAGGAAAAGCGCCCCGCGGTTTTCCGTCTGGAATTGCGTAAAAACGAAACGCTCAAATCTCTTGAAGTGAAGGCAGCCGCCCATGATCCCGCGTTATTCCCGCCCCGAAATGGTCGCCATCTGGTCTCCCGAAACCAAATTCCGCATCTGGTTCGAGATCGAAGCGCATGCCTGCGACGCGCTGGCCGAACTCGGCGTCATCCCCCAATCGGCAGCAAAGACGATCTGGGAAAAGGGCGGCGCGGCCACCTTCGACGTCGACCGCATCGACGAGATTGAGGCCGTCACCAAGCATGACGTCATCGCCTTCCTCACCCACCTTGCCGAGATCGTCGGCCCGGATGCGCGTTTCGTCCACCAGGGTATGACCTCATCAGACGTGCTCGACACCTGCTTCAACGTCCAGCTTGTGCGCGCCACCGATATCCTGATTGCCGATATCGACCGCCTGCTCGCAGCGCTCAAAACCCGCGCCTTCGAACATAAGGACACCGTCACCATCGGCCGCTCGCACGGCATTCACGCCGAGCCCACCACCTTCGGCGTCAAGCTGGCGCTCGCCTATGCCGAATTCGAGCGCTGCCGCCAGCGCCTCGTCGCCGCCCGCGAGGAAGTCGCGACCTGCGCCATCTCGGGCGCCGTCGGCACCTTCGCCAATATCGATCCGCGCGTCGAGGAGCATGTCGCCGAGGCGCTTGGCCTGAAGGCCGAGCCGGTCTCGACGCAGGTCATCCCGCGCGACCGCCACGCCATGTATTTCGCCACCCTCGGCGTCGTCGCCTCCTCCATCGAGCGCCTGTCGACCGAAATCCGCCACCTGCAGCGCACCGAAGTGCTGGAAGTGGAAGAATATTTCTCGCCCGGCCAGAAGGGCTCCTCGGCCATGCCGCACAAGCGCAATCCGGTGCTGACCGAAAACCTCACCGGCCTCGCCCGCATGGTCCGCTCCTACGCCATGCCGGCCATGGAAAACGTCGCCCTCTGGCACGAGCGCGATATCTCCCACTCCTCCGTCGAACGCATGATCGGCCCGGATGCCACAGTCACCCTCGACTTCGCCCTCTCCCGTCTCGCCGGCGTCATCGAAAAGCTGCTGGTCTACCCTGAGAACATGGAGAAGAACCTCAACAAATTCCGCGGCCTCGTCCACTCCCAGCGCGTTCTCCTGGCCCTGACCCAGGCCGGCGCCTCCCGCGAGGACGCCTACCGCCTGGTGCAGCGCAACGCCATGAAGGTCTGGGAACGGGGCAAGGACTTCTTGGAAGAGCTGCTCGCCGATGCGGAAGTTCGGGCTGCGCTGTCCGAGGAGGATATTCGCGAGAAGTTCGACCTTGGGTATCATACCAAGCATGTCGATACGATTTTCCGGCGGGTGTTTGGGGCGGCGTGAGAGGTCTGGGGGCGTCACTTAGAATGGAAGCGGGCGGCCGGGAAGACGTTGCCGTTCATGCTCTGTCGTAGATGAATGCGCAATCATTTCTGGAGCGACGCTGTCGCGATAGATTAGGGCGACTACTGTGCGATCGGAAAAAATCGGTAATCTGAGATGATTTCCATCATCTCATTGTGGCCAACTCTTCTGCTTTTCAGAAGCCGACAAGTCTCAATCGCTACTAGCGACCGTGACTGCTCCCTTGACGATCTATCCGACGCTTCGCTTCCTTGACTGCAGCGTGATCATGACCACGAAGTAAATGCATGAAACCAGAACCGAAGGCAGGGAAATCACCAACAAAAAGGACAATAAGGTCAGCTCCCTCAGCGTGATATCCTGGACGCCAATATCCGACAGCAGAAATAGGGCAACTGCAATCAACGCTGAAATTCCCATAAAAACGATGGAAGACCACAAAATTGGCCGTGAATTTATTTCGGCAAACTTAATGCGATAGAAAATAAACAATACAAAAACGAATGGCAGCGAAAAGATAAACCTCCAGAACAACCCAATAAGGCCAAACTCGAAGAAAAATGGCAGATGCCCAATCGCCAATCCCACGAAATAGGCCTGAAAAAACAATTCGACCTGGGGCTCCCTGAGGAAGGACTCGCTCATTCTCCTCTCCGAACATGACTCTGGATTTACAGCGCTATGTGTGTCTTTTAAAAAAACAAAGGGCGAAGACTTTCAAATGCCCGACTAAGGTACGAATCCTATTTAATAATTCAGCTCTTCTCAAGCGGCCGTTGTTTCATCTTCGAGGTTTTGGCGCTCCCCAGGCGTTTGCGAGCTTCGGTCTTTTTCGGCGCAGCAGCTTCCGCGGTCTCCGATATCCGGCAAGCTTCCGTCTCGCCCCTACCCTTGGCCGCCTTGGCGACCAGCTCGTCGAGGCGCTTCAGCTCCTCCTCGTCGAGATTTTCGATGCCGATGAAGCGGTTTTCCGCGTGGCTGGTCAGGATGATTTCGTTGAGTTTGGCTTGGATCGCCCTGGTGTCGCGCGTCTGGGCGTTCTGCAACACGAAAACCATCAGGAAGGTGATGATCGTCGTGCCGGTGTTGATGACCAGCTGCCAGGTTTCCGAATAATCGAAGAAGGGCCCGAGGGCCGCCCAGATGATGACGGCGATGAGCGCCAAGATGAAGACTACGGGCTTGCCCGCCCATTCCGATATCTTCGTTGAGAAGCGGGCGAACAGATGCTTCATCGTCACCTCCGAAATCCTCCCACAAGCCGGTCACACATAACGCGGCGAGAGGTCTTGAGGTTCCGGGAAAGGACGAAGCTTTGAATTCCGGGGATCACGACAGTTCGAGATCCCCGGAAAACCTTCGATTACACGCCTTCGCGCGCAATCAGCTTGCGGTAAAGATGCCAGGTCGCATGGCCAAGGATCGGAATAACCAGCGCCAGCCCGGCAAAGACCGGGATCGTGCCGATCACGAGCAGTGCTGCGACGATCAGGCCCCAGAGCAGCACCGGCACCGGATTGGCGATCGTCGCCCGGATCGAGGCGAGGACGGCGGCCACCGCGCCGACATCGCGGTCGAGCAACAGCGGAAAGGTGATGACGGATATCGACAGCACGACGAGCGCGAAGACGAAGCCGATCAGATTGCCCCAGATGATCAGCTGCATGCCCTCGGGCGTGCCGAAGACCTGGCGGAAGAAGTCCGCCATGCTGCGCGGAAACACTTCGCCGAGCAGGTTGCTGTAGAGCGTCTGCGCCGTCACCAGCCAGACGACGAAAAGCGCACACAGCATCAGCCCGACTGCGACGATCGACGGCAGCGCCGGCGAATGGCGTACGTCGAGCGCATGCGTCCATGACGTGTCGAGGCCGGCTTCGCGCCGGCGGCTGATCTCGTAGAGACCGATCGCTGCGATCGGGCCGATCAGCACGAAACCTGCCATCAACGGAAAGACCATCGGCAAAAGATTGGCGCCCGATGACCACAGCGTCAGGAAGACGCCGGCAATCGGGTACATCAGGCACAGGAACACATAATGCGACGGTTTCTCCATGAAATCGTCGTACCCGCGCTTCAGCGCGTCGAAGACGTCGGCGATACTGATGCGATTGACAACGGGCCGCGCCAAGCTTTCGCCTGCACCCGTCATGACATGAAATGCCGCCATGGCTTTCTCCTCCTCAGCCGAGACCTGGTCGGCAGCGGACACGCAATCGGCGGGCAAGCCGATACGAAATCCGCAACCGGCACTGGAGCAATATAGCAAACCAAAACGCCCGTGTCGCTCTCTCCCTTCACGTCCCCTCTTGACATCTTGGTCGAGCTTTCTCACATCGGCGGCACTATGAAAGCCTCAGACGCAGATATCCTCATCATCCCCGGCTACACCAACTCCGGCCCAAGCCACTGGCAAAGCCGCTGGGAAGCAAAACTCAGCACGGCGCGGCGCGTCGAACAGGCCGAATGGACAAAGCCGGTCCGCGAGGACTGGATCGCCCGTATCGCCGAGGAAGTGAACGCCTCGACCCGTCCGGTCGTCCTCGTCGCCCATTCGCTTGGCGTGGCCTCGGCGATCCATGCCATCCCGCATTTCCGCAAACCGGTGGCTGGCGCCTTCCTCGTCGCCCCGCCCGATGTCGCCAATCCCGACATCCGCCCGAAGCACCTGATGACCTTCGGTCCCTATCCGCGTGATCCGCTGCCCTTCCCGTCGATCACGGTGGCGAGCCGCAGCGATCCGTTCGGCAGCTACGAACATGCCGACGATATCGCCAGCAGTTGGGGCTCCTTCCTCGTCGATGCCGGCGAGGCGGGCCATATCAATGCCGATTCCGGTCACGGCCCCTGGCCCGAGGGCACGATGGTCTTCGCCCAGTTCCTCAGTAAGCTCTCCGCCTGATTGCCGGAAAACCGGCCTCTCGCTTGTTGCGCAAGTGCTTTCTAAGTCTTTCTTAATGGAATGACAGCAGACTGCACCGAGATGAACTAAGCGAGAATGCCTGTGAAGAAAGCCCATCCAGCGGCCGATGATCCGCATGACGAGGCCGTAGCGGCCGAGGCAGGCGGCGGCAACGGGGCAGACGATGATTCCGACCTGGCGGAGCGGGAGAGCCGGTGGAACCATGCGCTCGTCGGCTCCGGCCTTGGCGTATGGGATCACAACTACCGTCTTGATCGCAAATATTACTCGCAGACGTGGAAGACCATGCGCGGCATGGCGCCGGACGAGGAAGCCGCCGGCGATTACGACACCTGGCTGCAGCTCGTCCATCCCGATGACCGCGATTTCGTCGTCCACGCCATCGACCGGCAGAACGCCGGCGATCCGGATTACCAGATCTTCCAATATCGCGAGCGCCACAGGGACGGCCACTGGATGTGGATCGACTGCCGTGGCGCCTGCGTCGAATGGGACGAGAGCGGCGTGCCGACACGCATCGTCGGCACCGATACGGATATCACCGCCCGCAAGGAGGCCGAAGAGACGCTGTCGCGTCTGTCGCGCCGGCTCGATCTGGCGCTGGAGACGTCTCGCATCGGCGTCTTCGAGGCGGATATCGAGAATGGCATCGTCGAATGGGATGAGCGGCTCATCGCCATTTACGGGCTGAAGGGCGTCTCGCGTCAGATCGCCGGCGACGTCTGGGCGAAAAGCCTGCATCCCGACGACCGCGAGCGCGTGCTGGGCCTGTCCGACCGCAGCGTCGAAAGCGGAAGTGATTTCCAGCAGGAATACCGCATCATTCGCGGCGACGGCGCCGAACGCGTCATCCGCGCCCGCTCGGCCTTCTTCGTCGACGGCAACGGCCACCGCAAGCTGATCGGCGCCAATTGGGACGTCACCGAGGAGGTCGCGCTGCGAAACGAGCTGCAGCGCGCCAAGGATCTGGCCGAGGCGCGCAATCGCGAACTCGAAGCCGCCAAGGAGAGCATCGAGCACCTGGCGCTGCACGATTATCTCACCAGCCTGCCGAACCGCCGCTATCTCGACAAGATGCTGGACGAGCGCTCGGCCGAATGCCGCGCCAAGGGCCTGGCGCTGGCGATCCTGCATATCGATCTCGACCGCTTCAAGCAGATCAACGACACGCTCGGCCACCGGGCCGGCGACGCCATGCTGCGGCATGCCGCAAGCGTTCTCAGAAGCTCCGTGCGCGCCGCCGATTTTGTGGCCCGCATCGGCGGCGACGAATTCGTCATCCTCTGCATCGTCGATCCCGCATCGAAGAAGATCGGCGGCCTTGCCGAACGTGTCATTCGCGAACTGCGCAAACCCGTCCGATATGAGGGGCACGACTGCCGTTTCGGCGCCAGCATCGGCATTGCCATCGACAGCGGACCGACGCTCGACGCCAAGCAGATGCTGCTCGATGCCGATATCGCGCTCTATCGTGCCAAGGGCCTGGGCCGCAACCGCTTCGAATTTTTCTCGGCTGCTGCCCGCCGCGATATCATCTCCGCCAAGCACCTCGCCGACGAGATCCTGATCGGCCTCGAGCGCAATGAATTTGTGCCCTTCTATCAGTTGCAGTTCGATGCCCGCACGCTAGATGTCGCGGGCGTTGAAACACTTGCCCGCTGGCAGCACCCGGTGCATGGGCTGCTGACGCCCGACCGCTTCCTCGATATCGCCGAAGACCTCGACGTCGTCTCGACCATCGACGCTCTGATCCTGGAGCGCGCCATGGCAGATCGCCGCGTCTGGATCAAGGACGGGCTGGTGGTTCCGAAAATATCGGTCAACGTTTCCGCCAGGCGGCTCGCCGATCCCGATCTCGGCAAAAAACTCCGCGCCCTGAAGATCGAGCCCGGCACGTTCGCCTTCGAATTGCTGGAGTCGATCTCGCTCGACGATTGCGACGAGGCGGTGGCGGCCAACCTGAAAAAGCTGCGCAAGCTCGGCATCGACATCCAGATCGACGATTTCGGCACCGGCCATGCCTCGATCGTCAGCCTGCTGCGCTTGAGCCCGAAGACGCTGAAGATCGACCGGGAGCTGATCCGCATGCTGCCGCAATCGGCCGAGCAGCGCAAACTCGTCGGCTCGATCATCGATATCGGTCGCTCGTTGAACATCCTCGTCATCGCCGAGGGCGTCGAGACTTCAGATCATATCCGCATTCTCGAAGAACTGGACTGCGACACGCTGCAGGGTTATGCGCTTGCCCGGCCAATGCCGGCCCTGCAGATCCCTTCCTTCATCCGTGCCGGAAGCTGGCGCCACGGGCAAACTGCCGCGCGCGCCCTGCAGACGCAGCTACGTCGCGCGCTGCCAGGCAGAGCCGCCAAATAAAAACCTGCCCAGGCGACCCGCCATTTCGCCGTCATTTCACCGTACGGGAAAAGGCGGTAGACTCGTCTTGCGAATTCATTCGATTCTCTTGGCGGTATTTCGTAAAATCCGGAAGCCGGAACCACGAAATCCGGAAACCGCGGCCAGAAATCCCGAAACCGGCGAAGGAGGGACAGGCGGATTGTGAAACACACTCTTTTCCTTTAAGGGGACGCCACGAGATCGATCCACTCGCGCTATCCCAAGAGCGCCAACAATAGAGAATGACCACGATGAACCGTCGCCGCCGTATCTACGAGGGCAAGGCAAAGATCTTGTATGAGGGCCCGGAACCGGGCACTTTGATCCAGTTCTTCAAGGACGATGCCACAGCCTTCAACAAGAAGAAACACGAAGTCATCGATGGCAAGGGCGTCCTCAATAATCGCATTTGCGAATATATCTTCAGCCATCTGAACAAGATCGGCATCCCTACGCATTTCATCCGCCGGCTCAACATGCGCGAGCAGCTGATCAAGGAAGTAGAGATGATCCCGCTGGAGATCGTCGTGCGCAACGTCGCCGCCGGTTCGCTCGCAAAGCGCCTTGGGATCGATGAGGGCGTGGTACTGCCGCGCTCGATCATCGAATTCTACTACAAATCAGACGCGCTTGACGATCCGATGGTCTCCGAAGAGCACATCACCGCCTTCGGCTGGGCCAATCCCGCCGAGCTCGACGACATCATGGCGCTTGCCATCCGCGTCAACGACTTCATGACCGGCCTCTTCCTCGGCGTCGGCATCCAGCTCGTCGACTTCAAGATCGAATGCGGCCGCCTGTTCGAAGGCGATATGATGCGCATCATCCTTGCCGACGAAATCTCGCCGGACAGCTGCCGGCTCTGGGATGTCGAAACCCACGAGAAGATGGACAAGGATCGTTTCCGCCGCGATCTCGGCGGGCTGCTCGAAGCCTATTCCGAAGTTGCGCGCCGTCTCGGCATCATCAATGAAAACGAGCCTGTGCGCGGCACCGGCCCGGTTCTGGTCAAGTAAGGCAGGGAAGACAAAGTGATCAAGGCTCGTGTCACCGTCACGCTGAAAAACGGCGTTCTCGATCCGCAGGGCAAGGCTATCGAAGGCGCGCTTGGCGCCCTCGGCTTCTCTGGCGTCGGCCATATAAGACAGGGCAAGGTCTTCGACCTGGAGCTGGAAAGCGCCGACAAGTCCAAGGCCGAGGCCGACCTCAAGGCCATGTGCGAAAAACTGCTCGCCAACACGGTGATCGAGAACTACGCGATCGCGATCGACTGACGATCACAGACCCGTCGTCCGGCGGACTTTGAGGATTTGGCGTCATGACGAAGACAAAGCTGGAGACGGAAGTCTCGAAATTTATGAGCTATGTTTTGCGTCATGCGCCTGATACCGCGGGTTTGACGCTTGATGCCGAGGGCTGGGTGTCGTTCGATGCGCTCGAAAAAGCGGTGGCATCGAAATACGATGTTTCCCGCGCCGATATTATCGAGATCATCGAAAACAATCCGAAGAAGCGCTTCACTCTCGCCGATAACAGAATTCGCGCCAATCAGGGTCATAGCGTCGAGGTCGATCTCGCCTTGAACCAGGTGGAACCGCCGGCAGTGCTTTATCACGGCACGTCACTGACGAGCTGGCAGGCGATCGAGCGCGAAGGCTTGAAGAAGATGCAGCGGCACCACGTTCATCTCTCAGTGGATGTCGAAACCGCAAAAATCGTCGCAATGCGCCGTAGGGGTGACCATGTCATCCTGCGTGTGGATGCGGCCCGCATGTTTTCAGAAGGCCATTCTTTCTTTGTCTCCGACAATGGGGTATGGCTCGCCGAAAGCGTTCCAGTTCAATATATTTCGCCAGACGCGGGGACCCCATGAAATCAGCCGTCGTTCAACTTCCGGGCCTCAACCGCGACCGCGATATGATCGCCGCCTTGACCAAGATTTCCGGCAAGCCGCCGGTGACGATCTGGCAGACGGAGACCGAGATCCCCGATGTCGACCTGATCGTCATCCCCGGCGGCTTCTCCTATGGCGATTACCTGCGCTGCGGCGCCATCGCCGCCCGGATGCCGGTCATGCAGGCAATCATCGACAAGGCGGCAAAGGGTGTGAAGGTGCTCGGCGTCTGCAACGGCTTCCAGATCCTCGTCGAGGCCGGCCTGCTGCCTGGTGCGCTGATGCGCAATGCATCGCTGAAATTCGTCTGCCGCGAGATCAAGCTCGAAGTCGTCAATGCCGAGACGGATTTCACCCGTGCCTACGCGCAGGGCCAGGTCATCCGCTGCCCGGTCGCTCACCACGACGGCAATTACTTCGCCGACGAGGCAACGCTGGCTCAGATTGAAGGCAATGGCCGGGTGGTCTTCCGTTATGCCGAGGGCACCAACCCGAACGGCTCGATGAACGACATCGCCGCCGTCATGAACGAAAAGGGCAACGTGCTCGGCATGATGCCGCATCCCGAAAACCTGATCGAAGCCGCCCATGGCGGTTCGGACGGCCGCGGCCTCTTTGCCTCGGCGCTCGACGTCATCGCCGCCTGATCTGCAGCGCCGCGCCTCTTTTCCGATGGTGCGAACATCGCTGTGGCACTTTGAACTCAAAATCCTTTCATCCGGATCCGGAGCAAGATCGATGCGCCCTCGCTATTCCGTCGCTAACGCTGCCCTGCTCGCCACTCTCGCAGCCATGGTCGCAGCCTGCCAGACGCCGGCGCCGACGACCGGTCCGAACCGCGCCGCACTGCCGACGATGGAACGTGTGGCGCTCGCCGCCAATGCCTGCTGGTTCAAATCCGGCGATCCGGCTTTTGCCGCTTACAAGCTTGCGCCGGAGCTCAATTCCTTCTCCGGCCGCCCACGCATCCTGCTTGTCCACAAGGGCAGCCCGGAAAGCCGGCCGCTGCTCGTCGTACAGGCCGAGGGAAGCCCGTCGCGCCTCCAGGCCTTCGGTCCGATGATGTCGGAGCCGGTTGCCGGCCGTATCGCCGCCGACGTCAATCGCTGGTCCGGCGGCAATAAGGCCTGCAGCTGACCGCTGCGGTCAGCTCGCAGTCTCGATCAATCCCAGAAGAACGACTTGCCGACTTCGCGCGCGGCGTCGGATTGCGACACGCCGATATCCTTGAGTTCGCTTGCCGTCAGATTTCTCAAGGCCTGGCGGCCTTCCCGCTTTTGATTCCAAAGAAGAATCGCCGCCCAGATCCGCCCCAAACGTGTCGTCGCCTCTGCAGGCGCGTCGGGAAGGACGATCTGTCTCCTATCCTCGTACGAGACAATCGGTATAATCGGCATTTTGATCTCAGGCAGGGCAGACATTCCAGGAATCCTCTCGGTTATCCATTGGAATTGACTCTTAATCTTGACAGGTACAATGTGACAATATAGACAATTGTCACCATGACAAATTGGCTTCCTGATCTTTCCCGCGGCTCCGGGCCGGTCTATCTTCGGCTCGCCGATAGCATCGAATCCGCCATATCGAGCGGCGCCCTGCCCGCCGGCAGCAAATTGCCGCCGCAACGCAATCTCGCTTACGATATCGGGGTGACAATCGGCACGATCGGCCGCGCCTATGCACTGGTGCACGAGCGTGGCCTGGTCGCCGGCGAAGTCGGGCGCGGCACCTATGTGCTGAACCGCTCGGAGACACCACCCGGCGAACAGGCCGACCCGTTGACGGCCTCGCTCGGCAGCACCCGCCTCCGGGATGCGCCGGCAGACAAGATTCGTTTCGACACCACCGCCGCTCCCGATCTCGGCCAGGGCAAGATCATAGCGGGCATCCTTTCCGAAATCGGCGAGCAGCATCTTGCCGAAATCTCCTCCTATTCCCGAAGTTTTCCGGGCAACTGGTTCGAGGCGGGCCGCCGCTGGCTTGCCCGCAGCGGCTGGACGCCGGAAGCCGAAAACATCGTGCCGACACTCGGCGCGCATGCGGCGGCGATTGCCGTCATCGCTGCCGTCTCGGCGCCGGGCGACAAGATCGTCTTCGAGGATCTGACCTACACCCAGGTCAGCCGCAGCGCCCGCCTGCTCGGCCGCCGCACGCTGACGGTCGATTCCGATGAAAGCGGCGTGATCCCCGACGATTTCGAGCGGCTCTGCCAGCAGCAGCATCCGAAGATCGCCTTTCTCATGCCGACCATCCACAATCCGACGGTGACGATCATGCCCTATGAACGGCGTGCGGCAATTGCTGCAATCGCCAGGAAGCACGGCGTCTGGCTGATCGAGGACGATCTCTATGGCGGCATGGCCGACGATGACACGCCGCTCATCGCCTCGCTTGCGCCCGATCGCACCTTCCTCGTCAGCGGCCTGTCGAAATCCGTCGCCGCCGGCGTGCGCGGCGGCTGGGTCGCCTGCCCGCCGCATTTCGCCCAGCGCATCAGGGTGACGCACAGGATGATCACCGGTGGCCTGCCCTTCATCCTGGCGGAAACCTGTGCGCGCCTCGTCGAAAGCGGCACGGCGCACGAAATCCGCAAACAGAGTGTCGAAGAACTCTCCCGGCGCGTCCGGCTCGCCCGCGAGCAACTGCAAGGCTTCGATTTCCAATCGCACCCGCACGCGCCTTTCCTCTGGCTGAAACTGCCGGAGCCATGGATGTCCGGCACGTTCAAGAATGCCGCTTACCGCGACGGCGTGCTGGTCGATGACGAGGACGAGTTCAAGGCGGCGCGCGGCGAGAAAATCTATCACCGCGTTCGCATCGGTTTCTCCTCGCCCAAGTCGCAACAGGAACTGATCTCCGGCCTGATGATCCTGCGCCGGCTGCTGGAAAATGGCGGCTCCGCCTATGATGGTGAAATATGACGTGTTGCAAATACACGTCATAATTTAGAAAAAATGTCAGAGCCAATTCGGAGCGCTTCACCGACTCAACCTCCATGTTACCTCTTCGTTGTTCCCGCCTGACGCGAATCAAAGGACAGCAGATGAGGGTCGACTTCGGAAGAATCGCGTTGCGTTTTCTAAGTACGGCGTCATTGGCAGCGGTCGCCGGCACCTTGGCGGCAGGCGCGGCAAATGCCGGCGAGCAGATATTCGATGAACTGCGTTTCGGGCTCTCGACCTCGGTGCAATCCGGCCATTCCAGGGAAGATGGCGTCTTTCCCGAAATCACTGCCCTCTTCGATCCTTTCGGCTACGATACTGCCGTCGGCTGGCAGCAGCAGTTGCTGCATCCTCGTCTGCATCTCGGTACCTCGATCGGCACATCAGGCGAGGCGAGCCAATTCTTCACGGGCTTCACCTGGACGGTCAATTTCAACAAAAAGCTGTTTGCCGAAGCCGGCTTCGGCGGCGTCATCCATACCGGCAATCTCGAGGGCGATGATGACGGCCCGGAACTCGGCTGTCGCGTTCTGTTCCACGAATATGCAGGCGCCGGCTACCGTTTCACCCCTCATTGGAACGTGATGGCCCAGATCGCCCACTCCTCGCATGCCAATCTCTGCGACGGCCCGAACGACGGCATGACGCGCGCCGGCCTGCAGGTCGGCTACAAGTTCTGACCGATTGCCGCTTTGAGAAAAGAACCTGCCTGCCCCTGTGAACTCCCCGAAGTTGGGTGTCCAACTTTCCGGGGGGCAGTTCACTGTGTTGACGGCGGGCTTTTTTCTGTCGCGCGTCGCCGCTACATAAGCTAAAGACAGCGCAAAACGCGCCAGGGACTTTCCGCTCATGACCATTCCAAACACCATGCCGATCACGCCGGAACTCATTGCAAGCCACGGCCTGAAGCCGGACGAGTACCAGCGCATTCTCGATCTGATCGGCCGCGAACCGAGTTTTACCGAGCTCGGTATCTTCTCGGCCATGTGGAATGAGCACTGCTCCTACAAATCCTCGAAGAAATGGCTGCGCACCCTGCCGACCGCCGGGCCGCGCGTCATCCAGGGCCCGGGCGAAAATGCCGGCGTGGTCGATATCGATGATGGCGATTGCGTCGTCTTCAAAATGGAGAGCCACAACCACCCCTCCTATATCGAGCCTTACCAGGGGGCTGCGACCGGCGTCGGCGGCATCCTGCGCGACGTTTTCACCATGGGTGCACGCCCGATTGCCGCGATGAACGCGCTGCGTTTCGGCGAGCCGGATCACCCGAAGACCCGTCACCTGGTTTCCGGCGTCGTCTCCGGCGTCGGCGGTTACGGCAATTCCTTCGGCGTGCCGACGGTCGGCGGCGAAGTCGAATTCGACGCCCGCTACAACGGCAATATCCTCGTTAACGCTTTTGCCGCCGGCATCGCCAAATCCAACGCCATCTTCCTGTCAGAAGCCAAGGGCGTCGGCCTTCCGGTCGTCTATCTCGGCGCCAAGACCGGCCGTGACGGCGTCGGCGGCGCGACGATGGCATCGGCCGAATTCGACGAATCGATCGAGGAAAAGCGCCCGACGGTTCAGGTCGGCGACCCCTTTACCGAAAAGTGCCTGCTCGAAGCCTGCCTTGAGCTGATGCAGACCGGCGCCGTCATCGCCATCCAGGACATGGGTGCGGCCGGCCTCACCTGTTCGGCCGTCGAAATGGGCGCCAAGGGCGATCTCGGCATCCTGCTCGAGCTCGACAAGGTGCCGGTCCGCGAAGAGATGATGACCGCCTACGAGATGATGCTGTCGGAAAGCCAGGAGCGCATGCTCATGGTGCTGCAGCCGGAGAAGGAAGCCGAAGCCAAGGCGATCTTCGTCAAATGGGGCCTCGACTTTGCCATCGTCGGCAAAACCACCGACGATCTGCGCTTCCGCGTCGTGCATCAGGGCGAGGAAGTCGCCAATCTGCCGATCAAGGATCTTGGCGACCAGGCGCCGGAATATGACCGCCCCTGGCGCGAATCCGGTAAGCAGGCTCCCCTGCCCGCCAATCTCGTCGCAGCCCCTCAGGATTACGCCCAGGCGCTGCTGCAGCTTGTCGGTTCCGCCAACCAGTCGAGCCGCCGCTGGGTCTACGAGCAATACGACACGCTGATCCAGGGCAACTCGCTGCAGCTTCCGGGCGGCGACGCCGGCGTCGTGCGCGTCGATGGCCATCCGAGCAAGGCGCTCGCCTTCTCCTCCGACGTCACCCCGCGTTATGTCGAGGCCGATCCTTTCGAAGGCGGCAAGCAGGCGGTTGCCGAATGCTGGCGCAACATCACCGCGACGGGCGCCGAGCCGCTCGCCGCCACCGACAATCTCAACTTCGGCAATCCCGAAAAGCCCGAAATCATGGGCCAGTTCGTCGAAGCGGTGAAGGGCATTGGCGAAGCCTGCCGCGCGCTCGACTTCCCGATCGTCTCGGGCAACGTCTCGCTCTACAATGAGACCAACGGCGTCGCCATCCTGCCGACCCCGACGATCGCAGGCGTCGGCCTGCTGCCGGATTGGCGCAAGATGGCCCGCATCGGCAGCGCCAGTGACGGCGACAAGGTGATCATGATCGGCGTCGATGGCAGCCATCTCGGCCAGTCGGTCTATCTCCGCGATGTGCTCGCCAGCAGCGAAGGCCCCGCCCCCGAAGTGGATCTGTTTGCCGAGCGGCGCAACGGCGATTTCGTTCGCTCCGTCATCCGCAACGACCAGGCGACCGCCTGCCACGATATTTCGTCGGGCGGCCTTGCCGTCGCGCTCGCCGAAATGGCCATGGCATCGAACAAGGGCCTGACGATCGATCTCGGCGAAGGCAAGGGCGCGCCGCATGCGCTGCTCTTCGGCGAAGACCAGGCTCGCTACATCTTGACAGTGCCTGCCGACGTGGCAAATTTCGTCTGCGCCAATGCAGAAGGCGCCGGTGTTCCTTTCCGCCGTCTCGGCACGGTCGGCGGGACGGCACTCGTCGTCGGCGATCTCATCTCGCTGCCGATTCAGCAATTGCGCGATGCCCATGAATCATGGTTCCCTGATTTCATGGAAGGCCGCGGCGAACTCGCCGCGGAATAATGCGCAAGGAGTAACGATCATGGCCATGAAACCCGGCGATATCGAAGACATGATCAAGGCTGGGATTCCCGGTGCCAGGGTAACGATCCGCGATCTGGCGGGCGATGGCGACCACTACGCCGCCGAAGTCGTCGCCGAAGTTTTCCGCGGCAAGAGCCGTGTGCAGCAGCACCAGATGGTCTACGAGGCGCTGAAAGGCAATATGGGCGGCGTGTTGCACGCGCTGGCGCTGCAGACCTCGGCGCCGGAATAAAGCTGGCCTGTCTCAAAGACGATGCCCGGCGTTCAGCCGGGTATCCTCTCAGCGTCGAGGCTGGCAAACACCAAGGCCGGCATCGGACCCGACGTCATCAGCGTGAAATCGAAGGGCGCCTTAAGATCGGGGCCTAGCACATATTGCCGGTGAACGCGTAGCTGGTCCTTGCGGATCCGGCGGTAGCGCTCGCGCGTCAGCATCTGCTTGACGCGGATCAGGATCATCTTTGCCGCAGGTGCATCCGCATGGCCGGCAACGGCGACGACCGGCACCTTGTAGAAATTGATTGAATCCGTCAGGCACTGCACGTCGAGCCAGGAAATCTCGGGGCAACGGGCGATCAAGCCGACGCGGGCACGCAGCTGCGTTGCCGATGACAGCAGCGCGCATTGCAGGATGGCGCTGCCGAGGGTGGCAAACGCCACGCGCTTGCCCTTGAAGATCTCCGGCTCCCTTTCCAGCAACATGCCGATGACATGGGCGGCGACGTTCGACCCCATGCTGTGCGAGGAGATCACATATTCGTCCGCCTCCTCCGCCAGCGCCTTGCGCACGGCCACGGCCCGGTCTTCCAGCCAGGCGTTGAAATCGGCCTGGTCCATGCGGCCGAGCGCCACCGCCATTTTCCAATCGGCAAACAGATGCAGTGTATGGAAGCGTTCGGAAAACGGCAGGAAGGCGAAGATGAAGAAGCAGAGCGCCAGCGGCCCGCTCCACAGCATGTGCCAAAGGGAAAAGCCGAGGCTATAGGGCAGCACAGTGATTTGCGCCGTCAGCGCAATTGCCAGCGCCGTCAGCAGGAACGGAAAGAGGAAGAACAGGCCGAAACGCCACGCATGGCGGAAATATCCCCGCATGCCGCCTTCCAATATGATCTGCCCGCAACTGCGGAAGCCCGCAATGATCTGGCTTAGCGTATTGCCGCCGCGCAGCCGGCTTACCAGCGCGTCGTGATCGACCATGTGGATCCGGCTCTTCGTCTGCCAGCCAGGAGAAACGGTGCCTGCCTCGGGCGCCGTGCCGGCTGCCCCGGGCGCCGCGTCAGCGGCTGCCTCGGGCGCCGCGTCAGCAGTTACCCCGCCGCCCGCCGTGACCTCGAAACTGAGGGCATCGCTTGCTGCTGCCGGCGCGCCCACCTCAATCGAATAGCCCCAGACGGCAGCGCTTTGCTTGGCAGAACGTTCGTAGCGCGCCCTGTGGGCAGCGCCGTCAAGCGGCTCGAAGCCGGCAAAGTGTATAACGACCCGCTTTTCGATCAGTTTCATTCCACCTTCCGGCCGGGCGAATGGCCGGCATGTTGCTTGCAATCCGGGCTCTGCCACTAATATCGGCAAAAAAGCAGCTTTGGTCTCGAAGCCGTCTTGCTAACCGAACTCTTCCGGAATTCAATAGCACCCATGTCGTTTCCACCACGAACGGAGGGGTTTTGTGGCCGATCTCGTCAAAGAATTGATATCAGGCGTCGTCGACAGCGTGCTGAAGGAAATCCTAAAGAAAACCACCGGCCGCGTTACGACGAAGCGCAAGAAGCGCAAAACGCGCAGCCCGGCGACGACGGCTGCAACGCGCAAGCCAACCTCGACCGCCCGCAAAACCACCGCAACCACACGCAAGCCCGCCCGCAAACAGGTGAGCAAGCGCCGCACCGCCGCCGGCCGCAGCCGCCAGCGCCGCAGCTAATGCGTGGTGCCCACGCCGGGCGTCGATCTTGCAGATTTCCAATATCCGCGCCGGCTCGATAAGCGCGGCAACGCAAAAGCCGGCGCTAACCTCTGCCGATTTCAAACGGATTGTGACGATGGAGCGCGGCGCGTCCGTCTCCAGAAGGCCATTGGGGGGCCGAGCCGATGAAACGTATTTTGAAAATTGTCCTTGCGGCCGTCGTCGCGATCTGTCTCATCGCCGTTGCCGGCGTCTACGCCCTGTCGGAGAGGCGCCTTTCCCGGACTTACGACATCGCGGCGGCCGATTTTGCCGTCAAGACGACGCTGTCCCCGGAAGAGGCCGAACGCCGCGGCCGCACACTGATGTGCGGCGGCTGCCATCACGATGCCGGCAACGTGCTGCTCGACGAGCCCGGCGTCGGCCGCATCGTCGCACCGAACCTGACCCGCTTCGTGCCGATGTACAGCGACGCCGAGCTCGTGCGTCTCATTCGCCACGGCGTCAAGAAGGACGGCACCGGCGTCTTCATCATGCCGGCCGGTAATTTCGCCGATATCACCGATGACGACATGGCGGCACTCATCGCCTGGCTTCGCACCCTGAAGCAGCTTCCCGACGCCGTGGCGGGAGGAACGCAATGGGGACCGCTCGGCCGAGTGGGCCTGGCGCTCGACAAGATCCCCTTCGAGGCCGATCTGGTGCCCGCCGTCATCACCCCCGCCGCCGCGCGCCCGGCCGATATCGGTGAATATGCCTTCAGGACCGATTGCAGCCACTGCCACAATCTCGATACGGCGAAACAGTCCGAAGCCTTTCTCGCCCCGGCGCTGAAGCCTCTGGCGCAATCCTATTCGGCTGCCGATTTCAAGACGCTGTTGCGCACCGGCAAGGGTGTCGGAGGCCGCGATCTCGGCGTGATGACGCAGGTTTCGCAGTGGGATTTCAAATATTTCACCGATACTGAAATCGAACAGATTCAGGCTTATCTCATCCACCAGCCGTAACGTGCCGGCACAAGCCCGGAGAGGCCTGCGATAATTGGTCTTTTTTTGGTTTCGGCGGCTGGAATTCCTGCTGCCGCATGCTATCTAAAGACAACGATTGAAACGGCGGGCCTTTAACCCGCCTGTTGAAAGGATTTGGATCTATGAGCGGCATTAACGAATTCATCGCCAACGAAATCAAGAGCAACGACGTCGTCCTCTTCATGAAGGGCACGCCGCAGTTTCCGCAGTGCGGTTTCTCCGGTCAGGTCGTGCAGATTCTCGATTACATCGGCGTCGACTATAAAGGCGTCAACGTGCTCGCCGATTCGGAAATCCGCCAAGCGATCAAGGAATATTCCAACTGGCCGACAATCCCGCAGCTTTACATCAAGGGTGAGTTTGTCGGCGGCTGTGACATCGTGCGGGAAATGTTCCAGGCCGGTGAGCTGCAGCAGCACCTCCAGGAAAACGGCATCACCGTGCGCGGCGCCGCCTGATCGGTCACCGGGCGTCCGCCCGGTTTCCAAATCTGTAATCTTGAGACCGAGGCGCTGCGGCTAGCAGCGCCTTAGCCTGTTTATGGGAATTTCATTGTGACAGATTCATCACAAGCCGTGTCCGCGGGCCGTCTGCCCATGGGCAAGCGAGAATTTATCGCGCTCGCCGCCTTCCTGATGGCCGTCAACTCTCTGGCGATCGATATCATGCTGCCGGCCTTGCAGCAGATCGGCGCGAGCCTCGGTGTCGAGAGCGAGAACCATCGCCAGTTCGTCGTCTCGACCTATCTGCTCGGCTTCGGCTGTGCCCAGCTGTTTTACGGGCCGCTGTCTGACCGTTTCGGCCGCCGCACGCCGCTTTTGATCGGTCTCGTCATATACATTCTCTCCGCCATCAGCATCGTCTTCGTCCCTACCTTCGCCGGGCTGCTCGCCCTGCGCTTCGTCCAGGGCGTCGGTTCGGCGGCAACCCGCGTCATCACCGTCTCCATTGTCCGCGATATCTATGGCGGCCGGCAGATGGCCGAAGTCATGTCGCTGATCATGATGGTCTTTATGATCGTGCCGGTGATTGCGCCGGGCACCGGCCAGATCGTTATGTTCTTCGGCAACTGGCACCTGATCTTCCTTTTCATCGCCGCCATGGCGACGGCTATCGCCATCTGGGCCTATCTCCGCCTGCCGGAAACCCTGCACCCCGCCAATGTCCGCCCCTTCACCGCCCGCTCGATCTTCGGCGCCTTCAAGCTGGTGCTGACCAATCGCACGGCGCTCTGCTACACTATTGCCAGCACCTTTATCTTCGGCGCACTGTTTGGCTTCATCAATTCGGCCCAACAGGTCTATGTCGGCATTTACGATCTCGGCGTCTATTTCCCCTTCGCCTTCGCCGGCGTGGCGATCTTCATGTCGCTGTCGTCCTTCTTCAATTCGCGCTTCGTCGGCAAGCTCGGCATGCGCCGCCTGTCGCACGGCTCGCTCCTCGGCTTCATCGCCATCAACACGATCTGGCTGATCGTCCAGATGGCGAGCTCCGAGCCGATGCCGTTTGCTCTGTTCATCTCCTTCTTCGGCCTTGCCATGTTCCAGTTCGGCTGGATCGGCTCGAACTTCAATTCGCTCGCCATGGAGCCGCTCGGCCACGTCGCCGGCACCGCCTCCTCCGTGCTCGGCTTCATGAGCACGGTCGGCGGCGCCCTGATCGGTGCCGGCATCGGCCAGGCCTTCGACGGCACCGCATTGCCGATGGTCGCCGGTTATTTCTTTGTGTCGATCATCGGCCTCGTCTTCGTGCTCATCGCCGAGAAGGGCCGCCTCTTCCAACCGCAGAACCCGGCCGTCTGACGGCCGGCCTCCTCCGCATCCGGGATTTCACCACATGACGCCGCCGCATAAGCCGCACCAGGAAAACCAGGGCTCTCGCCGCATCGGCATGGGCTTTGGCGAATTCGTCGTCACCATCGCCCTCATGACTGCCAGCGTCGCCATGGCGATCGACAGCATGCTGCCGGCATTGCCCAATATCGGCCATTCCCTCGGCGTCACCAATCCCAACGACGCGCAGCTGATTATCGGCGTGTTCTTCCTGGGCTTCGGCGTCTCGCAGATATTCTTCGGCAGCCTTTCGGATACGTTCGGCCGCCGAAACATCCTGCTCGGCGGCCTGGCCTGCTACGTCTTTGGAATGCTGGCCGCCGCAGCGACCGGCAGCTTCGAAATGCTGCTCATCATGCGTTTCGTCCAGGGTATCGGGGGTGCGGCCGTGCGCATCACAACCATGGCCATGGTGCGCGACTGCTTCGGCGGCCGCGAGATGGCCCGTGTCATGTCCTATGTGATGATTGTCTTCATGATCGTACCGATCGTTGCCCCTTCCGTCGGCCAACTCATCATCCTCTATGCCAACTGGCACTGGATCTTCATCCTGCTCGGCATCATCGCCATGATCCTCTTCGTCTGGGCTTTTCTGCGGCTGAAAGAATCGCTGCCGCCGGAAGAGCGGCTGCCGCTGTCGGTCGGCTCTGTCGTCGACGGCTTCAAGACCGTGCTTACCAACCGCATCACCTGCGGCTACATGATCGGTCTTACCATGTTTACCGGCGTCATCAGCGCTTACGTGATCTCGGTGCAGCAGGTGTTCGGCGAGGTCTATGGCCTTGGAGACTGGCTACCGATCGCCTTTGCGGCGACCGCCGGCGGCATCGCTGTGGCCAATTTCGCCAACGGCTTCTTCGTCCGCAAATTCGGCATGCGCCGCATCTCGCACGCCGCTTTGCTGATCTTCACGGCGCTGTCGGCCGCAGGCTTCTTCTATTCGCTGGCCGGCAAGCCGGATTTCGCCATCGCCTATGGCATCTTTACCATCGTGCTGATGATGTTTGCCGTGATCGCCACCAATTTCACCGCCATCAGCCTCGAGCCGATGGGCAATCTCGCCGGCACCGCCACCGCCATCACCGGCTTCGTCTCGACGACAGCAGGCGCCATCCTCGGCGGCCTGGTCGGCCAGATGTTCAACGGCACGGTGCAGCCGCTCTTCGGCGGCTTCGCGCTCTTTGGCGCGGTGACGATCGCGGCCACACTCTGGGCGGAGAACGGCAAGCTCTTCACCCATCCCGGCGACAGCCCGCAGCTCGATCCGGGTGCCGCCCACTTCTGACCTAAGCGGAGGGCTTGGTTTTGGATACAGAACATCACCGTCTCCCTCCGGAACTGCAGGGCGAGGTCTTTCATTCCGAACCGGACAATGGCACCGGCGTCGTAGTGCTTGCCGGCTCCAGCGGCCGGGTCGATACGGCCCGCGCCAGGTTGTTTGCCAGCCGAGGCGTAACGGCAATTGCCCTTCGCTGGTTCGGCGGCGAAGGTCAGGTGCCGGGCATTTGCGAGGTGCCGCTGGAAACCTTCTTCTCAGCCATCGACTATCTCGTGGAACTCGGCTGCAAACGCATCGTCCTGCTCGGAACCTCGAAAGGCGCCGAAGCCGCGCTGCTTGCGGCGGTCCACGATCCACGCATCAGCGCAGTCGTCGCAATGAGCCCGTCTTCAGTCGTATGGGGAAATATCGGTCCGGGTCCTGATGGCGTCAACTGGCCGGAACGCTCGTCCTGGACTTTGCAAGGCAGGCCGCTTCCCTTCGTACCGTCCGACCCTGATTGGGTGCGCGAATACAGGGACGGGCTCGTCGCCTATCGCGGCCTGTTTGAACGATGTCTCCATGTGCACCAATCCGAGATCGAGGCAGCGGCTATTCCCTTGGAGAGAACCAATGCTCGAATTCTGCTTGTAGCGGGATCCGATGACGCCCTTTGGCCGTCGGACAGATTTGCCGCATCGATTGTACAAAGGCGCGCGGACTCAGGCCTAGCTACGGAGCTTGTCCTCGGAAAAAATGCGGGCCACCGCATTCTGCTACCAGGCGAAACCACGCCCCGATCGTCGTTGCGTGCTCACGGTGGAAGTGATGAAGCCGATGCCGAATTAGGGCGGCAAGCGTGGGAACAAATTCTCGCGATCCTGTAGCGTAAGTGTGCGTGAAAGGCATTCTCGATGAACGACAGAATTCTGATCAGGGCCTACGCGCCAGGCGACGTGGGCGCAACGATTGACATTTTCCTGCGGGCCATCCGAGAAATCTCGTCGAAGGACTATTCAGCGACTGAGATCGATGCCTGGGCAAATGTCGAGGATCGGAACAGATGGGCGGAGCGAAGGATCAGCAGGCCTGCCTGGATGGCGGAATTTGACGGAAAGCCCGCAGGATTTTCGGATCTGACTGGCGACGGCTGCCTGGACATGATGTTCGTGCACCCCGAGTTTCAAGGGCTCGGCATCGCAAGCCGTCTGTTGCGCAGGGTCGAGGATGAAGCGCTGACGCTCGGCTTTGGCCGAATCTATACGGAAGCCAGCCGAACGGCCCGACCGTTCTTCGAGCGCAAAGGCTTCCGGGTGGTTACGAAGCAGATCGTCGAGAAACGCGGGCAGAGCCTGGAGAACTTCCTCATGGAGAAGCTCTGCGGATAATTTTCGGCAAAGTGGAACAAATGCCGCAGCGGGCCTTTCATGCCTTCAGACCGTGAAGACCTCACGCCGCAGCACGTCCCACGAGGCCTTGTCGGGGGCAATCAGCAGCCCGCCATCGAGATGATGCGGCAGGTAGGGCGAACCGTCGACGCGCGCCGCATGGGCGCCTGCCTCCTGCGAAATCAGCGTGCCGGCCAGGTGATCCCAGGGCATCAGCTTGTTGTACATCAGGTAATGCACATGGCCGCCGGCAAAGGTGCGGTATTCGTGAGCGGCGCAGCGGTAATTGGTGAGGAAGCGCACTTTGGCGAGATTGCCGAGCACCTCGGCCCGCTTCTCCTGCGGCAGGTAGCCGGTCGAGGCCATGCCGACCATCTGCTCGAGCGCGACAGGCTCGGCCACGCGCAGCCGCTGCGCCTCGCCATCCGGCCGGCGCAGCCAGGCGCCGCCGCCCTTTTCCGCCATCACCCAGTCGTCGCCCATCGGATCGTAGATGATGCCGGCAATGGTCTCGCCGCCTGATATGACCGCGGCCATGACGCCGAACGCCGGGATGCCTGAGGCGAAATTGAACGTGCCGTCGACCGGATCGACGACGATCGCCAGATCGGCATCGGCAAGCCTGCCGAGCAGCGCCGGGTCGGCCGCGACCGATTCCTCGCCGACGAACAGCGCGCCTGGCCAGAGCTGTGCGGCTTCCGTCTTGATCATCCGCTCGGCCTGCTCGTCGGCCTCGGTGACGAGATCGGTCGCCTCGCTCTTGGCGCGCACCTCATCCTGGCGGAGCCGACGGAAGCGCGGCAGGATCTCCGCTTTCGCCGCGCGGCGCAGCAGGTCGGCAAGAACGGCCACGTCGACAATCGCAGTCATGTCAAATCCTTTCGGTCCGGCCTTTTGGGAAAGGCCTTACATCAGTTGCCGATGATCTCGCGCCGGATCAACTGCCAACTTTCCTTATCGGGCGCAGAAATGATGCCGCCCGCGGTCTCGCCGGGGCGATAGGGCGTGCCGTCGAATTTCGCCGTATGGCCGCCGGCCTCCTGATGCGCGAGCACGCCGGCCAGGTGATCCCAGGGCATCAGCTTGGCATGGCCGATGAAATGCAGCTTGCCGGAGGCGACCATCCAATATTCATAGGCCGAGCAGTTGAAAGCAAAGGTCATTTTGATCTTTGCCATGTTGGCCGAGATGCGCGAACGATCCGGATCATCCATATGCCCCCACGAGATGCCGCCGACCATCTGGTTCAAGGAAGCAGGTTCCGCCACCTTCAACTTTGTCGACTGCCCATCCTGCCGCGTCAGAAAGGCGCCCGCGCCCTTGATCGCTGTCACGGTATCGCCGAGAACGGGATCGTGAATGATGCCGGCGACGGTTTCACCCCTGACTGTCACCGCAAGGATCGTCCCGAAGACAGGAAGCCCGGCGGCGAAATTGAAGGTGCCGTCGACAGGGTCGATAACGAAGGCAAGTTCGGCATCGGCAAGTGCCGGCACGACGGACCGGTCGGCGTCATAGGCTTCCTCACCGACGATAAGCGCCGCGGGAAAGCGCTCTTTCAGCGTCGCGGTAATCCTGTGTTCGGCAAGCAGGTCCGCCTGCGTCACCAGATCGATTGCCGAGGTCTTCTCCGAAACATCGGCAGTGCCGAGATTGCGGAAACGCGGCATGATTTCAGCGCGCGCTGCCTCCTTGAGGCAATCGCCGAGAAAGAGAATATCCTGATCTGAAATGCTCATGCGAAATCCTGCTCTTCATATAATAGCCAGCTGCTTAGCCGGACTTTTATGAAGGATCGGTGACACCAAGGGCGGAAAAGTCGAAAATTTTTGGATCGAGCAGATGCGATGGGTTCACATGTGAAAGCGCCCGCAGCATCGTATCCTTACGGCCTGGCATGCGCCGCTCGATATCGGCGAGCATATCTTTCATTGCATTGCGCTGCAGCCCGTCCTGCGAGCCGCAGAGATCGCAGGGAATGATCGGAAACTGCATGGCGGCGGCAAATTTCGCCAGGTCGTCCTCGGCGGCATAGGCGAGCGGCCGCAGCACCATCAGGTCGCCCTCGTCATTCAGAAGCTTCGCCGGCATCGAGGCAAGCCGTCCACCGTGGAAAAAGTTCATGAAGAAGGTTTCGAGAATGTCCTCGCGGTGGTGGCCGAGCACCAAAGCGTCGCAGCCCTCTTCGCGGGCGACGCGGTAAAGATTGCCGCGGCGCAGCCGCGAACAGAGCGAGCAATAGGTCGCCCCTTCCGGCACCTTCTCCTTCACGATCGAATAGGTGTCGCGATATTCGATCCGGTGCCGGACGCCGATCTTCGTCAGATAATCCGGCAGCACATGTTTGGGAAAATTCGGCTGCCCCTGGTCGAGATTGCAGGCAATGAGCTCGACCGGCAGCAGCCCGCGCCATTTGAGATCGAGCAGCAGCGCCAACAGCCCATAAGAGTCCTTGCCTCCGGAAAGACCGACCAGCCAGCGTCTCTGCCCTTTCAGCATGTCGAAATCGTCGAAGGCCTGGCGCACCTGCCTGAGCAGCCGCTTGCGCAGCTTGTTGAAGGAGACCGAGCGCGGCGCATCGGCAAAAGGCGCATGGCCGCCAATGTCGGCCTCGCCACTCTCCAACTCGTCGGCGATATTGGCTGCGATATTCATTGCGTCGTCCTATCGAGATCTATCTGCCTTAGCAGAAACGAGTTCGGTAACACAGCGTCAATCGCCGAAAACTGACCAGCCGGTGCGTGCCGCCAGCATCTCCAGCGCCACGGCACCGAGCTGCGAGTTGCCGACTTTGTTCAGCCCCGGCGACCAGACCGCGATAGAGGCAATGCCCGGCGCCACCGCGAAGATGCCGCCGCCGACGCCGCTCTTTCCGGGCAGGCCGACATGATAGGCAAAGTCGCCCGAGCCATCGTAATGGCCGCAGGTCAACATCAGCGCATTGATGCGCCGCGCCCGCTTCGGCGAGACCACCGAATGGCCGGTCATCGGATTGCTGCCGCGCGCCGCCAGGAACAGGCCGGCGCGGGCCAGCTGCTCGCAGCTCATCGACAGGGCGCATTGATGGAAATAGACGCCGAGCACATGGTCGACAGGATGGTCGAGATTGCGGTAGGCGCGCATGAAGTTGGCAAGCGCGACATTGCGATATCCCGTCTGCGTCTCCGAGCGCGCCACCCTGTCATCGATGCTGATCGACTCGTCATCGGCGAGATAGCGCACGAAGCGCAGCAGCTCGCCGATTGCCTCGCGCGGCGCATGGCCGGCCATGACGACGTCGCTGACGGCGATCGCGCCGGCATTGATGAAGGGATTGCGGGGGATGCCGCCCTCGTGCTCGAGCTGGACGATCGAATTGAAAGCCGATCCGGAAGGTTCGCGCCCGACGCGCTTCCAGAGTCCCTCGCCGACTTTGCCGAGCGCCAACGTCAACATGAAGACCTTCGATATGCTCTGGATCGAAAAGGCGATATCGGCATCGCCGACGCGATAGACCTTGCCGTCGACGGTGACGATCGCCATGCCGAACTGCTTCGGATCGACCTTGGCAAGCTCGGGAATATAGTCTGCGACCTTACCCTCGCCGATGCGCGGCAGGATATCGCTGTAGATACTATCGAGGGTCGCCTGCAAATCCGCCATCGCTTCTCTCCGGATAACAAAAAAGCCGCCCGAAAGAGCGGCTTTTCCATATGCGAAAACGCCTGGTTTTATTAACGCGAATAAAATTCGACGACCAGTTGCGGTTCCATGACGACCGGGAACGGAACGTCGCTGAGCGTCGGGACGCGGCCGAAGGTAGCAACCATCTTGTGGTGATCGGCTTCGATATAGTCCGGAACGTCGCGCTCGGCGAGGCTCACGGCTTCCAGAACGGTCACCAGCTGCTTCGACTTTTCGCGAACTTCGATGACGTCGCCGGCCTTGCAGCGGTAGGAACCGATGTTGACGCGCACACCGTTGACGGTGACGTGGCCGTGGTTGACGAACTGACGGGCAGCAAAGACCGTCGGAACGAACTTGGCGCGATAGACGATTGCGTCGAGACGCGATTCCAACAGGCCGATCAGGTTTTCAGAGGTGTCGCCCTTGCGGCGGTCGGCTTCGGCGAAGATCGCGCGGAATTGCTTTTCGCGCAGGTCACCGTAATAGCCCTTGAGCTTCTGCTTGGCGCGCAGCTGCACACCGAAGTCCGAAAGCTTGCCCTTGCGGCGCTGGCCGTGCTGGCCGGGGCCGTATTCGCGGCGGTTCACCGGGGACTTCGGACGGCCCCAGATGTTTTCGCCCATACGGCGGTCGATTTTGTACTTGGACGATTCGCGCTTGCTCATCGTATTTCCTTTCAAAGGTTTCTGCCGGTTTGTTGCCAAACCGCGCGAAGGAAACACGCCCTCCTCTGATCTCTTGCAAGATCTGACAGGATGTTCCGGTTAGCGAACAGGAACGATCCACGGGACATGTCAAATGAAACACCGGACATTGCTGCCCGGTGCTTGGGGCGGTGTTTAGAAGGCCGTCATGAAAATGTCAACAGAGGCAAAGCCCGAAAGCGCTACTATTCCGCAGCCAGCGGCCGATCGCCTGTATCGGGCGCGTTGGCGTCGCCCGGCGCCGTCTGGCAATTCATGTCGGGGAAAGCCACGATACGCTTGCCGGAAAAATCCGTGTGCACGACAATGCTGCCCTGCTCCTCGAAATACCCGAGCAGGCGCCGCGCACGGCGGGCGGAATGGGTGCCGTAGGCGCGCGCAATGCGCGCGTCCGACGGGCATGGCTCGCCGCAGACGGCCGCCTTGGCGAGCATCAGGAAGACACCCTGCAGGTCGTCGGTGACATTGGATGACAGCGATAGCGCCGTTGCCCAGGAATCGCTCACTGCGGTTTCCGCATCGACGCCGGAGCGCGAGATTGCCACACGCCGACGGAAATCCGGCAGCGCGATCGGCGGTCCCGGCACGCGCCGCATTCGCAGCCGAACGAGAAAATCCTGGTAGAGCACCGAATCGGTGCGGAAGGCAGAGGTGGGATCGTCGAGTATTTCGGCAAACACCCCGGCAAGGCGCTCTTCCCGCTCCTCGGCGGAAACCTCCATTTGGCTCGCCCTCACCTCGGCCGGCGCTGCGGATGCCACAGGCGTCGAGCGCGAGAGTTCAGCGAGAATGTCGGTCGTTGGCCGCGGCGCCGGCGGCGCGCGGCGCACCGGCGGACGGAGAAACTCCTCCGGATCGGGCGTGAAAATCAGGTCCTCGACATCCTGCGGTGCATCCGGCAGCGGCATCAGCTTCGGGCTGGAGGAACGCGCCGAGGTTTCCACCGCGCCGATCTGGATCGGCAGCGGTCGGCGAGAAAGAGCCGGTCCAAGCGCAACGAAATTGCCGCGCTTTAAGTCGCGGAACATTTCGGCCTGGCGTCGGTCCATGCCGAGCAGGTCGGCGGCGCGTGCCATATCGATATCAAGAAAGGTGCGGCCCATCAGGAAGTTGGAGGCCTCGGCGGCGACGTTCTTGGCGAGTTTGGCGAGCCGCTGTGTCGCGATGACGCCGGCAAGCCCGCGCTTGCGGCCCCGGCACATCAGGTTGGTCATTGCCCCGAGCGACATTTTGCGCGCATCTTCCGAGACGTCGCCGCCGACCGAAGGTGCAAACATCTGCGCCTCGTCGACGACAACGAGAACCGGATACCAGTATTCGCGATCGGCATCGAACATGCCGTTGAGGAAGGCTGCGGCAGCCCGCATCTGCTGTTCGATGTCGAGACCTTCGAGCGTCAGCACGCAGGAAACGCGATGCTGGCGAATACGGTTGGCAATGCCGGCCAATTCCGCCTCGGTGCGCTCCCCGTCGACGACGACATGGCCGAACCTGTCGCTGAGCGTGACGAAATCACCCTCGGGATCGATGATGACCTGCTGCACCCATTGCGCGGATTGTTCGAGCAGGCGGCGCAACAGATGCGACTTGCCCGATCCGGAATTGCCCTGCACCAGCAGACGGGTCGCCAGCAGCTCCTCGATATCGAGCGCCGCCGGGCTGCCGGACGCCAATCCCATATCGATGCCAACCTGCAATGCTGATCCTCGCGACGAAGAGACTCACATGAACGAAGCGCCATTCTTCCGAAACGGCAGCGCCCCGTCTATCAAAGAATGCGCTTATTTTCAGGGCCAGATTTCGCCAACCCACAGGACAATTCCTCTCACGCCCTCAACCCGAAACCCTGCATCAGCCGCCGCGTCGCAAAATCCTGTTGGCCGGAGGTGAAGACGGCAAAGTCGAAATTGTCGGGATGTACGGCATCGGCGACCAGCGGCACCAGCGTGCGGGCGCGGCGCGCGATCGCCTCGGCCGGATCGAGCCAGTCGACCGGCCAGGGCGCAAGCCGCCGGAATAGATTGGCCATGAAAGGATAATGCGTGCAGGCAAGCACGACGATATCGGTCTTCCGACCGTCCTTCTCGACGAAGCATTGGTCGATTTCGGCAAGCACGGCCTCGTCGGAGACGGCGTCGCCGCGAATATAGGCTTCTGCCATCCGCGCCAGGTTCTCCGAGCCGACGAGGCGAACGTGGCATTGCTGCGCGAAGGACTGGATGAGATCGCGCGTATAGGCCCGCTTCACCGTACCCGGCGTTGCGAGTACCGAGACCAGACCCGAGCGCGTCCGCTCCGCTGCCGGCTTGATCGCCGGCACGGTGCCGATGAAGGTCATCTGAGGATAGGCGGCGCGCAGATCGGCTCCAACAAGCGTGAAGGCGGTATTGCAGGCAATGATGCAGACCTCGGGATCGTGATCCGTCAGCAGCTTGCCGAAAAGCCCGACCACCCGTTCCTTCAGCGCCTGTTCCTCCCAGCCGCCATAGGGAAAGCCGGCATCGTCGGCGACATAGATGAAGCCGCGTTCTGGCATCAGCACGCGCGCTTCCCGCAGGACGGTCAGCCCGCCAATGCCGGAATCGAAGACGAGGATCGGTTTCAGCTCATGCGTCGGTGCTGTCATCAGGCGGTGTTTCCTTGGCCGCTGTCGGGAACCGGCCGCCGCGCGGGCTCTTGCGCGAGAAACGGTCGAGGGAGGAGATGACGCCGCGCAACACGCTGATTTCCTGCTCCGAGAAAGCCCGGCGAGATAGGACCGCACGCAGATTGTCGATCATTTTGGGCTTTTTCCCGGCAGGATGGAAATATCCGCGGGCATCGAGCGCCTCTTCCAGTTGGTCGAACAGGCCAAAGAGCTGTTCCTTGGTCGAGGGCGTCTGTCCCATTGCCTGAAAGGGCACCGCGCCGATATTCTCCATCCCGGATTTCATCCATTCATAGGACATCAGCAGCACGGCCTGGGCGATATTCAAAGAGGCAAAGGCCGGGTTGACGGGAAAGGTGACGATCTCGTCGGCAAGCGCCACCTCCTCATTGGTTAGCCCCCAGCGCTCACGCCCAAAGAGGATCCCGGTCCCCTCGCCCGCCCGGAACCTCGCCCGCAGCGTTTCGGCGGCGATGACCGGCGAGCGGACCGGCTTGAAGCCGTCGCGCTCACGCGCCGTCGTCGCATAGACGAAATTGAGATCGGCGACCGCCTGCTCCAGCGTATCGTAGACCTTGGTCGCCGCGATCACATGATCGGCCTTGGAGGCGGTCGCCTGCGCCTTCTCGTTCGGCCAGCCGTCGCGGGGATTGACGAGGCGCAGTTCGGCAAGACCGAAATTCGCCATGGCGCGCGCCACCATGCCGATATTCTCACCCATCTGCGGCTCGACCAGAATGATGGCCGGCCCTTCTGCCAGAAGTTGACGCTCGCTGTTCGTGCCTGCCATGGTCTTATCCCTGTTTCGAGCGCGCAATAGCCTTGCCCGCCGCAAACGGCAAGACGTCGGCCTGCGGATAGAGCCTTTCCAACGCCGAACCGATCATCTCGAGCCCCAGCCTGGCACCCTCCCGCGACAGCGGCAGATGCCGGCCTGTCGTTCGCGATGTCTTGCGCTCGATCAGGAAACAGCTCGAACCACGCCGGGCTGCCGTATCGATCATCGCCAGCTCCGCCGCGATCAAGGTCTTCAGAGTCTCATCCGCTGCCGGCCTGTCGTAGCTCTTCGCCAGGATGCGCGCCCAGTAGGTGCAGGACAGGAAGATCGCCAGTGTCTGGCGGATCTGGCCCGGCCGGGTCACCACCGACCAGGAAGACCCGAGCGGCCGTGCTGTCACCGTCACATCCCGGTAGCAGGCATCGATCTTCTGCGACAGGGCGATCAGCTCGAAACCGCTCTTGCCCTCGCCGATCGCGCCAAGCAGCTCACGCAGAGCCTGGAACCAGCGCGCGAGTGCGGCATCGAGCGCGCCGCGTGTGCGCGTGGGGAAGATGAGGAAGGCGACCGCCGTTCCGGCCGCCGCGCCGATCATGGTCTCGCCGATGCGCAGCTTCAATAGATCGAGCGTCAGCACACCGGTCATGCCGTAGACCAGGCAGAGCACGATCGAGATGAAAAAGGTCATCGTCGCGTAGGAAACCTGCAGGAAATAGAAGGCGAGGAAGATGCAGACGACGGCAACCGGAATGGCGATATCAGGCTCGCCTGAAAGCAGCGTTGCCAGCACAAGGCCGATCGCGATCCCGAACACGGTACCGAGCGAGCGCGACAATGCCCTCATAGCCGTGTCGCCGCGCGAATTGGTGTTGGTGAAGACGAGGAAGGAAGCAAGCACCGCCCAGAACCAGCGTTCGCGCGACAAGAGCAGGCCGAAGCTCATGGCGATTGCCGAGGCGACCGTAATCTGCAGCGCCAAGCGCAGCAGCGGATTGGCGAATGAAAAGTCGATCGGCTGGGATTGCGCCGTGTCGCTGACCGTATAGATGCCGGAAAAACCGTTGGCCTGTCCTTCGTCGATCGCCTGCGTCAGTTGCTGCCGCGCCTCGCCGAGCCAGAGAAGCGCCCTCACCGTTTCGCCTTGCGGCTGATCCCTGATCGTTTCGGCCATTCCCTCAAATCTTACAAGTTCCGATTTGTCGGCCTCGATCACGGCGTGAACGAGCGCGAATGGCGGCGGGCTCTGGAAGCTGAGCACGATCGCGCTCTCGGCGGCAAGATGCGCATCGAAGAGCCGGATCGCCAGTTCGGCGGCGGGGTCGGCGGCACCGTCGAAGACGCCTGCCGGCGGGCGCGGGATGAAGGTTTCGGCCATCAGCACCACCTCCTTCAGCCGGTCTTCCAGCTGGCGCAGTTCCTGCCGATCGGCTTCGCCAATCTCTGCACTCCCGGCAAGCGCGGCAAGTTTGAAGAGGATCTGGTTGATCCGGCCGCGCACGCTTTCGAGTGCGCGCAGCAGGTCGCGCCGCCAGTCGTCGGGCAGCAGCACCGCCCTCACCAGATGGCCGAGCAGCACCGCAACGACGGGACCGATCGCCACATCAGGCAGATCGACCAGCGAAGGCCGGAAATAGGCGCCCATGAAATAGGACGTGAAGGCGAACATGCCGATCGCAAAACCGCGCGGCCCGAACACGCGACCCGCAGATGCAAGCGCGATCACCACCAGGAAGACGAGATCGGAAAGGAAACGGCGATCCTCAAGCCCGGCCGCGATCCCGACGACGGCAAGGCTCACCGCACAACCGAAGAGCCGCGTCACCAGCTGGCGCGCATTGCCCTTGTCGCGAACGGCGATTCCGCCTTCGATCGACAGCACGATGCCGAGGCCGAAAGCCGCGGTCGGCAGCGGCAGGATGAGAGCTTTGATGGCAAGCAGGATCAAAAATGAAAGGACGATCGTCAGCGTCACCCGCGATGCCATGCGCAGGCGCGAGAGCGCCGGATCGTTGGCAAGCAGCCAGTCGCGGAACTGAAATCCGGAAAACAAATGCAAGAGCCCTCATGCCACGCAAGGATCGACAGATACCGCCGATAGAGCGGAAATCAAACCATCGGAGAACCGATCGGAACAATCGCCCGGGATCGAATCCCCGACATCGATCGCCCGTCATCAATCACCCGACATCAATCCAATGTCGCGCGCCTATTGGCCCTTGGCAATCAGCGCCATCGTCGCCTTCAGGGAATCACGTGCCTGCGTTTCGATATTCTCGGTGACGATATCGTCGATCACCGCCTGGCCAGCCTCCTCGACCACCTCGAAACGAACGGTCGTATAGTCTTTGGCATCGGGCGCGTCCGAGCAGGCGGACTTCTTGAAGCGCACCGTCACCTCGGTCGTGCCATCGACCGGCGGTGCCGCCGTTGTGGTTATGTCCTCCAGCGGGCATGCATCCTGGCCGTTGACGATAACGTCATAGTCGAACGGCGATATGCCGTCGTCATCGGCTGCCGGAAACTGCGCGGCCGCATGGTATCGCGCGACGAAGTCCTTGCTGTAGAGATGATCGAGCCGGCTCGCATCGAAGATGTCGGTCCAATCATTGTTGTTGTCGGCCCAGTTGCTCCCGGTCGCATCCATGATCTCCTTCACCGGAGCGGTGGCATCGGCCGCATGGGCGGCGCCTGAAAGCGCGATAAGGCTTGCGATAACAATGGCGATCGTCTTCATGGTCGAATGTTCCGGACGGGCAAATCAAGGCGGACACTAGCCGGATTCGAGCGCTTGGCAATGCCTGCAAAAACGCATTGTGAAACCCGTTGCAGCTTTGCGTTCCAGGTTCACAATGCTATAGCGCTCCTCATCACGTCACCCACCTGGGACCCCGTCCCCCTTCAAGCTCGAACGAGGCAGATACATGAACAAGATCAAGGTCGCCAATCCCGTCGCCGATCTCGACGGCGATGAAATGACGCGCATCATCTGGCAGCTTATCAAGGACAAGCTGATCCATCCGTATCTCGACCTCGATATCGACTATTTCGACCTCTCCGTTGAAAACCGCGACGCCACCAACGACCAGGTGACGGTCGATGCCGCCAACGCCATCAAGAAATACGGCGTCGGCATCAAGTGCGCGACGATCACGCCTGATGAAGCACGCGTCAAGGAATTCAACCTTAAGGAAATGTGGAAGAGCCCGAACGGCACGATCCGCAACATCCTCGGCGGCGTCATCTTCCGCGAGCCGATCATCTGCAAAAACGTGCCGCGCCTGGTTCCCGGCTGGACCAAGCCGATCGTCGTCGGCCGCCACGCCTTCGGCGACCAGTACCGCGCCACCGATTTCAAGTTCCCCGGCAAGGGCAAGCTGACAATCAAGTTCGTCGGCGAGGACGGCACCGTCATCGAGAAGGAAGTCTTCAACGCGCCGGGCTCCGGCGTCGCCATGGCCATGTACAACCTGGACGAATCGATCCGGGAATTCGCCCGTGCCTCGATGATGTACGGCCTGATGCGCAAGTGGCCGGTCTACCTGTCGACCAAGAACACCATCCTCAAGGCCTATGACGGCCGCTTCAAGGACATCTTCGAAGAAGTCTTCGAGGCTGAATTCAAGGATCAGTTCAAGGAAGCCGGCATCACTTACGAACATCGTCTGATCGACGACATGGTCGCCTCGGCGCTCAAGTGGTCGGGCGGCTATGTCTGGGCCTGCAAGAACTATGATGGCGACGTCCAGTCCGACACCGTTGCCCAGGGCTTCGGCTCGCTCGGCCTGATGACCTCGGTTCTGCTCACGCCCGACGGCAAGACTGTCGAAGCCGAAGCCGCTCACGGCACCGTCACCCGCCACTACCGCCAGCACCAGAAGGGCCAGGAAACCTCGACGAACTCGATCGCCTCGATCTTCGCCTGGACCCGCGGCCTCGCCCATCGCGCCAAGCTCGACGACAATGCCGAGCTCGCCCGCTTTGCCGCAACGCTCGAAAAGGTCTGCGTCGACACCGTCGAATCCGGTTTCATGACCAAGGACCTGGCGCTGTTGATCGGCCCTGATCAGCCCTGGCTGTCGACCACCGCTTTCCTCGATAAGATCGACCAGAACCTGCAGAAGGCCATGGCGTAAGCCAGTCCTTTCGCGATAACATTGAAACGGCGGGGATATTCTCCGCCGTTTTTCATTTTGGGAGCGAACGATGACGGCCATCCTAAGACCGCTGCAGCCTTCGGACCGCGCCGCTTGGCACCCCTTGTGGGAGGCCTATCAGCGCTTCTATGAAGTGGCCATCCCGCCCGAAACCACGGACCTCACCTGGAACCGCTTCCACGATCCGGACGAACCGATGCACGCGCTCGGCGCCCTCGACGACGACGGCCGCCTTGTCGGTATCGTCCACGCCATCTTTCACCGCTCCTGCTGGCTGCCGCAATGGACCTGCTACCTGCAGGATCTCTATGTCGAAAACAGCCAGCGCGGCCTCGGTACGGGTGCAGCACTGATCGACGCCGTCGCCGATCTCGCCCGCGCGAATGGCGCAGGCCGGCTCTATTGGATGACGCACGAAACGAATGCAACGGCACGGCGGCTCTACGACAAGATCGCCGAACGCTCGGGTTTCATCCAGTACCGCAAGGCGCTTTAAGAGCCGGGGGTTGCACTAAGGCCTCACTGCACTATTAATTCCCGGGAACGGCCGGGCCGCTGAATAACGGGACACGAGGGAGGATCTCATGACTGAGGAATTGGTATTCTATACGAACCCGATGTCGCGCGGCCGCATCGTGCGCTGGATGCTGGAGGAGATCGGCCAGCCCTATCGCACCGAACTGCTGACCTTTGACCAAACCATGAAGGCGCCCGAGTATCTCTCGGTCAATCCGATGGGTAAGGTGCCGGCGATCCGCCACGGCGACACCGTCGTTACTGAAAGTGCGGCGATCTGCGCCTATCTGGCCGAGACCTTCCCGGAAAAGGCGCTGGCGCCGAGGCCGGAGGAACGCGCCCGCTATTACCGTTGGATGTTCTTTGCCGCCGGTCCGCTGGAATCGGCGGTGACGATGAAAGCTCTCGGCTTCGAAATTCCGACGGAACGCCTGCGCATGGCCGGCTGCGGCGGTTTCGGCGACGTCATGAACGCGCTCGAAATGGCCGTTTCCGGCTCGACCTATGTTGCCGGCGAGCGCTTCACCGCCGCCGACGTCTATGTCGGCTCGCATATCGGCTGGGGCCTCGGTTTTGGCTCCATCGAGAAGCGACAGGCCTTCGTCGACTATTTCGGCCGCATCAGCCAGCGTGAGGCCTACAAGCGCGCCAATGCGCTTGATGACGAGGCCGGCAAGACGATGCAGGCCGCCTGATCGTCACCGGCGCGGGTCTCAGATGACCGCGCCGGGATGCCAGTTTTCAGGCAAGCGGCATGTGAATATCCGTCATCAGTTCGGTTGGCGGCACGTCGCGCGGATTGTTAAGATACTCCTCGAACATCACGCTGTCTTTTAGCTGCCGTCCGGATTTCGGCAGCCATTCGGCATAGAGCCATTGGTAGGCCTTGTGCATGTTGGCATAGGGGCCCTTGTGGCGCAGCACAGCGTAGTCGCCGCCGTCGATTGTGCGCCGCTCGAACGGCGGCTCGGTCGGACCTTCAGAAACGCCGGTGACACAGGCGATCGAGCGCAGTTTTTCGGCTGGCACGATGTCGGGATCGTCGAGATAGACGCCGATCATCCGCATATCGGGCTTGGCAAGTCCGCGGGCGTAAAGCGTGCCGAACAACGTCTCGAAGGCCTTGCCGATCTCCATATAAGAGCCGGTATGGGCGACGCCGATCAGTTCGGTCGGTGCGATCTCACGTATGGTCACGTCGAACATGGCTTTGGTCTTTCCGTTAGGTGAGGGTTGGAAGGCTGTGTGGCTTCCCTCTTTCCGGTAGCGGGCCGGCGGCATGCCGTAGACCGACTTGAAGATGCGGTTGAAAGATTGGAGATTGGGATAGCCTGATCGCTTCGCAATTTCGCTGACCGCAAGCTCCGTGCGGACGATCTCGCCCGCCGCGCGATGCAGCCTGAGCCGCTTGACGGTTGCCGCCAGCGTCTCGCGGTAAATCGCCCGGTAGATCCTGTGCCAGTGATAGCTCGACATGCAGGCGATCTCGGCAAGTCGCTCCATATCCAGCTCCTCATCAAGGTGGTCGTGAATATAGGCAGAAACCCGTCTCAGACGGTTTTCATACAGTGCCCATGCCGTTTCGCCGTTCATGTCAAACCTCGTGCAAATCGATCGGCTAAAGAGAACCATATCCCGATTTGACAAATCCTGCGGAGTTGCCGGCGCAAACCGAAAAAGAAAAAGGCGGAAGCTGAGCCTCCGCCTTTCGAAACTCTCTTATGAACCGGCAGTTCAGCCAGCGAGTGCCAGGGCCACCGCTTCGATCGCCTCGTCGGCCTTCGAGCCGTCGGGACCGCCGGCCTGGGCCATGTCGGGGCGGCCGCCGCCGCCCTTGCCGCCTAGGGCGGCCGAGGCGACGCGCACCAGATCGACAGCACTGAAACGATCCACGAGATCCGGCGTCACCGCCACGACCGCGCTTGCCTTGCCGTCGTCGGAAACGCCGATCAGGGTGACGACGCCGGAGCCGATGCTGGCCTTGCCGTCATCGGCAAGACCCTTCAAATCCTTGGGATCGACACCTGAAATCGCCTTGCCGAGGAATTTGACGCCGGCGACTTCGCGCACTGCATCGACCGAGCCGCCCTGCCCACCGCCCATGGCGAGCTTGCGCTTGGCGTCTGCCAGCTCCTTCTCCAGCTTGCGGCGCTCGTCCATCAACGCTTCGACGCGCGACAGAACTTCGGCCGGCTGTACCTTGAGCGAGGTGGCAAGCGCCTTTACGCGTTCGTCCTGTTCGGCCAGATATTCTCGCGCCGATTCGCCGGTGACGGCCTCGATGCGGCGAACGCCGGCGCCGACGGCACTCTCGCCGAGAACGCGGATCAGGCCGATCTGGCCGGTCGCCCCAACATGCGTGCCGCCGCAGAGTTCGATCGAATAGGACCTGCCGGCCTTGGCGCCGCGCACACCCTCGCCCATCGCCACGACCCGCACTTCGTCGCCGTATTTTTCGCCGAACAGCGCCATCGCGCCCTCGGCGATTGCATCATCGACGCTCATCAACCGGGTTGTAACAGGCGAATTCTGCAGCACGATTTCGTTTGCCATATCCTCGACGATCTTCAGCTCCTCGGCCGACATTGGCTTCGGATGCGAAACGTCGAAACGCAAACGCTCAGGCGCGACCAGCGAACCCTTCTGGGCCACATGGGTACCGAGCACCTCGCGCAGCGCTTCATGCAACAGATGCGTTGCCGAGTGGTTGGCACGCAGCCGCGAGCGTCGTGCGTGATCGACGGTCAGAACAACCGCGTCCCCGGTCTTGAACGCGCCTTCGATAACGGCGCCGAAATGTACGAAGAGGCCTTCACCCCTCTTCTGCGTGTCTGATATCTCGATCTTGCCGTGGTCGGACGAGATGACGCCGGTATCGCCCATCTGACCACCGGATTCGCCATAGAACGGCGTCTGGCTGACGACGATCTGCACCTTGTCGCCGATCTTGGCTTCTTCAGAGACGGCGCCGTCCTTGACGATCGCCTGCACCACGCCTTCAGCGGTTTCGGTGTCGTAACCCAGGAATTCGGTTGCGCCATGCTTTTCCCTGAGCTCGAACCAGATGGTTTCTGTCGCCTTCTCGCCGGAACCGGCCCAGTGCGAGCGGGCTTCGGCCTTCTGGCGTTGCATGGCATCGGTGAAGCCGGAAATATCGACACCGATCTCGCGAGCGCGCAACGCATCCTGCGTCAGGTCGAGCGGGAAGCCGTAAGTGTCATAGAGCTTGAAGGCGGTCTCGCCATCCAGCATGTCGCCCTTGCCGAGATCTGTGGTCGCATCCGACAGCAGCGACAGGCCACGCTCCAGCGTCTTGCGGAACCGGCCTTCTTCGAGTTTCAGCGTCTCCGAGATCAGAGCTTCGGCGCGCACCAGTTCCGGGTAGGCGCGGCCCATCTCCTGCACCAGCGTCGGCAGCAGCTTGTACATCAGCGGCTCGCGGGCGCCGAGCAGTTCGGCATGGCGCATGGCGCGGCGCATGATACGGCGAAGCACATAGCCGCGACCTTCATTCGACGGCAGCACGCCATCGGCGATCAGGAAGGCCGACGAGCGCAGGTGGTCGGCGATGACGCGATGGCTGGCGCTACCCTCCGCCTTGACGCCCATCGTCTCCTCGATGGTGCCGATCAGCGTGCGGAACAGGTCCGTATCAAAGACGCTCTGGGTGCCCTGCAGAATGCAGGCCATGCGCTCCAGACCCATGCCGGTATCGATCGACGGACGCGGCAGCGGGTTGCGAACCCCAGGCTCCGTCTGCTCGAACTGCATGAAAACGAGGTTCCAGAATTCCAGGAACCGGTCGCCATCCTCCTCCGGCGAACCGGGAGGGCCGCCCCAGACGTTTTCGCCCTGGTCGATGAAGATTTCCGAGCAGGGGCCGCAGGGGCCGGTATCGCCCATCTGCCAGAAATTGTCCGAGGTGGGGATGCGGATGATCTTGTCGTCGGAGAAGCCTGCAATCTTCTTCCACAGCGTCGCTGCTTCTTCGTCTTCGGAATAGACGGTCACCAGCAGGCGATGTTTCGGCAGATCGAAACCTTCGGTGACCAGCTTCCAGGCAAGCTCGATCGCATTCTCCTTGAAATAGTCGCCAAACGAGAAGTTGCCGAGCATTTCGAAGAAGGTCAGGTGCCGGGCCGTATAGCCGACATTATCGAGGTCGTTATGCTTGCCGCCGGCGCGCACGCATTTTTGCGACGTTGTTGCCGTCGAATAAGGACGTTTCTCAAGGCCGGTGAAGACGTTCTTGAACTGCACCATGCCGGCATTGGTGAACATCAGCGTCGGGTCGTTGCGCGGCACGAGCGGGCTCGACGAGACGATCTCGTGACCGTTCTTCTTGAAATAGTCGAGGAATGTCGACCGGATATCGTTCACACCGCTCATGCTATGCCCTTCAATGCTGCCGGAGGCAGGTAAATCTAAATCCATCGGCTTTTAACGTTCGCCTCCGCCACTGTCCAGCAGACAAACAAAACCGGCCGCATTCTGATCAGGGAATGCAGCCGGTTTGAATTTTCTAAGGGATTGGGAGAAAAACTGACCGCGCGATCACATCTCCGCGGCAGCATCACCATCATCGGGATCCGGTCCGCCGTTCTGCAGGAAGCGATCGGCGATCAAGCCGGCATTCTGGCGCAGCGACAGCTCGATTTCGCGAGCGAGATCCGGATTGTCGCGCAGGAAGGTTTTGGCGTTTTCGCGGCCCTGGCCGAGACGCTGGCTGTTATAGGAAAACCAGGCACCCGACTTCTCGACGATGCCGGCCTTGACGCCGAGATCGACCAGTTCGCCGGTCTTGGAAACGCCCTCGCCATACATGATGTCGAATTCGACCTGCTTGAAGGGCGGCGCCATCTTGTTCTTGACGACCTTGACGCGGGTCTGGTTGCCGATCACCTCTTCGCGCTCCTTGACCGCGCCGATGCGGCGGATGTCGAGGCGCACGGAGGCATAGAACTTCAGCGCATTGCCGCCCGTCGTCGTTTCCGGCGAACCGAACATGACGCCGATCTTCATGCGGATCTGGTTGATGAAGATCACCATGGTGTTCGACTTGGAAATCGAAGCGGTGAGCTTGCGCAGCGCCTGGCTCATCAGGCGCGCCTGCAGACCAGGCAGGCTGTCGCCCATCTCGCCTTCGATTTCGGCGCGCGGCGTCAGCGCGGCGACCGAGTCGACGACGAGAACGTCGACGGCGCCGGAGCGCACCAGCGTATCGGTAATTTCGAGAGCCTGCTCACCGGTATCGGGCTGCGAGATCAGAAGGTTCTGCAGATCGACGCCGAGCTTGCGGGCATAGACGGGATCGAGCGCATGTTCGGCATCGACGAAGGCGCAGATGCCGCCCTTCTTCTGCGCTTCGGCAATGGTCTGCAGTGCAAGCGTCGTCTTACCCGAGCTTTCCGGCCCGTAAATTTCGACGATACGGCCCCTCGGCAGACCACCGACGCCAAGTGCAATATCGAGGCCAAGCGAGCCGGTCGAGATCGTCTCGATCTCGACAACATTCTCGTTGGAGCCGAGTTTCATGATCGAGCCCTTGCCGAACGACCGCTCTATCTGTGAGAGTGCCGCTTCAAGCGCTTTGCTTTTGTCCACCGATTTGTCCTCTACCAGCCGCAATGAATTCTGAGACATCCGATCCACCTTTAGGTTATTGAAGCCGCCCAAGCAATGTCGAGTTTGTACCCTATTTGTTCCACTCTCACAATAGGCGATCAAACAGTTGAAAGAAAAAGGTAAAACGACCCGTGTTCTATTTTTGTTTTATCGATGCAAAGCAACAGCTTAGGCATGAAATGCCACCACGCGTCCATCAGAATGCATCGCATCGATTCGCTTTTTCAACACCGGGAAAGCGGCTGAAATGAACAGAAAGATTCTCGTTCTCGGCGGTGCCCATATCGATAGACGCGGCCGCATCTTGGGCGAGACGGCGCCTGGGGCCAGCAATCCCGGGACCTGGTTCGAAGAGCCGGGCGGCGGCGGCTTCAATGCGGCGCGCAATCTCGCAAGGCTTGGTTTTCAGGTGACGATGATCTCGCCGCGCGGCGGCGATGCGATCGGCGAGGTAGTTGGCGAAGCCGCCGATTTCGCCGGCATCGACGACCGGCCTTTCGTCTTCCTTGACCGCAAGACGCCGAGCTATACGGCGATCATTGAGAAGGACGGCAATCTGGTGATTGCCCTTGCCGACATGGATCTCTACCGCTTCTTCGTGCCGCGGCGTCTGTCGATCCGCTGGGTACGGGAGGCCTTCGCCGCCCATGATCTCATTCTTTTCGACGCCAACCTGCCGGAAGAGACGATCGCGGCGATCGTTGCCAAGGCCCATTCCCTGGCAAAGCCGGTCGCAGCGATCGCCATCTCGCCTGCCAAGGTCGTCAGGCTGAAACCCTGTATCGGGGATATCGACTACCTGTTCCTGAATGAGGCCGAGGCCGCCGCCCTTGCCGGTGAACAGCCGGAAGACGCTGCCGGCTGGCCGCCGCTCCTGAACGAAATCGGCATCAGGAACGCCGTCGTCACCCGCGGCCGCCGCGAGCTCGTCGCACTTTGCGAGGGCCGCGCCATGACGCTGCAGCCGCCGATCGCCGACACTGTCGCCGATGTCACCGGTGCCGGCGATTCTCTTGCGGCCGGCACGCTCGCCGCCTTGATGGCCGGTCTGCCGCTCGAGGAAGCCGTCCGCCACGGCACCGCGGCCGCCACGCTGACCGTGCAGTCGCCGCACGCCGTCAACGAAAATCTGACGCCGGACCTCTTGAATGCGGCGCTTGCCCTTGTTCCCAAGGTCAGAATTCTGCATTGAAACGGCGAAATTAAATAGTTGAGCGTGATGTCGTCCGAAACCGCTGAGACTTTTCGGCATCATGCTCCATCGACGACAGGACAAATCATGACCAAGCCCATCTCGCCTCTTCTGCCGATCGCCTATTCGAAAGAGGTCGCCAGCGCCAAGCAGCGCGGCGCGCCGCTGGTGGCGCTGGAATCGACGATCATCACCCATGGCATGCCCTATCCCGGCAATATCGAGATGGCCCGCAGCGTCGAGACGATCATTCGCGAACAGGGTGCCGTGCCGGCAACGATCGCCGTCATTCACGGCACGCTGCATGTCGGCCTTGAAGCCGGCGAACTGGAGCAGCTTGCCAAGGCGACCGAAGTGATGAAGGTGTCGCGCGCCGATCTCGCCTTCGCGATCGCCGAGCGCCGCACCGGCGCTACCACAGTCGCCGCGACGATGATTGCCGCCGCCCGCGCCGGCATCCGGGTTTTTGCCACAGGCGGCATCGGCGGCGTGCACCGCGGCGCCGAGGAAAGCTTTGACATCTCCGCCGATCTCGAGGAACTGGCGCGCACCGGCGTTATCGTCGTCTGCGCCGGCGCCAAGGCAATCCTCGACATTCCGAAGACGCTGGAGGTGCTGGAAACCCGCGGCGTCCCCGTGGTCACTTACGAGAGCGAAGAATTCCCCGCCTTCTGGTCACGCTCCTCAGGCATCCGCAGCCCGCTGTCACTGAACAGCCCGGCCGCCATTGCCAATTTCCAGACGGTGCGCGAACAGCTCGGCATCGACGGCGGCATGCTGATTGCCAACCCGGTGCCCGAGGCTGACGAGATCGCCCGCGAGGAGATGGAAATCTATATTGAGCGGGCGCTGGACAGCGCCGAGCGCGACGAAATCACCGGCAAGGCTGTGACGCCCTATCTGCTCTCGACCATTTTCGACCTGACGGACGGCCAGAGCCTGAAGACGAATATTGCCCTGGTGGAGAATAATGCGAGACTTGCGGCGGAGATTGCCGTGGCGCTCGGCGAGTGATTTTTGATGGGGCGGGCTGGTCCCGCCCCATGAGCGGGAGATGGGTCACGCGCTTCGAGATGATGTCGGCAAAAAGCGTACAACAAAGGACCTCGCCAAAGCATCCAGCAGGTTGGTATCGCGCTTATTGAGGATCAAGTCGTGGGGGTCATCGGGATTAACAAATACGGAAACAAGAGATCCCGGCTCGAACCCAGCGCGGCGCATTTGGCGCGTATTGATTTCCGTCTTGTGATAGGACACGCCGTCGACAGAAAATTCGGCATCCACGAATAAACTATCGACATCGACGATGGTGCCTGTGTAGCAGGCCGTGATTTGCGCTATTGCAGGTCGCCAACGATATGACAGATATATCTGCCGGACCCGAAGTCCGAACAGGATCAACGGGAAGGCAATGATAGAAGCTACCCATAGTGCTTCATATATGGACGGCCCCTCAGTTTCCTTTTGCCGGATCGCAGAGACCATATTACGCGGTCATGGTCCTGCCAAGCGTAAGCACTCTCCTTTTGGGGAGATGATTTGCGGCCATAAGGGGACCACACACGTAGCCCTCTCCAGCCAGCAAATCACCGGGCGTCAGCTATCCAGCGTCTCCTTCACCACAACAGCAAGCTGCTTCAACGAGAACGGCTTCGGCAAAAACCCGAATTTTGCCTCGGGCGGCAAGTTGCGGGCGAAGGCATCTTCGGCGTAGCCCGAGACGAAGATGAATTTCATGTCGGGATAGATCTTGCGCAGCTCGCGCAGCAGCGTCGGGCCGTCCATTTCGGGCATCACCACGTCGGAAACGACGATGTCGACCTTGCCGTCGAGCTCTTCCATGATGTTGAGCGCCTCGACGCCCGATCCCGCCTCGTGCACGGTATAACCGCGGGTTTCCAGCATGCGCTTGCCGCCGCGGCGCACCGCCTCCTCGTCTTCGACAAGAAGGATGACCGCCGATCCCGTCAGGTCCTCCGGCTGCTGCGCCGTTGACTCCGGCCGCATACCGATCTCGGCGACGGCGCTGTCGATCGAGCCTGCTTCGCCGGCAACCACCGGCTCCGGAATGTGGCGCGGCAGGAAGACCCGGAAGGTCGTGCCCTTGCCGACTTCGGATTCCGGCTGGATGTAGCCGCCCGATTGCTTGACGATACCGTAGACCATGGCAAGGCCAAGTCCCGTGCCCTTGCCGACATCCTTGGTAGTGAAGAAGGGCTCGAAGATCTTGTCCATGATCTCAGGCGCGATCCCGGTGCCGTTATCGGCAACTTCGATCAGCACCATGTCCTCGGCCGGCATGTAGGAATAGTTGAAGGCGGAGACCTCTGAAGCAGTCAGGTTTCGGGTCCGCAGCGTGAGCGTGCCGCCCTCGGGCATCGCATCGCGCGCATTGACGCAGAGATTGATCAGCACCTGCTCGAACTGCGAAAGGTCTGTTTTGACAGGCCAAAGGTCGCGGCCATATTGCACGTCGAGCTTGACGTTGGTGCCGGAGAGCAGCCGGTCGACCAGCATGCGCAGGTCGCCGACGACATCGGTGAGGTTGAGCACCGAGGGCCGCATCGTCTGCTTGCGCGAGAAGGCGAGCAGCTGGCGCACCAGCACCGCGGCGCGGTTGGCGTTGCGCTTGATTTCCATCAGGTCGGCAAAGCTGGCATCGGCCGGCCGCGCCTGCAGCAGCAGATGGTCCGAGGAAAGCAGGATGGCCGTCAACACATTGTTGAAATCATGCGCGATGCCGCCGGCGAGCGTGCCGACAGCATTCATCTTCTGCGTCTGGGCCATCTGCGCTTCCAGCGCCTTCTGCTCGGTCACCTCGACGGCATAGACGATCGCCGCCTCCTCGGGCGCCTCGTCGCTCTGGTCTATGACGGCATTGACATAGAAGCGGAAATAGCGCGCCTCGTCGGTCGGCGTGCGCGTATCGAGGGGCGCGATGTCGCCCTGCCGGTCCTTGGCCGCCGCCAGCGCCGCAGCCAGCTGTGGCCGGTCGCTCTCCTGGACGATGGTTTCGAGATGCGGCGCCTTTTCGAGATCGTCGCGCGAGACGACGCTGGAGAACAGCTTCAGGAACGGCGCGTTGGTCCGCAGGATGCGCCCGTCGCCGTCGACCGAGGCGATTGCCATCGGCGTGTTGTTGAAGAAGCGGGTGAACCGCATCGCGGCAGCCGACGCGGACTGGCCGCCGGCTTCGCTCTTTTCACGCCCGAGCACGATCGTCCGGCTTTCGCCGGGTGCGCCGTCGCGCATCGAGGTGACACTGTGAATGATCTGCACCGGCAGGCTCTGGCCATTGGTCTTGCGCAGGTCGAGATCGAGCGTCACGGTCTTTTTCAGGCCCGGTTCGGCCTGCACCGATTGGATCAGCGCCAGTCCCTCGCCCGCCACCACGTCGCCGATCGTCATCGAGCCCGGCACGAACTTGGTGAGATCGAGGCTCAGCCACTCGGCAAGTGTTGCATTGAGATAGAAAATCTCGCCCTTCCTGCCGGCTGAGAAGAAACCGGCCGGCGCATGGTCGAGATAGTCGATCGCGTTCTGCAACTCCTTGAAGAAGCGCTCCTGGTCGTCGCGCTCGGTGGTGATGTCGGTGATCTGCCAGATCTGCAGCGGCTTGCCGCCGCTCTCCTCCGGCTGCAGCAGCCGCGCCTTCAGCCGGTACCAATGTGCGCCGGAGCTGTTGCTTCCAGGCCCGACCGCGCGCAACAGACGGAATTCCTCCCGGCCTTCCTTACCCTCGCGCAGGCCGTTGACCAGCCTGTAGAGTGCCTCGTTCGATTCGCGGTGGCGCGACAGCAGGGTTTCCAGTGTCTGCACCTCGGTCGCCTTGCGCGCACCGGTCAGCGCGCCATAGGCGGCATTGGCATAGATGATCCGGCCCTTTTCGTCGGTGATCAGCGTGCCGTCCGGATGGCTGTTGAGGAAGGCGCGCGCTAGGCTGTCGGACTGGCGCTGCGGCATCACCTCGATGAAACCGATGACCGAGGAGACCAGGAAAAAGATGCCGACCATGGCGAGCACGCCGAGACCGCCAAGCACGACCTCGTTATCGAGCGAGCTTTTGAAGACGACAAAGCCGCCGGCGGCTGCGATCAGCACGAGAGCCAGCAGAAGAATGCGCAAAACCGTGCCAGAACGCCCCCCACGATCCACAAGCGGTGCGTTATACTCGTCGGCCTGACGCGGTTTCGTCATGTATTCCTCACATAAGCCCCTCCAGCTTCGTAGCACGAACACGAAGCGGGAATCAGGCACTGTTTCCTTCTTAGCAATTTGCTGCGTCGGCAAAAACACCGCTGGCCGGCAAGACTGCTTGAATTCACAGGCAACAGCGCCATCTGCCCCTGAAGCGCAACCCGGCCACCCGAGCCCATGGTCGCCGGGCGCCAAGCAGCCAAACACGAAATCGCGTTCTCCCGTGACTGGACAGCACCGGCGGCCCTTGCCTAAGGAACGGAAAAGTCGTCAATATGTGCCGAAATGTGAAATGGAGTGAGTGATTATGTTGGGTGATGTTGTCGGAGCTTATGGCAGCCGTTTCCTGCTTGCGGCCGGTGGCGTCGGTCTGGCGCTTCTCTTGCTCATCCTCGTGCTCTGGGTGATTCGCAGACGGGCGCCCTCGCCCTTCTTGCGCGGCGGCCGCAACCGCCAGCCTCGCCTGCAGGTGCTGGATGCAGCGGCTGTCGATACCCGTCGCCGGCTGGTGCTGGTGCGCCGCGATGACGTCGAGCATCTGATCATGATCGGCGGCCCGAGCGATATCGTCATCGAAAGCCGTATCCTGCCGGGAGCGGCGCAACAGCCGGAAAGCGGCGACCGCCCGCAACCCATAGAACAGCGGCCAATACCCCCAGCGCGCCCGGAAACGCCGGCGGTTTCTCCGCCCCGCGTCCCAGTTGCAGCCCCAGTCGCCTCTCCTGTTGCAGCCCGCATCGAGCCGACGGCCGAGCCTTCCTTCTCCGCACCGGTTTCGCCGGTGCCGCCCCCGCGCCCCGAACCGCCTGCCCCGCCGGCCGTCGCCCCGCCAGTGGCGATGAGCCCTCTTCCGGCAACCCCCGTGACGGCGCCGCTGTCAGCCGAACGCGACACTCCTGTGCCTGCCGCCCCGCCGCAGCCGCGCCCGCTGGAGCGTCCCGTCGCTCCTCTGGTCGCGCAGCCTGTATCGTTCCACGATACCGCAAGTGCGGCCGAGATCCTCGATGCCGCCCGCCAGCGCGTGCTGCCGCAGCAGCGCATCGAACCCGAGATCTCCGCCCCGCCTGTCCACGTCATGCCGGCCGCCGCCCGCGCCGCACCTGGTACGGCAGAGGCCGATGCGGCTGCGCAGTCGGCAGCGGCAATCCGCGGTGATTTCCAGCGGGTGCTGGATGAGGAGATGTCGAACAATCTGACGGCCGAACGCATCGTCCCGGTGCCGGGAAACCAGGCCCCCCGCCAAGCCATACCGCAGCCGCAGCCGCAGCCGGGCAACCTGCCGCGCCGCGATCCCGATCTTGCGCCGATCACCGGCGCTGATACCGAGCTGCAGAAGGAAGTCGCCCGCATCTTCGGCGAGATGAGCGTCAACCGCGACAAATGAGGCAAACGGCGTCCGCGTGAAACCGGGTTGCCGCGCCTTCGCTTTCATCATCAAGTTGCACAAAAGCCGCATGCCGCGGCTTTTTCCGCTTCCGAATGCCTCCGGCCTCCCCATCATGCCGATCATTTGGTATCGATCGGGGTGAAGAGCGTCGGCGCATTCGAGGTTACATTTTGCCTAAGTAAATTCCGGTCTCACTCCAGTTTCACCCGTACTGCCGCATAGCGACACGCTGGCGGCATGCGAACATGTTCATCGGGTGGTGGCGAGAGACCGGTTTGGCATTGTTACAATGTGCCATGTGCAGCTCCGCTGTCTCAGCTCTTCAGCCGCCCACAACATCGCCACACCGCGCCCGCAAGGGTCCTCTCATGCACCATCTCGATGGACTTCCGAACGGAAGACCAAGACGATATGTGCAAGACGCTTCGGGTCCGATGGACCATTATTCCAAAGACAGCGCCCGAGCCTTGGATTGCATGCGGCGGATGCGGAGGCCTGAGAGCCTTCCAGTCCAGCGGCAAGATCCGGCTCAATGCCAACGGTCGCAAGCTGGACGCCTGGCTGATCTACAAATGCCTGACCTGCGAAAGGACATGGAACCGGCCGATCCTCGAGCGCCGGAATGTCCGCGACATCGATCCTGCCGTTCTTAACGCGCTGCAATCCAACGATCCGGACTGGATCCGCGCGGAAAGCTTCAACCTCGATGCTCTGCGACACAAATCGCTGCGTGTGGATGAGTTTGCCGAATTTGGAATCGCGAAGGAAATGCGGCAGGAAACCGCCAATTGGACGAGCTTGGCAATCGAACTGATGGTGCCGTTTCCAACAAGCACCCGCCTCGACCGTCTGCTGGCCTCGGAGCTGAGGCTTTCACGTTCTCGGCTGCAGGCTCTTCACGACAAAGGCATGGTCCAGACGGATCCTGAGCGGGCGGGCATCATGCGGCGACGGATCAGAAATGGCGTCCTTGTGGTGATTGACCTCTCCATGGAGACCGAGCGGGACCAATCGTGGAAACCGCTGGCGGCAGGCAATTACGCCGTAGAACAGTGATCAACGAAAAAAGCGCCGCGATCGGATCGCGGCGCTTGCTGTTTTCATGTCTGCATGAAGACCACTATTCGTCGCGATAGACCTTTTCGCGGCGTTCGTGGCGCTCCTGCGCCTCGATCGACAGCGTCGCGATCGGGCGGGCGTCTAGACGCTTGAGGCCGATCGGTTCGCCGGTTTCCTCGCAAAAGCCGTAAGTACCGTCCTCGATGCGCTGCAGTGCCGCGTCGATCTTGGAAATCAGCTTTCTCTGCCGGTCACGGGCGCGAAGTTCGATCGCCCGGTCAGTTTCCGACGACGCCCGGTCGGCGAGGTCGGGATGGTTTGCGCTTTCCTCGGCCAGATGGTCGAGGGTCTCGCGCGCTTCTCTAAGGATATCGTTTCTCCATGCAACCAGCTTGGTCCTGAAGTAGGCACGCTGGTTTACGTTCATGAACTCTTCCTCTTCCGAGGGAACGTAATTGCTAAGATCGATCTTCTCACTCAACGCGATTCTCCTGAAGAACATCTCATCTGGCCGGGTGTATATCCCAAGCGCTAGTCGCGATTCAAGCCAAATACGACAGGTAAACAGATTTTTAAATCTGTTACAATTTTAGGCTAACGATCTATTTTGTCATGGTTATTCCGGCTTGCGTTTTTTTCTTCGCCTTCAAAACGCCGTGTTGTCAGCCACGTTTTGCGCCGTTGCGGCATGGCTGGCGATTGACGGCGGCCGATTGCAACCGCTACTGAAAAGAACCACCCGATCCTGGATTTGCCCATGACCGTACCGCTGCCTCCGCCCAACCGCATCTATCTCCTGCGTCATGCCGAGGCCGCCTGGGCCGACCCTGGGCAGCGTGATTTCGACCGGCCGCTCAATGAAAAGGGCTTTGGCGGTGCGGAAATCATCGCCGACAAGGCCGCCGACAAGGGCTACCGTCCCGATCTTGTGATCAGTTCGACGGCGCTGCGCTGCCGGGACACCGCCGGCGCCGTGCATCGGGCAATGGGCGTCGCACTCGACGTGCTTTATGTCGATGCGCTCTACAACGCCACTGTCGATACCTATCTCGAGATCGTCGATGCGCAGGATGAGGCGGCCGTCATGCTGGTCGGCCACAATCCGACCATGGAGCAGACGCTGGAGGCGTTGATTGGCCAGGAGGCAATGGTCGGCGCCCTTCCCGGCGGCTTCCCGACGGCGGGCCTTGCCGTCGTCGATTACGACGCTTCCGCCGCCGTCTGGCGCCTCGCCGATTTTGTGATCGTCTGAAAGCTTTCGCGCCGCGTCTTTTTCGGGCGGCGTGCCCTTCCTATATTGCCGGCAGTCACCAACCGGAATCGCGCCTTGCCGCCACGCCTGACATCCTTTGCCGATGACGCCCGCATCGCCCTCGACAATCTCGCCGATCGGGCGAGCGGCCTCGTCAATCCGACCGTGCGGCTCGGCGTCACCGGCCTCTCCCGCTCCGGCAAGACGGTGTTCATTTCCTCGCTGGTTCACAATCTCCTGCATGGCGGCCGCCTGCCGCTGTTCGAGCCGGTACAATCCGGCCGCGTCTCGGCGGTGCGACTGGAGCCGCAGCCCGACGATGCCGTGCCGCGCTTCCAGTACGAGGACCATATCCGCGCGCTGGTGAAGGATCGTATCTGGCCGGATTCGACCCGCGCCATTTCCGAACTGCGCATCACCCTGGATTATCAGAGCGCCAGCGGCTGGAACCGGCTGTTTTCGCCCGGCCGCCTGTCGATCGACATCGTCGATTATCCCGGCGAATGGCTGCTCGACCTGCCGCTGCTCGGCAAGAATTACCGCACCTTCAGTGAGGAAACGACCGCGCTGGCGCAAACCGGCGTCCGCTCCGAACTGTCGCGCGGATGGCTGGCGCTGACTCATGCCGCCGATATCCAGGCCGGCGCCGACGAAATGGTCGCCCGCGACCTCGCCACCGCCTTTGCCGATTATCTCAAGGCCTGCAAGGCCGACGAACGCTCGCTCTCCACTCTGCCGCCCGGCCGTCTGCTGGTGCCCGGCGATCTCGACGGGTCGCCGGCGCTGACCTTCGCACCGCTGGCTCTGCCGCCGGACGGGCGTCCCGGCCGCGGCTCGCTCTGGACGATGATGGAACGGCGTTACGAGGCCTATAAATCGGTCGTCGTCAAACCCTTCTTCCGCGAGCATTTCGCCCGGCTCGACCGCCAGATCGTGCTGGTCGATGCACTACAGGCGATGAACCGCGGCCCTGAAGCCGTGCAGGATCTGGAACGCGCGCTGACCGATGTGCTCGCCTGTTTCCGCCCCGGCACCAATTCGCTGCTCTCCTCGCTGCTCGGGCGCCGCATCGACCGCGTGCTGGTTGCCGCCACCAAGGCCGATCATCTCCACCATGAAAGCCACGACCGGCTCGATGCGCTGACCCGCCGCCTGGTCGATCGTGCCATCGACCGCATCGGCATGGCCGGTGCCGGCATCGACGTCATGGCACTGGCCTCGGTGCGCGCCACCCGCGAGGCGTCGGTCAAGCGTGACGGTCATGAACTGCCGGTCATCGTCGGCACGCCGATGGAAGGCGAAACCATTGCCGGCGAGCGCTTCGACGGCCAGAGAAAGACCGCGATCTTTCCCGGCGACCTGCCGGAGGATCCGGAAAGCCTTTTCGATCGCATCGCCTCGGGCGAGACCGGCTTGCAGCTGCCCGATGTCAACGTCGTCAGGTTCCGCCCGCCGCAGCTTGAGGAAACCGGCGGCGGCATCAAGCTGTCGGTGCCGCATATCCGCCTCGACCGCGCCATGCAGTTCCTGTTCGGAGACCGTCTCGCATGAGCAAGCCCCCCTCCGGGCCGCCACGCCGCCCACCCGCCGTCTTTAGCTATGAGGACGAGGCCACCGAGCGCCATGACAACGGCCGCCAAAAAGAGCAGCGGCGCAGGCCGGAAAGCTTCTCCGAAAACATCGTCGTGACGGCCGATGAAGACGATCCCTTTCTCAATCCCGACAAGGATCTGAGCGCAGTGCCGGTGGCAACGCCGCTGAGACGTCGGACCTCCTTCGGCAAGATCGCCGCCGGCGCCTTCGGCATCCTGTTGTCGCTGGGCCTCGGCCTCTGGACCGACAGCCTGATCCGCGATCTCTTCACCCGCGCCGACTGGTTGGGTTATGTGGCCCTTGCCGTGCTCGCGGTCGGCATTCTCGCCGTGTTTGCCCTCGTCATCCGCGAGACATTAGGAATGATGCGCCTTGCCGCCGTCCAGGCGATCAAGGCCGAAGCGGAAGCCGCGATGGTCGAAACCCGGCCGGCAAAGTCGCGCGCCGTCGTCGGCCGCCTCATCACGCTGCTGTCCGCCAATCCGGAGACATCGAAGGGACGCGCCACGCTGAAGGCGACCGAGGGCGAGGTCATCGATCCTCCGCATCTGATTGCGCTTGCCGAACGGGAATTGCTCGCTCCGCTCGACCGCAAGGCCCGCGCCCTGATCGTCAACGCCTCGAAGCGCGTCTCGATCGTCACCGCCGTCAGCCCGCGCGCCGTGGTCGATCTGCTCTATGTGCTCTATGAGGCCGTGCGGCTGATCCGCGCCATGGCCGAGCTTTACGGCGGTCGCCCCGGCACGCTCGGCATGTTCCGCCTGCTGCGCGACGTGCTGGCGCATCTGGCGGTCACCGGCTCGATCGCCGTCGGCGACAGCCTCGTCCAGCAGGTGCTCGGCCATGGGCTGGCCTCTAAGCTCTCGGCCCGGCTCGGCGAAGGTGTCATCAACGGCCTGATGACCGCCCGCATCGGAATCGCGGCGATGGATCTCTGCCGCCCGCTCGCCTTCCACGCCCTGAAGCGTCCGGGAATCGGTGATTTCATCGGCGATCTCGTCCCCTCCATGTCGCCGCGCGGCAACACTCCTTGAACGAAGCAGTGATTCCGCGGGCTTCTCCTCCCCCTGCGTAAAGCGAGGGAAATTGCAGCGGATTCAAAGCTATAATGGCAGCACGCTAAAATTTTAACCGCGCGATAGCCCTGCCCTGCACCGCATTTCGACACGATCGAAAGGAAGGATTAACCATTCCCAGGCAAAACTTGCAGCCAGTTCGTGAGTGGTGTTTGCCAAGGAAAATCCATGTATTCGCGCAAGTTTCTCATTATATGCGGTCTGGCCGCCGCGGCATTGTCTCCCGTCGCAGATGTCGCTCCGACAGCCACCGCTGCAACCCGTGACAAGGCGTTCTTCGATTCCGTCACCGGCTCCTGGAAGGGCCCGGGCGAAATCGTCGCCGGCAAGTACAAGGGCACCAAATTCACCTGCAACCTGATCGGTGAGCCGACCGGCGACAGCGGCGCCGGCATCAAGCTCGACGGCACCTGCCGCGTCGGCGTCTTCAAGCAGCCGATGACCGCCGTCATCTCGCAGTCGGGCTCGACCTACAAGGGCAAGTTCCTCGACGGCGCCGCCGGCAAGGGGCTCGACGTAGTCTCCGGCGCCGTTAGCGAGGACACCGTCGTCGTCGGCATCAACCGCGCCAAGCTGAACGGCGCGATGATCGCCCGGGTGCGGGATGACAAGACGATGAACGTCACCGTTTCCGTCAAGGTCGAAAGCCAGATGATCCCGGTCATCGGCCTGACGCTGACCCGTCAGGTCGACGAGATGGCCGTCGGTTCTATCGAATAGATAAATCGCCCAGCGGATTTTCCTGAAGCGACAGCGCATTTTCCTGAAGCGGCGGGTTTCCCGCCGTTTTCCGTTTCAGGATCTCCGCCTCAGCTTTGGAGCCACCAGTCGCGGCTGATATCGGCGACTTCGATGCCCGCCACCTCAGCATCTTCAAGCCAATCACTGATCGCCCTGCCCTTGACGAAAAGGCCCGGGGCGATATCGGCGAGCGGCATCAGCACGAAACCGCGATCGGTCATGCGCGGATGCGGCAGTTCCAGCCGCGGCGCCTCCTGAATGACGTCGCCATAGGTCAGCACATCGATATCGAGCGTGCGCGGACCCCAGCGCTCGATGCGCTCGCGTTTCATCTCCCGTTCGATCGACAGGCAGACGTCGAGCAAAGCCTCGGGTTCCAGCCGGGTCTCGACGGCGGCGCAGGCGTTGAAGAAGAAGGATTGGTCGGTCTTGCCCCAGGGCGGCGTGCGATAGAGCCGGGAGACCGCCGTCACCCGGCAGTCATCTCGTTCGTCCAGCCTCTGCAGTGCGGCCGCCATCGCCTTGACGGGATCGCCGACATTGCCGCCGAGGCCGAGTGTGGCGGATTGCCATGCGGCCTCAGGCAAAGTGCTCAACACTCACCTGCACGAAATCGAGCACGCCGGGCACCGGCGCGTTCGGCTTACGCACCGTGATCTTCGCCCGCCGGACCTGCGGGAATGTCTCGCAGAGCCCCTTGGCGATATCGAGCGCAAGGGCCTCGATCAGGTAGCGTCGCTTGCCGGTGACGATCTGCTCGATCACCGTGAAGGCGATGCCGTAATTGACGGTATCGTTGATCGAATCGCTTTCCAGCGCCTCGCCGGCAACGACATCGAGCTCGGCATCGACGAAGAAGCGCTGGCCGAGGAATTCCTCCTCGTCATGCACGCCGTGGCGCGCAAAGAAGGCGCAGTTCTGCAGCGTGATCGTGTAGGTGGTCATGTCGGCCGCTTCCTCTCGAATTCCTGGCGCGCATTCAGCATAGCATCGGCGATGTCGAGCGCATCCCTGTTGATTGCGACATTGTGCACGCGGAAAACCGCAGCGCCTTGAAGTCTGAGCAGGGCGCTGGTTGCAGCCGTCGCCGCGTCTCGGTCCGGCGCCTCACGCCCCGTCACCACGCCGAGGAAGCGCTTGCGTGACGTGCCGGCGAGCAGCGGCAGGCCAAAGCGCGAAAGCTCGGAAAACCGCGCCATCAGTTCGAGATTCTCCTCCGCCGTCTCCTTGGCGAAGCCGAAGCCCGGATCGAGCACGATGCGATCGCTGTTGACGCCGGCGGCCTGGGCGATCGCAAGCGACCGTTTCAGAAAATGCACCTGGTCGGCGATCACATCGGGAAGCTTCGCCCGGTCGCGGCCTGTATGCATGATGCAGAGCCCGGCCCCGGTCGCTGCGGCGATGTCGGCGATATCGGGCTCCTTCTGCAGCCCGAAGACGTCGTTGACGATGTGGGCCCCGGCACCGACCGCCAGCCGCGCCGTCTCGGCGCGATAGGTGTCGATCGAAATCAGTGCCTGGGTGCGCCCGCGCAGCGCCTCGATGACGGGCAGCACGCGCGCCTGCTCCTCGGACGGGCTGACGGATGCTGCGTTCGGCCGGGTCGATTCGCCGCCGATATCGACAATCCCGGCACCCTCGCTCACTGCCCGCAGCGCGTGTTCGACCGCCGCCTCGACGGTTTCAAAACGTCCACCGTCGGAAAAGGAGTCCGGCGTCACGTTGATGATCGCCATGATGAGAGAACGACGGCCGAGTTCGATCTGCCGGCCATGGCCCACACGCCATAAACTGCCTTCGAGCCCTGTCACCAGACTTATCCCATCGATCGCGAAAAAAGCGCCATCCGATATTGCGCTTGTGGTGGCTATGCCCCAAGCTCCGGTCGATTTCAACACGGGTTGCGTTCAGAATGCCGCTTGCAGTGCGTTATATGCTCCTTCCTATCGCCTTTTCCATTGCTCTTTCCGTCTGCAGCCCAGCGGCAGCAGAGGTGGTCGCATCGAAAAGCTACTCCTATTTCGACATCCGCGGCAAAACCGCGGATGAACTCGACCGCGAACTCAGCCGGCGCGGCCCGACGTCGAGCGGCTCCTCGGCGCGCCATCCCGGCGCAACGAAGATCCGCTTTGGCGGTGAAGCCACCTATATCCAGGATAACGGCCGCTGCCGCGTTGGCAACGTCAAGGTCACGGTCCACACTCAGATCATCCTGCCGCGCTGGAACAGCCGCAAGGGCGCCAGCAAGGAGCTGTCGATGATCTGGGACGCCCTGTCGAGCGATATCAAGCGCCACGAGGAGCGCCATGCCGAAATCGCCCGCGATCAGGCCCGCGCCATGGAACGCGCCATTCGCGCGCTGCCGCAGCAGCGCAGCTGCGAAGCCATGCAGGAACTCGTCTCCGGCGAATCAGCTCGCGGTATAGACGAGCACGATCGGCTGCAGGCGCGATTCGACCGGGTCGAGGCGGTCAATTTCCAGAAGCGCATGCTGAGATTGCTGAACAATCGAATCAACGGCCGAGCCGGCGAAAAATAAGGCTTTTTCAGTCTGGTTGCGAGCGAAAAACCTTAGCTGCACAACGAAACTTGTGCGAAACCTGCACCCCTCCCCAGTGATTTAGTGGTCATTTTTCATCCTGGCAGACTCAACCGGAACGCGTTAATATGAACACATTCGAAAGTTCAGGTACGGCATCTGCACTTTCATCGCTGGGTTCTCCTGGCGCGTTCCGAAGCCGCGGATGGTCCTCCCTCATCCGTAGGTAATGCGCCCGCCTCGCCTCGCTCGCTCAAGCGCGCGAGGCGTCTTTTTTGGTACCGACTGTTTGAGCGACGTTAAAGCGCAGCGCGCTTAAGCCTGGCGTTCCGGCACGTGGACCACGAGACCGTCATAGACAGCCTTCATGCGGATCTGACAGGACAGCCGCGAGGTCGGGCGGACATCGAAGGCGAAATCGAGCATATCCTCTTCCATCGCTTCGGGCTGGCCGACCTGTTCGGTCCATGCCTCGTCGACATAGACATGACAGGTCGCGCAGGCGCAGGCGCCGCCGCACTCGGCCTCGATGCCGGGCACCGAATTGCGCACGGCATTCTCCATCACGGTGGAGCCTTGGTCGACGTCGAGGTCGAAGCGCGTGCCGTCGAAGGCGACAATGGTAAGTTTGGGCATCAGGGCTATTTCCGGTCTTCAGATGATGGGCGGATTTTCTTCCGACAATTCGACGCTTCAGTCAACATCGGGAAATTCACCATAGCCTCGCAGATTGGGGTTTCGCCCGCCGTCTCCAAAGCGTCATACCGCAGGTCGCAAAAAGACCCGTGGTTCCGCAATGGAACAACGGGCCTCGTTTGAACGGTATCGAGAAAGAAATCAGCCGCGGCAGAGCTTCAGGATGAAATTCTCGGCGTCGATGACGGCGGCACCAAGCGCTGCCGTCGCACCGGCATCGCCGCCGTTTTCCTCGACGGCCTCAGCCGTCTGCGACACGCGGAACGCACCGACCGAACTTGCCGCGCCCTTCAGGCGATGCGCGGCCGCGCCGACGCGGATGGTTTCGCCGCTCGCAATATCCTGCAGACATGCGCGAGCCTGGCGCGCAAACATCTGAAGGACTTCGATTTCCAACGTCTTGTCGCCCATCGTCTGCTTGGCGAGATGAACCAGATCGATTGGCCGGACCTTCGAGGGACAGGGTCCCTTTGCATTATCCGGCGCCTCGAATACGATGTTCAATGCTGCCATCTGAGCTGCCATTGCCAATTCTCCCGTCTCGTGTCGTGCGCAGTTCCAACAGTTCTGCGTCAGGAGGGTGGCCATCACGTTAAATTCCGGCACATTCAGGGCGGAAATCTCGCCACATGGTTAACGTCCGTTAAATATCGCTAAATTATTGGTTTTTAAGCGGTGCTACGGATTTAAAGATGTTAACAACAGGTTAATGAGCCTCAAATCTCAAGCCTTCATTAATTGTGTGAAGAGCCCAGATGTGTCACTACGATACTGGTGGGGCGGGTTTATGGTACGCGCCTTTGCCGAGTGAGTGGATAATGGTAGTGTTTTGATACCTTCCGTTTGAAAAAGCGGCTATCTACTCTGAAATGACATGCTTAATCCGTCCGTCGTTGGGATGGAAGGCTGGAACGGCAAAGTTGTTCCCCGGGTGAGGCGGAAGCCCGGGATGCGCTGCCAGACCGGCCGACAGTAACGAGGCGTAACCAATGGCGAACAACAAATATAACGAGTCGGTTGAGGACAAGGCGTTCAAGGCATTGGACGAGGCGCTCCAGATCGACTTCGGCAAAGATAACGTGCCGTCTCGCCGCGGCGACGCGCCTGAGGCCCCGGAGGCTAATGTGTCTGATCCAGTGAACGCGCGTAACCAGCAGGCCCAGGAAGAAGCGCAGCGCCGTAGCCGCCGCGCCGGGGCCGGCGAGCAGACATCCCGGGGGCCGGCCTTCGCGCCCGCAAACGATGCCAGCCGCAATACGCCCGCCTCGATCCTGAAATCCTTCGACGGCGCCTCCAGCCGCTCGGCGGTGCGCACCGCCACCCTCTTCTCGGTACTTTGGGTCATGGGCGGGCTCGGCCTGATGTCGCTGCTTTATGCGCCTCAGATCTGGCAGATCCGTTCGCTCGCCGATCTCGTCGCCCTGCCCGGCGTCATCGCCGGCCTCATCGGCATCATCATTCCCGTCATGATGTTCTATGCTTTCGCCATCATGATCGCCCGCGCCCAGGACATGCGCAACGCCGCCCGTTCCATGGCGGAGGTGGCATTGCGCCTGGCGGAGCCGGAAACCATCGCCTCCGAGCGCATCATGACCGTCGGCCAGGCCGTCCGCCGTGAGGTCTCGGCGATGAATGAAGGCATCGAGCGCACCATCGCGCGTGCGTCCGAGCTGGAAACGCTCGTCCATTCCGAAGTCAATGCACTTGAACGTTCCTATGCCGACAACGAGTTGCGCGTCCGTGGTCTCGTCCACGAACTGGGCTCCGAGCGCGAGGCGATCGTCAACCATGCCGACCGCATCCGCACCTCGATCGGCAGCGTCCACGACCAGCTGAAGGAAGAGCTGTCGCTTGCGACCGAAGAGATCGCGGTGCGGCTCTCCACATCGGGCGAAGCCTTCGCCTCGCTGATCGACACACGCGCCGCGACGATTTTGGAACGATCGGACAACGCCCTGCAGTCTATGGGCAGCCTGCTCGCCGCCAAGACAGACAGCCTGTTGCAGACACTGAACGCATCGGGTTTCGCGCTCGCCACCGAATTCGACAGCCGCCTCGAAGCGCTCTCCGTCAATCTCAACGACCATGGCGAAAGGTTGCTCAGCCAATTCGAGACGCGCGCCTCGACCATGGACAGCAGCACCGAGAAGCTGAATGCGGCGCTGAACGAACGCACGCATCAGCTCAGCGAGATCCTGATCGCCCGCACCCGCGAGATCAATGAGAGCCTGAAATCAGGCGAACGCACCATCGGCGGTACGCTCGACGACGTGCTGTCGAAGCTGAACAGCGCGCTCGACGAAAAGGGCGCGAGCTTCCGCCAGAGCCTGCAGACCACCGCTGACGACGCCGTCATGGATCTCGACGTGCGCTCCGGCTTCTTCGAAGAACGGCTGCAGACGACCGTCGCCCAGCTGTCGACCGCCTTCGACGAACGCGTCGCCGAATTCACCAGCGCCTTCGACAAACGGACCGGCTCGCTCGACACCAAGCTGATGGAGAGCCTCGCCCGCATCAACGAGACGCTGACCGGCGGCTCGGACTCGATCGACGGCATCCTGAGTTCCGGAATCGACCGGCTCGGTTTGTCGATGACCGATCAGTCGCTGGCGCTCGCCACCACGCTCGCCACCAGTCACGAAGTGCTGGAAAGCACGCTCGGCACCCGGGCGGACGAAATCACCGCCGCGCTCTCCAGCCGGACCGGCGAGCTGACCTCGGCGCTGCAGAGCGCCACCTCGGAAATCGCGCTGACGCTTGCATCCGGCACCTCCGAGCTGCAGAACAATCTGCAGACACGCACGGCCGAATTCCGCGACACGCTGCGCACCACCACCACCGATCTGACCACGGCCGTTGCCGCCGGCACCGAGCAGGTGACCGCTGCCTTCGGCGGTCGCGCCGAGGAACTGAGCGGCGCGCTTGCAGCCCGTGCAGCAGAAATCAGCGAGGCGCTCGGCACGGCCCACGGCCGCATCGACAGCGTCATGGCAGAACGCGGCGGCGCGCTGGTCGAGGCGCTCACCACCCATCACGGCCGCTTCGAGGAAGCGCTGACGACCCGTTCCGACGCCATCATCAACGCCGTCTCCGGCACTCATGAGCGTCTTGCCGAGACGCTCGACGAAAAGGCGATGGCGCTCGCCATCTCTCTGAACGAAAGCCAGGCCCGGATCGAGGATACGCTCGAAACCCGCTCCGAAGCGCTGCTGAGCGCCGTATCCGGCACGCATGACCGCCTCTCCGAGACGCTCGATGAAAAGGCGATGGCGCTCGCCATTTCGCTCAACGAAAACCAGTCCCGCCTCGAGGATACGCTCGAGACCCGCTCCGCAGCCCTGTTGAACGCCGTCTCCGGCACGCATGACCGCCTGTCCGAAACACTGGACAGCAAGGCAGCCGCCCTGACCACCTCGCTCGACGAGCGCAGCGCCCGCATCGAGGGTGCGCTTGGAACGCGTGCCGAGGCGCTGCTGAACGCCGTCTCGGGCACTCACGAGCGCCTCTCCGAAACGCTGGACGGCAAAGCGGCAGCTTTTGCCACCGCGCTGAGCGAAGGCCAGGCCCGTATCGCGGAGACGCTCGAAACCCGCTCCGCAGCCCTGTTGAATGCTGTCTCCGGCACGCATGATCGTCTGTCCGAAACCCTGGACGAGAAGGCGATGACGCTCGCCATCTCGCTCAATGAGAGCCAGTCGCGGATCGAAGACACGCTTGAAGCGCGCTCCGAAGCCTTCCTCAAGGCCGTGTCGGGCACGCATGACCGTCTTTCCGAAACCCTCGACCAAAAGTCGGCGGCAATCGCCGCCTCTCTGAACGAGGGTCAGAGCCGCCTGCAGGATACGCTGGAGAGCCGCTCGGAATCCTTCCTCACTGCGGTCTCCGCCACCCACGACCGCCTGTCCGAGACACTCGACGACCGGGCAATGGCGCTTGCCATTTCGCTGAACGAGAGCCAGAGCCGTCTCGAAGAGACGCTGACATCGGGCGCCGATGCGATCATCAATGCCGTCTCCGGCACGCATGAAGGCGTGAACGGTGTGCTCGACCAGAAGGCCGCCGCCCTTGCCACCTCGCTGAACGAAGGCCAGGCCCGCCTTGAGGAAGCCCTGGGGCACCGCACCGCGGCAATCATCGGTGCCGTAACGGCAACGCACGACCGGCTCACCGATACGCTCGACGAAAAGACCATGGCGCTCGCCATTTCGCTCGACGACAACCAGAGCCGCTTCGACAGTGTGCTTGAAGCGCGCAGCAATGCCATCATGGAGGCTGTCTCCGGCGCCGAGTCACGCGTCGCCGGCGCCTTCACCGACAAGACCGATGCCATCCGCGCCGCTTACACCGACAATCAGCAGCGGCTCGAAAATGCGCTTTCAGAGCATAGCGCCGCCCTTTCCGGCGTTCTCGATGCCGGCGGCGCCCGCTTCGAGGATCTCGTCGGCGGCTTGACCGGCCGCATCGAAGGTCGCCTGACCGATGCCCATGTTCGGCTCGGCGGCCTTGCCGACGAGGCCGCGGCACGCATCGAAGGCGGGCTCACCTCTGCCCATGAGCGCATCCGCACCACGCTTGAGGATCGTGCCAACGCCATCGACCTGTCGCTGAACCAGGCCCATGCGCTGATCAACGATACGCTGACCGAACACGCGACCAGCATCGGCACCTCGGTGGCAACGAGCGTCAGCATGCTCGAAATGTCGCTGGAGGACCGCGAAGCCTCGATCCGTCAGGCCATCGATGCCAGCGCCCAGACATTGGAAGATCGCATGCATGCCGGCGCCGGCCAGATCGCCAGCCGCTTTCAGGAGGCGGCGACTGCGATTTCCAGCTCCACCCAGAACTTCTCCGCTCATCTCGACCAATCGGTCGAAAGCCTGACGGGCCGGGTCGAAGAAACCGGATCGCGTGTGGAAGCCGGTCTTGCGGCCATCGAAACCCGTATCCGCGACGGTGTTGGCGGCGTCGCCGAAAAGGTTGAAGCCGCCAGCGGCCACCTGTCCGGCGTGCTGTCCGACGGCATATCCCGTATCGGCACGCTCAGCGACGACGCCGCGCAGCGCATCTCGGCAACGCTCCAAGGCAGCGCCGCAAACCTCACCCAGGCGATCGACAGCCGCACCGCCAACCTGGCCGAGACGCTCGACAGCCGCGCCACGACCTTGACTGGCGCTATCGACGGCCGCACCGTGACCCTTGGCGAAACCCTTGACCGCGGCAATGAACGCATCGAGGAACGCCTCTCCACCATGGATCGCGCCTTGACTGTCGGCCTTGAGGCCGTCAACCGCACCATCGAAGGCAAGGCCGTCGGCCTCGCCTCGACGCTGCGCAGCGCGGTTGCCGAAGCCGCTCAGGGAATGGAAGGCGAAGCAACGAGGACCACCGAACTGCTCGGCAAGACCGGCCAGCAATTCGCTGTGGATCTCAACGCAAAAAGCGATGAATTCACCCGGACCATGGATGAACGCTCGTCGCAGATCGTCACCCGCGTCGCCGAAGCCCAGAGCCGGCTGGCAAGCCAGGCCGCTGCGGTCGCCCAGACCTTTTCGGAAGCCGGCAACGCCATCGTCAACAAGGTCGCCGAGGCCGAGACCATCGTCGGCACGCAGGTCAATGCCATCTCCAAGGCGCTGTCGGATGCCGGCCAGTCTCTGGAAACGCGCGGCGACGCTATCCGCTCGACGCTCTCGGGGGCCGGAAGCGAGATTTCCGCTACCATGGCGGATGTCGACCGGGCGCTCGAAGCCCGCAGCAGCGCTATCCGCTCCAATCTCGAGGCGCATGCCCGCGAGATCGATACGACCTTCTCCGAGATCGACCGAGCGCTCGAAGCGCGCGGCAATTCGATCCGCTCGACACTCGACGAACGCACCCGCGACCTCAACTCGATGCTGTCAGGCCGTACGGTCGAATTGACGCGCATCCTCGACGAAACCGCGCGTCCGCTCATCGACCGGTATACCGATGCCGGCGAGCAGGCCGCCGCCCGCATCACCGCTGCAGCCAATCTCAGCGCCGACCGTCTGCGCACCGAAAACGAAGCGCTCGCCAGCGCCGTTGCCGCCCGTACCGAAAATGTCGCCAATGCCGTCAGCGCCATCGAAAACAGCCTGGTCGGCAACGTCAACGGCCTCGTCGAGCGCATGGCGGAAAGCAGCGCGGCGATGGCGATGATGATGAACCGCGCCGCCGAGCAGCTGACCAGCGTCGACGGCCGTCTCGGCGACACCACCACGCGTTTTGCCGAATCCGCCAACAGGGCCGCCGAAATGGTCTCGGCCTCGACCAGGCTGCTCGAAGGCAAGGTCGACCGCCTCTCCGACATCTCGGGCCAGACGCTGTCGCAGGTCGGCGGCATCATCGGCCGCTTCGACGAACACTCCAAGGTCCTCACTCAGGCCTCGCAGCTCCTCGGCGCCGCCCAGTCCAACCTCGCTTCGACGCTCGAGGAGCGCGAAAGCGCGCTGCAGACGCTCTCCGTCGGCCTCGTCCAACGCTCCGCCGAGATCGAAAAGACCATGCTCGGCCTCGGCGGCATGATCGAGACCGTGTTCGAGCGGGCAGAGCAACGCTCCAGCCAGGTGACCGGCAATCTGCGCCAGGGCGTGCAATCCTCCTTCGCCGATATCGGCCGCATTCTCACCGAAACCGAGAAGCGTGCCCAGGAAGCGGCAGAGACGATGCGCGAGGCAATCACCCGCGCCGGCGACGAAGCCAATACGACGATCGACGGCACCTTCGCCAATGTCGAGCGTCGTTCCGGCGATCTCTCCAACCGTATTCGCGGCGGTCTGACGGCCTCGCTGTCGGAAGTCGAGCGCATGCTCGGCGAAGCCGGCCGCGCCTCCGACGGCGCCGCCCAGAACATGCGGGAAGCGTTGCGCGAGGCGATCGATGATGCCGTCGGCCGCTTCTCCGGCGCCACCGATGATATCCGCCGCTCCGCCGCCGACATCCGCAACGAGCTCGACGCCACCCGCGCCGAACTGAAGCGCGGCGCCTTCGATCTTCCCGAGGAAGCCAAGGAAAGCGCCTCGGCCATGCGCCGGGCCGTCGCCGAGCAGATCAAGGCGCTGCAGGACATTTCCCAGCTTGTCGGCCGCTCCAGCCAGCAGCTTGAGATCTCCGAGCCCGTCGCCCGCACGCTCGCCCAGGCGCAGCCGGCCCCGCGTGCCGCCCAGCCGGTCGCAACCCGGCCGGTTGCAAGTCAGCCGATCATAAGTCAACCGGTCATAAGTCAACCGGTCGCAGCCCAGGCGCCGCAGCCGGCAGCGCCCGCACCGATCGAAGCAACGGGCCTGCGTGGAACGATCGCGCCGGCAGCCGCTGCCGCCCCTCAACGCGCCACCGCGCAGCCTGCCGTCCTTCGCCAAGACACAGGGCGCCAGGACACAGGACGCCAGGAGCCGGCTCCCCCGGAAGGCGGCGGCTGGATCAGCGATCTGCTGCGCGGCGCATCGCGTGAGGAGGCCGCCGACGAGGCGTCTGCCCGCGCTCCGGCCCGGCCGGCGGAAACCGCCGCACCGGCCGCGCGCAGCAATGACAGCCGCAATCCGCGCCACGTCGTCGAATCGCTGAACTCGCTCTCGGTCGATATTGCCCGGGCCATCGACCACGACGCCTCGGTCGATCTCTGGCGCCGTTACCAGCGCGGCGAGCGCGACGTCTTCACCCGTCGCCTTTACACGCTGAAGGGCCAGCAGACCTTCGACGAGATCAAGCGCAAATATGACCGCGAACCGGAATTCCGCACCGCTGTCGATCGCTACATCGGTGACTTCGAAAAGCTGCTTGCCGATGTTGCACGCACCGACCCGAACCGGACGGTGACGCAGTCCTACCTCACCTCGGATACCGGCAAGGTCTACACCATGCTCGCCCACGCCGCCGGCAGGCTCAGCTGAGTTCGCTGATCTGAATTGACGTTGACGGAAAGCCGCTTGAACATGTGTCAGGCGGCTTTTCTCGTAAGATGCCGGTGCGACCTTTCCGGCGACACGAACTCCGATGTTGCAGTCATTCGCAAGCACCCAGCCCCATAGCCACGGAAAACCTCCCCGCATGACCCAGGCCCTTCTGATCATCGACGTGCAGAATGCGATCCTCTCCGGAAAAGCCTCGCCGGAGCGGCAGCCCGAGATTGATGCCGCACTCGACGAGACCGTCGCGCGGCTGGCGTCGCTTCAAGAAAAAGCCCGGAATGCGGGCGCGCCGGTCGTGCTGATCCAACATGCCGGCGACAGTGGTCACCGGTTGGCCGTCGGCACGGAAGGATGGGCGCTGCGCCAGGAGATTGCGCCGAAACCAGGCGAGGTCGTCGTGCGCAAGAAAAGCGCCGATTCCTTCTTCGAGACCGACCTTGCCGAACGCCTGGACGAACACTCAGTCACCCACCTCGTCATCGGCGGCTGCATGTCGCAATTTTGCGTCGACGCGACAGTCAGGCGCGCCGTTTCCCTCGGATATGATGTGACTTTGATTGCCGATGGCCACACCACCGGCGATACGGCGACCCTCACCTTCTCCGAGATCATCGCCCACCACAATGAAACGCTCGACGGTTTCGACGCCGGCAAGGCGACGGTGGATATCCGCGCCGCCGCCGACATTGCCTTTTCATAAAACGCCGGCAGCAACCACTGCGGCCCAAACCATAGCGGCATTGTGATATCGTCGCCGGCAGGGAGGGACCGACGGTCGAGCCCCCTGCCATTCTCCCCCCTTGTGGGGGAGATGCCCGGCAGGGCAGAAGGGGTCTCTCTTAAGACTCGACATCAAGTCGAAAGCGGACGATCAATACCCAGCCTGACGATCAACGCGTCGACGATCTCTTGCACACCCTTCGCGGCCGTATCGACAACGATCGGCTTCCGCTCCCAATGGTCATACACCCGCTCGACGGTTTCATGCCACGTCGGTTTGACAAGTCCTTCGACGTCGGTTTTACGCGTCTCGACCCGGCGGCGATGCTCGATCTTGTCGGAACAAATCACCTCGACCTCGACAGCGGTCACCGCAGATCGCGCCGCGACTGCCAGCCAGGCGTCGCGCGTTATGTGAAGAGGATTGACCGAGTCGGCGATCACCATACGGCCAAGCGTGAGATTATCCTCGGCAACCCCATAGGCGACGACATAACCTGCCGGGCCGACGTCTGTTGAAGGGACGCCCGACGCTCTGATCGCCTGCTCGATGGTGTCGACCCTCACATACACGGCTTCCAGCCGTTTCGCGAGCGCGCGGGAAAGGGTTGTTTTTCCACTCCCCGGCAAGCCGCCAAAGATAATCAGCATGGTTTCTCCTACCATTGTTCAGTGATTCCATCTCGAGCGAAGGAGAACGACAATCGTGCCCCTTCGCTGATCATGACTCTTACCAACGAGATGCTCGAAGGTTCAACGCACAAGCGCCGACAGGATCCCGCTACCAGGCCATGGCCATCGCGGAGAGCCGGAACCGCCACCAGCGGCCCCGGCTCCATTCCTAACGATCCGTTGCTACGCCCCAATTGTAGACGCACCGATCGAGGCCGATGGCGATCTCGAGCACGAAGACATCATCGTCGACGGCAGCTCCCTTCTTCGGCTGCGATCGGTAACGCTGCGGAAAATCGGTGCGCCGCGAGATCGAGCAGACCTCCATCCACTTGTCGCCATTGTCGACCTCGATATCCATCGTCACCTCGGAATAGGCCGGCAGCCGGTCGGAGGGCACGATCCGCGTCGGCAGGGGGATCAGCGAGGCGATCATGCGGCGCACCGGTTCGAGGCAGGCGGCGTGATAGTCGTTGCCGCTGTCGGCGGTGAAGGCGCATTGGAATTCGAGCTGCCAGAACTCCTTCAGCCGCATGTGTTTGATCGGCTGCTCCTGCTCACGGCGATAGGATCTGCCGGCCTGCCAGACGCAGAGCGGCAGCCGCGTCTTCGAGTGATTGCCGAGAATATGCTGCATGTAGGCATAGGTCGATGGCGTGGTCTCCGGCCTCAGTATCAGCGCGGCATCACCGGCTGACAGCTGTTCCTGGACCCAGAGGTCGGCATTCGAATAGGCGCTCGAAACCACTGATCGCGGCATCAAGGCGGGAGCCTCGACCCTTCGAACATCCCAGGCCGGATTGACGAATCTGAGAAAGCTGCGGACCTCTTGCGAGAAGAAGCTGATCATATGATCGCGCAGATGGATCTCGCGCTCCTCCCAATGGACGAGCGAATTGACATGATAAAGATTGAGCACGGTGCCTGTCTCCCTGGCAGCCTGGATTGACGTGGTGAGGGGCTTTACGTCCAGCCGCGCGCCGGACGCAGAGAGCGCCCCAACGTCACAGCAGGACGCAGAGACCTCGTCCGTCAAAAGCGCGCGCAATCGCAGCCTGCAGGCAGGTGCTGATATGGCCGGAGAAAGGCGCGCGCTTCATGCTCATGCTTAATTTCTATGGGCCTTGCACGCCATTGTCAAAACCGAAGACGGTGAGACAAAAACAATCAGCTGTGGATGGGGCCTCTTTATTGCTGCCTGTCCTTCATTTCGTCACAAACTTTCTGGATTCGCTTGCGTTTAGCCAATGGCTCACCCGCCCGTCCAATGACAGAGACAGTAACATCGATGACCAAGACGACTTCCCGGCTCCTTGCCACCGCGCTCTCGTCCGCCTTACTGATGGGCGCTTTCACTCTGGCCGAAGCCGGCCAGGCAAGCTTCGTCATCGATGCGCACTCCGGTCAGGTCCTTGAAGGCTCCAATCAGGATGATCTGAACTATCCGGCGTCGTTGACCAAGATGATGACGCTCTATCTCGCCTTCGAGGCCCTGCACGACGGACGCCTCAACTGGGACCAGAAACTGACCATGTCGGAAAATGCCGAGAGCAAGGAGCCATTCAAGCTCGCTGTCGGCGCCGGCCGCAAGGTGACCCTGCGTGAAGCGGTGGAAGGCATTGTCGTGCTGTCCGCCAATGATGCGGCTGTGGCGATCGCCGAGCAGCTCGGCGGCTCCGAACAGGCTTTCGCCAAGGCGATGACCGACAAGGCACACCAGCTCGGCATGAAGGATACTGTCTTCAAGAACCCCTCCGGCCTGCCCGATCCCGAGCAGGTCACCACGGCGCGTGATATGGCGACCCTCGGCGTTTCGCTGATGCGGGATTTCCCGGAAGAGTTCAAGCTGTTCTCCATGCGCGGCTTCCAGTTCCGCGGCATGAAGCTGCGCGGCCACAACAACCTCATGTATCGCTATGACGGCGTCGACGGCATCAAGACCGGCTTTACCGATGCATCGGGCTACAATGTCGTGACATCGGCGCTGAAGGATGGCCGCCGTGTCGTCGGCGTCGTCATGGGCGAAAAGACCGCAAGCCTGCGCGACGACAAGATGGCAGGCCTGCTGGACAGCACCCTGTCATCGTCATCGAGCGCGACAGCCTCCGCTGTTCCAGGCAACCAGCCGGGAGCGACGATGACGGATTCGCAGCCGACGAAGTAGGCCCTTGTCCGCTATCTGAAAGCGACTTCCAGGTGCTGCCGGTCCTGGGCGATCACTCGGCAATTGGTTTCGAAGCCTTCGCCTTTGATGGCAAGAATGAATTCCGCGGGAATGCCGGCCGAATTGGAAACTGAAATCCCGGCGCTCTCCGAGCCGATGGATTTGACGGTGCAATCGATGGTCGAGCGTCGCTCGTTGAACAGGATCGAACCCGCCTTCAGCACCCGCCGTCGCGCTCCGATGCCGTGATCGGCGTGGATGGAGCTCCACGACACGCAACGATTCCGTCCCGCATGTTTGGCCTGATACATAGCGGCATCCGCCTGAGCCAATAGCGTCTCGATCTCCTTGCTGACGATCGAGAGCGCCGAGGTGCCGAAGCTCGCCGTGACATTCAAGGCGCCGTGATCGCCGCAAATGGGCTGCGAGGCGACAGCGGCTCTCAGTTTCTCGGCGGCGGCAACGGCCCCTTCCCGATCGACATGCGGCAGGATGACGGCAAATTCCTCGCCCCCGATACGCCCGAACAGATCACCGGCGCGAAGGGTCGCCTTGCAGATCGAGGCGACCGCCTTGAGGACGTCGTCGCCTGCGGCATGCCCGTGCGTATCGTTGACCGTCTTGAAGTGGTCGATATCGAAGACGATGCAGGACAGGTCATGCTGGTGGCGCAGAGCGAGCGAAATCAACTGATCGGCCTCCTGCTTGAAAGCGCGCCGCGTCATCGCCTCGGTCAGGCTGTCGGTGGCGGCCGATTGCATCAGTTCGATGCGGTCCATCGCCGCCCCCGCCAGCTCCTGAAGAATGTCGAGATCTCTGCTGCCGAACGATCTAGGCCGGCGATCGATCGCGCAGACCGTGCCGATCATGTGCCCGGCTTTCGTCCTCAAAGGCACACCGGCGTAAAAGCGGATATGGTCCTCGCCGGTCACCGCTGAATGTTTTGAAAAGCGTGCATCCTTGCTGGCGTCCTCCACGATGACAGGCTCGTCACAGTCCACCACGCAGCGGCAGAACGTGTCTTCGAGCGACACCTCGTCGCCTGAGAGGCCGGAGCAGGCTTTGTACCATTGCCGGTGCGCATCGATCAGGGACACGATGCCGATGTCGATGGAAAAAATCTGCTTTATCAGGCGGACGATGCGTTCGAAACCTTCGTCCCTTGGAGTGTCGAGAAGGTCGAGCTGGTGCAGCGCAGCCAGGCGGTCGTTTTCGCGCTGCAACACCTCCGACGACGACTTTCCGAATACTCGTGCGACCACCATGCAGCTTGCCTCCTGACAGCGACAACATGATGCGTTCCACAAATTCGTGAAGAAATTGAATACGATGACGGCCCCGACGTCACGGGGCCAATTATTTCTCCGAATCGACAACCCTCGATGTCGGCGCAGCGGTCACGAAACGCCATCTCAGATTGAGCGTAGCGTCCAGTTGACGATCTCGGAGGCAACAGTCGAGAAGGCGCGGTCGAGTGCCTTGACGAAGCCGCCATTATCGCCGCCGGCCGGCGCCGTGGCGCGGAACACTTTTTGGGCGCGCACCGAGCCGTTGCGGTCGTTGAGGATCTTGGCGGAGATTTCGACCACCGCCTGGTTGCCGTTCGAAGCGTCGATCTCGAAGGAGCGGATATCGGTGACGACCTGATAGTCGATCGCCAGTCCCTGCCCCGGCATGCCGACGCCACCGAGCTTGCCGGAGTTCTCGAAGGCTTCCACCAGCTTCGACTGCACCATGCGCGGCAGCTTGTCGCCCCATTGCGCCCGCGAGAGATACTGGATTTCCGAGGACGAGACGCGGATGACGATCTGCTCGCTGCCGAGCGCACTCAGCGCCGTTGGCGGTGCGATCAGGATCTGGCGGGATTTGGCCGCCGGTCCGTCGCCGTCGACGGCGGCGGACAGGTCATAGGTATCGTTCTTGGCCGCAGTGCCGCACCCGGAAAGGATCAGCGCCATCAGCGGCAGCGCGATCACCGTTCTTCTGATCCATGAACGGCGCGACAACAGATGCGATGCGACCATATTAGGCTACCCCTGACTTCCCAGTTAACGCCGCGTCCGGCCGTCATATTGCTTCACCGTGTCCCCGCCGAAGATCAGCCGTTGCGGATTGCGGTCGAAGTTGGTGATCGTATCGTTCAGATTGTTGACGGTTCCACGCATGTCGTTGACGAGCGTCTGCACGTCGCGCAAGCCGCCGCTTGAGAATTTCTGCAGATTGTCGGCGATCGGCCCGATGCGCGCATTCAGGTTGTCGGCGACCTTCTTGAAGGATTCCAGCGTATCGCGCGCCTCGGTAAACAGCGATTGCGTGTTGTCGGTTCCAAGCAAGGCATCGACTTTGATGAGAATGCCGTCGATGCGGGTCGAGGCCGAATTCAGCTTGTTGGCAAGCTGCGAGACGTCCTGGATCGTCTGGTCGATATCTTTCTGACGCCCCGAAACCGTGTTGGCGACGTCGCGGATGGACGCGACCGCGGCGCGCGCATCCTTGGTCGCCTGCGAGATATCGTCGACCGAGCCCTTCAGCTTGGCCGGGTCGATCTGCGCGACAAGCGTGTCGACGCGGTCGAGCGTCGCCTGTGCCTGTTTGCCGAAATCGTTGAAAGTGGTGGCAGTCTGGTCGAACTTCTGGATCGCCCCCTTCAGATCGCCGGAGGCATCGGCGACATTGGCGGTGATCTTGTCGGCGTTGGAAACGATGTTGTCGATCTTCTTCGCGTCAACCGCTTTGACCAGCGATTCCACAGCTTGAAGCGTCGAATCGACACGGCCGGAGACCGCCTTCACCGTATTGGAAAGCTCACCCACACTCTGCAGGAAGGCATCGATATTACCGGAATTCTTGGCAAGCGCATCCGAGAACGTCTCGGCATTCTTGAATGTCTGGGTCAGGGGCGCGCGCGAATCCTCGATGAAACCCTGGAGTTCGCCGACCGCGTCGTTGGCGCGATCGAGGATCTTGTCGGCGGTCGCCAGAAGATTGGTGACGCTCGACTGGTCGGCGACGATGACGGCGCGTTTGCCGTTGTCGAGCGCATGTTGGAGGATGCTTTCCTCGCCCTTGCGGCCGCCTGAAAGTTCGATATAGGCAGCCCCGGTCAGGCCCTGGATTTCAAGGGCGGCTTTGGTGGAAGGGTAGATCGGCGCATCGGTGCGCACCTGGGTGAAAGCCAGCGAATATTGCGGATCGTCGGCATCGATCGACAGTGTCTGCACCGAGCCGATCTGAATGCCGTTGAAGCGCACCGGCGAGCCGACGCTGAGGCCGTTGGCCGAACCCGGAATACGCACGATCAGCTCGGTCATCGGGCCACCGCGGCCATATTCGGCCATCCAGTAGACGAAGCCGAAGGCCGCCGCGATCACCAGCACCGTGAAAAAACCGACAATCGTGTAATTGGCTTTGGTTTCCATCTTATCCGGTCACTTCCCGCTGCTGCCGTGCCGCGCGCCATCATCCTGCGGCACGATCGAGCGCGCCCGCTTACCCTTGAAATAGGCTTGCACCCACGGATCGTCGTAGGCCAGCATGTCGTTGATCGTGCCTTCAACCATTACCTGTTTCTTTCCGAGCACGGCAATACGGTCGCAGACCGAAAACAGGCTGTCGAGGTCGTGCGTCACCATATAGACCGTCAGTCCCAGACTATCGCGCAGGTTGGCGATCAGTTCATCGAATTCGGCAGCACCGATCGGGTCGAGACCCGAGGTCGGTTCATCCAGGAAGACGAGTTCCGGATCGAGCGAGAGCGCACGGGCAAGCGCGGCGCGCTTGATCATGCCGCCCGACAGTTCGGACGGGTATTTGTCGGCGGCATCGGCTGCGAGCCCGACCATGCGGATCTTCAGATGCGCCAGTTCGTCCATCAGTGAGCGCGGCAGGTCGAGATATTCGCGCATCGGCACCTGGATGTTTTCCTTGACCGTCAGCGACGAAAACAGGGCGCCCTGCTGGAACAGCACGCCAAGCCGCATGTCGAGCGCGTTGCGCTGCGGTTCGTCGAGTTCGTCGAAATCCTGGCCGAGGATCTTGATCGTGCCGGAGCGGCGCGGCAAGAGCCGGAGCACCGTGCGCATCAGCACCGATTTGCCGGTGCCCGACGCGCCGACGAAGCCGAGGATTTCGCCGCGATAGATGTCGAGGTTGAGATTGTCGAGCACCACCTTGGAGCCGAAGGCGACGGTGACGTCGCGCGCCGAGAGCACGATGTCTCTCTCGTTCCTGTCTTCCGTATCGATTGGTTTCTCGTCCACGCGATTCGCCATGCTAGAAGTCGATCGCTGCATAGAACATCGCAAAAAGCCCGTCCATCAGGATGACGACGAAAATCGCCTTCACCACCGCGGCCGTCACGTGCTGGCCGAGCGATTCCGCGCTGCCGCCGACCTTCAGCCCTTCGACGGCGGCGACGATGCCGATGACCAGCGCCATGAACGGCGCCTTGATCATGCCTGAGAGCACCGTCGACAGCGTCACCGCCTCGTGCAGGCGCGACAGGAAGTTGGCGAAGGTGATGCCGGAATAACCCCAGGCGACGGCGGCCGCACCACCGAGCGAGGCGAAATTTGCCAGCACCGTCAAAAGCGGCAGCGCGATGGTCAGCGCCACCAGCCGCGGGAAGATCAGTACGCCGATCGGGTTGAGCCCCATCACCTTCAGCGCATCGATCTCCTCGCGCATCTTCATCGAGCCGATCTCGGCGGTGATCGCACTGCCTGAACGGCCGGCGATCATGATCGAGGTCAGCAGCACGCCGATTTCGCGCAATTGCAGGATGCCGACGAGATCGACGACGAAGACCTCCGCACCGAAGTAACGCAGCTGGAAAGCGCCCTGCTGGGCAATGATCGCCCCGATCAGAAACGACATAAGAAGGATGATCGGAACGGCGCGAACGCCCATATTGTCGATCTGGTTGACGATCGAGGCCGGCGAAACGCCGCTGCCGCGACCGAACTTCATCTGCGCGCCGCGCACCGCCGAGCCGAGAATATACATGGCGGCGGCGAAATTATCCCAGACGTCGTAGGCCATTTTGCCGACCGGCGCGAAGATGCGGCCAGCAAGCGAGACCTTCTCCTTCAGCTCCGGCTCCGATTTGGCCGGTTCCTCGGAAAACATCGCCAGCATTTCGTCGATATGCTGATTGGTGCCTTCGAAGCGGACCGACCGTCCGGCCGCCTCCTCTTCCTTCTTCAGCCGGCACAGCAGCCAGATCCCGGCGGTATCGATATCCGTAACGTCGGAAAGATCGACCGTCAGGTCGCCGGCCTTCTGGTGCAGCAGCTTCTCGAAGTCACGCAGCACGAAATGCACATAGGCGCTGCGCCAGCTGCCTCTGAGACGCACATGCTGCCCCGAGCCATCCGACTGGTCGTCCACGTCAAGTGAGGCAACGTTGCGATTCTCGGCGTTCAAGATACTTATGTCTTTCAAGGCTTACGGTGACATTGCCGACTCGGCGGGTCGTTCTTCGCCCGGCGCGTCAATATACAGAAGCAACGTGCGAATTCCATGCTCACAGGACAGCAATAATGCCGCGCACCCTCGATATCCAGATGAATTCATTTCCGATTGCCGGGACCTTCACCATCTCGCGTGGCGCAAAGACCGAGGCCGAGGTGATTACCTGCACGCTCGCCGAAAACGGTGCGCGGGGGCTTGGCGAGTGCGTGCCCTATCTCCGCTACGGTGAGACGATGGAGAGCGTTTTCGCCCAGATCGAGGCGGCGCGTCCGCTGATCGAGGCCGGAATTTCCCCCCGCGACCTCTTATCCGCCATGCCGCCGGGCGCTGCCCGCAACGCCGTCGATTGCGCCCTCTGGGACCTGGAAGCGAAACAAACGGGTGAACGCGTCGCGGCCCGTCTCGGCCTTACCAATCTGAAGCCGCTCACCACCGCTTACACCATCTCGCTCGGTGAGCCGGAGGTGATGGCCACCCAAGCGCGTGAACATGCAGGCCGCGCGCTGCTCAAGGTCAAGGTCGGAACCGGCGACGATGAGAGCCGTATCCGCGCCGTCCGCGCGGCCGCACCCGATGCCGCCATCATTCTTGACGCCAATGAGGGCTGGCCGGAAGCCGTGCTGGAGCGTCATCTCAACATCGCGGCGCAAGCGGGTGTGGCTCTCGTCGAGCAGCCGCTGCCGGCCGGCCGCGACGCTTTGCTTGCCGAAATCCGTCGTCCACTTCCCGTCTGCGCCGACGAAAGTGTCCACCACACCGGCGATCTCGCAAGTCTTGCCGACCGCTATGACGCCATCAACATCAAGCTCGACAAGACGGGAGGCCTGACCGAGGCCCTGGCGATGAAGGCCGAGGCCGAACGGCTCGGTTTCAGCGTCATGATCGGCTGCATGGTCGGCACCTCGCTCGCCATGGCGCCGGCCGTACTGCTCGCTCAGAATGCCGATTTCGTCGATCTCGACGGTCCGCTGCTGCTTGCCCGCGATCGCGAACCCGGCCTGCGCTACGCCGCTTCCCTGGTCTTTCCGCCCGAAAGCACGCTTTGGGGCTGAAGGTAGTAGGCTGAAATGACGAGGCCGAGGCCGGAGAACGCGACCAGCGCCATGACGTAATAACTGACGACGCCGAGCCAGGCATAGAGATAACCAGACGCGAGCGTCATCAGCGCCATCGCCATGCCGACATAGAAGAAGTAGGCCCCTTGCGCCGAGGATTCCTGCGTCTCCTGCACCGTCGCCATGATCCGCCGCTGCACCCCGGTATGCACGAAGGCATAGGTGAAGCCGTGGAAACATTGCAGCAGGAAAAAACCGGCAAAGCCGGTGTTCATCGGAAACAGGATCCAGCGGCAGACACTGACGGCGCAGCCGAAGCGGATCAGCGTCCAGGCGTCGAAGCGCCGGTTGAGACGCTTCGACAGGAAGAACACCGTCACTTCCGAAGCGACGCCGGCGCTCCAGAGCAGGCCGACCTCGGTGCCGGAAAAGCCGAGATGATGCCAGTAGATCGACGAAAACGCGTTGAGCACCGCGTGGCTCGACTGCTGGATGGCGACACCGATCAACAGCAGCAGCAAATGCGGCTCGCGCAGCCCGCTGCCAGTGGCGGCTGGAATGTTGATCGGCTGGCCGCGCCGTCGCGTCGGGCCGATGCGCGGGCAGAAGATCGCCATGACGACGGTCATGGCAAAGCCGAACACCATGATATCAAGCACCATCCCGCCGCCCCACCGGCTGATCAGCTGGCCACCGACCAGCGTCGAGACGATGAAGGCAATCGAACCCCAAACGCGCATCGATCCGTAATCGAGCCCCCAGCGGCGCACGCCCGAGATGACGATCGATTCGACGACGGGCACATAGGGCGCGAAGGTGGCGCCCTGCAGTGCATAGACGATCGTCACCGGCCAGAAACTCGTCGTCCAGAAGAGGGCGACCGCCGTCAGCAGCGACAGGCTACCCGACCAGAGCAGCACGTCGGCGCGCTCCTTCAGACGGTCGGCGATCATGGCGACGACAGGAGCCACCAACACGCGAACCACCATCGGTATGGCAAGGATAATGCCGATCTCGTGGTCGCTGAAGCTGTGGGTTGCGAGCCACACCGGAAAGAACGGCAGTACGATGCCGTTGACGAGCAGTGGCGCGCAATAGGAAAGCGCGCTGAGCAGCCGGAAGCGCGGAGGCGCTCCCTCACTCGGGGAATGTTGAGCGGGAATCATCGGTGGACCTGAAGGAAACTGATCGTTGTCCTAACACACCACCCTGGAGGCGACCATTGCGAGAAATAGCCCTACTGAAACGTTTTAGAAAATAAATAGTGCCTGTCGCCTGACGGTAACGGCTAAATTCCCAGAGCGCGCGGCGCGGGTGCGCCGCTCCAAAAATCAGACGGCCCTCAAAATCACGCGCCTCTCAAATTAGGCGGCCTGCGGGGCGAACTCGCCCTGGTCATGCATTTCGATGGCCGCAAGCGCCGGCACGCTGCTGGCAAGCGCCCGCCAGGTGATCAGTTCGAACGTGCCGTCGTCGTGCTCGGCGACTGCGGTGCAGCTTTCCACCCAATCGCCCGTATTGATGTAGCGGATGCCGTCCATGTCCTGAATGATGGCATGATGGATGTGCCCGCAAATCACGCCGTCGGCGCCGCTCTTGCGGGCTTCCTCTGTCACGACGCGCTCGAACTCGCCGATGAAGTTCACGGCATGCTTGACCTGCAGCTTCGCCCAGGCCGAGAACGACCAGTAGGGCATGCCGAGACGGCGGCGCACGGCCGCCAGGAGGATGTTGATGCGGATCGCCGTATCGTAGGCCCAGTCGCCGAGATAGGCGAGCAGACGCGCGTTGCGGACGACCACGTCGAACTCGTCGCCGTGCAGAATCAGGTATTTCTTGCCGTCGGCGCCATCATGCATCATGCGGTCGACGACCTCGATGCCGCCGAAATGCATTCCTGGGAAATCGCGCAGGAATTCGTCGTGATTGCCGGGGATATAGACGACCCGCGTGCCCTTGCGGGCCTTGCGCAGCAGCTTCTGAACGACATCGTTGCAGACCTGCGGCCAGTACCAGCTGCGCTTCAGACGCCAGCCGTCGACGATGTCGCCGACGAGCACGATCGTATCGGCCTCATGGTGGCGCAGGAAATCCAGGAGGAAATCCGCCTTCGCGGCCTTCGAGCCGAGATGGACATCGGAAATGAAGAGCGTGCGGAAATGTCTGGGTTCCATCATGTCTATCACGAGCTGTCGCTCATGCCCCATCTTTCATCTAGCCTTCCAAAACCAGACTCGTGTTTCAGGAAGATGACAGACTGGGGAAAAGCCCGGCGCGCCGGCAATATTGCCCTCTCCATCGAGCCCGTTCATGATGAAGGCGACTCATATCCGACAATGCGGGATGGCTGATGCGTCTCTTTCTCGTTCGCCACGGCGAATCTCTCGGCAACCTCAACGAACAGGCCTATCGCCAATTCGGCGATCACAATGTGCCGCTGACTGAGTGGGGTCACCGCCAGGCGGTGGAAGCCGGCAGCGCCATCGCCTCCTATTTGAAGGCACTGCCGAGCGCCGATTTCGGCAGGCTGCAGATCTGGTACTCGCCATTCCTCAGAACACGGCAGAGCAAGGATGCCTTGCTCACAGCTCTGCCGGAGAGCTTTGTCGGCGAGATCAGGGAGGATTACCTGCTGCGCGAGCAGGACTTCGGTCTGTTCACCGAAATCTATGACCATGCCGAACAGAAGCAGAAGTTTCCCGAGGAATTCGAAAAATGGGCGAGGCTACGCAGCAACAGCGGCAAGTTCTACGCGCGGCCGCCGGATGGCGAGAGCCGGGCGGATGTGGCCCAGCGTGTCCGCCTCTTCCTCCAGACGGTCATGCGCGACGCCGAAAATAGCAGCCACAACGTCGTCATCGTCGGTCACGGCGTCACCAACCGGGCGGTCGAAATGAATTTTCTGCACCGCCCCGTCGAGTGGTTCGAACGCTCAGACAATCCTGGAAATGCCGATATCACGCTGATCGAGGGGACACGCTCAGAAGGATACGAGTCGACCCTGCTGCACCAGGCCGCCGACCGGCAGCCGGGACAGGAAGGTGAGCTGCGCGATGCCTATGGCGCCGACGTGACTATCACGCCGAAGCCCGGCCGGTAGGTTTCGGCGGGTTACACAAGGCAACCCGCCAACTCTTCAGTTCAGATCATTCGTCACCCCGGGTGACTGGTCACCCCGGGGACTGGTCACCCCGGGTGACACCCTATGTCGGCGACGTCGCCGTTGCCGGCTCTTGCCCGGCGGGAGCCTCCTCGTTGACAGTCTCCGGCCGCTTCGTCCGCAACAGGCGCAGCACGAAGACGAAGAAGACGGGGACGAAGAAGATCGCCAGCACCGTCGCCGAGACCATGCCGCCGAGCACGCCGGTGCCGATCGCATTCTGGCTGGCGGCACTTGGGCCGGTGGCGATCGCCAGAGGGACCACACCCAATGTGAAGGCGAGCGAGGTCATGATGATCGGCCGGAAGCGCAGACGAGCGCCTTCGATCGCGGCATCCATCAGCGATTTCCCCTCGGCAAAGCCGTCCTTGGCGAATTCGACGATCAGGATGGCGTTCTTCGCCGACAGGCCGATGATCGCGATCAAGCCAACCTTGAAGTAGATGTCGTTGGACATGTCGCGGCTCATCACCGCGAGCACGCAGCCGATGACGCCAAGCGGCACGACCAGCATCACCGACAACGGGATCGACCAGCTCTCGTAGAGCCCCGACAGCAGCAGGAAGACGAAAAGGATGCTGAGGCCGAACAGGAAGGGCGCCTGCGATCCCGATTTGAGCTCCTCCAGCGACTGGCCGGTCCATTCGAAGCCGAAACCGTCGGGAAGCTCGGCGGCCAGCCGTTCCATTTCGGCAATCGCCGCGCCCGATGAATATCCCGGCGCCGGAGCGCCCGAAATGCGAACGGAGGGATAGCCGTTGTAACCGACGATCTGTGCCGGCCCCTTCTGCCACTCGGCGACCGCGAAGGACGAAAGCGGCACCATGCCGCCGCTCGCATTGCGGACGTTGAGCTTCATCAGGTCTTCCGCCTGAAGCCTGCTCTTGTCCTGTGCCTGCACGATGACGCGCTGCATGCGGCCGGAATTCGGGAAGTCGTTGACGTAGCTCGAACCGAGATTGGCGGTGATCGTGCTGTTGATGTCGGCGAAGGCGACCCCGAAGGTATTGGCCTTTTCGCGATCGATGACGAGAACCAGCTGGGCCGAGTCGGGCATGCCTTCCGGCCGGACACCGGCGATGATCGGATTCTGCGATGCCTTGCCGAGCAGCATTCCCGCCGCTTCGGTCAGGGCCGCCTGGCCCTTTGCCCCGCGATCCTGAAGGCGGAAGGTGAAGCCGTTGGTCGTGCCGAAGCCTTCGATCGGCGGCGGCGACAGTGCGAAGGATGTCGCATCCTTCAACGCAAACAGCTGCATATTGACGCGGTTGGAGATCTCCTGCACCGAATTGCCGGCGCCGCGCTCGGCCCAGTCCTTGAGGGTGACGAACACCAGGGCGGCATTCGGCCCCTGCCCTGAAAAGCTGAAACCCTGGATCGCCACGACGTTGGCAACCGCCGGCTCTTTCTTGAAGATCGCCTCGATGCTTTCGAGCGAGGCGACCGTGCGGTTGCGGCTCGCCTCAGGCGGCCCCTGCACGTCGACGATCAGGAAGCCCTGGTCCTCATCCGGCACGAAACTGCTCGGCAGGTTGACGAAGAGATAACCGAGACCGACGACGACCGCGACATAGACGGCCATGACCCGCCAGGCGCGCTTGGCCAGCCCCTCGACGGTGCGGGCGTAACGGCCGGTCAGCCGGTCGAACTTGCGGTTGAACCAGCCGGCAATGCCCTTCTTCTCGTGATGGCCGTTGATCGGCTTGAGGAAAGTGGCGCAGAGCGCCGGCGTCAGCGACAGCGCCAGGAAGGCCGAAAACAGGATGGAGACGACCATGGTCAGACTGAACTGGCGGTAGATGATGCCCGTCGAGCCCGGGAAGAACGCCATCGGCACGAAGACGCAGGAAAGCACCAGCGTGATGCCGAGGATTGCGCCGGTGATCTGCCGCATCGCCTTCTTGGTCGCCTCCTTCGGCGACAGCCCTTCCACCGCCATCAGCCGCTCGACGTTTTCGACCACGACGATGGCGTCATCGACCAGAATGCCGATGGCAAGCACCATCGCAAACATCGTCAGCACGTTGATCGAGAAGCCGGCGGCAAACATCACCGCAAGCGTGCCGAGCAGCGCGACGGGCACGACAAGCGTCGGAATGATGGTGTAGCGGAAGCTCTGCAGGAAGACGAGCATGACGACGAAGACGAGGGCGACGGCTTCTGCAAGTGTATGCGCCACCTTTTCGATTGATGCCGAGACGAACGGGCTGGTGTCGTAGGGAACCGAATATTCGACGCCACTAGGGAAGAAGCGCGAAAGCTCCTCCATCTTCGCCTTGACCAGATTGGACGTGTTGACGGCATTGCCGGTCGACGACAGCTGGATGGCGATGGCAGCGCTCGGTTGCCCGTTCAGCCGGGTGGAGAAGCTGTAGCTTTCGCTGCCCTCTTCGATCCGCGCGACGTCGCGCAGCCGGACATTCGACCCGTCCGCATTGGCGCGCAGAACGATGTCGCCGAACTCCTTGCTGTCGGTCAACTGACCCTTGACCAGCACCGTCGCCGTCAGGTCCTGCGAGATCGGATTGGGTGCAGCGCCGATCTGACCTGCCGCGACCTGGGCATTCTGCGCCGAGATCGCCGTGCTGATGTCGGATGCCGTGAGGTTCAGGCCGACCATCTTGTCGGGATCGATCCAGATGCGCATCGCCCGCTGCGAGGCAAACAGCTGCGCGCGGCCGACGCCGTCAAGACGGCGCAGCTCGCCGATGACGTTTCTGTTGAGATAGTCGCCGAGCGCCACCTCGTCGGTCTTCCCGTCCGTCGATGTCAGCGAGATGAACATCAGGAAGCCTGAGGACGCCTCCTCGACCGTGACGCCCTGATCCTTGACCGACTGCGGCAGCCGCGGTTCGACGCGCCGGATGGCATTCTGAACGTCGACGGATGCCTGGTCGATATCGGTGCCAGCCGCAAAGGTCGCAGTGATCGTCATTGCGCCCGAGGTGTCGGAGGTCGATTCGAAATAGGAAAGGTGCTCGACCCCGTTCAGCTCTTCCTCGATCTGCCGGGTGACGCCCTGATAGATGTCCTGTGGCGATGCGCCGGGATAACTGGTGGTGATGCTGAGCTGCGGCGGTGCGACCTTCGGATATTGCGCGACTGGCAGGAACGGCAGCGCGATCAGCCCGGCGATGGAGATGAAGATCGCAAAGACCCAGGCCAGGATTGGGCGATCGATAAAGAAACGTGCCATCGATCTTACTCCGGCTTCTTGGCGTCGCCGGACGCGACTTCGCCATCCCGCCATGCTTCCGGCGCGACCTTGGCGCCCGGCTGCAGTTTCTGCACGCCGTCGACGACCAGGCGTTCGCCCGCCGACAGGCCTCTTTCGACCACCCATTCATTGCCGGAGGATTGACCGAGCTCGACATCGCGCGGCTGCGCCACGTCTCCCTGCTCTATGACATAGACCTGCGCCTTGCCATCGGCCGCGCGGATGACGGCGCGTTGCGGAATGAGGATAGCCTTCTCGCGGACGGCCTGCTCGATGCGGACCCTGACGTAGAGACCCGGCAGCAGATCGCCCTTCGGATTGGGGAATTCGCCGCGCAGGGTGACCTGGCCCGTCGTCGCATCGACGCTGGCGCTGCGGAACAGCAGTTTTCCGGCCTGGGCGTAGACCGTGCCGTCATCGAAGACCAGCTTGATGTCGGCCTTGCCTGGTTCCGTCGAAGCGAGGCTGCCGTTCTCGACCGCCCGCTTCAGCGCCAGCAAGTCGCCGGAGGATTGCGTGAAATCGGCATAGACGGGGTCGATCTGCTGGATCATCGCCAGCGCATCGCCGGCATCAGCCGTCACCAGCGCGCCTTCCGTCACCAGCGCGCCGCCGATAATGCCTGAAATCGGCGCCCGGACTTCGGTATAGCCGAGATTGATCTGCGCTTCGTCGAGTGCTGCCTGCGCCAGCGCGACATCGGCGTCGGCCTGGGCAAGGGCAACGGCCGCCGCATCATATTCGACCCCGCTTGCGACATCGCGGTCGCGCAGCGACTTCTGCCGATCCAGCTGCTGGCGGGCATTCAGCTGCGTTGCCCTGGCGCGCTCAAGGCTGGCTTCTGCGCTGGCGGCGCGGACCCGAAACAGGGCCGGATCGATTCGATAGAGTACGTCGCCCTGATGAACGAGACTGCCCTGCTCGAAGACACGTTCCTGCAGGATACCGGAAACCCGGGCCCGCACTTCCGAAACACGCGTCGCGGCAATGCGGCCGGGCAATTCGCTGACAACGGGAACCGGACGGGCGTTCAGCGTCAGCACGCTGACGGCGGCCGGCGGCATGGCGCCGCCTTCCTGCGCGTAAGCCGGCACGTCAACGGCGAGGAACAGCGCCAGCGTTAGCGCGTAACGCAATGATTTCGTATGAAAAAACATGTTCATAAGCCTTCCTGATGGTCCCGCTGAGGTCCAAAAAAGCACAGCCCGCCGAAATGACGTTCGGCGGGCCTCCTGAGCCGACAGATAGTCGATCTTTTTTCGCTTTGCAAGATACCTACCGGTTGGTATGATAGCGACATCACCTTTCGAGACGACATAGCCCCGCGCTCCAGGGAGTGATATTGATCCCCTCCCGCCTCCCCGTCACGAATCTCATCTCGAACACAGGTCATGCATTGGTAGATAGCCCCCGCAACAGAAAGAAACAGCCGGATGTCGTGCGGCAGGCTCTCCTCGATTGCGCCACCAGGCTGGCGCTGGAGCATGGTCTGGCCGCCGTCAGCCTTCAGGCGGTCGCCAGTGCTGCCGGCGTCACCAAGGGAGGTCTGTTTCACCATTTCCCGAATAAACAGGCTCTGGTGGAGGCCGTCTTCGACGGCATGATGGAAAGTTTCGACCGCGAGATCGATGAAGAGCTGCAAAGGGATAGCGGCGGCCACGGCACATTCACCCGCGCCTATGTCCGCACCCTGTTTGCCGACCGCGCCCTCAACAGCAGCCCGTGGTCGGCGCAGACCATGACCGTGCTTGCCGACCCCTACTCCAAGAGCCTCTGGCACAAATGGATCAATGACCGCCTTATAAGGCACGCCGGAACCGACGCAGGAACGCGGCTCGAAATCGTTCGCCTGGCGGCGGACGGCGCCTGGCTTGCCCATATCCTCGGGCCTGACGGCCACACCGGTTCCGACGATGCGGTTCTGCTGCAGGAGTTGATTGATCTTACCGAGGCATGACCGGCAATAAAATGTCATGGCCGTGTCTGTGACAAGCGAAGAGCTAATTCGCGCCCTTACTCACTCGGCCCGGTATGCATCCTCTAGTCCGCGTTGCAGCACATAGGAGAATTCATCCCGCGTGACGCCCCAGCCGACGACATCCGCTATTTTGGAAAGTATGAGCTCCACCTTGGCATAAGCATAATTGCAGGCGGCGGTATTTGGCCGCTGCTGGTATTCTAGCTCTGAGAGACAATCGATCATATCGTAATCAGGCCCAGATCGCTTCAAGGAGCTTGAAACGTCTTCGGCCATCGAATCGATGTGTGGTTTTGCAGGGCGTTCAAATCGAAGAGGAGATTTGTCGCTTGTGACGTCCTCGACAATTGAACGAACCGCCGCGTTGTCTGAGATTTTGATCTTGGGAAGACGGGCTTGGCCTTGAGCGAGGATAATCAACATCGCGCCTGTGCGGCATGCGGGATGATCGGTATCGTTTAAGACCCTGATCGCCGTTGCACATCTAAAGAAAGCCTCTCGCTCCGGCGAAAGCTTTTTAAGCGCATCGCTCAGCGCCCTAATTTCGTCCTCCGCGACGACATTTGTTACGACAAAAAAGATTGAGAAAATGGCGACGAATGCCGATCGCTGCTTCATTTTTATGTGCCCGCCAATCTGTGCCGAAACTCAATCTCACTTCTACCGCAAAGTCAACCAAAAGAAAGCCATAGGAATAACATCAAACCCAAGATTGCATTTAGCAATCATAGGATGCGACACAAAATTTATTGCGCTTCTGATTGACTCCTGACTAATTATTAGCAACCTATGCGAAAATAATATTAAGCGAATTCTACTTCAGAGCGACAGAGGGGTAATCATGGAATTGAATGATGTACTGAACCGGCTTGTCATCACCAACTCTGACGACGTGCAAACCATCAGAGACACAGTAACTTTTTGGTATACACATTCCAACAGTGCCCGAGACATCTTTGATTTTATAGTATCTCAAAACAAGACTCTGGAATTCACCCCCGGCGAACGAACAAAGGCAGACCCAGGAGACTTTAAAGTATATTACAACACAGGTGAATTCGACGAAAAATACTATATCGCCAGCGATGGAACCTTCTCCGCTTACACCCTCCAAAAGGGACTTATGCACGAGATGATTCATGCAGTTCTAGGTACGGGCGACGGAGTTCTCCTTGCTAACGGGGAGTTCAAAGGAACCCCGGCAAATCTGACTACCCAACACTACGACTACGTTGGCGATACGGTCCCAATTGAGAACGCAATCTACGTGGACGTGTATGGTGAACAAACCAAAGATCGTGCATCCTACTATTCTACATTATATAAGTACGAGGTCGAACAGCAGCTTGATACCGATCTTCAGCACAGTTTGACGGACGGACATCATGTTGGCCTCGTTCTAGAAGATCAGCTTCCCTACAACCATCCAGGCGCTAACAAAATCGACACCAGTGATAGGACCGATGACGTTCTGCTCATGGGAATGACTGGCTCCGATCAGATCCGAGCCGGCTCTGGAAATGACTACCTTTATGGTGGCACTCTGGACGACACCCTTATTGGAGGGACGGGAACCGATAAGCTACACGGCAATGCTGGAGTTGCCCCATAAAAACCGGACAGGATCAGATTTCTGTTTGACGGTTTAAGAACTCGCGGGGAGATCGATATCCCAAAGCTTTGTGCGGGTGAAGCGTGTTGTAATGCTCGAACCACAATGGCA
>NZ_WUFT01000017.1 GCF_010668805.1 Rhizobium phaseoli | reverse complement strand
CACCAGCCTCCTGCTCCTTCAGCACCGCAATAATCTGCTCTTCGGTAAATCTCTGCTTCTTCATTCGTCCGTCCTTTGATGGGCCGGACTCTAATCAATTCTGGAGGAAATCCTCAGTGGCAGGTCAACGGTACAAGCGGTATTGTCGGCGGGACTCGTCATCTTTCGTCAATGCGAGCAGCAGCTTCAGTTGCGGGCATCAAAATTGGTGCCGCTGCATCCGAGCGGCTTTTCCCCAGGACAGCTGCTCAATGTGCGTTACCGTAATATACGCCCCTTCTTGCGATAGACCGTGCATCCTTCTCCGGTCCAGTTTGACTGCTTCCTGAAACTCTGAAGGAGACGACATGCCTAAACGGCAAATTATACTGGCGGCCGCCGCATTTGCGTCGATCGGCTTTGTCATGTCAGCGTCTGCGCAAACGTTGAGCTACGCCGATGCCGTGACAAATCTTGCGTCCGAGTGTGGGTCCGACATACAGAAGCTATGCAAGGGATTGAATCTCGGGAGTGGCCGGATTGCCGACTGCTTGCAGCAGAACGCTGCCAAAGTGTCACCTAGCTGTAAAGCCTCGTTGACGACTGTGTTCCAGTCCATCACCCAGCGCGAGCATGCTCAGATGTCCTATGAACAAGTATGCAAGAGGGACATGTCGAAGCGCTGTTCCGGTATTAAGGGGGATGGCTTCGTTCTCGCGTGTTTGGTCAAGAAGGAACCGCGGGTCAGCACCGAATGCAATCAGGTGATCACCGATGCGGGATGGAGATGAGTCGATGAAAAGTGCCTGGTTGAAAACTCTAGTTTTGCTGATCGCTTGCATGTTTGTCCCAAGCCTGGCGCTAAGCCAAGAAGTGACGCAGGACCGGATCGTCAAAGGACTTGGCAAGCTGACGTCGGCAGCGCCTGCGATTGACCTTGAAATCCTGCGGCAAGAAGCCGTCAATGGCGGTGACAAGCCGATGTCGGCTCTGCCGAATTGGAAGCGGATCGCGAAGCTGCCCCAGATGGTCGTCGAGATCAATTTTGAGAACGATTCCGTCGCGATCCAACCGCAGTCTTATCGTACGCTTGGTCTGCTGGCGGACGCCCTGCATCATCCGAATTTGTGGGACTATAAATTTCTGATCGTTGGTCATGCAAGTTCGACGGGTGACGACAAGCACAACCTTGAGCTCAGCGAGCAGCGCGCGGCGGCGATCAAAGAGGCTTTGGCAACGACGTTCGCTGTAGACCCTCAACGTCTCTACGCAGTTGGGGTTGGCGAACATCTGCCAATAGCAGGCACAAATGCCGAAGGCTCAACCAACCGGCGTGTGCAACTCATCAACCTCGGCGTTTTCAAAAAGAAGTCGTGATACAAAAAAGGTGCCAACGCGGGACAGCAAATAGGATGTCCCGCGTCTAACGTATTTGACTCCTATCTGCGATTTTATTGTACCCGTAGGCGTTCTCACTCGGCTGTATTATACGGTATGTTGCGCTAACCAGCCCTGTAAAATACTTCCCTGTGACATCAGCCCAAGCCACCATTCTCCTGTCGGAGACATGCGGTTTTCCTTGACTGCGAGTGTTGGCGCGCTGCTCCGGGCTGCTTGGTCGGGCATCTGCGGACACGTCATCCGGTTTTCGACCGCATACCGGATGCCGCGGTGTCGCTGATGACGGCGCTCGGTCTTGCAGGATCAGTCGCGATGATCGGTCTGCATGCCGGACCTGTTTTTCTCCGCCGTCGCCAGCGACTGATACGGAAAAGAGGAAACCATGCTCCGGTCATCGAGTCCTGACAGCCCGATCAAATCGCCAAACGGGACATTGGGGCCGGATCTCATTGCCGGACTGACGGCGGCGGCGGTTGTCTTGCCGAAGGCCATGGCCTACGCCACCGTTGCCGGATTGCCCGTGAGCGTCGGGTTCTACACCGCCTTTGTGCCGATGGTCGTCTACGCGCTGTTGGGGACATCGCGCGTGCTAAGCGTCAGCTCGACGACCACGCTGGCGATCCTGACCGCGGGAGAACTGGCGCTTGTCGTGCCCGATGGCGATCCTGCCAGGCTGATCACGGCAACCGCGACATTGACTGCGCTGACGGGTTTGCTGCTGATCATCGCTTCGGCGCTCCGGCTCGGATTCGTCGCCAATTTCATCTCGTCGCCTGTGTTGACCGGCTTCAAGGCCGGCATCGGGCTAGTGATCGTTCTCGACCAGATACCGAAGCTTTTCGGTCTCCATTTTGCCAAGGAAGGTTTTTTCCGGGATATATTGAGCCTGCTGCAGCATTTTCCCGAGACGTCGGCAATAACGGCCCTGGTCGGCGCAGTGGCTGTCGTGCTGCTCCTGTTGATGGAACGGGCCTGGCCGCACTCGCCGGCTCCGCTCGCCGTGGTGGCGGGCGCCATCGCGGCATCCTGGCTGTTCGCCTTGAGCACGCGCGGCGTCTCCATCGTTGGCCACATCCCGCAGGCACTGCCCTCGCTGACGTTGCCGACGATCGACCTGGTCGAGAAATTGCTTCCGGGCGCGATCGGCATCGCGCTGATGAGCTTTACCGAGACCATCGCCGCCGGCCGCGCCTTTGCCGCACCCCCGGAACCGCCGATCCGGGCAAACCGGGAACTGGTTGCCACCGGCCTCGCGAACCTGTCCGGCGCTTTCTTCGGGGCGATGCCTGCTGGGGGTGGCACATCGCAGACCGCAGTGGTGCGGGCCGTCGGAGGGCGAACGCAGAAGGCGTCAATGGTCACGGCGGCCGTCTCGCTCGCCACCATGTTGGTTCTCGCTCCGCTGCTTGGCCTTCTGCCCCAGGCAGCCTTGGCGGCAATCGTCATTGTCTATTCCGTCGGGCTGATCAAACCTGCCGAATTCACGTCAATCCGGAAGGTGCGCAGGATGGAATTCCGCTGGGCGCTGGCCGCTTTCCTGGGCGTCCTTGTCTTCGGCACGCTTCAGGGGATCGTCGTCGCCATCGTCCTGTCACTTGTTGGCCTGTCGAGCCAGGCCGCCAACCCGCGGATCCACGTGATCGGTCGCAAGCGCGGCCACGATACCCTCCGACCGCTCTCGGACCGGCATCCTGACGACGAGACCTTCCAAGGGCTGTTGATCGTGCGGCCGGAAGGTAGGCTGTTTTTCGTCAACGCGCAGATGGTCGCCGATCGCATTCGCGAATTGGTGATCCAGCGCAAGCCCGACGTTCTCATGCTGGATCTGAGCAGGGTCTTCGATATCGAATATTCGGCGCTCCAGATGTTGATGGAAAGCGAGCGAAGTCTTGCGGAGCAAGGCGTTATGCTCTGGCTTGCCGGTCTTAACCCTGATGTGCTTGATTACATCAGGGCATCAGGTTCTATCGAGCGCCTGCAAGGGGAACGCATGTTTTCTAGCGTTCGTACCGGCATCGATCAGTATCAAAGTAGCCATATTCAAAAGAAGTTGCAGCCGGAAGGCGGTATTGTCGAATGAGGCTTCGACAGCGTCCAGCCACGAGGAGCAATGTCGATTAGTGCACCTGCTCAAGCCGCTATAGCAAATCTATAATTCCCTTCTCAACTGCGTTCGGCTGTCCACCGATCATATGCGTAGCATGTCCAAACTATCCATCTCGGATCGTTTGCTGCCATTGCATGTTCTTCTGATTTACCGCTTGTCGGAAACTGCAATTTCATATGACCTGCGCCGACAAGCCTAGACTTCTGACCCTATTCTGTCATCATGATGTTGGTCATCAACGGAGCCTTGATGACGACTGAAGTGCGGATCGTTTTCCGGTGCTCGAGCCCAGACAACAAATGCGCCATTTTTAATACACTGGCTGCTCCACCATTTAATGGATGTAGTGACTAATCGCGTCACGATACCTCGGCCAAGTCGAGGGAGGCGACGAGCAATAGTTGCGGATAAGCTCCGGTCAATCTCAGCCTCACGTCTTGAAAGAACCCAATCTAAACAGCGCCAATGGAGGCTAGAATGAAACTGTCAATTGCATTCACTGCGCTGCTGGTGGCTGTGTTCGTATCCATAAGTGCCGAAGAAGCCGGCGCCGTTGTGTATTGTCAATACGTTGCCTATCCTGTCGGCTGTGTGGTGAGGCCAGGCGTCGTGCTTCGGCCGCGGCCGGTTGTTCGAGCCGTTACCCCTGGCGTCGGTGCTCCGGGAGTTGGCGTACGGCCCGGAACACCGATGAACCGTGGCGGTCCAGCTAATCGCGTCGGTCGGCGGTAGGCGCCATTCCAAATGCACCATCCGGGACTAAACAGCTGGCTTGGTGAGGTGGAGGTACCCGCTCGCTTTTTATCGATTGGTGACCGAATCTTTTAACATGCCCTTCAGTTCGTCCACTTCGCTTGAAAGGTGTTCTCTGGTCGTCGGATCCACAACCGATTCAGGTGCCGCAACTCCAAGCCCGATAATCCCGCCGACGGACATCCCAATATCGGTCGATTCCCTGAATATCCTGTCGCCCACGCCCTCATGCCAATCATCAATAATCTGGCCGTCTTCAAGTCGGCCGCCAATGAGAGCAACCAGTTCGGGGCTGGATGCGAACTTCCCGTGATTAAGGCCATCGCTGCTGCTTCGCTTGGTTAAATCAATGACAGTGATGTTGTGTGCTGCAAGCTGGGTCTTGTAGGGTTCTGCTGTCGGGTCGATTGCTCCGAGCCTCGCCGTGCTCCCCCAGAGCCTTCGTGAAAGCGCTAATGCGCGATCATCCTGAGAAACTAGCAAAGTGAAATTGGGCCTTGGGCTGCCCATGTCATCGATTTCATTTGCGAACACGTCGACATCGACATCCGGCGCGGCCAGCATCACGTCCTTGATCTTCGCCGGCAACCGCCGATCGCGGATCGCCATTTGACGGAGTGTCTCCAGCGTCAACCAGTTGCCCATGGAATGGGCTAGGATCGTTATCTCGGCGACGGTTTGATCTTTTGCAAGAAGGTTGAGTACCTGTTCCAAGCCGTCGCGGGAAAAATTGGTGCTCTCCCGATCATAGCCATAGGCGAAAATGCTGCCGCGGGAGGGCCAGGTGAACAGCACCGGCACGATCGGTGTGCCGGCGTCATGGACAAACTGTGCTGAGCGAAATACGGCATCATCAAAGCGGTTGTTGAAGCCGTGTACGAACACCAAAACACGTCTCTTTGGCGTTGCAGCGGCATCGGACCGAACCCATTGACGGGCGCGCTCGAGATCTAATCTCTCTGCCTTTACTGTCACAAAATCAGTGGCAGGATTGCCGGGTGTCTTCTTTGGCCATTCGACCTCGCCGCTTTTGTGTGCTTCGCCTGGCGGAATGGAAACCACAACATTGGCAAAGCTCAATGCCTTACCGCGCTCACCCGAGAACATTTCACCAGAGGCTACATCTGTTTGACGTGTCGTCGCCACCAGCAGGTCGACCTTAGATGTGCTGAGAATTGGTTCTTTTACCGGAAGCAATACGTCTTCCGGTCGTCCCGCGCAGGCAGCCATTGTGGCAAACAGAGAACAAGACAGAAGGACCTGACCAAATCTCATCCGCACTACCCATACTCACCGCCCATGAAACCGTTAAATGAAAAGCGAAGCAAATGCAAAGCCCGGGAATATTGCCCGTTTGTGCCCCCCTCGAATGGCACGCCGAATACGCCCCGCTCTTCGAGGCCTTGAGGAGGATGTGGCCCGCTATGTTGCCGGACGCGCGCCGAGTTGAGTTCCGGAATCGGCGGTCAGGCAACATCGATTACTCGGCCTTGCCGTCGGCAGTTCGCGGTCCTCAAATCGGCGGCATCTCGCTGTTCGGCATCAATGGTTTCGTCATTGGCCTTTGATTGCCGCCTTGTTATCGCGGCATGGTTCGCCCAAGTCCAAGGCGGGAACAGATGCGATCGAACCCTACCGCATCAGGGGTGTCGGACACGGCATCTCAATTGATGCGATGAGCGATTACGCAAGGAGAGCCCCGACATACTCGATGTCGACATCTCATCGACGGAGCTTCTTGCCCGCAGTTGGAGAGGAGATCCAGAAGTCCGCGAGAGATTGGACGGCTACGAACGCAATTCAGGATGTGATTGAGAGTGCGTTGCGTTCTGCAGCCCGATGAACCCTTCGAAAACGTAGCTGCGCCGCACAACGGCGCTGTAGGAGGCCATCGAATATAGACGGCCACCTCCCGGAGCATGCGATCATTCCGATCGCAAACCGCAATGGCAGCTCAGCGACGGCAGATATAGCGGCAACGGACCGTTAAGCATCATGAAGGCGGGAGCTTCTATGTTATTTGAAATGGCCGCATCATATTCGATATGCACAAGCCTGACCGCTTCCTGCTCATCCCCGAATATTTAATTTGCCAGCCGCATTGATTAGGCGCACGGTCAGTCTTCAGTGGCTGTTTCTCAGGGCGCTACTGCGTGGAGGTCGATTTGAGGCCTTCGCCCCAAATTGAAGGAGGACAGAATGTCTTCCACTCTCAACGTGTCTGTGCGGACGTCCGACCTGGCTGTATTGCAAGGCGTCCTCGACGACGCAGGATACGATTCCACAAGTAGCCTCGCAGATCCGAAATATTACAACATCGCTGTCAGACTGCTGTTCAAGCTTTATCACGACGGAATGACGTCGCCCGCCGCCCTTTCTATCGAACTCAACCGCCACTTTGGAAAAACACCACTGCCCTCGAAATCATCCGCGGAGTTCGAAAAAAATCGCAAACGGATACAGGGGATCCGTTCAGCCGTTATCAAGTCGCCTACCGGCGCCTGAACGGGCGCGTGTTAAGTTGCTTCCGCGAAGGCCATCCCAAAGATGGTTGTCGCCACTTCTCGGTCGTCATTCGAACAGTCCCATTTATCGAAGTGCGCGATGTCCGTCAGACGACGTCGTCATTCTCGACAATCTCGCTCTCACAAAGCCAAGGCCATCCGCGATGCCATCAAAGCGGCCTGCGCCAGGTTATGGTTCTTGCCGAAATACTCGCCCGACCTCAATCCGATCGAGCAGACAATCGCCAAGATCAAGCATCGGATGCGGTTGGCCCAGAAGAGAACCACGGAGGACACCTGGCGCCATCTCGGATACCTCGTCGGCACCATTAAACCAGACGAACGCGCAAACTATTTCGAAAAACGCGGGCGACGCTTCTGTCAAAACATGAAACGCTCTAATGGCCTCGGCACGAAGCGATCAGACCGTCTCTCTTTCGACCGGGACGGTCTCGACCGGCCTCTCAGCCGGTCGGTTGCGGCGCCGGCCGCGTAGCACGACGTAGAAGACCGGCGTCAGGAACAGGCCGAAGATCGTCACACCCAGCATGCCCGAAAAGACGGCGGTGCCGAGCGACTGGCGCATTTCGGCGCCGGGGCCGGTGGCGATGGCAAGCGGCAGAACGCCGAAGATGAAGGCGAATGCCGTCATCAGGATCGGGCGCAGGCGAAGATGGCTGGCCTCAATGGCTGCCTCCACCGGCGACTTGCCCTCGTCTTCCGCTTGCCTGGCAAACTCGACGATCAGAATGGCGTTCTTGGCCGCAAGGCCAATCAGGACGATCAGGCCGATCTGCGTCAGCACGTTGTTGTCCATTCCCCTCAGCGACACCCCGATCAACGCCGCGAGCACCGCAAGCGGGACGATGAGGATGATCGCGAGCGGCAGAACCCAGCTTTCATACTGGGCCGCCAAGGCCAGGAAGACGAAGACGACAGACAGGGCGAAGATGTAGACGGCGGTGTTGCCGGTATGGGTCTCCTGATAGGCCAGTTCCGTCCATTCGAAGGTTGTTCCTTGCGGCAGGATCTTTGCCGCCAGCGCTTCCATCTTGGCGATGGCATCGCCCGTCGATGTGCCCGGTGTTGGATTGCCCTGAAGCGGCACCGAGACATACATGTTGTAGCGTTGGACAAGCGCCGGGCCGCTGGCATCCTGGATATCCATCAATGTTCCAAGCGGAACCAGCGCGCCGGTCGCCGATCGAACCTTCAGGGCGAGGATGTCTTCTCGGTCCATGCGATATTGCCGGTCGGCCTGGGCACGGACCTGGTAGACGCGGCCGAACGCATTGAAATCGTTGACGTAGGCGACGCCGAGATTGATGGAAAGCGCGTTGAAGATATTGGGGATCGGCACATTCAGGAAGCGCGCCTTGTCACGGTCGATCGCCAGGAAGTATTGCGGGCTTGCATCGGAGAATGTCGTAAAGACGCCGGTCAGTCCCTCGGTCGTGGCTGCCGCACCCATCATCTGGCGGGCGAGACCGAGCACGCGCGTCATGTCGGCGTTTTCAAGATCGGAAATCTGCATCTTGAAACCACCGGAATTGCCGACGCCGCGCACGGACGGCGGCGGGATGGCGATGATGAAGGCTTCCTGGATGCTTTGCAGTTTGCCGTAAAGCTCGCCGATGATCTTGTTGGCGTTCTCTCCGCCTTCTTCGCGTTCGGCAAAGGATTTGAACGGCACGAAGACGACGCCGGCATTCGAGGCATTGGTGAATGTCGCGCCGCTGAAGCCGGCAAATTGCACGGCGTTGCCGACACCGGGCACGGTCCGGGCAATATCGCCTACCTGTTTGACCACGGCGTCGGTACGCGCAAGCGAGGCACCATCGGGAAGCTGTATGACGATGATCGCGTAACCCTGGTCCATGGTCGGGATGAAGCCCGCGGGAACGCGCGTGCTCATGTACCAGGTTGCTCCGAGCAGGCAGACGAAGGCGAGCATCGAAGCGGTCAGCCCGACCCAGCTGCTGACCAGATGCCGAATGATCCATGAATAGCCGGAGCTCAGCCGATCGAACCCATGATTGAAGCCGTTTGCAAGGCCTCTTCCCAGCCGTGATGCGACATTCGCGGGCCTGGTTTCATGGTCGTGTGTTTTCAGCAATATGCCTGCAAGGGCGGGCGACAGTGTCAGTGAATTCAACGCCGATATCGCGGTGGTGACCGAGATCGTCACGGCGAACTGCCTGTAAAACTGGCCGGATATGCCCGGGATGAAGGCTGTCGGCACGAACACGGCGATCAGCACCAGCGAGATGGCGACGACGGCGGTTCCGACTTCGTCCATCGTGACATGGGAAGCCTGCTTCGGCGTCATGCCGCGGGCCAGATTGCGCTCGACGTTTTCCACCACCACGATCGCGTCGTCGACGACGATGCCGATCGCCAGCACCAAGCCGAACAGGGTGAGCATGTTGAGCGAGAAGCCGAATGCCAGCAGGACGGCGAAGGTGCCGATCAGCGATACGGGGATGGCGATGATCGGAATGATCGCGGTTCGCCAGGATTGCAGGAAGACGAGCACGACGATCGCCACCAGGATGGCCGCCTCGGCGATGGTCCTGTAGACTTCGGTGATCGAATCCGAGATGAATTCGGTCGTGTCATAGACAATGCGATATTCCAGGCCCGGCGGGAAATTCTGCGACACGTCCTTCATCAGCGTCTGGATCTGATGGGCCGTGTCGAGCGCGTTGCTTCCCGGCCGGGCGAAGATGCCGAGAGCAACCGCGGGGTCGTTGTTGAGATAACTGTTGGTGACGTAGTCCTGCGCGCCGAGTTCGATACGGGCGACGTCCTGCAACTGAACAAGCCGCCCGGCTGTCGTCGATTTCACGATGACATATCGGAACTCTCGCGCATCGGAGAAGCGCCCTTCCGTTCGTACCGTATATTCGAACGCATTCTTGCCGGTGACCGGCGGGGCACCGATCTTGCCGCCCGATACCTGGACGTTTTGGTCCCTCAGGGCGGAGACGACGTCGTCTGATGTCATGCCATAGGCGGAGAGCTTTTCCGGATCCAGCCAGATTCGCATCGAATATTGGCGTTCGCCGAAGATCTGCACGTCGCCGACACCGTCGAGGCGCACGAGAACGTCGCGAATGCGGTTGCGGGCGTAGTTCGAGACGTAAAGCTGGTCGTAGCGGTGCGACGGCGACAGCAGGTGCACCACCATCATCAGATCAGGCGAGCTCTTGTCGGTGGTCACCCCAAGGCGCTGGACTTCCTCGGGGAGACGCGGAAGGGCGATGGAAACGCGATTCTGGACAAGCACCTGGACCTTGTCGAGATCGGTGCCGAGCTTGAAGGTGATCGTCAACGACATGGCGCCGTCGGCGCTGGAATACGAGGACATGTAAAGCATGTCCTCGACGCCGTTGATCTGTTGTTCGAGCGGCGTCGAAACGGTATCGGCGATCGTCTGCGGGTCGGCGCCGGGATAGGAGGTGCGCACGACGATGGTCGGCGGTGCAATCTCGGGATACTGGGACACCGGCAATTGCGTATAGGCAATGCTGCCGACGACGAGAAGAAGGATCGAGATGACCGCCGCAAAGATCGGCCGGTCGACGAAAAAATGAGCAAATCTCATTGTCCGCTCTCCGCGCCGGCGGTTTCGGGCGCAGTGTCCTGCCGCTCCTGCGGCAGTTCGGTCATTTGAGGCGTGATCTTTGAACCCGGTCGGGCGCGCATCAGGCCGTTGACGATGATCGTCTCGGTGCCGTCGAGGCCCTCGCGTATCACGCGGTAGCCGTAAAGCCGCGGTCCGGGTCGCACCGCCTTGGTCGAAACCGTGCCGTCGGTCGCGACGACATAAACGACGCGCTCGTTCTGATCCGAACCGATTGCCTCGTCGGGGACGAGAATCGCCTGATAGGTGTTGGAGGCCTCAACCTGAATGCGGCCGAACAGGCCGGGCTGAAGGACGAGATCGGGGTTGGGGAAGCGGGCGCGGAGACGAATGGTGCCGCTCTGATTGTCGACCCGGTTCTCAGCGAAATCGAGCTTTCCCTTGAATGGTTTGGCAGAGGGATCCGAGATCGTGACCGATACATCCAGGCCGCCGCCGCCCAGCTGGAGCTCCTTGCCCATTTTGCGCGCCGTGTCGGCGAAATTCAGCAGGCGCCGCTCATCGACGTCGAAATAGAAATCGATCGGGTCGAGCGAAACGATGGTCGTCAGGACGGTCTGGTCTGTCTGCACAAGGTTGCCGGCCGAGATCAGTCGGCGGTCGATGCGGCCGCTGAGCGGCGCCTTAATTTCGGTATATTCCATGTCGAGAGAAGCGCGATCGGCTGCGGCCTGAGCGCCGCGGACATTGGCCTCGGCCGAATCGAATTCGCGGCGGCGATCATCCAGCGTCTGCGCCGACTGGCTGCCGCTCGCAGTAAGCGATTGCGCGCGCTTATACTGCGCATCGGCAAAGACCAGAGCCGATTGCGACGCTTCGAGGGTCGCCTTTGCCTGGCTGAGCGCGGTTACGAAGGGCCTCTGGTCGATGACGAAAAGCAGGTCGCCCTGCTTGACCAATGCACCGTCCTGGAAATGGATTTCCTGCAGGTATCCACCGACGCGCGAGCGAACGGAGACTTCGTCGACCGGCTCGAAGCGGCCGATGAATTCGTCACTGTCGATGACATCGCGAACGACCGGCTTGGCGACGGTGACCGGAGGAGGGGCAGACGGTGCACCCTGCGCCATCGCCACTAGAGGCATGAACGTGGTGATGCAGCCGAGCATCAATATCCGTCGAAGCACGTAACTCATACCGGTCCCTCCAATCGCGACGGCTGATAGACTGCCGCCGATCCTAAGATAAGGTGATGCTATTCATGTCTTGCTGCTTTGAACGAAGGCCTCGGCCCCCGTGATTTCCCCCGGCGTTCAATCGATGTGAGGGAAGGCCGGCATACAATGCAAATCGGAAAAATAGTAACCTATGGAACCGGATATAAACGGCAGCGGCGAAAAATAGCAAATGCCAATTGGCTGCGGTTCCAAAATCCATCGAAACGTCATGGATGGCGTCAGCTCTCGACGATCTCGTCGCGGCCGGGCGGCAGGACGGCGAGTTCGGCCCAGTCGAGCTCCTGTTCCAGCATATGAAAAACATCGTCGTCGATCTCGTCGGCACGGCGCATCGCCGCCAGTCTGCGGCGTTTGGCGGCGATGACGTTGCGGCGCTGCTTGTCCAACCTGCTGACCTCGCGAGGGTGTTTCCCATCGGCGGCGATCTCGCGTTCGGAGGTATAGACCTCGCGTAGGATGCGGGCGGATTTATCCTCGCCGCCGGCAAGTTCGGCAAGCGCTGCATCGATCAACGCGACCCGGGCTCTGACGAGGTCGCGGTCCAGCGAGGTGTCCGGGTCGAATTTCAGGAAGCGGATCAGCGGTCCGAGCGTCAGGCCTTGGATGATGAGCGTCCCGAGAACGACGGCCAGTGCGCTGAGCAGGATGATATCGCGATCCGGAAAGTCGACCGGTAGAGCGAGTGCCGTCGCCAGAGTGACGAGGCCGCGCATGCCGCACCAGCCGGCAAGCAGGCTGGTTGCGAATGTCGGAACCGCTTGCGTCGTGCGTCCGCGCGCGGCGAGAAAGTTCATGACGCGATTATAGAAGAGCACCCAGGCCAGGCGGACGACGATAACGGTGATGAAGACTGCGGCGGCTAAGGTGACGGCGAAACTCAGGCGACCAGGGTCGAGGTCGAGAACGATCTGCCGGGCCTGCAGCCCCATCAGTAGGAAGGCGAGCACGTTGAGCAGGAAAACTGCTGCTTCCCAGACCGAATAGGAATGGATGCGGTGGCGAGCGGTCTGCCGCTCGGGCATGTATCGGGCGATCACCATGGCATAGACGACGATCGCCAGAATGGCCGAAAGGTGCAGCCGCTCGGCGATGATCCATGTGCCGAAGGTGGCGACGAATTCGAGCAAGGTGCCGCCAAGCGTGCCGGCCAGCCTCAGGCCGACGATCATGTACAGGCGGCCCATGAGGTAACCGAGGATGAGGCCGCCAGGCACGGCGAGCGCCAGTTGCGCCAGGACGCCGGCGAAGAAGGTGGGGCTCGCGGCGGCGGCGACCGCGGCGCTGAAGATCAGCAGCGCGACGGCGTCGTTGAGCAGGCTTTCGCCCTTCAGGATCACATAGGTTTGGCGCGGCAGGGTGAAACGGTCGAGCATGGCGGTCGCCGCCGCGGCATCCGGCGGCGCAACGATGGCGCCAAGTGCGACGGCAGCGGCCAGCGGCAGGCCGGCCATCGTCACGCTGACGGTGGCGACGGCGGCGGCCGTCAGGATCACGGCGATGGCGGCAAGTGAAAAGAGCGGCAGCCAGTTTCGTCGCAACGTCCGCGGCGGCAGATCATAGGCGGCGTCGAAGAGCACGGGTGCCACCAGCAGCGCCAGTGCCAGCTCGGGATCGATCGCAACCTCGGGCGCCCAAGGTACTGCGGCGACGATGACGCCGGCGATCGCCAGCATGGTCGGATATGGAATTTTGAACTTCCTGGAGAATTGCAGAAAGACGATTGCCACCAGCAGCAGCGTCAACATGCTTTCGAAGAACGCCATGGAGTTCCCCAATGCGCGCCTCCCGCGGAGGCTGTTCCTATCGCGGAACTAGGGCGAAGCTGGGCCACGTCTACCGTCTGGCGTCTCGAACGGGGGATAGAGGGGAATCCAGGATAGGTCGGCGGGCCTGCGACATTTTCGCCGCGGCGGCCGAATCTGCCGCCCCTACCCTTGTGCATCACACAAGCTCAATATATCTATCCATATTATAAGTATGCTTATAAATATCGGTCGCAGGTTTTCATGAACGCCACTCCTACCCTCGGCTTCCTTCTCCACGACGTCGCGCGGCTGCTGCGCAAGCGGTTCGAGCAGCGGGCGAAGTGCCTTGGGCTGACCCGATCGCAATGGCAGACGCTTGCCTATCTCTCGAACAATGAAGGCATCCATCAAAGTGGGCTTGCCGAAATCCTCGAGGTCGAGCCGATCACGCTGGTGCGCATCCTCGATAAACTCGCCGAACGCGGGCTGATCGAGCGCCGTCAGCACCCGACCGACCGGCGCATCTGGTTGCTCTACATGCGCGAAGAGGCGCATCCGCTGCTCGCCGAAATGCGCGAGATTGGCGACACCACCCGCGCGGAAGCGCTGCAAAGCGTTTCGGCCGAGCAGCGCGAGCAGCTTTTCCACACCCTATCCGTAATGAAGACGAACCTGGTTCAGGCATGCCGGAGCCCGGTTGACGAGAACGAGACGAACGATGGCTGATCAATCCCCCCTCCGCGTCGTTGCCGACGCCAATGCCAAGACGCCTGTCGAAGACAACCAAACGCAACAGCAGGAAACGGTAGCCGAAGCGCCTTCATCCAATTCAGCGCCGGCTGCCGCCGTGGCTGTGCCTGGCGGCATCAAGGTCCGCCGCCGGCGCAGTCTCACGCGGCCGATCCTGTTTGCCCTGCTGCCGGTGGCACTCGTCGTCGGCGGTTATTATTACGTCAACGGCGGCCAGGTGATGTCGACCGACAACGCCTATCTCCAGGCCGACATGGTCGGGCTTACCACCGATGTCTCGGGTATCGTCGAGCAGATCAATGTGCACGAGAACGAGGCGGTCAAGGCGGGGCAGGTGCTCTTCAGCCTCAGAGCCGATTCCTTCAAGATCGCGCTCGATGGCGCCAAGGCGCAGCTCGGCGTGCAGCGCAACCAGATCATGAATCTCAAGGCGAGCTACCAGCAGTCGCTGGCCGAGATCACCCAGACGCAAGCCGATCTGCCTTATTACCAGGATCAGTTCGACCGGCAGCAGAACCTGGTCAACAACGGCAGCGCGACGCAATCGGCCTATGACGAAGCCAAGCATAATCTCGAGGCCGCTCGGCAGAAGGTGACCGTCGCCAAGGCGGAAGCTGCAACCACGCTGGCGCAGCTCGGCGGTTCTGCCGATCAGCCGATCGAGCAGAACCCGCTCTACCTGCAGGCCAAGTCGAATGTCGACAATGCCCAGCGCGAACTCGACCATAGCGTCGTCAAGGCGCCGTTCGACGGCATCGTCACCAATGTCAACGCGCTGCAGGTCGGCTCCTACCTGCAGGCTTCGCAGCAGGCCTTCTCGCTCGTTGCCACCGATCATCTGTGGATCGCCGCCAGCCCGAAGGAAACCGAGCTTACCTACGTCAAGCCCGGCCAGACGGCCGAGATCTACGTCGACACCTATCCCGGGGTGACGTGGAAGGGCAAGGTCGAGAGCATTAGCCCGGCCTCCGGCTCCAGCTTCTCGCTGCTGCCGGCGCAGAACACCACGGGCAATTGGGTGAAGGTCGTTCAGCGCATTCCGATGCGCGTCTCCATCGAAGACACCGAAGGCAGGCCGCCGCTTCGCGTCGGCATGAGCACGGTGGTCGATGTCGAGACCGGTCATGCCCGCGGCCTGCCCGATTTCGTCAACAAGCTTCTGGGGCGGCCTCAGGGCGGGGATGATGAGTAACGCTTCCGCTTCCCCGGCGACCTCGGTTGCCGATTCCTCGGCGACCCCGGTTGCCAATCGCGGCGCAATCACGGCCTGCGTCATCCTCGCCGTCATCATGCAGGCGCTGGACACGACGATCGCCAACGTGGCGCTGCCCTATATTCAGGGCAGCGTGTCGGCTTCTGCCGACCAGATCAACTGGGTCCTGACCTCCTACATCGTCGCGGCGGCGATCATGACGCCGCCATCAGGCTTCCTTGCCGCCAAGTTCGGCCGCAAGCGCGTGCTGCTCGTCGCTATCGCCGGCTTCGTGGCCGCCTCGATCCTATGCGGCCTGGCGCAATCGTTGAATCAGATCGTCGCCTTCCGCCTGCTGCAGGGTCTGTTCGGCGCATCGCTGGTGCCGCTTTCGCAGGGCATCCTTCTCGACATCTATACCGTCGAGGAGCGCGGGTCGGCCATGGCCCTCTTCGGCGTCTCGGTGATGGTCGGGCCGGTGCTCGGCCCGGTCATCGGCGGCTGGCTGACTGATAACATCAGCTGGCGCTGGGTGTTCTACATCAACATTCCGATCGGCGCGCTTGCCTTCGCCGGCATCGTCATCTTCGTCACCGAAACCAAGAGGGATTTCCTCGCCAAACTGGATTGGTTCGGGTTCGGGATGATGAGTCTCGGCATCGCCTCGCTGCAGCTCTTCCTCGACCGCGGCGAGCAGCTCGACTGGTTCTCCTCCGGCGAGATCATGCTCGAGGCGCTGATCTGCGCTTCCGCTTTCTATCTGCTGATCGTGCATACGCTGACGGCGGAGAAATCCTTCGTCAATCCGAAGCTGTTTCTCGACCAGAATTTTACCATCAGCATGATCTTCATCTTCGTGATCGGCATCACCTATCTCGCCTCGCTGGCGCTGATGACGCCATACCTGCAGACGCTGATGGGCTATCCCGTCATCACCGCCGGCATCGTCATGGGGCCGCGCGGGCTCGGCACCATGCTCTGCATGTTCATCGTCGGGCGGCTGATCGGCAAGGTCGATACGCGTTGGCTGCTGGTGCTAGGCCTCGGCCTGACCGCCTGGGCGATGTACGACATGACGGGTTGGACGCCCGACGTTTCGCAATGGACGATCGTCTCGGTCGGCTTCATCCAGGGCGCCGGCCTCGGTTTCCTGTTCGTGCCCCTGACAACCATCGCTTTCGCCACGCTGCCCGCCCATATGCGTGGCGACGGCACCGGGCTCTACAACCTGTCGCGCAACATCGGCTCCTCGGTCGGTATTTCGATCGTCGCAGCGTTGATCGTCGAAAACACGCAGAGCAATCATGAATCGATCGCGGCCTATGTGACGCCGTTCAACCACGCCTTCAATGCCGTGGCGGCGCAGGGGCTCAGTCCGCTGACGGCGGCGGGGCGCGCTTCCCTCAACGAGATCATCACCCTTCAATCGACGATCATTGCCTATATGGACGATTTCAAGCTGCTGATGGTGATGTCGCTCGCGGTCATTCCGCTGGTGCTCTTGCTGCGCAAGCCGAAAGCAGCGCCCGCCATGGACCATAGTGCGGTCATGGAATAATCAGCGGAACGGTTTGCTGAGATAACGCGAGCCCTGAATGCCGAAGCGCCATGGTGCGTCGGCATTTTTGGTGATGCCGATGCGTTTTCCCGAAACAATGGGCACCGGCGCGGAGGGCGTGAGCGCATAGGGCGGGCGGTCGAGCAGCCGGTCGTTGATCTGAATATCGATGCCGAGCGCCTGGCAGAGTTTGCCGGGGCCGCTGCAGAGTGCAGTCAGCGTCTCGGTGCCGCGCCGCTCCATCATGAGAGGGATTCCCGTTTCCGGCTCCAGAGCGCGAATGAGCGCGGCCGAGCCCGGATGGCAGACGAAGTTCAGGCACCAATACATGCCATATATGCGGTAAATGTAGACATTGCCGGGCCGGCCATACATGGCGCCGTTGCGCTTGGTTGGGCCACGAAAGCTATGCGAGGCCTCGTCATCGGGGAAATAGGCTTCGGTCTCGGTGATGCGTCCGCCGACGCCATTGACAGTGAGATGGCAGCCGAGCAGGTCGCGGGAGACAGTGATCGCGTCGCGTTCGAAAAACGCCTTGAGGTTTTCGCCGGCAAGCGCGCCGGCGCCGATCGCGCCTGATATCATTCCACCATCGATCATGGCTGACGCAGATAACATCCGGCGGGCGCGGCGTCATCCCAAAAGCTGGCGGGCGTCAGCGACCGGCGTTCGGATCGCGCATCGGGATCGAAGAGGTGGTGGTCGAGACCGGGTCGCTTGCCGGGAAGGAATCTTCCAGGCCTTCCTCCAGCTCCTCTTCGAGCAGGGCAGGGTCCTTGCTGCGGGAGCCGTTGCCATGGGCGGGTTCGATCGCTGCCGCAAGCAGAGCCTTGGCGCGAGAGACGGCGTTTTCCTGTGTCAGTTCAGGCGTGCTTCGCAGCGTCACGGCAATGCTGTCTTCGCCTTCGCCGCCGAATTCGACCACCAAGCCGCCTTCCGTCTGGTAGACAGTGATATCGTTGAGTGCCATGGCCATTCCCCCCCAAAGGGCTCATATTAGCAAAGCGCGTTTTCCGAATCTTGTCGAGCGAAGACCTTCACCAGCCAGTCGATGAAGACGCGCACGCGCGGCGAAAGCTGGCGGTTGCGCGGATAGAGCAGGGAAACCGGTGTCGGGGTCAGCGGAAAATCCCTGAGCACGTGGATCAGCGTTCCCTCGGCAAGATCTTTTTCGGCGTGATAATGCGGGATCTGGATCATGCCGAGGCCCATCCTCGCCGCTGAAATATAACTTTCGGCGGCGTTGACGGTGACGATGGCGGGAATAGTGATCTCACGCACCGTGCCGTCGACGATGAATTCGAGCGGCAGCAGGCTGCCAGTGCTGCTGGAGCGGAAGCCGACCATACGGTGGCCGGCAAGCCCGTCGGGATGCTGCGGCAGGCCATGGGTGGCGATATAATCAGGTGAGGCGAGCGTGATCTCGTCCAGCACGGCAACGCGCCGGGCGATCATGTCGCTGTCCCCAGGCGTGCCGACGCGCAGCACGCAGTCGATGCCCTCGCGCACCAAATCGACCAGCCGGTCGCCTTCGCTCATGTAGAATTCGATCTCAGGATAGGTCTGGAGAAACGACGGCAGGCTCGGCAGCACGAAATGGCGGGCGAGGGTGCCATGCACATCGACGCGCAGCAGACCCTTCGGCTTGGCGCCGGCAAAGGCGCCTTCGGCATCCTCGATATCGGCAAGGATCGACAGGCAGCGCTGGTAGTAGGCCTCGCCGTCCAGCGTCGGGCTGACATGGCGTGTCGTGCGTTGGAGCAGGCGCACGCCGAGGCGGGCCTCGAGCTGCTTCACCGCATCGGTAACGGTCGAGCGCGGCAAGCCGGTGTCTTCGGCGGCAAGCGTGAAGCTGCGGCGTTCCACGACGCGACAAAACACCCGCATGGCATCGAATCTGTCCATCTATTTGTTCGCTATTCCCGGATAGTGATGCCGAAGAATGCCCCATTATCCGCAATGGGAAAAGGCGCATCTTCTCCTCATCGAAACGAGATCAAGGAGAAGGACAATGGCTTCCAACGAAAACGGCAAGGTCGCACTGGTCACCGGCGCTTCCCGTGGTATCGGCGCTGCAGTCGCCCAACAGCTCGCCAGGGACGGTTTCACCGTCGTCATCAATTACTCCGGCGACGCCGCCCCGGCCGAGGAACTCGCCCGACAGATCGGGCAGGCCGGCGGCAAGGCGCTGACTGAGAAAGCCGATGTCAGCGATGCGCAAGCCGTCCGCCGCATGTTCGATGCTGCGGAAACTGCCTTTGGAGGTGTCGACGTGCTCGTCAACAATGCCGGCATCATGATGCTCTCCTCGCTGGCTGAGGCCGATGATGCCCATTTCGACCGCCAGATCGCCGTCAATCTCAAGGGTACCTTCCATACGTTGCGCGAAGCGGCCAGGCGGATGCGCGACGGCGGCCGGATCATCAATTTCTCGACCTCGGTCGTCGGGCTGAGGCTCGAAACCTACGGAATCTATGCCGCCACCAAGGCTGCCGTCGAAACGTTGACGGCGATCATGGCCAAGGAGATGCGCGGCCGAAACATCACCGTCAACGCCATTGCGCCCGGTCCTGTCGCCACCGACCTTTTTCTCAACGGCAAGTCGGAGGAACTGATCGCCCGGATGGCGAAGATGAACCCGCTGGAGCGCCTCGGCACACCTGAAGACATCGCCGCCGCGGTGGCCTTCCTCGCCGGCCCCGACGGCGGCTGGATCAACGGCCAGACGTTGCGCGCCAATGGCGGAATGATCTGACCAAGGCAAGCGGCGATGCCGCCGCATTGGCCTCGAAGATCGGTGGAAGCCGGCCGTCGAGAACTGAAGCCCGGCCCGCCGACGGGCGTACGGGAGCCAAGCCGTCATCGCGATGATGTGAATGGGCTGGTGGAATTTCCCCTTACAATCCTGCGGGGAGTACGTATATCTGCTCTATCGCGAGAGAGTGGAATACCCTGCCGCTCTTTTCCGACCTCCAGAGCCTGCCGCTCCCGTCCTCGGTGCGACAGGCGTGATGTTCAAAGTTGCACATTGCGGCCCGTCGAAGGTTTCCCTGCCTTCCGGGCCGTATTTGTTTTGGCGCTCAGAAGTCGTTCAATCTCGTCTCTATCAGAAGCTTTACCAGCCAGTCGACAAAGACGCGGACCTTGTTGCTGAGGTGGCGGTTCGGGGGGTAGACGACGTAGAGCGGCAGCGGGTCGCGGCGCCAGTCCGGGAGCACGCGGACGAGTTCACCCCTTGCCATCGGCTCACGCGCCATGAAAATCGGCACCTGTGCGATGCCGAGCCCCGTCAACGCAGCTGTCAGATAGGTGCGGCTATCGTTGACCGAGGCGATGTAACGTGGACTGGTTTCGATCACCTCGTTGTGCCGGCGAAATTCAAAGGGCAGCGTTCGGTTGTTCTGGGCGCGGAAATAATTGACGGAGTAATGATCGGCCTCCAGATCCTCCGGCCGCTCGGGCATGCCGAATTTCTGGATATAGTTCGGCGAAGCACAGGTGATCATCTCGACTTCGGAGACACGCCGCGCAATCAGCGACTGGTCGGCCGGCGTGCCGGCCCGCAGCGCGCAGTCGACATTTTCTGCAAGATAGTCGACCGTGCGGTCGCCGACCCCGAGATCGATGCGGATATCGGGATAACGCTGATAGAAATCGCAGAGCGCGGGAACGACGATCCAATCGGCGAAAGCGCCGGCCATCTCGACGCGCAGCCGCCCGCTCGGCAGGCTCTGCGAATTCGAGAGGCTGCCATCGAGTTCCTCCAGTTCCGAGATAATCTGGGCGGCGCGTTCGTAATAGAGCGCGCCGTCCGTGGTGACCATCACCCGGCGCGTGGTACGATTCAAAAGCTTGGTGCGCAAATGCGCCTCCAGGCCCTGGATGAGATTGGTTACCGTCGCCTTGGGCATGGCGAGCATGTCGGCGGCGCGGGTGAAATTGCCCGTCTCCACCACGCGAATGAAGACGCGCATTGCCGAGAGCTGATCCATCGGTTTGAAATCCGCGGTTTGCGTTGCACCATTGTTCGAGATCTGGAACAGTGTTATCGCGATATAGCTTCTTATTCCTCGGTTGGAATAACAATATCTTTTTTGTACAAAATGCAAGCGGCAGGCGTTGTCTGCTTGTGGCTGACGCAAAAGAGACCGGACGCATGACGGTGGAATGGAAAGATATGATGCTGGATAAGGTGGCCATCGGCCCCGTTTCCGCACGCATCTACCAGGGCGCGGATTACGGCAAGGGTCCGCCAATCGTGCTTTACCTGCATGGCGGTGCGTTTCTCGACAGTGACAAGAACGTCGACCGGCCGGTGGCAATGAGCCTCGCCAAGGCGGGCGCCATTGTTGTCGCCGCTGATTACAGCAGCCTTTCCGATAATATTTTTCCGAGGGCGTTGGAAGTCTCCTTCTCCGTCTTCAGCTATCTCGCCAACAAACGCGCCGGCCTCGGTGACCGCAAATCGCTGCTCTTCGTCGCCGGCGAAGAGGCGGGCGGCAATGTTGCCGCCGGCGTGGCGCTGAAGGCGCGCGACCAGATGCCGGATGCGCTCGACGGTCAGGTGCTGATTTCGCCGCTGCTCGATCCGTTCATGGGCACGTCCTCGATCCGCAAGGCCGATGCCATCGGCATGCGCCGGCGCTGGACGGAGGGCTGGAGCCACTACCTAAGCGGCGGCGGTTGTCACCCTTATGCGGCGCCTTGTCTCTGTTCGCGTCTTTCAGGCGTCGCGCCAGCGCTGATACTCACTGCGGAGGACGATCCTCTGCACGACGAGACAATTGGTTACGGTGCCCGCCTGAAAACGGCCGGCGTCGGTGTAAGCCAGCATGTCCTTCCCGCCGGGACGGGCTGGCCTTCGATTTATGGTGGGAAATCCGACGGAGCGCCCGACTGGCAGGAAAACGTCAGCCGCCATTTTGGAAGTTTCCTTCGAGACGTAAGCGTTCAACCGCAATTGCATTGAAGAAGATCTGATATTTCGGCGGCTTGCAGCCGCAAGGAGAGCACTAATGACGTCCAGAAGTAAGCGCTGGGCCCTGGTGGGCGCTGGCTTGGGTCTTGCTGCGTCCGTTTCCGGCGCCGCATTGTTTTTCGAATTGCCGATGAGCACGACCGCTACGGCGGCTTCAGCCCCCGCGCAGGCTCCCGCTGTGCCGGTGACGGTCGCAGTCGTCGCGGCGCGCGACGTGACGGCCTGGGAAAGTTTCTCCGGTCGTCTCGAAGCGGTTGACCGGGTGCAGGTGCGTTCCCGCGTTGCCGGCGCCATCCTGGCGGTGGCTTTCCGCGAAGGGGCGCTGGTGAAGCAGGGCGACCTGCTCTTCACCATCGACCCGGCTCCCTACCAGGCAACCGTAGCCCAGGCGCAAGGCCAGGTCGCTTCGGCCGAGGCCAGGGTCAGCCTGGCGCAGACCGAACTCGATCGCGGCCACAGGCTTTCCGACAATCGTACCATCTCCCAGAGCGATCTAGATCAGCGCCAGAGCGCGCTGACCGAGGCTCAGGCGGGGCTGCGGTCGGCACAGGCTGCGCTGCAGTCGGCCCAGCTCGATCTCGATTATACGCAGGTACGGGCTCCGGTTTCCGGCCGCATCGGCAAGATCGAGGTGACCGCCGGCAACCTCGTCGCGGCCGGCTCGACCTCGCCGGCGCTGACGACGCTCGTTTCGGTCGATCCGATCTATGCGAGCTTCAATGCCAGCGAAGAAATGGTGACGCGGGCGCTTGCCCAGCTTCCGCAGACCGACAGCGCCCTGCCTCCGGTCGAGCAGATCCCGGTCGAGGTCGGTACGCTGACCGACAGCGGTACGCCGATCAAGGGCAAGCTGCAACTGATCGACAATGAGGTCGATGCCTCAAGCGGCACGATCGGCGTGCGCGCCGTGTTCGACAATCCGGGCGGGCGTCTCATCCCCGGCCAGTTCGTGCGGGTGCGCATGGGCCAGCCGAAGGCCGAGAACAAGATCGTCATTAGCGACCGCGCCGTCGGCACCGACCAGGACAAGAAGTTCGTCTTCGTTGTCGATGCCGAAAACAAGGTCGCGTACCGGCAGGTCCAGCTCGGTACGCTTTCCGACGGCCAGCGGGTGGTCGAAAGCGGCCTGAACGCCGGCGAAAAGATCGTCGTCAACGGTCTGCAGCGCATTCGTCCTGGCGCGGTCGTCATACCGCAGATGGAAGAGAAGGTCGCGACCGCTCAATAAGTCTTCGCTTTCCCCCGCGGGGGAGGGCCAATACCCGAAATGATATGACCCGCCGGCGGCTCCAACCGCCGGAGAGGGACGTTGCATCCATGTTCACCCCGGAGAGGGCTTTGATATGAACATCTCCAGATTCTTTGTCGACCGGCCGGTCTTTGCCGGCGTTCTTTCGGTCCTCATCGTGGTTGCCGGCCTGATCGGCCTCAGGGCGCTGCCGATTTCCGAATATCCGGAAGTCGTGCCGCCGTCGATCGTCGTGCGTGCCACCTATCCCGGCGCCAACCCGTCGGTCATCGCCGAAACGGTGGCCACACCGCTCGAAGAGCAGATCAACGGTGTCGAGGGCATGCTCTACATGTCCAGCCAGGCGACGTCGGACGGCGTGCTCAACGTGACCGTCACCTTCAAGCTCGGCACCGACCCCGACAAGGCGCAGCAGCTGGTGCAGAACCGCGTTTCGCAGGCCGAACCACGGCTGCCGGCGGAAGTCCGCTCGCTGGGGATCACGACGGTCAAGAGTTCGCCCAACTTCATCATGGTCGTCAACCTCGTCTCCGATGGCGACAATCACGACATTACCTATCTTCGCAATTACGCGACGCTGAATATCAAGGATCGGCTTGCCCGCATCGCCGGCGTCGGTCAGGTGCAGGTCTTCGGCGCCGGCGATTATTCGATGCGTGTCTGGATCGACCCACAGAAGGCCGCGGAGCATAATCTCGCCGCCAGCGACATCAGCAACGCCATCAGCTCCCAGAACGTCCAGGCCGCTGCCGGCATCATCGGCGCATCGCCGAGCCAGCCGGGTGTGGATCTGCAGCTCAACGTGAATGCTCAGGGCCGCCTGCGCACACCCGAGGAGTTCGGCAGCATCATCGTCAAGACGGGCGCCGGTGGCGAGATCACCCGCCTGCGCGATGTCGCTCGCATCGAACTCGGTGCTGCGGACTATACGCTGCGTTCGCTGCTCGATGGCAAGCCGGCCGTCGCCGTTGCCGTGCTTCAGGCGCCGGGTTCGAATGCGATCGAAATCGCCGACAATGTGCACGCCACCATGGATCAGCTGCAACTCGCCATGCCCGAGGGCGTTAAATACGAGATCGTCTACGATACGACGAAATTCGTGCGTGCCTCGATCGAGAAGGTCATCGACACGCTGCTTGAAGCCATTGCGCTGGTCGTTCTCGTTGTCATCCTGTTCCTGCAGACGTGGCGCGCCTCGATCATTCCGCTGATCGCGGTTCCGGTATCGATCATCGGCACCTTCGCGGTAATGTATGTCTTCGGCTTCTCGATCAACGCGCTCAGTCTGTTCGGGCTGGTGCTGGCGATCGGTATCGTCGTCGACGATGCGATCGTGGTGGTCGAAAACGTCGAGCGCAATATCGAACAGGGGCTGTCGCCACGGGCAGCTACCTACAAGGCGATGAAGGAAGTCTCCGGTCCGATCGTCGCGATCGCGCTGGTCCTCGTCGCGGTGTTCGTGCCGCTCGCCTTCATTTCCGGCCTGTCGGGTCAGTTCTATCGCCAGTTCGCGCTGACGATCGCGATCTCGACCGTTATCTCGGCCTTCAATTCGCTTACCCTGTCCCCGGCGCTGGCAGCCCTTCTGCTAAAGGGGCATCATGAGCCGAAGGACTGGCTGACGCGCTTCATGGACGCCATCTTCGGTTGGTTCTTCCGTGGCTTCAACCGTGTCTTCGGCGCGGGCTCGAATGCCTACGGCAAGGGCGTGGGCGGATTGCTGTCGCGCAAGAGCATTGTTATGGTGATCTATCTGGCGCTGGTCGGTGCGACCTATAGCCTGTTCAGCACGGTCCCTGGCGGCTTCGTGCCGTCTCAGGATAAGCAGTATCTGATCGGCTTCGCCCAGTTGCCGGATGCCGCAAGCCTCGACCGCACGGAAAATGTCATCAAGCGCATGACCGACATCGCTCTGGCGCAGCCAGGCGTTGCCAATGCGATCGCCTTCCCGGGCCTGTCGATCAACGGCTTCACCAACTCGTCCAATGCCGGCATCGTCTTCGTGACGCTGAAGGACTTCGAGGAGCGCAAGACGCCCGATCTCTCCGGCGGCGCGATCGCCATGGCACTGAACCAGAAGTTCGGCTCCATTCAGGATGCCTTCATCGCCATGTTCCCGCCGCCGCCGGTCAACGGTCTCGGCACGACGGGCGGCTTCAAGCTGCAGATCGAGGATCGTGCGGGCCTTGGCAACCAGGCGCTCGACGAGGCCACCAAAGCAGTTCTTGCGAAGGCCTATCAGACGCCTGAGCTCGCCGGGCTGTTCTCCAGCTTCCAGATCAACGTGCCGCAGCTCTATGCCGATCTCGACCGCGCCAAGGCCGAGCAGCTCGGGGTTTCCGTCACCGACGTCTTCCAGACGCTGCAGATCTATCTCGGTTCGCTCTATGTGAACGACTTCAATGCCTTCGGCCGCACCTACAGCGTCCGTGTGCAGGCCGATGCCAAATTCCGCGCTCAGCCGGAAGATATCGGCCAGTTGAAGGTCCGTTCGGCATCGGGTGAGATGATCCCGCTTTCGGCCCTCTTGAAGGTCGAGCCGAGCACCGGTCCGGAGCGTGCGAACCGCTATAACGGCTTCCTCGCTGCCGATATCAACGGTGGTCCGGCACCCGGCTTCTCGTCCGGCCAGGCGCAGGCGGCAATCGAGAAAATCCTTCATGAGACCCTGCCCGCAGGCATAGACTTCGAATGGACTGATCTGACCTATCAGCAGATCCTTGCCGGTAACTCCAGTATCGTCGTCTTCCCGCTGGCACTGTTGCTCGTCTTCCTGGTGCTTGCCGCCCAGTATGAAAGTCTGACGCTGCCGCTTGCGATCATCATGATCGTGCCGATGGGTGTGCTGGCCGCGCTGACGGGCGTCTGGCTCACCGGTGGAGACAACAATATCTTCACCCAGATCGGCCTTGTGGTGCTTGTCGGTCTATCGGCGAAGAACGCGATCCTGATCGTGGAATTCGCCCGCGAACTGGAGTTCGAGGGAAGGACACCGCGGGAGGCCGCAGTCGAGGCCAGCCGCCTTCGTCTTCGCCCGATCCTGATGACCTCGCTGGCGTTCATCATGGGTGTCGTGCCGCTTGTCGTCTCCACTGGCGCCGGCGCGGAGATGCGCGCTGCCATGGGTGTTGCGGTTTTTTCGGGCATGATCGGGGTGACCTTCTTCGGCATCTTCATGACGCCTGTCTTCTACGTGCTGCTGCGGCGGTTGACGGGCAACCGTCCGCTGGTCCAGCACAAGCCGGACGAGCACAAGGAAGAAGAGGCAGAGGTCATTCGGCTCGCGGCGGAATAAACGGAATTCAACCTTCCTTTGTCGAGTAAATCGGGCGGGAACTTCGGTTCCCGCCCGTATGGTTTTCAGGCCGATGCGTCACCAAAACGGTTGCAACGGTGGGCGAGGGGGTTATCAAAGACGAACAACAGTTGGGAGGACTGAATGACAGGTTCGAGCAAAGGTCATGACGGGAGGCGGATCGCCTTTCTCGGTATCGGCCTGATGGGAGCGCCGATGGCGCGTCGGCTGCTTGGCGCGGGTTTTGCCGTCGCCGTCTGGAATCGTGATCCCAGCAAGGCCGAGGCCCTCGCAGGAGACGGCGCGATCTGCGCGGAAACACCCGCCGATGCCGTTTTAGGCGCTGATGTCGTCATCACCATGCTGACCAACGCCGAGGCGGTGAAGGACGTGCTGTTTGACCGCGGAGCGGTCGATGCGATGACATCAGGCGCCGTCGTTATCGATATGAGTTCGATCGCCCCGCATTTCGCCCGCGACCATTCTGCCCGGCTTTCCGAACGCGGCATCGCTCATGTCGATGCGCCGGTATCCGGCGGCGTCGTGGGGGCGGATGCCGGTACGCTGGCGATCATGGCCGGCGGCGAGAAGGATGTGATCGACGCGCTTGCAGATGTCTTTGCGCCGATGGGGCGCGTGACCCGCGTCGGCCCAAGCGGAGCAGGCCAGCTTGCCAAGCTTGCCAACCAGCAGATCGTCGCGGTAACGATCGGCGCCGTTGCCGAAGCGATGATGCTGATTGCCGCCGGCGGCGGCTCGCCGGCAGCCTTTCGCGACGCCATTCGCGGTGGCTTTGCCGAGAGCCGTATCCTTGAACTGCACGGCAAGCGCATGGTCGAAAGGCAGTTTACTCCAGGCGGTTCGTCGAGCAACCAGTTGAAAGATCTGAACGCCGCCATGGAGACGGCCGACACCTTGTCGCTGACGTTGCCCCTCACTGCGGCGGTGCACGCCGAATTCAGCGAATTTGTCGCCAACGGCAATGGCGAAAAAGATCATAGTGCCCTGCTCCTCCATCTCGAAGAGAAGAATGCCCTGGCGGGAGGAAAGAGGTGACTGACAGCCATTCTCCGAAGCGGCGCCTGCGTTCCCAGGATTGGTTCGACAATCCCGACCACATCGACATGGCAGCGCTCTATCTTGAGCGTTTCATGAACTATGGCATCACGCCGGAAGAGTTGCGATCCGGTAAGCCGATCATCGGGATTGCCCAGAGCGGCAGCGATCTCACGCCCTGCAACAGGGTCCATGTCGAGCTTGCCACGCGCGTGCGCGACGGCATTCGCGATGCCGGTGGCATTCCGATCGAGTTTCCGACGCATCCGATCTTCGAGAACTGCAAGCGCCCGACGGCTGCACTCGACCGCAATCTTGCCTATCTCGGCCTCGTTGAAATCCTCTACGGCTATCCGCTCGACGGCGTCGTGCTGACGACCGGCTGCGACAAGACCACGCCTTCGGCGATCATGGCCGCGTCGACGGTCGATATTCCGGCGATCGTGCTTTCCGGCGGTCCGATGCTCGACGGCTGGCACGAAGGGGAACTGGCGGGCTCCGGCACGGTGATCTGGCGGATGCGGCGAAAATATGCGGCAGGCGAGATCGATCGGGAAGAATTCCTGCAGGCGGCGCTCGATTCAGCTCCATCGGTCGGCCACTGCAATACGATGGGCACGGCCTCGACGATGAACGCCCTTGCCGAGGCACTCGGCCTTTCGATGACCGGTTGCGGTGCCATTCCGGCCGCATATCGCGAACGCGGCCAGATGGCCTATCGTACCGGGCGGCGCGCCGTCGAAATCGTCTTCGAGGATCTGAAGCCGTCGGATATTCTGACCCGCGAGGCTTTCCTCAATGCCATCCGCACCAATTCGGCGATCGGTGGCTCCACCAACGCACAGCCGCATCTGGCGGCGATGGCCAAGCACGCGGGCGTCGAGCTTCATCCCGACGACTGGCAGGTGCACGGCTTCGATATCCCGCTGCTGGCCAATATCCAGCCGGCCGGCGCCTATCTCGGCGAGCGTTACCACCGCGCCGGCGGTACGCCGGCGATCATGTGGGAATTGCTGCAGGCCGGAAAGCTGGATGGCGACTGTCATACGGTGACGGGCAGGACGATGGCCGAGAACCTGCAGGGCAAGGAAGCCCACGACCGCGAGGTTATCCGGCCATTCGCCGAACCGCTGAAGGAGCGAGCCGGCTTCCTCGTTCTCAAGGGCAATCTCTTCGATTGCGCGATCATGAAGATGAGTGTCGTCTCGGAGGACTTCCGCCGGCGCTACCTTCAGGAGCCGGGGCGCGAGGGCGTCTTCCAGGGCAGGGCGGTGGTTTTTGACGGGTCCGAGGACTATCACAAGCGCATCAACGATCCTGAACTCGGCATCGACGAAAATACCATCCTTGTCATCCGCGGCGCCGGGCCGCTCGGCTGGCCTGGTTCGGCTGAGGTCGTCAACATGCAGCCGCCGGATCACCTGCTGAAACGCGGCATAAGCAGCCTGCCGACGATCGGCGATGGCCGCCAATCGGGCACGGCCGACAGCCCCTCGATCCTCAATGCTTCGCCCGAAAGTGCCGCCGGCGGCGGCCTCGCCTGGCTTCGCACCGGCGACGTCATCTGCATCGACTTCAATCAGGGACGCTGCAACATGCTGGTCGACGAGACTGAAATCGAACGGCGCAAGGCAGACGGAATTCCGCCGGTGCCGGCTGACGCCACGCCGTGGCAGCAGATCTACCGCCGCTCGGTCACGCAACTGTCGGACGGCGCAGTTCTGGAGGGAGCCGCGGAATTTCGTCAGATCGCGAAAAAACCGCCGCGTCACAACCACTGATCCTGAAGGTGTGGCAGACTGCAAGTCCTGTGATCCAAAAGGAGAAATCCGTAACCAACAGTTCACCTAGTCACAAGTTCGGTGATCGGAACAAGCCTTCATTAATGCTGGCCTGAGACCATATTGCAGTTATGCAAGTTTCCAAGGCTGAGACCGCGTTGCCAGAAAATAAAGCCACACGATCCGAACAAGAGTTTCAGGATCTTCTGCGCCGGCTCGAACTCGCTCTCGATGCATCCCGGATCGGTGTCTGGGAGCACAGCATCGCAAGGGGCGAGATCCTGTGGGATGCGCAGATGCACCGTCTCTACGAGACCGGCGAAACATGTCGGGACGTGCCGGCCTGGTTGTGGTCGAATGCAATCCATCCCGACGATCGTGAGCAGGCCGAACGCGATTTCGATCAGTCGATTGCAACACGCGGCGCGTATAATTCGCAATTCCGGATCGTACTGCCGAGCGGAGAAATCCGCTATCTGCGCTCACGCGCGCATTTCTACGTGGACGCAGAGGGGCTTCCCTCGTTCATCGGCGCCGAATGGGATGTGACTGCCGACATAGTGCTCAATGCCGAGCTCGCGCGACAGAAAATGGTGGCCGAGGCGAAGGCGGTGGCGCTCGAGGAAAGCAATGCGCGCATCGAGCATGTCGCCGATCACGATTATCTCACCGGCTTGCCGAACCGGCGCCTTCTCGACAAGCGGCTCACCGAGCTGCCGGCTGACAAGAGTATCACGACGCTTGGCGTCCTCCATCTCGACCTCGACCAGTTCAAGCAGATCAATGACAGTCACGGCCATGCGGCAGGCGACGCCGTGCTCAGGGCCGCAGCCCTTCGCATCACCGCCGCCATTCCCGCAAATGGCATGGTCGCCCGCGTTGGCGGTGATGAATTCGTCATCGTGCTGGTCAATTTCAGCGATCTCACCGAGCTGAAGCTGATCACCGAGGATCTTCAGCGTCGGCTGCGCAAGAAGATCCGCTTCGGCCACGAGATGCTGCAATCCGGCGCCTCGATCGGCGTTTCCTGGAGCGGCGATCGGCGGGCGCGCAACCTGCTTGCCGAATCCGATCTGGCGCTCTACCAGGCCAAGAAGCTCGGGCGCAACCGCGTCGAATTCTTCACGCGGCAACTGCAGGAGGATCTGCGCGCCAAGCGTCGCCTCGCCGAAGAGCTGAAGCTGGGGCTGGAGCGCGGCGAGATCATTCCTTATTATCAGGTGCAGCGTCACGCCCGGACCCGGGAAGTCATCGGCTTTGAGGCGCTGGCGCGCTGGAAACATCCCGACAAGGGCGTGCTCGCCCCGGGAATATTCCTGAAGATCGCCGACGAGCACGGGCTTGCGGCGGAGATCGATGCGGCGATCCTCAAGAGCGTTCTCGAAGACCGGCTGTCTTGGCAGTCTCGCGGACTTGCGGTTCCGCGCATCGCCGTCAACATCTCGGGGTCGCGCCTTGCCGATCCGACGTTGCTCGGCAAGCTGAGGAAACTCGACATTCCGCCCGACGCGATCGTCTTTGAACTGGTCGAGACGATTTTCCTCGACGACAGCGACGAAAAATTGCTCGATCATATCGGCGATATCAAACAGATGGGTATAGACATCGAGATCGATGATTTCGGATCGGGCCATGCCTCGCTCATCGGTCTCGTCAAGCTGCGGCCGAAACGGCTGAAGATCGACCGGCAGCTCATCGCCGAGGTCGTCAGCTCCGCCGAGCAGCGGCGCGTGGTGGGCTCGATCGTGGAAATCGCCAAGGCGCTCGACGTCGAGGTGATCGCCGAGGGCATCGAGACCGAGGCGCATGCCGTCGTGCTGGCGCAGCTCGGCTGCGATGGCCTGCAGGGTTATGCGTTTGGTTATCCCGCACCGGCGACCGAGACAGCGCGTCTTTTCTCACCGATGGCGAGCGGGATCGAAAAGCACAAGAGCGTGATGAGCGGCGTGGCGCGGTGATCCGTCAGGGCGATTGCCGCCGCGTCCGGTTTCAACGGCGGTTTTCCCGGCTTGCGGAAGTGATTTCGGCCAAATTGCTTTCTCCGCCTTTCGGATCGGCCAGGCGATATCTTTTCGGCGCGGCGTTTTATTCGCGCTCGCAGGAAGATAATTGGCGCGCAAGTAATTTTCTTGAGCTTGCATCGGCATTGTTTCATGGTAATGCGGAAACCAAGCTTTCTGCATTGCATCGAACAATGATTATACGCGTCGTCACGTCCATCAACGCGGCTCTCTATCATTCGCAGGTGCAAGCGGGGAGCTGGGGACCTGACAATTGCTTTGACATTGCCGGGATGGACTTGCGGGACATGCAATCTGAGAAAGTCGCATGAATTCGGAATTTGCCGTTCGTTCGATGCGGCCCGGCGAACTGGAACTCGTGCTCGAATGGGCGCGTCAGGAGGGCTGGAACCCAGGCCTCGATGATTCGCTTGCCTTCATGGAGGCCGATTCGTCCGGATTTTTCGTCGGCGCCATCGGTGAAGTCCCCGTCGGTTCGATTTCGGTCGTCAAATATGGCGAGAGTTTTGCCTTCCTCGGCCTCTACATCGTTCATCCCGATTTCCGCGGCAAGGGTTATGGCAGGACGATCTGGGAGACGGGCATCGCCAGCGCACACGATCGCACGATCGGTCTCGACGGCGTCGCCGCACAGCAAAATAACTACCGCAAGATCGGCTTCGAACCCGCCTATTCCACCCTTCGCTACGGCGGCGTCGCCACCTCCTTGCCGGTCTCGACGCTTGCCGCGCAGCCGGTGCTGGATTCGCGCCTGGAGGGCCTGCAGCGTTATGATTCGGCGATCTTTCCGCAGCCGCGCGATGCCTTCCTCGCGGCCTGGTGCACCGGTCGCAAGGGTCGCCGCTCGGCGGTGGTGCGCAAAAGCGGCAAGATCCGCGGTTACGGCACGATCCGCCGCTGCTATGAGGGCTACAAGATCGGCCCGCTTTTTGCCAATGACGCCGACAGCGCCGCAGCACTGCTTGCCGAATTGATCCCCGAGGCGAAGGGGGCTGCGATCTTCATCGATATCCCCGTGGAGAACCATGAGGCGGTGGCGATTGCCGAAAGCCTCGGCCTTCAACAGGTGTTCGAGACGACGCGCATGTATCGCGGGCCGGCGCCGGCCATCGCGCTAAAGCACGTCTTCGGCGTGACGACGCTGGAGCTTGGTTAGACCAAAGCGCTCCGCGTCAAACTTGATTCATGCGAGGCGCTTTGGTTCTTTTGTTGAACCACTGCGCACTTCCTGATGACATGCATCAATCCATCGGTGAGGCGGGAACGGTCGCAGCCGAAGTTTTCGGCCGGCCTTTTTCGGCGATCGCGATGCCGCCCAAGGTCAATACCAGCGCGACCACGTGAAAGGACTGCAGCGTCTCGCCGATCAGGGCGACGGAGAGCAGCGTTCCGAACACCGGCACCAGATTGATGAACAGGCCGGCCCGGTTGGCGCCGATGGCCACGACACCCTTGATATAGAGGATCTGCGCCACCAGCGAGGGAAAGATCGCCGTGTAGAGCGTGATGACCCAGCCAGCATGGTCCGGCCATTGCGCGGCATCGCGGCCGGCTTCCCAAAGGAGCAGCGGCACCGAGGTCAGCATGGCTGCGAATGCCGGGATCGCCATCAGCGTGCGCCAGTCGAGCGGCGGTTTCCAGCGCAGGAAGATCGTGTAGATCGAATAGGCGGCAATGGCGATCAGCATCAGTCCATCGCCGCGGTTGAGGCTTAATTGCAGCAGCGTTGTCAGGTCGCCATGAGCGGCGGTCAGAGCGACGCCGATCAACGTCAAGCCGAAGCCGAAACATTGGGCCAGCGAAATGCCGGTGCGGAAGAACATGAAATTCAGCAGGAAGATCAGCATCGGGATGCCGGCCTGCTCGATGGCGACATTGATCGCCGTCGTATATTGCACGGCCGAGTAAAGCATAGCGTTGAAAAGCGTGTAGCCGATGACGCCGTAAAACAGGAGCAGCGGCAGGTTTTTCCTGACCACCGGCCAGTCCCTTTTGAGCTGCGGCACCGAGATCAGGGCGATCAGCGCCACGGCGATAAACCAGCGCAGGAAGGTCAGCATCATCGGGCTGATATGCCCGAGCGCGAGCTTGCCGGCGACGGAGTTGCCGCCCCAGCAGAGGGTGGCGATAACGAGGCAGATGTAGGCCTTGGCTTGCAAAAGCGTTCTTCCCGTCTTTCCGCGATCGCCGAGCGGCGTTTTGTGACGGGCAATAGCCTGCCGGCTGCTGATTTGTCACGTAAAAAGCCCAATCACCTGTGACAACAGGGTCGCTTTCCCAAAAACAAAGCTTTATAGATGCGCGGGTTTGAGCAGGTGTGCGGTTTTCCGCCGGTAACAGGAAGAGTTGGATGACGAACGTAGTCGTGGTCGGTTCGCAATGGGGTGACGAAGGCAAGGGCAAGATTGTCGATTGGCTTTCGGAGCGAGCGGATATTGTCGTGCGCTATCAGGGCGGACACAATGCCGGCCACACACTTGTCATCGACGGCACGAGTTACAAGCTGTCGCTGCTGCCGTCCGGCGTCGTGCGCCCGGGCAAGATGGCGGTGATCGGCAACGGCGTCGTCGTCGACCCGCATGCGCTGATCGCCGAGATCGGTCGGCTGGAGGCCCAGGGCGTGACGGTGACGCCTGATAATCTGCGTATCGCCGACAATGCGACGCTCATCCTGTCGCTGCACCGCGAGCTCGACGCGATGCGCGAGGATGCGGCATCAAACAGCGGCACCAAGATCGGCACGACACGCCGCGGCATCGGTCCGGCCTATGAAGACAAGGTCGGCCGCCGCGCCATCCGGGTGATGGATCTTGCCGATCTCGACAGTCTCGCCGGCAAGGTCGACCGTATTCTGACGCATCACAATGCGCTTCGCCGCGGCCTCGGCGTCGCCGAAGTCAGTCACCAGACGATCATGGACGAACTGACCTCGATCGCCGATCGGGTGCTGCCGTTCCGTGACACCGTGTGGCTCTTCCTCGACAAGGAGCGCCGCAAGGGCTCCCGTATCCTCTTCGAGGGGGCGCAGGGCACCCTGCTCGATATCGATCACGGCACCTATCCTTTCGTGACCTCGTCTAACACCGTGGCCGGCCAGGCCGCGGCCGGTTCCGGCATGGGACCGGGCTCGCTCGGCTATATTCTCGGCATCACCAAGGCCTATACGACGCGCGTCGGCGAAGGTCCGTTTCCGACCGAGCTGAAGGACGCCATCGGTGAGTTCCTTGGCGAAAAAGGTCATGAGTTCGGCGTGGTGACCGGGCGCAAGCGGCGCTGCGGCTGGTTCGATGCCGCACTCGTGCGCCAATCGATCGCCACCAACGGCATCACGGGCATCGCGCTTACCAAGTTGGACGTGCTCGACGGCCTCGAAGAATTGAAGATCTGCGTCGGCTACATGCTCGACGGCGAACAGATTGATCATCTTCCGGCAAGCCAGGGAGCGCAAGCTAGGGTCGAACCGATCTACATCACGCTGGAAGGGTGGAAGGAATCGACCGTCGGTGCCCGCAGTTGGGCGGATCTGCCGGCACAGGCGATCAAATATGTTCGCCAGGTCGAAGAACTGATCGGGGCGCCTGTCGCGCTCCTTTCCACCAGCCCGGAGCGCGATGACACGATACTTGTGACCGATCCGTTTGAGGATTAAGCTCACGGGTCACTGTGGAGGATGGTTCGGTAGGGTGCCGGACTTCTTGAGAAAGTACTGATGGCGGATTTTATTGCAGTTATTCGGCGGGCCGTCGACGGCCTAGCTGAAAATACCCCCGAGATGCGGGTGAAGGTCTACGAACGTGCCCGCGGCGCAGTGCAGCGGCAGCTCGAGAACATGAAGCCGCGTCCGCCGGAAGCCATGCTGCAACGCCAGCTCGAAAAGCTCGAGGCCGCCATCCGCGAAGTGGAAGGCGAACATTCCGAGGCGCTGCCGCTCGAGGCGGCGGTTGTCGCGGTTCCCGCGTTGGAATCCTCGGAGGAACAGACGGTTCGCGACGAAAGCGAACCGACGCCTGCGCCCGTCGTCGAAGAACCGGCCTACGAAGCCTCTGCGGAACCGCAGGCGGTTGGGCCCGCCGACGAGCCGGATCACGTGGAAGCTGCCGCGCCGCAGGAGCCCCAGGAAGAGCTCGCGGACGAGGAACCTCTCTCCGAGGCCCCCAGCCTCCCCACGTCCGTTGCGGCCGAGGCCACGGCTCCCACGCAGGCAGAGATACCGGCTCCTGCCGAAACATACTGGCATCCCTCGCATGAAGAGGAAGCGCCGGCCGAGGAATGGCATTCCGGTGACGGACGCGACATCGCTGCCGAGGCTTGGCCTGCAGATGATGAGCGCTGGGAGTCGCCTGCCGAGCAACGCGAGGAAGCAGGCGAATATCATCCCGACGAGCAGCATCCCACAGAGGCCGAAGAATCTGCGGCCGAACCGGCGACGGTGAAAAGCGAGGAGCCGGCTGCCGAGAAGGCGCACGAGCCTATCGACTCGTCCCAACGCGTGGCGCGCGGCCTGGACCATGCTGCCCACCGGCTGGTGGAGCCGGTCGTTGAGTTCGATCGTCCGAAGGAATTCGTCGAACATAGCCGCGAGGAGCCGCTGCAGGCCGATGCCGCAGCGCATTTCGATCCCATCTGGAGCGAGCCCGCCGCCGAAACGCCGGCTCCGGCGCCGAAGGATGCCGAGACCGAATGGGCGGAAGAGGAACTCCGGCAATATTCGGAAACGGCGCCAGTCACCGCCGACGTCTCGGCACGTGCCTTCGAAGAGGTGATATCGAGCCTCGAAAAAGTGGCGCCTGCGGCCGTCATGCCGACGGCCAAGGAGAGTTTCTCCTGGGAGACGGCCGCCTTCGACGATCTGCCGCCGATCGACGCCGGCAGCAACAAGAAGACGCCGGTGGCTTCGCATTTCGACGATGTCGATATTTTCGCGGAAGTCCACGACGGCAAGCCGGCGGCCGCGGCCGGAGCACCGAGCCAGGACTGGCGGGAGGCGAAGGCGCTGCGCGGCTACGACCGGCGTGGTTCTGTTGCCACTGACGACGATGATGCCAATCCGGGAATGGATATCGACCAGATGGTCGCCTCCAAGCTCCAGGGCAAAAGTTTCCGTATGGAGCCGAAGCGCCGCCGCTTCGGCATCGGCACCGTGATCACACTCATCTTCGCGCTCATCTTGATCGGTGGCGGCGCCTATGCCGGCTGGATGAACAGAGAGGCGCTGGTGGCGATGGTCGACGGGCTCGTCAGTTCGGCACCGTCGCAGGCGACCAGGAACGAGACGCCGCCGCTGGCTGGCTCCGCGACGCCTGCTCAGCCGGACGCGGTGGCGCCAGCTCAGCCGACCACGCCAGGAGCACAGAATACCCCGGTGGCGCCGGCCCAGCCGAACCCGCAAGTGGCGTCATTGAACAATGACGGCGCCGTGGCCAATTCGAAATTCACTCAGCGGCTGCTGACGGATGGAACCGAGGTCGACAGCGGACCGGCGACGGTGCCGGGGACGCCGACGGCGGAAGGAAAATCGGTCGCCGAACAGAATGTCGCGGCCGCCGATACGCCGCCTGCCAGCGCCCAGGGCGATGTCGCACCGGCCGAAACGCTGACGCCGAACGGCCCCGCGGCATCGCCGCAGCAGACCGCCCCCGTCGGTTCGTCGCAAAAGATGTTCCTCTATGAGGAACGTATCGGTCAAAGCTCGCCGACGGCGATCGAGGGATCGGTCGTCTGGAGCGTGCAGCACGAGGCCGGCCAGGGCGGTCGCCAGGAGGCGACGGTGCAAGGCAACGTCACTGTGCCGGAGCGAAATCTCTCGGCTCTCGTCACCTTCAAACGCAATTCCGATCCGTCGTTGCCGGCAAGCCATCTGGTCGAGATCGTCTTCTCGGTGCCGCCGAATTTCGAAGGCGGCAGCATCGACAGCGTTCAGCGCATCTCGATGAAGCGCACGGAGCAGGACCGCGGCGATGCGCTGATCGCGGTTCCGGCCAAGATCACCGACGATTTCCACATGATCGCGCTCAACGATTATCCCGATGCGCGCAAGGCCAATCTCGATCTGATGGCGACCCGCAGCTGGATCGATATCCCAGTCACCTACCGCAACGGTCGCCGCGCGCTACTGACGATGGAAAAAGGCGGCACGGGAACGGACGCCTTCAATACCGCGATCAAGGAATGGACCGCGCTCGGGGATGTGTCGACGAGCCAGTGATTGTTGTCCGCCATGCCAGCTTTCCGGCCTGTGACAGGGTGCCGAGGCTGCGAAAAGAGAATTAAAACAGAAAGGCGGGCCGCAAGCACCCGCCTTCTTCAATTCTAAAGCGCGTGCATCAAAACGCGCTTCATCAGGCGCATTCGAGTGTCGTTATTCCGGAACCCTTACGACCTTCCGGGCGACACGCATTCTCACGCGGCAGGTTTATGCCGTCGCTTCGACGACCCGGACGGCTTTGGCGCGTTCCTGGGCTTCCTTGCGGACAGCGTCCTGTACCTTTTCGAAGGCGCGGACCTCGATCTGACGGACGCGTTCGCGGCTGATGTCGAATTCGGTCGAAAGGTCTTCAAGGGTCACCGGATCCTCGGCGAGGCGGCGAGCCTCGAAGATACGGCGTTCGCGCTCGTTCAGCACGCTCATGGCTTTCGCCAGCATACGCCGACGGGTGTCGAGCTCATCCTGCTCGATCAGCACGTCTTCCTGGCTGTCATGGTCGTCCACCAGCCAATCCTGCCATTGGCCGCCGTCACCTTCGGCCGCCTTGATCGGCGCGTTCAGCGAAGCGTCGCCGGACAGCCGGCGGTTCATCGAAATGACCTCCTCCTCCGAGACTTTCAACTTGGTGGCGATTTCGGAGACGTGCTCCGGCTTCAGGTCGCCGTCATCAATTGCCTGGATACGGCCTTTCAGCCGGCGCAGGTTGAAAAACAAACGCTTCTGGTTGGCGGTCGTGCCCATCTTCACGAGCGACCATGACCGCAGAATATATTCCTGGATCGAGGCCTTGATCCACCACATAGCGTAGGTGGCAAGGCGGAAGCCGCGCTCAGCATCGAATTTCTTGACGGCCTGCATCAGGCCGACATTGCCCTCGGAGACGACTTCGCCGATCGGCAGGCCGTAGCCGCGATAACCCATCGCGATCTTTGCGACGAGGCGAAGATGGCTGGTGACGAGCTGGTGGGCGGCGTCGGGATCACCGTGTTCGGCATAACGCTTGGCGAGCATATATTCCTGCTGCGGCTCAAGCATCGGAAACTTGCGGATTTCGTCGAGGTAACGATTGAGACCGGCTTCGCCGGCGGTAATGGACGGCAATGTATTTCGGGCCATAGTGCACCCTCCTAAAGTGGCTTCCGGCTCCCGTTGGCAACGCGTTCTCGCGTTAGAAAAGGCAAACCGGGACATGCGGCTCTAATGGGAGCCCGCACTAAGTCAATGTACAGATAAGTGTGGCGAAACGGCGGTTCAAGGTGCTGCTCACGCAGCTGTGAGAAGGGTTCGCAGACGTCTCTATCCCCGCAATGACTGGACCAGTTCTACCATATCATCCGGCAGCGGCACTTCGAAATGCATGATTTCGCCGGTGCGGGGATGCTCGAACTGCAGCATGAAGGCATGCAGCGCTTGGCGACCGAAACCGTTGACGACCTTGCGGATGTCTTGGGGCAGGATATTGGCCTTGGTTTTGAAGCCAGCGCCGTAAACCGTGTCACCAAGCAACGGATGGCCGATATGAGCCATATGGACACGGATCTGGTGGGTGCGGCCGGTTTCGAGGTGGCACTCGACCAGTGAGGCAAGCGCGGTCGCGTCGGGTTTTTCTTGGAAGCGCTCGACCACCTCGTAATGGGTGATCGCCTCGTCGGCGTCATGACTGTCGGGGCGCTTGACGGCGCGGCGCGTGCGATCGCCGGTGGCGCGGCCAAGCGGCGCGTCGACCGTGCCCGTCAGCGTGCGGGGCCGGCCCCAGACGACGGCCTGATAGGCGCGCTCGAGCGGCATGGTGCGGCCATGGTCGGCAAATTGGAGCGAGAGGTGGCGATGGGCAATGTCGTTCTTGGCGACGACCATGACCCCTGTCGTGTCTTTGTCCAGACGGTGGACGATTCCAGGCCGGCGCACGCCACCGATGCCGGAGAGCGTATCGCCGCAATGATAGATCAGCGCGTTGACCAGCGTTCCCGTCCAGTTGCCGGCCCCGGGATGTACGACGAGACCGGAAGGCTTGGAGATGACGATGACGTCTTCGTCCTCATGGAGGATATTGAGAGGAATATCCTCGCCTTGCGGCGTCGGGTCTTCCGGCTCGGGCAGCGTGATTTCGAAACTGTCGCCGTTGCGCACCTTGCGCTGGGGGTCGGTGACGGGTTCGCCGCGCAGAAGAACCTGGCCGTCCTTGATCAGCGCCTTGATCCGGCTGCGCGAAAATTCCTCGGCGACCTGTGCCGTCAGCCAGGTGTCGAGCCGGCCTTCTGCGGTTTCATCGGCGGTCAGGACTTTTCTATTGCCTGCTGCTTGTTTAAAGGGGTCGCTCAAGACGCTTCTTCTCCGACGTATTTTTAGAATGGGACGCACAGATGACAGCTATCGAGCCAGACGATCAGGAAGAGAAGCCCCTTGATCCGGCGATGGAAAGTGTCCGGCGCAAGATGGTCCGCCTGCAGATCGTTTCCGGCGCCATCATGTTCGTGAGCCTTATGGCGGTCTTCGGGGCGGTTGTCTACAAGACGATGCACAGCGAACCGAAGGACACAGCGGCGACGGTTTCCGCCTCCGGCGTGCCCTCGGATGCGCCGCTTTCGGCGACAGTTTCCCTGCCGCTCGGCTTCAAGGTGCAGTCCACTTCGTTCTCTGCAGGGCAGATCCTGTTTTACGGCGAGACGGCCGAGGGTAAGAGCAAGGCGCTGGTCTTCGATTTCAGGACTGGCCGCACCGTCGTCGATCTCACCGTCTCGGGCAATTGAGGCGGGCATGGCCGCCGTCCCGATCGCCATCGACAGCGCCGACGATCCGCGGGTCGCGGAATTCCGCAACATCCGCGAGCGCGACCTGACGGGCCGAGAGAAGCGCTTCATCGCAGAAGGCACCGTCGTGCTGCGCATGCTCGCCGAGGCGCACCTGGGAGACCGCGGCTTTTTCGCCGAGAAGATACTGCTGCTGCGCAACCGCGTCGACGGCGTTCTGCCGATCCTGGAACGACTGCCGGCCGATGTGCCGGTCTTTGTCGCCGAGGCCGATGTGCTGAACGGCGTCGTCGGTTTCCATCTGCATCGCGGCGTACTCGCACTCGGCCGGCGAGAGGATCGTGGGGAGGCGGCACTTCTCGACGCGCTGCCGGAACGGGCTCTGGTCCTCGTCGGCTGCGGCATCTCCAATCATGACAATGCCGGCTCGATGTTCCGCAATGCAGCCGCCTTCCGAGCCGATGCAGTGCTGCTCGACGAAACCAGCTGTGATCCGCTCTACCGCAAGGCGCTGCGTGTTTCGGTTGGTTCGGTGCTGAGCGTTCCGCACCGGCGCGGCGGCAAGGCGCTGGATATGCTTCTGGCACTTGCCGACCGGGGCTTTGCCATCTGGACGCTTTCGCCGCACGGCAAGACCGATATCCGCGCCATTCCGGCTTCCATGCGTATGGCGCTCGTCGTCGGCACGGAGGGGGAGGGGTTGCCGGAGGCGCTGCTTGCGCGCTTTCAGAGCGCGCGCATTCCACAGTCGGAGGAACTCGACAGTCTTAACGCCGCGACGGCGACGGGGATCGCGCTGTTTTCCATAGCTTCCGCCATGGGTCGGATCTAAATTACAACGTCTTTTTAGACACGCGAAGGACGCCGTAGCATACTGAATTGCTGCAGGTCTCAGCGCTGGGGATCGGCGATGATCGCCGTTGCCCGGTCGGCAAGGCTGACGCGATCGTTCGGGTTCTTTTCCGCAGCCTCCGCTAGAAGCGTGCGGATCGGCGATGAGGGACCTTCGTTGAGTGCGGTCAGCGCCACCATGTTGGCGGCGATCGAGGCGATCTCCTCGCGGATCGCGCCATCGCGTCCGGGCGCGGCCTTTGCCTTTTGCAAGCGCTCAGCAAGGGCGGCGCTGCGTTTGCGGACATCCTGGCCGATCTCAGCCGTGACAACGGCGGCGTCGAGCGTGGATGTCGTCGTATCTTCGGCCGCCAATTCCGCCGGCAACTCCGCGGCCATCCCGGCAAGACCGGCGTCGCGTAGCACGCGGTTGACCTTGCGGATCTCGGCATTGGCGGCCTTCAACTGTTCCTTCAACTTGACGATCTCCTGCTGGCGGCGAGCGACCAGGGTTTCCTTTTCGGCGGCGGACGCGCTGTCGCGCGCGGCCTTATCCTCCAGGCGGATCACCATGTGCTGCTGCTGCGTCAGTTTCTGTTCGGCATCCTTGGCGCGCTTCTGCAGCAGGGTGACGTCCTGGCGCAACGTGTCTCGTTCGTCGCGCAAGGCGTTGGCGCGAAATTTCAGGCTCTCCGCCTCGGTCTCGCGTGCAGCCAGGTCGATCCTCAGTCCATCGGTCTGTTCGCCGAGCTTGCTCAGCCGCGTCCTCATCGTCGCCAGTTCGCTCTCCTTGTTGGCAACGGACTGTTCGGCAATATGCAGATTGGTCTTCAACTGACTGATATAATTCTCGTCCTTGCGCAGATGCGAGCGCTGCTCGGCGGCCTCGACATGCATCTCGCCGATCTGGGCCTGCAATTCGCCGATATCGGCGGCAAGCCTGCCTGCATCGACGGCAAGCGCGTCGTGGCGAAGCTGGAGCGACAGGGATTTCTCCCGCTCACGCAGAAGGTCCTGGGCGGTCCGGGCATTTTCAGCGGCATAGAGCGCGCGCACCATATCCTTCTGGGCGCGAACCTCCTGCGGGCTCAGCGGCATGGTCGCCTTCAAGCGGTTCTCGGTATACCAGACAATGCGGCGGTGAACGGCGGGTGAGACCAGAAAAACGAGGAAGGCCGCGGTCAGGAAGCCCAATCCGAACAAGAGAGCATATTCGATCACGGCGCGGCCATCGATTCGAAGGTTGATACGGGGTCAGCCGCGATGATTAAGCACGCAGGACCCGCATGGCAAGGCCGCTGATGCGGGCGGGGATAGATTCCAGCGGCCTTGCAGCCTCAGAAGGGGTTCCAGGTCGGCGCCTGGGTGATCTTCAGATAGCCGACATTGATACCCAAGCGGGCACCGACGCCGGTGCGGATCGGCACGACCAGGACGTCATTGTTCTTGAGCAGCGTCATGCCGAAGCCGGCGATCACATAGGCCGAGCCGCTGACGCCGCCGAACCGGGCATAGATACCGTTGACGGAGGGCAGGTCGTAGACCAGCATCATCACGCGGGAGCCCTGGCCGCCGTAATCGAGGCCGAGCGAGGGACCCTGCCAGTAGAGATTATGTTCGCCGGCGTTCTTGGTGTTCAACTGACCTTCGCCGTAGGTAAGACCGGCGATGAAGGCGCCGCCGCCCTCTTGTCCGAGAATATAGCCATTTGGCAGGCCGTATTTCTGGAAGGCACTCTCGACGACTTTGGCAAGTCCGCCGCTGGCGGAACCGAAGAAGGAGTGGCCGGCGTCGACGATTTCCTGCATCGTGTACTGGCCGTTGTCCTGGGCGGAGGCAGGTCCGGCAATCATTAGCGAGGAGAAGACGAGGGCCGAAAGCAACCTGTAGAAGTCGATGAATCGGTGCGGAAATCGAGGGCGCATGGTATCATCCGTTCGTCGTTTGGCTGGAGCGGGCAAGCGCTCGCGGCGATTGGTGCATTTTGCGCCGATGATCTTAACAATCGGTTTACCAAATATGGTGTCATTATGGCACCGAATACGATCGCAAACTTCGCGCAATTTTGATGAAGCATATTCCCGGGCGCAATGAAATTGCTGCCCCTCAGGAGACGATGATGTCCAAGAACCTTAATCTCACCTTGGCCGGCCCGGATCTGGCCGCGCTTCTTTGCAGCCGCGTTTGCCACGATGTCATCTCACCGGTCGGTGCGATCAACAACGGCCTGGAACTCCTGGATGAGGGTGGCGCCGATGCCGATGCGATGGACCTGATCCGCACCAGCGCGCTCAACGCCTCCGTCCGCCTGAAATTCGCACGCCTCGCCTTTGGCGCTTCGGGTTCTGTCGGCGCCTCGATCGACACCGGCGAGGCCGAACGTGCAGCCAAGGATTTCGCCGTCGCCGAGAAGAAGACCGAGGTGATCTGGAACGGGCCGCGCGCCATCGTCGCCAAGAACCGCGTCAAGCTGCTGCTCAACCTTTTTCTGGTCGCCTATTCCGCCATCCCGCGCGGTGGCGTGCTCGAAGTAACGCTTGAGAATCCCGAGTTCGATGCTAGGTTCAAGCTCACGGCCAAAGGGAAACTGATGCGCTTGCCGCCGAAATTCGTCGAGATATCGACCGGCACCATCGAGGAGGCGATCGACGCTCATTCGATCCAGCCCTATTACACCGTGCTTCTGGCGCAGGAATGCGGAATGACGCTTGATCACAGCGCCAGCCCCGAAGAGTTGGTGTTCACTGCGGTGGCCGCCGCTGGCTGATTTCGGAGCGAGGGCGGGTGCACGCGCCCGTCCGGTAACGATTCCTTAGCCTGATGGACCTATCCTCCAGGGTTGTAAGAGGCCTCTTGCTGCGACGAATGCGGGGGCAAAGGAGCGCCCATGCAAAGGTTCATGATCACCGATAATTCGGATATCGTCCGCAAGGTCGGCAAGCGCATTCTCTCTGAACTCGACTTTCTCGTCAGCGAGGCCGCCAACGCTGGTGAAGCACTGCAGCGCTGCCAGGCGGAGCTGCCGGAATATCTGGTCGTCGATTCCGGTATGGAAGGCGCTCTCGAACTCATCGCCGCCATCCGCGCCATGGACGGCGGCAAAGAGGTCAAGATTTACTACTGCGTCGTCGAGGCGGATCTGAAGAAGCTGATGGCGGGCAAACGGGCCGGTGCCACCGACTTCCTGCTGAAGCCGTTCGATCGCAAGATCTTGACCGCCGTCTTCGGAAATCGCGCGATCGCTGCCTGATGGCATGCCTCTCCCCATGCAGCATGATGCCGAAGGTGTAAGCACGTTCGGCCGCAGACACTGTTTTCCCTTTGTGCCGATCCAGTCCCGATCAAGACGGATTCTTATTGCCGGGCAGAAACGAAAAATCCCGCCGGAAGGGCGGGATTTTCGTTGTCCGATAAGGGGGATCGGAAAATCAGGCGGTTTCGGCGTATTCGGCACCATCCGGCTCGCGCAGAACGTAGCCACGGCCCCAGACGGTCTCGATGTAGTTGGCGCCGCCGGCGGCGTTGGCGAGCTTCTTGCGGAGCTTGCAGATGAAGACGTCGATGATCTTCAGTTCCGGCTCGTCCATGCCGCCATAAAGGTGGTTCAGGAACATTTCCTTGGTGAGGGTAGTGCCCTTGCGGAGCGAAAGCAGCTCCAGCATCTGGTATTCCTTGCCCGTCAGGTGGACACGCTGGCCGCCGACTTCGACAGTCTTGGCGTCGAGATTAACGATCAGTTCGCCAGTCATGATGACCGACTGGGCGTGGCCCTTGGAGCGGCGGACGATAGCATGGATGCGGGCGACGAGTTCGTCCTTGTGGAAGGGCTTGGTCATGTAGTCGTCGGCGCCGAAGCCGAGGCCGCGAACCTTGTCTTCGATGCCGGCCATGCCCGACAGAATGAGAATCGGTGTCTTGACCTTGGACAGCCGGAGCGTGCGAAGCACTTCATATCCGGACATGTCGGGCAGGTTCAGATCGAGAAGGATGATGTCATAATCATACAGCTTGCCCAGATCGACGCCTTCTTCACCGAGATCGGTGGTATAAACATTAAAACTTTCTGATTTCAGCATCAACTCGATGCTCTGCGCCGTCGCGCTATCATCCTCGATGAGAAGTACCCGCATAATTATCCCCTTTACCGCCGCCGAAAGGTGGTCTGGCCCCCTACACGATACCGAACACGCTACGTGATTTGGAGGCTGCCACGAAATGGTTAACAAATTCTAATTCACTCTGGCAAGGAGTATCGAATTTATTAAATATTTTTTCCATTTCTCTGTTTTCCAATAGGAATCTCAAATGGCGCTCCTAAACTTTTACATTAGGAAAAGACGCTAAGTGATTCATCCGACTCGCCAATGAAAAGGTTCGAACTTCATGCCGCGGCATTTACCGACCCTTAAATCATCTGGCCTATCATTAACGATGCCCGTAAACGAAAGGTTACCAGCGGTAGGTATTTGTTAATATCGCAGGAAATTTTTTAGCAAACCGTGTCAAAGCGGCGCGCAGGGCGGTTTCAAGTTGAGCCGGGGTCTCGCATCACGGGAGTAATGCGTATGAAGTCGCGAGAGAGTCTCGTTCGCCTGAAAGAGTTTCAGGTGAACGAAAAACGACGTCAATTGCAACAGTTGCAGATGATGATGTCCGAATTCGAACGAATGACGAAGGATCTGGAAAGCCAGATCGTCGTCGAGGAAAAGAAGTCCGGTATCTCAGATCCGAATCACTTTGCCTATCCGACCTTCGCCAAGGCCGCGCGTCAGCGGGCCGATAACCTGCAGGTTTCGATCAAGGAACTGAAGATGCAGGAAGAGACGCTGGAAATGGCGCTCGAGGAGATGCAGGCCGAATATGCAAGAGCGACGGCGCTGGAAGAGCGTGACAGCGGCGCCCGCGCAAGGGCGTAAGAACGGAGGGCGCCGACTTCGGCGCCCTGGCGATCGCCACTGAGAAGCCATGTATGACGGGCGCGCTGTCCGTCATACATGGCTTTTGGTGTTTCGCCGTTTTACACTCTATCACCCACTCGGAAATCGCAGCCGTTTGGGCAGCAAAGATCAGTTCACGACATCGTGCCATTCCGGATGGCGTTGCGCCTGTGCCTTGAAGAAAGGGCAGAGCGGGATGATCTTCCAGCCTCCGGTCCGGGCCGCTTCCACCGCGTGCAGCGCCAATGCCTGGCCGACGCCCTTGCCGCGCAGCGCATCGGGAACGGCGGTGTGATCGACGATCACGAGTTTCGCCGAGGTGCGCGAATAGGTCATCTCGGCTTCGTGCCCTTCGACCTCGGTCGCATAACGACCGCCGGAAGCGCCTTCCTCGTTTCGAATGTCCATTATCTTTCCTCGCTGAGGGATGGGGATATTGTCGTCGGCGACGGTGACACGGCGACGCGATCATGCCAAGCCGGCAAGGCGATTGCTGGAGGAGACGGAGTGTTCATGAAAAATGTCGGGTCGGCGCGAGATTCGGACCTATGAGAACGTTTTCGATGATCCGCCCCGTCCTGCTCGTGGCTGCGCCATTCCTCCTGGCGCTCGGTCTCATCTTGCCGCTGGTCCGTTTCGAGACGCTGTATTTCTTCGATCGGACCCCATCGCTCATCGAAATCGTCGTCTCGCTCTGGCAGGGAGGGGATGGGCTGCTGGCGGCGATCGTCGCATTGGTTTCGATCCTGCTCCCGCTTCTGAAGATGATCGGCATTGCCGCGGAAGTGACGACTGCCGGCGGTGGGGCCGGCAGCCTGTTTTATCGTCGCGTCGTGCCGCATCTGTCCAAGTGGTCAATGATGGACGTGCTGCTGGTCGCGATCGTCATTGCGGCGGCGAAGACAACGGGACTGGCAAATGCCTTCACCCAGCCCGGCCTCTGGTGTTACGCCGCCTCGTCAATGATTTCGGGCCTTCTTCATTCCCTGACGGGAGATGCGTCCGGCCCGAAATAGATGTCGATGATGGCGTGCGATCAGTGGCGATATTGCTGGATGCGCGTGGTGCGCAGGCCGGCAAGGCCATGGCTGTTGATCGATGACTGCCAGGAGAGGAATTCTTCGACCGTGAGCGTATAACGCTCGCAGGCCTCTTCCAAGCTCAACAGGCCACCGCGAACAGCCGCGACAACCTCTGCCTTCCGGCGGATCACCCAGCGCCGCGTATTGGGCGGCGGAAGATCCGCGATCGTCAGGGGGCTGCCATCGGGGCCGATGACATATTTAACTCGGGGACGTATCATTTCGGTCATTGGACTCTCTACACAACGCAAGACCACGGACGCCACTCTAGCCTGCCACATTTAAAAATTGCCTAAACTCATCGTAAGACTTTGATAACAAATTTAGATGCCCTGGCGCGGCCGGTGGCCTGGGACGGCCATCTGCAGACCGTCAATATGGTGCGCCTGCAAAAAAGGGGCGCGCCGAAGAAATAGGACTGATTTCCCGGGATGATCTTTGTAGCGCTGGGTATAGGGCAGAGCGCAAGACATCTTCTCCGTTCTTTCCTGTGTACCAGTCCAGCTCGCGTTTTTGGTGACCGGGCTCGTCGGATGCAGTGCAAAAGTCGTCTTTGCCAATGCCCCGGCTCGGAACCTTTTACTGCCAACGGCGAGGTTCGACTGAAGCAGGCCATACGTGGTACGAAGATGAAAAGAAGTGAGCATGCGCGCGGCGATTGCATTGAGGATGCTGGATTTTCGCCGTCACGGAACGGTCGCGCCGAACGCCGGCAAGGAGCGGCTCGGCGAGATGACAAAGCTTGCGGACTTCGATTTTTATTTTGCCCTCGGCTTTCCCGAGAAGCGACCGCACGGCTTTCATCGAAGTTCGGCTGACCGGCAACTCGGAGGGAAGTCTTGCCGGCTTTTGCGGGGCGGCCGATGTCTTCTATTGCATCAGATTGGTGATCGTGGCGAAGCGGACGATCGTGTCGAATCTTCTGTAAGGAGGGGGCGTTAGCGGGCGGCATTGCCAAAAACGCCGCCTCAACCCGCATCTTTCAGATGCATGCGCTGAAGAATGCTTTCGCCTTCGTGCTCGCACGACGATGACCTGAAATAATACATCTTCGCCTTTTCAGGTGCTTGCCTCATGTCCACGCAGCGCACGCGATGCGCTGCGTCATGGGCGCATCGAACTTCTGGCCAAGGTTCTGCGAAGATGCAGTTCTGCGGGCGGCCGGTCGGCGAGGCTTACCCGGCGCGAAATCGAATGCGCGCGCTGGTTGGCGGCCGGCAAGAGCAGCGACGAGTCACGATCATTTCGATCTCTCGTCGCATACGTTTCGGATTATCTGAGGAGCGCAATGCGCAAGCTCGTTTGGTCGGCGGCATGCAGGCGGCCGCCCGAGCATTGCGGGACCGGCTGCTGAAGCAGCCGGTCCCTTTCATAAAGCCTAGAAACCTTTTCCGCGGGTCAGCTCCGACACGACGGTTCCAGCAATGATGCGGATATCCATCACAATCGAAAAATTCCCGACGTAATAGAGATCGCTGACGATGCGCGCGCGCGCCTTGGCCGGACGATCGGTCGGGCCGCGCAGGCCGCGCATCTGGGCAAGGCCCGTCATGCCGGGACGCATGGCATGGCGCTGATGGTATTCCGGAACGAGCTCTTCGTAGAGCATGCCGCCGGCGCGCATGCCGATTGCGTGGCAGCGCGGACCGACGACGGACATGTGACCCATCAGCACGTTCAGCAACTGCGGCAGTTCATCAACGTTGGTGCGGCGAAGAATGGCGCCGACGCGGGTGATGCGCGGATCGTTCTTCACCGTCTGGGCAATACCCGAGACATCGCAGAGATCGGTGCGCATCGAGCGGAACTTGTAGACCTTGATGGTCTTGCAGTTCTTGCCCCAGCGGGTCTGCTTGAAAAGCACCGGTCCCGGGCTGTCGAGCTTGATCAACAAGGCGACGAACAGAAGGAAAGGGGCGAGGACGAGGAGGGCGCTCAACGACGAAACGATGTCGAACGCCCGCTTCAAGACGAGATCCATCCACGGCGCCTGCGGCGCATCGCTATGGATGACAGGGGTCTGGATCTTCGGGCTGGGCTGCTGGCGGCGGCTTGGCCTGAAGGACTCTGTCGAAATGCTGTTGTTTAGTTCCGTGATGCTCAAGGATCGTACTCTGTTGTCTTCGAGGGGTGCGGCGGCAATAGGCGATCAATGGTTTACCCTGTCACCAGGGCTGCACTCAGGTCTTGGTAACCCTACTAAAACGGAAAAATGCGACAATTGTGTAATGGTGTCCAGAGAAATATCGCATCGCAGCAAATCTTTCGCATTTGCGTTAAGTTGAGGCAAGCTCATGATATTGCGTTAATAATTGGAATTTCGTCAAGGTTTCTAGGCCTTTGGCGAGGGGTTCCGGGGGTGTTCCTACGTGCTGTTTCGGCACGCGACCGACGGTCGTCATACGGTAATTTTAACGATTGCCGACGCGAAAACTTTTTGGCGAGGCTGCTCGATCATTCTCAAACTGTGTCGGAATATGACAAAATCAAGGCGGAACGGGTCACGATCCGGCGTCGGAAGATGGAAATCCGGGACTCACCCTAGAATCATTTGATCTCCCCCAATGCTGTTTGCGAATCACTCTCAGACTGCTGCCGACGGTCCGGTCGCGTCGAGAGCCACTCGATTCTAAAGCGCGTGTTGTTGTCCTGGAACCGCTGCCGACTTCCGGCAGACATTAGGAGAGAAGGGACGGGCTCCCGGCCGAGGCCGGTTGCGACTGCCGCGGCAGGTGCAGAAATTGGTACGGTGCGAGAAATGGCGCCGCCGCTGCCCGACGTTCAGGGATTGCTGCGGGTGGCTACACCGGCTCAAGGACGCGTTTGGTGCCGCCCCAGGCGATGAAGTTCGGGTTGGCGAAGTCGAAATCGGCGGCAGTTCCGGTCTTGCCGTAGGTCAGCGGCGCGCCGTCGAGCGTCACGGTCGAACCGCCGGCGGCGCGCAACACCGCATCGCCAGCCGCCGTGTCCCATTCCATAGTACGGGTGAAGCGCGGATAGACGTCGGCCTTGCCTTCGGCCAGCAGGCAGAATTTCAGCGAGGAGCCGATATTGGTGCATTTGGAGATCGCGTGGTGGGCGAGGAAGTTTCCGGTCTCCGGGCTGTTGTGACGAAGGCTTGCAAGCGCCAGCCTGTCGTCCGGCTGTTCGCGCACGGCGATTGCGGCGCGTGCGCCAACCGCGAACTCATCGGTCACGACGAGCCTTTGCGCCCGGCCCCGTTCTCCCGAGAAGGCAAGGCCGAGTGCCGGCGCATAGACGATGCCGGCCACCGGGCCACCGTCCTCGATATAGGCGATGTTGACGGTGAATTCCTGCCGCCCATCGACGAATTCGCGCGTGCCGTCGAGAGGGTCGACCAGGAAGAAGCCTCGGCCGGCGATGTGGGGCACCTTTCCGGCGGCGACCGATTCTTCCGCGACGACCGGTATTTCGGGATAATCTCTGGCGAGATGAGCAAGGATGATGCGTTCGGCCTCCTCGTCGGCGACCGTCACTGGACTTGCATCCGCTTTCATGGCGACGGGAAAGCCATTGCGCAAGACTGTGATAATGGCCTTGCCGGCTTCGAGCGCCGCCCGTTCAAATGTCCTCAGCATTGTCCTTTTGCCGTTCGCCATGCGGTGAGCACCCCACGGTCGCTCATCCGCAAACCATCCCTTTCACCACATGCTTGATATGGTGCTTCCCGTCGCGCTCTGCATCCCCGATACCGCAGTTTCCCGATGCTACCATAACTTTTCAGTGGTGTCAGACGAAGATCGGGCGCGTGCTGGTGAAATGGTATTCGTAAAAGAACGTGGGTCGGGGTTTGAATTTGCGCCATCTTCCAATTCTATGGAATAGCTTACGCGACAAACGGCGTAGAAAATCGACGGCGACATCTTCGGATCGTTAACTCACCGGCGGTTTATGACCAAAAATAGGTCCTTCCTTGCCGATTTTCTGTGGATTTTGGTTCAAAATGCGCCAGTTAGGCCTGTTCGGACAAGAATTTGTCGGAGTAAATCCTTTTTGTCTTCACATTTCCAACGAAACCGGTATGCATTCGGCCTATGAGGTTCTCTGAAACGGGGAACCAAAGAACCAAAAAGAGATGCAGCCTGTTGGGCTCGTATCCAGGGGAAAACGACATATGGAGTATTTCGTCCAGCAGCTCTTCAATGGGCTGACGCTCGGATCCATCTATGGCCTTGTGGCTATTGGCTATACGATGGTTTACGGCATTATCGGCATGATCAATTTCGCCCATGGCGACATTTTCATGCTCGGTGGTTTCGCCGCTCTTATCGTCTTTCTCGTCCTCACATCCATCTTCGCAGGTCTTCCGGTGGCGGTTCTGCTGCTGGCGATGCTTGTTGTCGCGATGCTGATGACGAGTTTGTGGAATTGGACGATCGAGCGCGTCGCATACCGTCCGCTGCGCGGTTCCTTCCGCCTGGCGCCGCTGATCACCGCCATCGGCATGTCGATCGTACTGTCCAATTTCATCCAGGTGACGCAGGGTCCGCGCAACAAGCCGATCCCGCCGATGATTAGCTCGGTCTATCAGTTCGGCAACATCTCGGTTTCGCTGAAACAGATCGTCATCATCGTGATCACGGTCGTGCTGCTCGCCGTCTTTTGGTACATCGTCAATCGTACCGCACTCGGCCGTGCCCAGCGCGCCACGGAGCAGGATCGCAAGATGGCGGCGCTGCTCGGCGTCAATGTCGACCAGACCATCTCGATCACCTTCGTTATGGGTGCGGCACTGGCTGCCGTCGCCGGCACGATGTACCTAATGTATTATGGTGTCGCCTCGTTCGCCGACGGCTTCACGCCGGGTGTCAAGGCATTTACGGCAGCCGTTCTCGGCGGCATCGGCTCGCTGCCGGGCGCGGTTCTCGGCGGGTTGATGATCGGCCTGATCGAATCGCTGTGGTCGGCTTATTTCACCATCGCGTACAAGGATGTCGCGACCTTCGCCATCCTCGCTTTCGTGCTGATCTTCAAGCCGACGGGTATTCTTGGACGGCCGGAAGTCGAGAAGGTGTAACGTCATGGCAAACATTGATAATTCCGCAGGCAAGCCCGATGCAGGACTTGTCCGTAAAGGCCTTACCGAAGCTCTTTTCGCCGCCATCCTGTCGTTCGGCATGTTCGTCCTGTATGTCGGCCTCAAGACTGACCAGAACATCAACAACGAGTTGATCATCGTCCAGCGCTGGGGGCTGCTTGCGATCTTCGTCGCTGTCGCCGCGATCGGCCGCTTCGCCACGGTGGTTTTCCTGCGGCCGCATCTCGACAGTCGCAAGCTGGCAAAGGCGAGACAGGGTGAACTCGCCATCTCAACCGAGAAGAGCTTCTTCCACCGGCATTTCCTAAAGATCGCGCTGATCGCGCTGCTGCTTTATCCCATGGTGGTGGTGGCGATCAAAGGGCCTCAGGGCTCGCTGACATATGTCGACAATTTCGGCATCCAGATCCTGATCTATGTGATGCTTGCCTGGGGGCTGAACATCGTCGTCGGCCTCGCCGGTCTTCTCGATCTCGGCTATGTCGCCTTCTACGCGGTCGGCGCCTATTCCTACGCGCTGCTTTCGAGCCATTTCGGCCTGTCCTTCTGGGTGCTGCTGCCGCTTTCCGGCATTTTCGCCGCACTCTGGGGTGTCATCCTCGGCTTCCCGGTGCTGCGCCTGCGCGGCGACTACCTCGCCATCGTGACGCTCGCCTTCGGCGAAATCATCCGCCTCGTCATCATCAACTGGACGGATGTCACCAAGGGGACTTTCGGTATCTCGAGCATTCCCAAGGTGACGCTCTTCGGCATTCCGTTCGATGCGACGGCCGGCGGCTTCGCCAAGCTTTTTCACCTGCCGATGTCCTCGGCTTACTACAAGATCTTCCTTTTTTACCTTATCCTGGCGCTCTGCATGCTGACCGCCTACGTGACCATCCGGCTGCGCCGCATGCCGATCGGACGCGCCTGGGAAGCGTTGCGCGAAGACGAGATCGCCTGCCGTTCGCTCGGCATCAATACGGTGACGACCAAACTCACGGCCTTTGCGACGGGAGCGATGTTTGCCGGTTTCGCCGGCTCCTTCTTTGCTGCCCGTCAGGGCTTCGTTTCGCCGGAATCCTTCGTCTTCTTAGAATCGGCCGTCATTCTCGCCATCGTCGTGCTCGGCGGCATGGGTTCTCTGACCGGCATCGCGATCGCCGCAATCGTCATGGTCGGCGGCACCGAGTTGCTGCGCGAAATGGACTTCCTGAAAGTGATCTTCGGGCCGACTTTCACGCCAGAATTGTATCGCATGCTGATCTTCGGCCTCGCCATGGTCGTGGTCATGCTGTTCAAGCCGCGCGGTTTCGTCGGTTCGCGTGAACCGACCGCCTTCCTCAAGGCGCGCAAGGCAATATCCGGAAGCTTCATCAAGGAGGGCCATGGTTGATGAGCCCCGTCACCAACACCATGTCCAGCGATACGCTTCTCAAGGTCGAACACCTGTCGATGAAGTTCGGCGGCCTGATGGCCATCAACGACTTCTCATTCGAAGCCAAGCGCGGCGATATCACCGCGCTGATCGGGCCGAACGGTGCCGGCAAGACCACCGTCTTCAACTGCATCACCGGCTTCTACAAGCCGACGATGGGGATGATCACGCTCAACCAGAAGAGCGGGAAGCAGTACCTGCTGGAGCGTCTGCCGGACTTTCGCATCACCAAGGAAGCCAAGGTGGCGCGCACCTTCCAGAACATCCGGCTGTTCTCCGGCCTGACGGTTCTCGAAAACCTGCTCGTCGCGCAGCACAACAAGCTGATGAAGGCGTCGGGTTATACGATCCTCGGCCTCATCGGCATCGGTTCCTACAAACGGGAGGCGGCCGCATCAATCGAGCTTGCGCGCCATTGGCTGGAGAAGGCCGATCTGATCGACCGCGCCGACGATCCGGCAGGCGATCTGCCCTACGGCGCCCAGCGGCGTCTCGAGATCGCTCGTGCCATGTGCACCGGACCCGAGCTGCTTTGCCTTGACGAACCGGCCGCCGGCCTGAACCCGCGGGAATCAGCAACCCTCAATGCGCTGCTGCAGAGCATCCGTGCCGAAACCGGAACATCTATCCTGCTCATCGAGCATGACATGTCGGTGGTCATGGAAATCTCCGACCACGTCGTCGTTCTCGAATACGGCCAGAAGATTTCCGATGGCACGCCGGATCACGTGAAGAACGATCCGAAGGTCATCGCGGCCTATCTCGGTGTCGAGGATGAGGAAGTGGAAGAGGTGATCGCAACCGTCGAGCAGCTCGAAGGAGGCGCAAACTGATGGGCGATGAAGTAATGACGGGTCAACCGCTCCTTCAGGTGAATGGCGTCGAAACCTATTATGGCAATATTCGTGCGCTGGCCGGCATCGATGTCCAGGTAAAAAAGGGCGAGATCGTTAGCCTGATCGGCGCCAACGGCGCCGGCAAGTCGACGCTGATGATGACGATCTGCGGGAGCCCGCAGGCCCGTACCGGCTCAGTCGTCTTCGAAGGCCGTGACATCACCCGCATGCCGACCCACGAAATCGCTCGCCTGCGCATCGCGCAGTCGCCGGAAGGCCGCCGCATCTTCCCGCGCATGACCGTTCTGGAAAACCTTCAGATGGGCGCGGGCCTGGATAAACTCAAATACTTCGCCGAGGACGTCGAGAAGATCTTCACGCTCTTCCCTCGCCTCAAGGAACGCCACGCCCAGCGCGGCGGCACGCTTTCGGGCGGCGAGCAACAGATGTTGTCGATCGGCCGCGCGCTGATGGCGCGCCCGAAGCTGCTGCTTCTCGACGAACCCTCGCTTGGTCTTGCGCCGCTAATCGTCAAGGGCATCTTCGAGGCGATTCGGAAGCTCAATGAACAGGAGGGGCTGACCGTATTCCTCGTCGAGCAGAACGCATTCGCCGCCCTCAGGCTTTCGCACCGCGCTTACGTGATGGTGAACGGCAAGGTAACGATGAGCGGCTCCGGCAAGGAGCTGCTCGCCAATCCTGAAGTCCGTGCCGCTTATCTCGAAGGCGGAAGACACTAGCTCGAAGGGAGAGTTTGATATGCAGGGACTTTTCTTCGAAAGCGATACCGGCGCCCGCTTGATCATTCGCGCGATCGTCGTGCTGATCGGCTTCTGGACGGCCTGGCGCGCCGGCAAGGCGGTTGCCGAAGGCTGGAATGACTATCCGCTGACCGTCGTCTACACCTTCCTGCTCGCCTGGGCGATGCAGTTCCTGCACCACGCCCTATTTGATGGGCCGATGCTCAGCACCCTCTACTACTGCATCGATTTCGTAACGCTGCTGGTCTTCTCGACCGCCGGCTTCCGCTTTCGCCGCACCAATCAGATGGTCAACAACTATTACTGGCTGTATGAAAAAACTTCCGCGTTTTCGTGGAAGGACAAACATTGACAGTCCGTTGAAACTAGGCATGAATTGCCTTCAGAGTGGAACAGCTTTCCTAGCGCAGTCAATGGTGGGTAGTGCGCTGGGCCTTGGACCGGAACCCGCCCAAAAATTGGGAGTAACAATATGAAGAAGTCTCTTCTGTCGGCAGTGGCTCTGACGGCGATGGTCGCCTTCAGCGGCAACGCATGGGCCGACGTCCTCATCGCAGTCGCTGGTCCGCTGACTGGCCCGAACGCCGCGTTCGGCGCTCAGCTCCAGAAGGGCGCCGAGCAGGCGGCCGCCGACATCAATGCTGCGGGCGGCATCAACGGCGAGCAGATCAAGCTCGAGCTCGGCGACGACGTCTCCGACCCGAAGCAGGGCATCTCGGTTGCCAACAAATTCGTTGCTGACGGCGTCAAGTTCGTCATCGGCCACTTCAACTCTGGCGTTTCGATCCCGGCTTCGGAAGTCTATGCCGAAAACGGTATCCTCGAAGTCACCCCGGCCGCTACGAACCCGAAGTTTACGGAACGAGGCCTCTGGAACACGTTCCGTACCTGCGGCCGTGACGACCAGCAGGGCGCCATCGCCGGCAAGTATCTTGCCGATCACTTCAAGGACGCCAAGATCGCCGTCGTTCACGACAAGACCCCCTACGGTCAGGGTCTTGCTGACGAAACCAAGAAGGCGATGAATGCCGCCGGTCTGACGGAAGTCATGTACGAAGGCATCAACGTCGGCGACAAGGACTTCTCGGCCCTCATCGCCAAGATGAAGGAAGCCGGCGTCTCGATCATCTATTGGGGCGGCCTGCACACGGAAGCTGGTCTCATCATCCGCCAGGCGGCCGATCAGGGCCTGAAGGCAACGCTGGTTTCGGGCGACGGTATCGTTTCGAACGAACTGGCCTCGATCGCTGGCGACGCTGTCGCCGGTACCTTGAACACTTTCGGTCCTGATCCGACGCTGAACCCGGCCAACAAGGAACTCGTCGAAAAGTTCAAGGCCGCCGGTTTCAACCCGGAAGCCTACACGCTCTATTCCTATGCTGCGATGCAGGCGATCGTCGGTGCCGCCAAGGCTGCCGGTTCGGTGGATCCTGAGGCCGTTGCCACGGCCATGAAGGAAAAGGGTCCGTTCCCGACAGTTCTCGGCGACATTTCGTTCGATGCAAAGGGCGACCCGAAGATTCCTGGTTACATCATGTACGAATGGAAGAAGGGCGCGGACGGCAAGTACACTTACGTCCCGCAGGGCATGTAAGTTTCGCTGCCTTTGTGAGCGATGATTATCGAAGCCCGGTTCCGACCGGGCTTCTTTCTTTTTGCGAGACGTTCCAGGTCCCGCCTAGCTGGTCTAAAGCGCGTCGCGATCTTCAGATTCGCTCCTCGCGCTTTAGGTCTTTGTTTTTACCCAAGTCGTTAGCGCAAAATCGCTGCACATTTTTGCGCGTCATGCTTTAACTCTCGGCATCCTTTTGAAGCGTCGAGTGGAGCCGCCATGTCCAAACCCCGCATTCTCGTCACCCGGCGCTGGCCAGCCGCGGTGGAGGCCATTCTTGCCGACCGTTTCGACGTGACGCTCAACGGCAACGACAGTCCGCTCGGCGAGAACGAGCTGAGGCTAGCGCTTTCTACCTATGATGCGGTGCTGCCGACGGTTTCCGACCGGTTGCCGGCCGCCGTCTTCGAAGGCGCGCCTGTGGTCACCAAGATCCTCGGGAATTTTGGCGTTGGCTATAATCACATCGACATCGCCTCCGCCAAAGCGAGGGCCATTGCGGTGACGAACACGCCGGGCGTGCTGACCGACTGTACGGCCGATATCGCCATGCTGCTGCTGCTTGCCATTGCCCGGCGCGGCGGCGAAGGCGAGCGGCAGGTGCGCGGCGGCCAATGGAAGGGCTGGTGCCCGACCCATATGATCGGCACGAAGGTCACCGGCAAGACGGTCGGCATCATCGGCTTCGGCCGGATCGGCAAGGCGTTCGCGCAGCGCTGCCATTTCGGCTTCGGCATGGATGTCGTGTTCTTCAATCGCTCGACCGTCGATCCCGCGGAGGCGGCGCGGTACGGCGCACGGCAATTGCCGACGATCGAGGACGTGCTGGCGGCTGCCGATTTCGTTTCGTTGCACTGCCCTGGCGGAGCAGAGAACCGGCACTTGATAAATGCGGCGCGGCTTTCGACAATGAAGCCGAATGCTTTTCTCATCAATACGGCGCGCGGTGACGTGGTGGATGAGGCGGCGCTGATTGCAGCCCTGGAGACAGGCACGATCCGCGGCGCCGGGCTTGACGTCTACGAGGCGGAACCTGACGTGCCGGAGGCGCTGCGGCTGATGGAGAATGTCATGGTGCTGCCGCATCTCGGCAGCGCTACGGAAGAGACGCGGACTGCCATGGGCATGAAGGTGGTCGACAACGTGACGGCATTCTTCGAGGGCAGGGAGCTACCGGATCGGGTGGTTTGATGCGGTTGTCGTCCAGGCATTCCTCACATCTCGTGTAGCACGTGCGTGGCCTTGACGGCTGCTGACGCCCGGTTCTCAACGCCGAGCTTCACGTAGATCTGTTCGAGGTGCTTGTTCACCGTGCGCGCCGACAGTCCCAGTATTTCGCCGATGTCGCGGTTAGCCTTGCCTTTGGCGATCCAGAGCAGAACTTCGGATTCGCGCTGAGTGAGCGAGAAGCGCTGGCGCAGTGCCTCGTCGTCGCGCCGCTGGTTGGCGGCGGTCAGGCGGAAGAGATATTCGTCAGGCCCGATTGCGCCCAGGAAGGCGAGTTGCAGCGCCGCCTGGCCGGCATGGACGATCGAGATAATGCTATCGCGCACTGCGGCTGCGCGGTCGCGCATCCAGCCCGCGATATGGCGGACGACGATTTCCATGCCGTCGTCGCTGCCCATGGCGGCGTTGACGAGCCGTGTTGCTTGCGGCGTCGACCAATGGATGGCGCCATCGCCTTTGACGGCCAGCAAATGGCGGCCGGCTGCGTCGAGCGCGACGCGGGCGCTTTGGGCCGAACGAGCATTGCGCAGATGGACACGAATGCGGGCGCGCAGTTCGTCGATATTGATCGGCTTGCTGAGATAGTCGACACCGCCGGATTCCAGCGCGTGCACGACATGCTCGGTCTCGGTCAGGCCGGTCATGAAGATGACGGGCACCTGCGCCACCGCGGCATTCGCCTTCAGTCGGCGGCAAGTCTCGAAGCCATCCATGGCGGGCATGACGGCGTCGAGCAGGATGAGATCGGGGGTGATGCGCTCGACGATACCAAGGGCGGCGGTGCCTGACGTGGCGATCAGGACGGAAAAGCCGGATTGTTCGAGCGCGTCGGTCAGGAAGCCGAGCGCTTCGGGCGAGTCGTCGACGAGCAGAACGATGTCGCGAGGGAGGGCCGGCTCAGCCAATGGGTTCCACCTTTTCGTCGAAGTCGTGCAGGAAGGTCATGAAGCCGGCGAGATCGAAGGCGGCGACATAGGCGCGAAGTTTCTCGGTGAATGGCTGATTTGCCTCCACCCTGGCAAGGTCCGAAAGCTTGGCTTCGATGCCTCTGATATAGCCGATCTCACCGAGCCGCAGCAATTCCTGCACATGGGCCGCACCTGGGCTCAGCATCGGCGCTTGGGTCTTAACGGGAACTGCGGGTGCGGCGTCGGCATAGACCCATTTCAGCCCAAGATGCAAAGCGAGCTTGTCGCGGAGCTGGCGGATGTCGACCGGCTTGCCGATCGCATCATTGTGGCTGTCGTCACTGTCGCTGAGAACAGCGGCATCACCGATATTGGCCGAAAGCATCAGCACCGGCGCTGTCTGGCCGGCCTCGCGCAGACGCGACACGAGCTGCCAGCCGTTCATGCCGGGCATCAGGATATCGACGAGGAAGAGGTCCGGCATGATACCTTCGATCAGCGTCAGGCATTCGCCGCCGCCCGCCGCCGTCAGCACGATGAAATCGAGGGGTGCCAGGATTTCACGCATCATCTCGCGATGGTCTTCATTGTCGTCGACGATAACGAGCGTGCGGCGCGGGCCGTCATAACCGGCGATGCGCTTCTCCTGCGGCGCGGCCGCCACGGCGCGCATGACGGCCGACAGCATCAGCCGGACGCGGAAGGTCGAGCCCTCGTCCTTGACGCTCGAAACCGAAATCTCGCCGCCGAGCGTGTTGGTCAGAAGCCGGGTGATGGTGAGGCCGAGGCCGAGGCCCGGCATCGGCCGCACGCTTTCGGCCTCGCCGCGCTGGAAGGGTTCGTAGATGCGGGGCAGGTCCTGCTCGGTGATGCCGCGGCCGGTATCGGCAACGGTGAAGGTCGCCACCTGGCTGCGATAGCCGACATCGAAGGTGACGGTGCCTTCGTCGGTGAACTTGATGGCATTGGAGAGCAGGTTGACGAGGATCTGACGCAGCCGCTTTTCATCGGTACGGACGAATTGCGGCAAGGCCGGCGAGCGATCGTGGATGAAGGCGAGGCCCTTTGCCTGCGCCTGCGGGCGGAACATATCGACGATCTGGTCGAGGAAATCCTGGATGTTGATCTCATTGGAATAGACCTGCAGGCGGCCGGCCTCGATCTTGGAAATATCCAGCAGGCCGTCGATCAGCCCGGAAAGGTGCTCGGCGCTGCGGCGGATGACCTTGATCGAGGACTGGCGTGGCGCCGGGATGGTTTCGTCGCGCTCAAGGATCTGGGCATAACCGAGCACGGCGTTGAGCGGCGTGCGCAGTTCGTGGCTCAAGCCCACGACGTAGCGGCTCTTGGCGCGATTGGCGGCCTCGGCCGTCTCCTTGGCGCTCTGCAAGGCGGTGTCGGTCTTCTTGTGGGCGGCGATCTCCTTGAGCAGCAGCGTGTTCTGGCGCGAGGATTCCTCCTCGGCGACGACGCGGCTGTCATGGGCGAGCACATAGAACCAGCAAACGACCCCTGATATCACCGCGAAGACGAAGAAGACGATGAGGATGGTGCGGTTGACGACCTCGGCCGTTGCGGGCGAGGCGGCGGCGACCTGATGGGCGATCATCGCCAGGATTGCGCCGATGGCCGTCAAGGCCAGCACGACGGCGATGCCGTAGCGGCCGAGACGCGTCGTCAGCTTCCTCAGAATGGCGTGGGGCAGCAACACCTTGGCGACGGTACCGACCTGTGCGTTGAAACGGGCGGCCGGCTTGCACATGTCGTGGCAGCGGCTGTCGAGCGAGCAGCAGAGCGAGCAGATCGGCGCGGCATAAGCCGGACACCAGGCCATATCCTCCGGCTCGAACGGGTGTTCGCAGACCGAGCAGGTGATGTTTGTCAGGTTTTTCCAGCTGTGGCGCGGCTTGCGGGCGAGGTAAAACTTGCCTTTCGTCGCCCAGGCGAGCACCGGCGAGGCGATCAGCGCGATGACGAGGGTGATATAGGGAGCGAGCGAGGCGGCGATTGCGCCGAAGGCACCGAAATGGGCAATCAGCGACACCGTCGCCGACAGCGTCATGGCGCCGAGGCCGACCGGGTTGATGTCGTAGAGATGGGCGCGCTTGAACTCGACGCCGGGTGGTGCGAGGCCAAGTGGCTTGTTGATGAAAAGATCGGCGGAGATCGTGCAGAGCCAGGCCATTGCGATGATCGAGAAGATCCCGAGCGTCTCCTCCAGCAGTCGGTAGATGCCAAGCTCCATCAAAAGCAGGGCGATCGCGACGTTGAAGACCAGCCAGATGACACGGCCAGGATGGCTGTGGGTCAGTCGCGAGAAGAAGTTCGACCAGGCGAGCGAGCCGGCATAGGCATTCATCACGTTGATCTTCAGCTGCGAGATGACGACGAAGGCGGCCATCAACAGCAGCGCTGCGTTGTGCCAGGGGACCATATAGCCGAAAGCGGTCAGATACATCTGCGCCGGGTCCGCGGCACGATCAAGCGGCACGCCCGAGGCAAAGGTCAGCACGACGAGGAAAGAGCCGGCTAGCAGTTTCGGCGCGCCGATAATGACCCAGCCGGGTCCGGCGAGAAAAACAGCCAGGCGATGGCGCCACTTGCGCTGCGGGTCCGGCGGCAGGAAACGCAGGAAGTCGGCCTGTTCGCCGATTTGCGACATCAGCGCCAGGATGACGGCAGAGGCAGCGCCGAACTCCACCAGATTGAAATCGGCGATAGTGCCGGGCGGACCGGAGGCATGGCGGATGCCGGCAAAGGCGCGCCAGAGATCGAACTTTTCCCAGTCCAAACAGGCGATGAAGATGAAGGGCAGGATATTCAGCACGATCCAGAAGGGCTGTGTCATCAGCTGGAACTTGCTGATCAGCCGCACGCCATGCGTCACCAGCGGGATCACCATGACGGCGCTGAGGATGTATCCGATCCAGAGCGGGATGCCGAGGGTGAGCTCCAGCGCGCCGGACATGATCGAAGCCTCGATCGCAAACAGCATGAAGGTAAAGCTCGCATAGATCAGCGAGGTGATGGTCGAACCGATATAGCCGAAGCCGGCGCCGCGCGTCAGAAGATCGATGTCGACGCCATGGCGGATGGCGTAGCGGCTGATCGGCAGACCGATCGCCAGCATGGCGATGCTTGCGACGATAATGGCATAAAAGGCGTTGGTGGTGCCGTAGGAGAGGGTGATTGCGCCGCCGATCGCCTCGAGCGCCAGAAAGGAGATTGCACCGATCGCCGTCTGCGAGATGCGTTGCGAGGAGAAATGGCGTGCGCTCTTTGCGGTGAAGCGCAGCGCATAATCTTCCAGCGTCTGGTTTGCGACCCAGCGATTGTATTCGCGTCTTACCGGAATGATGCGTTGGCGCGCTGCCATGTCTTCCTTTCAGCATTCCGGTTGGGGCTCATCGTCTTCCAACGAGTTTTGGCGGGATGGAGCGGAAAGGCAAGAGGCGGACGCCGGGTGGTTCACAGAATGGCAATATTTTTGAAATTGACCTGTCACACAAGAACTCTACCTCTCCCCGCGTTCGTTCAACCATTTCGGGTATCCCATGTCTGGTTTAAGCCTTTGCCGCCTGAGCACCGCCCTCGTCTGCCTTGTTTCCATCGTGCCATCGTTTGCCAGCGCCGAGCAGGCCACGGCGGCGAAAGCGCCCTATGTCGAAGCCGGAAACACCAACAAGCGCGGGGATGCGTGCTTCTCGACGGTGGACACCAACGCCGCCGTTCACCTCCTTTCCGGCTTCCTCGAAATCTGGACCCCGCGCACACCTTTCGTCGATGCGGGTGTCGAAGCCCCGGCCAAGGACGATTGCCCGGCGGTCGCCAAAACGGATTGGGATGGCATTCCCGCCAGCAAGACCGACGGCCATATCGTCAACCAGGCCGTCCATGACGCCAACATCGCCTATGTCGTCAATGCGACGCGGGCGCGGACGGCCGATCAGGCGGTGGCCGCCTATCTCGACGACAGGCGCGGCAAGAATGCCAGCATCGTCGATGGCCTCGGCCCGCTGACGGATGCCTGGAAGGCCGGCTCGAAGCAGACCACCACGATCACCGAAGTGGCCGCCGATGCGACGACGGTCAAATACGACGACAAGGGCAACAATCGCGGCGCCGGCAGTAAGCCGGATACGGAAAACAAGACCGATGCAAACCCGGACATGGGCCTTGCGATCAATTTCATCAACGCCGCAAGCGGGGATGGATCGACGGAACCTGCCAAGCGCTATTTCAAATATGGCCGTCCCTATCGCTGGAGTCAGGACGTGTCGGTCGTCCCGACGCTTGAGCCGGCCAAGAGCGGAAAGCCGGTCGAGGATGGCGGTTTCCCAAGCGGGCATACGGCGGAAGCCTGGCGGGATGCGCTCGCCATGGCCTATCTCGTGCCGCAGCGCTTTCAGGAAATGATCACGCGCGCCAGCGAACTGGGCGAGGATCGCATCCTTGCCGGCATGCATTCTCCGCTCGACGTGATGGGTGGCCGGATGCTCGGCACCGCGACGGTCGTCTACAATCTGAACAAGGCCGACAATGCCGCGCTGAAGAGCGATGCGTACACCCAGGCGCAGTCATGGCTCGTCGCCAAATCAGGCGTTGCCGATGCGGGCGCGCTCGAAGTCGCCGCGCATGCGGCGCCGCTTGCCGCAGATCGTTTTGCCGACCATGACGCCAATCGCGCTTACGTGCTGCAGCGCCTGAGCTACGGAATGCCGACGATCCATGCGACCGATCAGCCGGCGCGCGTGCCGCAGGGCGCTGAAGCGCTTCTCGAAACGCGTCTGCCCTATCTGGGCGGCGAACAGCGCCGCGACGTGCTGAAGACGACGGAGATTGCCTCGGGTTATCCGCTCATCGACGATGCGGAGGGTTACGGTCGTCTTAACCTGTTTGCCGCCGCCGACGGTTACGGTGCCTTCGACCAGGATGTGACCGTGACGATGGACGCGGCAAAGGGCGGCTTCGATGCGATCGATACCTGGCGCAACGACATCACCGGCAAAGGCAGGCTGGTAAAACGCGGCAGCGGCATTCTCGGGCTTTCGGGCGCCAACAGCTATGCCGGCGGCACGGTGCTCGAAGAGGGCGCGCTGGTGGCCGGATCGCCGTCGGCCTTCGGTGCCGGCGCCTTGACGGTCAATGGCGGTTCGCTCGTCGTAGCGGCAGACAAGCCTTTGGCCGTCGGCGGTGACTATCAGCAGCTCGCCCATGCGACGGTAAAGCTGGCGCTCGGCGCGAACGGCGCCGGCACGCTGGCCGTCGAGGGCAAGGCGGCGCTCGCCGGCGATCTCGAGGTGACGCTTGCCGATGGCTTTACCCCAAAACCCGGAACGAAGATCGAGATCCTGAAGGCCGGCACCCTTTCCGGTACCTTCGGCAAGCTCACTATCTCCGGCCACAAGGCGAGCCTCTCTTACGGCCCGACCTCCGTCACACTGACGATCGAAGGGTAATTTCTTCTCGAACCAAGAGGGCATTCCCAGCTGCGGGGATGCCCTTCGCTTTCCGGCCTGCTCGTTTGCCCCCGCGCCTACGTCATTTTGCGTATGTGTTTTTGCGGTGCAGCACCCGATAGTCCCCTCGGCAACAGTTAAATTCCGTTTCCGGCCTGTTGCGGAACAAGAAGAGGGGCTCAACCAGATGAATCTCAGATCCACGATCACCGGCGCTGCGCTTGGTGCCGTCATGGCGGCATCGGCCGCATTCCACGGCGCGGTTGCCGCCGAGGACACGATTAAAGTCGGCGTATTGCATTCGCTTTCCGGCACGATGGCGATTTCCGAAACCACGCTGAAAGACGCCATGTTGATGCTCATCGACGAGCAGAACAAAAAGGGCGGCCTTCTCGGCAAGAAGCTCGAGGCCGTCGTCGTCGATCCGGCTTCCGACTGGCCGCTGTTTGCCGAAAAGGCCCGCGAGCTGATCCAGAAGGACAAGGTTGCCGCCGTCTTCGGTTGCTGGACGTCCTCGTCGCGTAAATCCGTTCTGCCGGTATTCGAAGAGCTGAATTCGCTGCTCTTCTACCCCGTGCAGTATGAAGGCGAAGAATCCTCGCGCAACATCTTCTACACCGGTGCTGCTCCGAACCAGCAGGCCATTCCGGCCGTCGACTACCTGATGGAAAAAGAAGGCGTCAAGCGCTTCGTTCTTGAAGGGACTGACTATGTCTATCCGCGCACGACCAACAAGATTCTCGAGGCATACCTGATTTCGAAGGGTATTCCGAAAGAAGACATCATGACCAACTACACGCCGTTCGGCTTCTCCGACTGGCAGACCGAAGTTTCCAAGATCAAGGAATTCGGTTCGGCCGGCAAGAAGACCGCCGTCGTCTCGACGATCAACGGCGACGCCAACGTTCCGTTCTACAAGGAACTGGGCAACAAGGGCATCAAGGCAACCGACATTCCCGTCATCGCCTTCTCGGTCGGCGAAGAAGAACTTGCCGGCCTCGACACCAAGCCGCTTGTCGGCCATCTCGCTGCCTGGAACTATTTCGAGTCGGTGGAAAGCCCGGCCAACAAGAAGTTCATCAAGGACTGGCACGCCTACACCAAGAACGACAAGCGCGTGACGAACGACCCGATGGAGGCTGCCTATATCGGCTTCAACGCATGGGTTAAGGCCGTCCAGGCTGCCGGCACGACCGATACCGACAAGGTTCTCGACTCCATCATCGGCGTCAGCGTTCCGAACCTCTCCGGCGGTTATGCGACCGTCATGCCGAACCATCACATCACCAAGCCGGTGCTGATCGGTGAAATCCAGGCCGACGGCCAGTTCGAAATCGTCCAGCAGACGCCCGCCGTGGTCGGTGACGAATGGTCGGATTACCTGCCCGACTCCAAGGACCTGATCTCCGATTGGCGCAAGCCGATGTCCTGCGGCAACTTCAACGTTGCCACCGGCAAGTGCGGCGGCAAGGGTTCCTGAGGACGACCCCAGTCAGATGATTGCCTGAAGACTTCCGTCCGGGTTTGATCCCGGGCGGAAGCTCCGTCCCAGCGATTGCGCCGCAAGGCCAACACACTCAAGGGCGAGAAAGCCGATGTGTCGCGCCATAAAGTTTTTCCTTATCACGCTCTGCCTAACATTCTCGGGGCTGACATTTTCGGGCCTGACATTTATCGGTCTCGCATTTCCGGGCCTGGCAATATCGAGCGAAGTTCGGGCCGAGGACGATATTCACGTGCTCATCGATGCGCTCGGCGTCGGCGACTTCCCGGAACGCGAGGCGGCCATCAAGGCGCTGGTCGCCTCCAAGGACCCGCATGTCAGCCAGATCCTGCAGCAGTTGAGCGACGGCCTTCTCTACGTCAATTCCGACGGCGGTCCGGTGCTCCTCCAGGGCGGCACCGATGACGAACCGACCTATTCCGATCCGGTCACCGGCGAAGCCGCTGCCGATGTCGATCCTGACATGATGACTAAGGTCAAGATCAACAATGCGCTTCGCGGCGTTATCGGCGCCGCAACCAGCCAGTTGACGCTGATGAGCCCGGATCGTTCGGCGCGGCTCGCCGCGGCACAGGGTCTGCTGAAAGACGCCGATCCCGCCAATCTGGAGCTGTTGAACGCGGCGCTTGCGGCTGAAAAGGACGCCGAGATCAAGAATACGATGGAAGCCGCGCGTGCAGTGCTGCTGCTGAAGACGGATGCGAGCGTCGAAGACAAGAAGGCTGCGATCGATACGATCGCGGCTCGCGGCAATCGCGATGCGCTGACCATCCTCACGACCACGCTCGAAACCGCGCCTGACGATCTGAAGCCGGCGATCCAGGCCGATATCAACACCATCAACCGTAGCCTGGCGCTGTGGGATGTCGTCCAGAACATCTGGTACGGATTGTCGCTCGGCTCCGTGCTGCTGCTTGCGGCGATCGGCCTTGCCATCACCTTCGGCGTCATGGGCGTCATCAACATGGCGCATGGCGAGATGGTTATGATCGGCGCTTACACCACCTATGTCGTGCAGGAATACATCACCTCTGCCTTTCCGCAGCTTGCCGATTATTCGCTGGCCTTTGCGGTGCCGGCCGCCTTCATCTTCACCGGCTTCGTCGGCCTGGTGATCGAGCGCGCCGTCATTCGCTATCTCTACGGCCGGCCGCTCGAAACGCTGCTCGCCACCTGGGGCGTATCGCTGATCCTGCAACAGGCCGTGCGCAGCATCTTCGGCCCGACCAACCGCGAGGTCCGCAATCCGACCTGGATGTCCGGCGTCTTCGATCTCGGCGGGCTCTCGATCACCTGGAACCGACTGTGGATCATCGTCTTTTCGATGGTCGTCTTCGTGACGCTGCTCCTGCTGCTCAAGCGGTCGGCCTTCGGCCTGCAGATGCGCGCCGTCACGCAGAACCGCCGCATGGCATCGTCGATGGGCATCCGTACCGGCTGGGTCGACGCCTTCACCTTCGCGCTCGGTTCGGGCATTGCCGGTATTGCCGGCGTGGCGCTCAGCCAGATCGACAACGTCTCGCCGAACCTCGGCCAATCCTACATCATCGACAGCTTCATGGTGGTCGTTTTCGGCGGTGTCGGCAATCTTTGGGGCACGCTGGTCGGCGCGCTCTCGCTCGGCGTCGTCAACAAGTTCCTCGAGCCCTTCGCCGGCGCCGTGCTCGGCAAGATTCTGGTGCTCGTCCTCATTATTCTCTTCATCCAGAAGCGTCCGCGTGGGCTCTTCGCACTCAAAGGAAGGGCGGTGGAAGCATGATAACGGCCTTCCTTCTCCGATCACTCGATCGCAAGATCGTCATTGCCATCGCGCTGCTGCTTCTGGTCGCCGTTCTCGTGCCGGTGCTGAACCTGATGACCGGGCCGACCCATCCGCTGCACGTGCCGACCTATATCATGTCACTGTTCGGCAAGTATCTGACCTATGCGCTGCTGGCCTTAGCGCTCGATCTCGTCTGGGGCTTCTGCGGCATTCTCTCGCTCGGCCACGGTGCTTTCTTTGCGCTCGGCGGTTATGCGATGGGCATGTATCTGATGCGCCAGATCGGCACCCGCGGCAGCTACGGCGACCCAATCCTGCCCGATTTCATGGTGTTCCTGAACTGGAAGGATCTGCCGTGGTTCTGGTATGGCTTCAACCACTTCTGGTTTGCGGCGCTGATGGTGCTCGTCGTGCCCGGTCTGCTCGCCTTTGTCTTTGGCTGGTTCGCCTTCCGCTCACGCGTCAACGGCGTCTATCTCTCGATCATCACCCAGGCGATGACCTACGCGCTGCTGCTGGCCTTTTTCCGTAACGACATGGGCTTCGGCGGCAATAACGGCCTGACCGATTTCAAGGATATTATCGGCTTCAACGTCCAGGCTGACGGCACGCGTGCAGCCCTGTTTGCGGCAACCGCGGTCTTGCTGGCGCTGTCGCTGCTGCTTGCCTCGGCGATCGTTCGCTCGAAGTTCGGCAAGGTGCTGGTCGGCGTGCGCGATGCGGAAAGTCGCACGCGCTTCCTCGGTTACCGCGTCGAGCACTTCAAGCTCTTCACCTTCGTCGTCTCGGCGATGATGGCGGGCATTGCCGGCGCGCTCTACGTGCCGCAGGTCGGCATCATCAATCCTGGCGAATTCGCTCCTGCAAACTCGATCGAAGTGGTCATCTGGACAGCGGTCGGCGGACGGGCGACGCTGATCGGGCCGATCATCGGTGCGATCCTCGTCAACGGCGGCAAGACGATCTTCACCGGCCTCTTCCCGGAGTTTTGGCTGTTTGCGCTCGGTGGTCTTTTCGTCGCCGTCACGCTGTTTCTGCCGAAAGGTGTCGTCGGCACGATCGCCCAATATCTCGGCAGGCGGAAAGCCGTCTCCAAAGCCGTCCCACCGGTGGCGCAGGAAGACGTCATCGAACCGAAAACCCAGGCCGCGGAGTGAGCAGCATGATCCCGGACGTCAAACCCACCAGCGTGCTTTATCTCAACGGCGTCTCGGTTTCCTTCGACGGCTTCAAGGCGCTGAATTCGCTGTCGATCGTCATCGCGCCCGGCGAACTGCGCGCCATCATCGGCCCGAACGGCGCCGGCAAGACCACGATGATGGACATCATCACCGGCAAGACCAGGCCCGATGAGGGCGAGGTGTTTTTCAATGGCACGATCGACCTCACCAGGAAGGATGAGGCCGATATCGCCGAGCTTGGCATCGGTCGCAAGTTCCAGAAGCCGACCGTCTTCGAAAGTCATACGGTGTGGGACAATCTGGAACTGGCGCTGAACCGGCGCCGCGGCGTGTTCTCGACGCTGTTCTATCGGCTTTCGGGTGAAGACAAGGCACGCATCGAAGAAATCCTGGAAACGGTGCGGCTGACGCACCGCCGCGACGAATTCGCCGCCAACCTCTCGCATGGGCAGAAGCAATGGCTGGAGATCGGCATGCTGCTGGCGCAGGAGCCGAAGCTGCTGCTGGTCGACGAACCGGTGGCCGGGATGACGGATGCGGAGACGGCTGAGACGGCAATCCTGCTCAAGGATATCGCCCGGACCCGTTCGGTCGTCGTCGTCGAGCACGACATGGGCTTCATCCGCGACCTCGGCGTCAAGGTGACGTGCCTTGCGGAAGGCTCGGTGCTGGCTGAGGGATCGATCGATTTCGTCAGCTCGGATCCGAAGGTGATCGAGAATTATCTGGGGCGGTGATGATGCGTCGATTGAATGTTGGTGGGTGTGTCACCCCTCCCCAACCCCTCCCCACAAGGGGGAGGGGCTTAACCTGGGCGCTCGCGCGTCGCTACGATTGCCAGCTTTCTTATGGTCTCCTGGAAAGGGGGACGGTCGCTCCGAGTTTGTCCCTCTCCCTTGTGGGCAGGGGTTGGGGAGGGGTCTTTTTGGGACCCACAAAGATTCAGGAGACGGCATCATGCTGACAGTCGAAAACGCAAACCTGCACTACGGCGCCGCCCAGGCGCTGCGTGGCATCTCCATCAAGGCGGAGATGGGAAAGATCACCTGCGTACTGGGGCGCAACGGCGTCGGCAAGAGTTCACTTCTGCGCGCCGTGACCGGCCAGCACCCGCTGTCGGCCGGCACCGTCACCTTCAACGATACCCGGCTGAACGGCCTGCCGCCCTTTGCCCGCGCCAAGCAGGGCATCGGCTATGTGCCGCAGGGGCGGGAAATTTTCCCGCTGCTGACGGTCAAGGAAAATCTCGAAACCGGCTTTGCGCCGCTTGGCCGCCGCGATCGGAATATTCCCGACGACATCTTCAGTCTCTTCCCGGTGCTGAAGTCGATGTTGTCACGTCGCGGCGGCGATCTTTCCGGCGGCCAGCAGCAGCAGCTGGCGATCGGTCGCGCCATGGTGACCCGGCCTCGGATTCTCGTGCTCGACGAGCCGACCGAGGGCATTCAGCCTTCGATCATCAAGGATATCGGCCGGGCGATCCGTTATCTCCGCGATTCCACCGGCATGGCGATCCTGCTCGTCGAACAATATCTCGACTTCTGCCGGGAGCTTGCCGATTACGTCTACATCATGGATCGCGGCGAGATCGTGCATGAAGGCCTTGCCGAAACGCTGGATACGCCGGAGGCTCGTCGCCATCTGACCGTTTGATCGGCAAATGCTGTATTTTTTGGCAGATGGTGCGGCGCCCTTTCAAATCTTCCAGGTCCGTTGCGGGTGTCCATGGGCGGCATGGGAATTGCTTGCTTTGCGTTATCCGTGCGATTGAATGAGACCGATGGCGCGACCGAAAGGGACGGTATGACGATTGCGGCGGCAGGGACGAGACCGCAAAGAGCGGAGGGACGCGGGCATCTGGCGGCAAAGCTGTTTGACGGCCGCACGCGTCTGCGTGAACTCTATCAGGATGGCGCGGCGAAGATCCGCCTGCCCGATACGTTTGATGCCTCGATGGAAGCCGTCATCATCAACACCGCTGGTGGATTGACCGGCGGCGATCGGATGGATTGGAGCGTTGAGGCCGGAGCGGGCACGCGCATCGACGTCACCACCCAGGCCTGCGAGAAGATCTACAGGGCCTCGGCCGGAACGGCCGAGGTGACGACCAGCATCAAGGTCGGAGCCCAAGCCCGGGTCGACTGGCTGCCGCAGGAAACGATCCTCTTCGATCGGGCCGCACTTTTCCGGCGACTGGATGTCGATCTTGACGAAGGCTCCGAATTTTTGGCCGTCGAAGCTGTATTGCTCGGCCGCAAGGCGATGGGTGAGACGGTGGAAACCGGGCTGTTTCGTGACCGCTGGCGCGTCCGACGCTCGGGTCAACTGGTCCACGCCGACGAGCTCAGACTTTCCGAGGGTGTCTCGGCGCTGGCGGCGCGGCAGGCGGTGCTTGGCGGACAGGTGGCCTTTGCGACGTTGCTTTATGCCGGGCCGCTTTCGGAGGCCTATCTCGGCAAGGTGCGGCCGCTCGTCGAAGGCGCGATGGGTGGTGCGAGCGCCTGGGATGGCAAGCTCGTCGTCCGCCTTGCGGCGGCCGACGGCTTTGCCCTTAGAAAAATCCTGATCCCGGTCATTTCCGCCTTGCGCAATGGTGCGCCTGTGCCGAAAGTCTGGAATCTATGAGTTCAATAGGCAGGTAGACGATGAACCTCACTCCGAGAGAAAAAGACAAGCTGCTGATATCGATGGCGGCGATGGTGGCCCGGCGGCGGCTGGAGCGCGGCGTCAAGCTGAACTACCCGGAAGCGATCGCGCTGATCAGCGATTTCGTCGTCGAAGGCGCCCGTGATGGCCGGCCGGTCGCCGAGCTGATGGAGGCCGGCGCCCATGTGATCGGTCGCGATCAGGTGATGGAGGGGATTGCCGAGATGATCCATGACGTGCAGGTGGAGGCGACCTTTCCTGATGGAACCAAGCTCGTCACCGTGCACGAACCGATCCGGTAGGGAGACCGATATGCTCGAGCTCAGGCCCAATTGCGAATGCTGCGACAAGGATTTGCCGCCGGAGAGCACTGAGGCACGGATCTGCACCTATGAATGCACCTTCTGCGCCGATTGCGTCGGAGACGTGCTGAAGGGCGTCTGCCCGAATTGCGGCGGCAATCTTGTTGCAAGGCCTATCCGGCCCGCGGCGATGCTCGCCAAAAATCCGGGGTCGACGAAACGCGTGCTGAAGGCCGAGGGCTGCGCGCCCAAGGCGGCTTAGGGAGGACGAGATGATTCCGGGCGAGATCATTGCCGCAAGCGGCGACATCGAACTGAATGCCGGCGCGCCGACCGTGACGCTGGAGGTTTCCAATACGGGCGACCGGCCGGTGCAGGTCGGCAGCCACTATCATTTCGCCGAGACCAATGCCGGGCTTTCCTTCGATCGCGCGGCAGCGCATGGCAAGCGGCTCGATATTCCGGCGGGAACGGCGGTGCGCTTCGAGCCGGGACAGACGCGTTCGGTGACGCTCATCCCGCTTTCCGGCAAGCGCGAAGTCTATGGTTTCCGTCAGCTGGTAATGGGCAAGCTTTAGCGGGAGAGGCGCATGCGCTTGAACATTTGCCTTATCGGGGCGGCGATGCTGCTGGCGGCAGGTCACGCCTTTGCTCAGGATATCGATTGCCAGAATCCGAAGACGCAATCGGACATGACCTCGTGCGAGGCGGCGCGTCACGAGACCGCCGACAAGGCGCTGAATGCGCAATACAAGAAGACGCGTGCCGCCATGATGGCGATCGACAAGGACCTGGATGGCGACATGAAGGGTGCGGAACAGGCGCTGGTCAAGGCGCAGCGCGCCTGGATCGATTATCGCGATGCCGAATGCGATGCCTTCGGCTTTCAGGCCCGCGGCGGCACGATGGAGCCGATGCTGGTCGCCGGATGCCTGGCCGATGTGACGGACAAACGCACGAAAGAGCTGAAAGAACTCGAAGATACGATGAGCAACTAAGGTGATCAGGAAGATCATGATCGTCGGCAATGGCGAGGTCGCAGAGACAGAGGCAGGTGTCATCGATGCCGCCGATTTCGTTATCCGTTTCAATGATTGCCGTTCCTACGGCGTGGGCGGCAGCCGCACCGATGCCGTTGCCGTCTGCAACACCGGTAGGCCGGCAAAGGCGATGCTCGGTTCGCCGCAATGGCGTGCCCATCCCGGCGTGGTTTCGGCCGGCGAAATCTGGAGCGTGCGCGACCCGGAAAAGTTTGCCGCGATGCGAGCGCCGCTTGCCGTCTCGCATCCTGATCTCGACGATTTCTGCGACGATTATACGGATGAATTCACTGCCTTCTGCGCTGAGACCGGCAAGATGCATGTCGTCATCGGCAAGTCGGTCCACGAGGCTGTCGATGCCTCGCTGTCGGCTTTTGCGCCGGCGCCCTATGTCGTGCCGAGCAGCGGCTTGATCGTCATTGCCGAGGTGCTGAACACATATTCCGAGGCCGAGGTGACGCTTGCCGGCTTCGGTCATGTCGGCTGGGAATGGCACCCGTTTGCGGCCGAAAAACAGCTTGTCGATGCCTATATCGCCGCGGGCCGCCTCAAGCGGCTTAGCGGGGAAACGCTTATCTCTTCCTCCCACGGAGTCTGATGGATGCCCTACAAGATCTCGCGCGCCGCCTATGCCGGCATGTTCGGACCGACCACCGGGGACAAGGTGCGCCTTGCGGATACGGAACTCTTCATCGAGATCGAGAAGGATTTCACCACCTATGGCGAGGAGGTGAAGTTCGGCGGCGGCAAGGTCATTCGTGACGGCATGGGCCAGAGCCAGGTGACGCGGGCGGATGGTGCGGTCGATACCGTCATCACCAATGCGGTGATCGTCGATCACTCCGGCGTCTACAAGGCCGATATCGGGCTTAAGGACGGGCGCATCGTTGCGATCGGCAAGGCGGGCAATCCGGATATGCAGCCTGGCGTCAATATCATCGTCGGTCCGGGCACGGAGGCGATCGCCGCCGAAGGCAAGATCGTCACTGCTGGTGGCATGGACAGCCATATCCACTTCATCGCGCCGCAGCAGATCGAGGAAGCGCTGATGTCAGGCATGACCTGCATGCTCGGCGGCGGCACGGGGCCGGCGCACGGCACGCTCGCCACCACTTGCACGCCCGGTCCATGGCATCTGGCGCGCATGATCGAAGCGGCCGACGCCTTCCCGATGAACCTCGCCTTTGCCGGCAAGGGCAATGCCTCGTTGCCGGGAGCGCTGACCGAGATGGTGCTGGCCGGCGCCACCTCGTTGAAGCTGCACGAGGATTGGGGCACGACGCCGGGCGCCATCGATTGCTGCCTGTCGGTCGCCGACGAATATGACGTTCAAGTGATGATCCACACCGATACGCTGAACGAAAGCGGCTTTGTCGAAGATACGATCGGCGCCATCAAGGGCCGCACCATCCACGCTTTCCACACGGAAGGGGCGGGCGGTGGGCACGCGCCTGACATCATCAAGATCTGTGGTCAGCCGAATGTCATTCCGTCGTCTACCAATCCGACCCGACCCTATACGGTCAATACCATCGCCGAACATCTCGACATGCTGATGGTTTGCCATCACCTGTCGCCGTCGATCCCCGAGGATATCGCCTTTGCAGAAAGCCGCATCCGCAAGGAGACGATCGCTGCCGAGGATATCCTGCACGATATCGGCGCCTTCTCGATCATCTCGTCCGACAGCCAGGCCATGGGCCGCGTCGGCGAGGTGGCGATCCGGACCTGGCAGACGGCCGACAAAATGAAGCGGCAGCGCGGCCGGCTGAAGGAGGAAAAGGGCGATAACGACAATTTCCGCGTCCGCCGCTATATCGCCAAATATACGATCAACCCGGCGATCGCCCATGGCCTCAGCCATGAAATCGGCTCTGTCGAAGTCGGCAAGCGTGCCGACCTGGTGCTCTGGAATCCGGCCTTCTTCGGCGTGAAGCCTGACATGGTGCTGCTCGGCGGCTCGATTGCGGCAGCACCGATGGGCGATCCGAACGCCTCGATCCCGACGCCGCAGCCGGTGCACTACCGGCCGATGTTTGCCTCCTACGGCAAGAGCCTCACCAATTCCTCCGTCACCTTCGTCAGCCAAGCCTCGCTCGACGGTGGCTTGAAGGGCCGGCTCGGTGTCGCCAAGCAACTGGTCGCGGTGAAAAATACGCGCGGCGGCATCTCCAAGGCATCGATGATCCATAACGATTTGACACCCGAGATCGAGGTCGATCCGGAGACCTATGAGGTCAGGGCAAACGGCGAATTGCTGACCTGCGAGCCGGCGACCGTGCTGCCGATGACGCAGCGCTATTTCCTGTTTTAGGCCGGCTCGCTCCGTGCGTCCCGGACAGTTCCGATGAGAACAGGCATTCGCTGGCTTTTACGGATCGTATTCCTGCTTGTGCTTTTGGTGGGTTGCGGAACCTTCATTCCCCGGCCGCTGATTGCTCCGGTCAAGGCGTCGTCTGCGGCGGCGACGCATCGGATTCTCCTGCTGTCCGGACCGATCCACACCGATATTGCCATTCCGCTCGACGAGGAGACGCGGGATGCCTTTTCCTTTCTCGTCGATGACGGTTTTCCGCTCGGCCATCCGGATGCGGAATGGCTGATTGTCGGCTGGGGCGGCCGGGCCTTCTATCTGGAAACCCCGACCTGGGCCGAGCTGAAGCCGTTGCCGGTGTTGCGGGCGCTGACGATTGACCGTTCGGTGCTGCATGTGGACCTTGCCGGTCATATCACCGAGCCGCAGCCAAGCTTTGCGGCATTCGATGTCAGTGACGAACAATTGGTGCGGTTGCGCAATTTTATCTCAGACAGCTTCGTTCGCGACACGGGCTCGGTGGTGCCGATCCCGGATGCAGGTTACGGCGAAATCGACCGGTTCTTCGAGGCCAAGGGATATTTCAACGCTCTCGTCGGCTGCAACACGTGGACGGCTGCCGCGCTCCGCTCGGCGGGGCTCAGGACCGGCTTATGGAACCCGCTACCGCAATCATTACGTTTGTCTCTCGCTGTCTACAATTGATCCAGCCGATGGCCGTTCGGCTCTTGAAAAGAATTGTGAATGGAACTCTCCATTTGGTTGTAAAAATCGCAGTAGAAACCGGTGTTTTCCCCAAATAGTTCATTGTGAAACAGCCCCATCCCCGGATCTCGTAAAGTTGTTTTAGATCAATCGCCTAACTGTCTCTTCGCGCTGTCCGATACCGGGATTGGAAGGCTGCATCTCCTGCTAGAAAAAATCTGTCCACCTAATCGTCCGAAACCGTTCGAATTTTAACGAGTCGATTAAGACACCCGCAGCAATTCGGCTCTTATCAATGTCTTGAAACGCCGGGCAGGAAGGTCGATTCTCATGAGAAACTGGATGTCGCTGCAGGCCGATTTCGGCAATTTTCAACATCGCAGGAATGTCTATCTTTTTGCTTTGAAGATGAGCTTTTTTGCAGTCATTCTCTCCGGCGTTGTCATTTCGCTGGCGATCCCGCCGCTCGGCTTTTTCGGACTGCTACCGATGACAAGCGCGCACGCGGTCGGCTTCGGAGCGATTTTTTCCTGGCTCGTCGGCGGGATGGTTTCCGGCATGCTGTCGCTGGCCGCCGGTTTTGCCCTGCATGAGCTGACGCTGTCGCGGGCGGAGTTCGAAAAACTCAGCCGAACGGACACGCTCTCCGGATTATTGAACCGGCGGGCTTTCACAGAGGCGCTTGAAAACACCGAGGGCAACGCCTCGCTTGTTGTTTTCGACGTCGACCGCTTCAAGGCGATCAACGATCGCTTCGGCCATGCCTGCGGCGATGCCGTCATCACCGCGGTCTCGGCGATGCTCATATCCGCCTTCGATGAGATGTCCGTCGTCGCACGGTTGGGTGGGGAGGAGTTCGGCGTTATCGTCTCCGGCGAGCCGCTGGAGGCACGGATGGAACGCATCGAAGGTGTCCGAGTCCGGATCGCAAGCGGCGCCATCGCGGCCGAGGGGCACGATATCCGCATCACCGTTTCCGGCGGTGTTGCCGACCTCGCAGCCGGGCGCAACAAGCAGGCGGTCTACGCTTCGGCTGACCGGGCGCTCTATCTCGCCAAGGCGCTCGGGCGTAATCGCGTCGTACACGAGCGGGAAGGCTTGCATCATGCATGGCACGGGCTCGTCGACAATAGCCCCGATGCCGAAGGCAGGGGAACCGAGAGCGACAACGTGATGCAGGCTTACGGAATATAAAAGCCCGACGCGCGCACAAAGGCCATTGGTGCTTGCATCGGGAAAGGCTATTTTGCATGGTCGTCGTCTCAGCAAAACGGACATATCATGCAGCGCGTTATCTCCTATCTCCCCGCCGGAACCCCGTCCTCCCATCCGACCGCCCAGGTCAAGCTGCCGCACGATCTGCGCCATCTGCGCCGGAAGCTGCTGCATCTGGAAAATGGCGAGATGGTCATGCTCGATCTCAAGGACCCGGTGCTTTTCGCCAATGGCGACCTGCTGGTGCGCGACGACGGCGAACTGATCGAGATTCTCGCGGCTGATGAGAAGCTCTTCGAAATCCGCGGACGCGACCGCGTGCACCTGGTCGAGCTTGCCTGGCATCTCGGCAACCGTCATCTCGCAGCCCAGATCGAAGAAGACCGCATCGTCATCCTGCGCGATCATGTCATCCGCGCCATGCTGCAGGGACTTGGCGCGACCGTCCTCGATATCGATGAGCCGTTCCAGCCGGCGCGGGGAGCCTATCATTCCCATGGCGGCCATTCGCATGAGCACGATCATGATCACGGGCACAATCCTAACCAGGGTCATGACCACGATCACGAACATGGCTACGAGCATGAGCATGAGCACCGCCACGACCATGGTCATGACCATGATCACGGACCTCACGGCCACAAGCACGACTGAGGCTGGATGAGCAGGGATCGTGAGCTGCACGCATTGCTGCGCCTGACGGCATGGCTCTCGCCGGCTTTTCCGATTGGCAGCTTTGCCTATTCGGGCGGGCTGGAGCGGGCGGTGGCCGACGGGCTGGTCACGGATGCGGCCTCGCTTGCGGCCTGGATCGGCACGCTGATCGGCCATGGTTCGGTCTGGAACGATGCGGTGCTGCTGGCCGAAAGCCACAGGTGTCAGGGAGAACCCGCGCACCTTGCCGAGATCGCCGCACTCGCCGCCGCACTTGCCGGATCGCGTGAGCGCCATCAGGAAACCATGCTGCTTGGCGAGGCGTTCCTGGCGGCGGCACGGGCCTGGCCGGACGGCGTGTTCGACAGGTTGCCCGACAAGGTCGCTTATCCCGTTGCGGTCGGGGTGTTGACAGGTGCGCACGGCATAGAGCCGGAGAAGGCGCTTGCCGCCTTCCTGCATGCCTATGCCTCGCAAGCGGTTTCCTCAGGCATCCGCCTCGGCGTCGCCGGTCAGAAGGACGGTGTTGCCGTGCTTGCCGGCCTTGAAGAGCATATTGTGGAAGTCGCCCGGCGGGCGGCAGCCTCCACGCCTGACGATCTGGGCTCGGCAACGGTGCAGGCCGACATTGCCAGCCTGCGCCACGAGACCCAGGCGACGCGGCTGTTCCGCTCGTGATCATACGAAATTATCACTGCGACTGCGTCATTTGACGGTGGCGTGCGATGGCAGCGTCGCTATCATCGGGGTTCGATTGGAGTAAGACACATGAAATCAAGAAATGGACCTCTGCGCGTCGGCATCGGCGGGCCGGTCGGCTCGGGCAAGACGGCGCTGACCGAAAAGCTCTGCAAGGCGATGCGCGACGACTATTCCGTCGCGGTTGTCACCAACGACATTTACACGACCGAGGATGCCGAGGCGCTGGTGCGCATGCAGGCACTGACTTCGGACCGCATCGTCGGCGTCGAGACCGGTGGCTGCCCGCATACCGCCATTCGCGAGGACGCGACGATCAATCTCCAGGCGATCGCCGGCCTCAACCAGCGAATTCCCGATCTCGACGTCGTCTTCATCGAATCAGGCGGCGACAATCTGGCGGCAACCTTTTCGCCCGATCTTGCCGATATCACCATCTATGTCATCTCCGTCTGCCAAGGTGAGGAGATCCCGCGCAAGGGCGGCCCCGGCATCACCCGCTCGGACCTGCTCGTGATCAACAAGAAGGATCTGGCGCCCTATGTCGGCGCCGATCTCGAGGTGATGGATCGGGATGCCACGCGCATGCGCGCAAGCCGCCCCTTCGTCTTCTCCGACATGAAACGCGGCGACGGCCTCAGCTCGATCGTCAGCTTCCTCAGAGAGCAGGGCGGGCTCTGACGATCAGATCTGGCGGAAAAGATCGACGTCGCTGATAGCGGCGAAACGGCAAAATGAAACGAGCCGGGAGAGCGCTCCCGGCCCGTTTCATGTTCTGCGTTTTGCTCATTCCGCTGCGAAAGGCGGCAGGCGCAGCACGTTGGTATCTTTGCCGTTGGCATTCTTGCGCTTGCTTTCCGGCTTTTCGATCGCGGTCAGCCGCTCCTCCAGCGAGTCGATCTCGCTGCGGTTCTCGAGGGTGACGCGGGTCAGATCCTCGCGCGACAGCGGCAGCTCCTCATTATCCTTCCTGCCGACCAGGCGGCCGAACATCCAGCCGAGCAGGCGGGACAGATCGTCCATGATCAGGAAGAAGGACGGCACGACAACGAGCGAGAGCACCGTCGAGACGATGATGCCGCCGATCACCGCGATCGCCATCGGTGCGCGGAACGAGCCGCCTTCGCCGACGCCGAGCGCGGAAGGCAGCATGCCGGCCGACATGGCGATCGAGGTCATGATGATCGGCCGGGCGCGTTTGCGGCCGGCTTCGACCATCGCCTCGACGCGGGCCATGCCCTGGTGGCGCATCTCGATCGCGAAATCGACGAGCAGGATGGCGTTCTTGGTGACGACACCCATCAGCATCAGGATGCCGATCATGACCGGCATCGACAGCGGGTTGCTGGTGATGATCAGTGCCGCCGCCACACCGCCGATGGCGAGCGGCAGCGAGAGCAGGATGGTGAAGGGCTGGATCACGTCCTTGAAGAGCAGGATCAGCACTGTCAGCACCAGCAGGAGGCCCATCAACATGGCGTTGACGAAGCTCTGCTGCATCTCGCTCTGCACCTTGGTGTCGCCGCTTTCGGCAAGATGCACAGTGGCCGGGATATTGGCTGATTTTACGATCTCGCGGAAGCGGGCCGAAGCCGTGTCGAGTGCTACGCCCTGCGGCAGGTCGGAGCCGATCGAAACGACGCGGTAACGGTTGTTGCGCTTGATCGAGCTTACGCCTTCCGAGTAATCGATATCGGCGACGCTTGAGAGCGGAACGGTGCCGCCGCTGGCGGTCTGGATCTTCAATGCGCGGATCGCCGAGAGATCACGGCGCATGTCAATCGCCGCCTGGACCCGGATCGGAATCTGGCGATCGTCGAGCGAGATCTTGGCAAGAGCCGCATCGACATCGCCGATTGTGGCGACACGGATCGTTTCGGAGATCTGCTGCGGCGTGATGCCGAGGCGTGCGGCCTCGTCCTTGCGCGGATAAACCTGCAGTTCCGGACGGGGCAGGGCGCCGTCGGCGCTGACATTGGCAAGCAGCGGATCGGCGCGGAGCTTGGATTCCAGGATGCCGACCGCGTTGTTCAGGTCCGTCTCGTTCTTGGAGAGGAAGTTAAAGGCGAGGTCGCGTTCGCCGCGGTCGTTGAGTTTCAGGATACGAACGTCGGGAATGTCGCGCAGCTTGGCGAAGACTTCCTTTTCGATATCCCATTGCGGACGTTCACGGCCGTGGACTTCCACCTTCGGCAGCATCGGACCGATGAGGGGGATGCGGCCGAGCCCGTCATTGACCATCTTCTTGATCAGCGATTGGTCGAGCTTATCAAGCGCGAGCGTGATGGTCGCACGGCGCAGTTCGAGATCGCCCTTCGGCGATGCGCCGCCGAGAACGAAGACGCTTTCGACGCCGTTGATATCCTTGACCCTGTCATAGATCGCATCCGTCGTCTTCTCGGTATCGTCAAGGCGTGCATTGGGCGGCAGTTCGACGGAGAGAACGATGCGCGAGGCATCTTCCGGTGGCAGAAAGCTGCCGGGCACCTGCATGAGCAGCAAAACGGAGCCGGCCAGGAAGCCGAACGCGACCAGCAGCGTTGCGTAACGCGTGTACCAGCGCCCGGTCGTGCCGCGTATCAGGCGTGTGTATCCACGCATCAGCAGGCTGTCATTGTCGTGATGATCGTCAACGCCGTCTTCGGCGCGCATGAGATAGGCGGCCATCATCGGGGTGATGAGGCGCGCCACCATCAAAGAGAAGAACACCGAGAAGGCGACGGTCAGGCCGAATTGGATGAAGTACTGGCCCGGAATGCCCGGCATGAAGGAAACCGGCACGAAGACGGCGATGATGGTGAAGGTGGTAGCGATGACGGCAAGGCCAATTTCATCAGCCGCTTCGATCGCCGCCCGATAAGGCGTCTTGCCCATCTTGATGTGGCGGGCGATGTTTTCGATTTCGACGATCGCGTCGTCGACGAGGATGCCGGTCGCCAGCGTCAACGCGAGGAAGCTGACGAGGTTCAGCGAGAAGCCCATCATGTCCATGATCCAGAAGGTCGGGATCGCAGACAGCGGGAGGGCGATCGCCGAAATCAACGTCGCACGCCAGTTCCTCAGGAACAGGAAGACGACGATGACGGCGAGCAGTGCGCCTTCGAGCAGCGTATGGATGGCGGCTTCGTAGTTGCCGTAGGTGAAATAAACCGAATCGTCGATCAGTTCGATCTTCACGTTCGGGTTTTCGGTCCGGACCTTGTCGAGGCTCTGCGCTACGGTTTCGGCGACGCTGACTTCGCTGGCGCCCTTCGAGCGGAAGACGCCGAAGGTCACAACTGGCGTGGCATCAAAACGCGAGAAGGATTTCGGCTCTTCATAGGTGTCTTTGATGACGCCGAGGTCGGACAGTTTGACGAAGCGGCCGTTCGGCAGCGCAATCGTGGTGTCCGCGAGTTCGGCGACGTTACGGGCGTCGCCCAGAACACGGATAGCCTGTTCGCTGCCGGCCACCTGGCCGCGGCCGGAGCCGAGATCGATGTTGGTGCCGCGTAGCTGCTGGTTCACGCTTGCGGCGGTGATGCCATAGGCATCGAGCTTGCCGGGGGTAAGTTCGATGCGCACTTCGCGCTCTGCGCCGCCGTAACGGTCGACGCGGCCGATGCCGGCCTGTCCCTGCAGCGATCGCTTGACGCTATCGTCGACGAACCAGGAGAGTTCTTCCAGCGACATGTCAGGCGAGGAAACGGCGAAGGTCTGGATCGCCTGGCCTTCGACATCGACCTTGGAAACGATCGGTGTTTCGGCCGTCGCCGGCAGATCGCTGCGGATGCGGTCGATCGCATCCTTGGTGTCCTGCACCGCCTGTTCCGTCGGCACTTCCATCCGGAACATCACGACGGTCTGCGAGCTGCCATCGGTCACCGTCGACTGGATTTCATCGATGCCGGTGATGGAGGCGACCGCGTCTTCGATCTCCTTCGTCACCTGCATTTCGAGCTCGGCCGGCGAAGCGCCGCTCTGCGTCACATTGATCGAAACAAGGGGAACGTCGATGTTCGGAAAGCGCGTGATCGGCAGCGCATTGAAGGACTGCATGCCGATGAAAACCAGCAGGCAGAAGGCCAGGAGCGGCGCGATGGGATTTCGAATGGACCAGGCTGAAAAATTCATCGGATGGTCTCTTTAGTTGGAAGCCGGGGGCTGTTCACGCACCGGAGTGATGTGGTCGCCGTCACGGACATAAGCGCCCGCCTTGGCCACGACCTCGTCGCCGGTCTTCAATCCATCGACGATCTCGACATAGGCACCGTCCTGGATGCCGGTCTCGACCTTGGCGAATTTCACCACGCCATCCTCCACCTTGCGGGCCGACGAGCCTTCGTTGCCGGTGAGCACGGCGGTCAGGGGAAGCGATACGCCCTCTGTCTCGCGAACAATGATCTCGGCGCTGCCATACATACCGGAACGCGCCTTGCTGTCATCGTCGATGGAGATATGGACGAGGCCGAGGCGGGTGACCGGATCAACGGTCGGCGAAACCAGGCGCACGGCGCCGGAAAGCTTCTCACGGCTGCCGGAGAGCGAAATCGCCGCCTTCTGGCCGGCCACGATCTTGACGATATCGCTTTCGGCGACCTCGGCGACAAGCTCGACATCGCCGTCGCGGATGATGGTGAACAGCGGGTCGCCGTTGCCGGCCGCAATGGCGCCGACCTTGGCGTTTTTCGCCGAGACCGTACCGGCCACCGGTGTCTTCACATCGGTGCGCGCCAGCTTCAAATCCGCATCGGCGATCTGGCTGTCGAACACCTTGAGATCGGCTTCGGCGACCTCGATCGCCTGTTCGGCGGAGACGACGCGGGCATTGGCGGCGGCGGCGGCGGCATCGGCCTGCTCGACCTGGGCGGTGGAAACCGTGCCCTTCTTGACCATTTCCTGGGCGCGGGCCTGCTGCTGCCTGGCCTGTTCGGCATTGGCCTGCGCCTCGATGAGCTGGGCGCGCAGCTGGGCAAGGCTTGCCTCACCCTTGGCTTTCGTCGCCATCATCTGGCTCTTTGCCAGGACCAGCGCGTCATCGTTGAGCGTTGCCAGGGTGCTTTCCGCCTGAACCTTGTCGCCGATATCGGCTTTCAGCGTGCGGATCGACAGGCCTTCGACCTGCGGCTGAATATAAACTTCCTCGACCGGCTTGATCGTTCCCGTGCCGATGACACGGTCGACGAGCGTCCGGTTTGTCGCTTTGGTGACGACGATCGCCGGCAGGTTCTGCTGCGGTTTTGCGACCGGCGTTTCCTGCGAAAATGCCGTGGATGCAGCGACAGCCGCAGCAAAAAGGGTAGCGGCGCCTAGAATTCCAATCGGCTTGCGTGCCATGCGTCTTCGTCCAATCTTGTAACAAGCTTAGCCGAACTCGCGCGTCTGCCACTCAGCTCGCGACCAGGCCACTGCCTTTCCTGCATTCTCAGGGGTATCCACACATCATTGCCGCCTTCGTCCCTCGCCGGCAAATCGGCTTTAAATTGGTATCGATTTGCTCGATATGCAAGCCCGGCAGAAAACAATTCCCCATGAGCGATGATAGTTACCATCGGAACCTGAATCAATCACTGCAGGGTTATGTGAACATGACGATGATTGATCCTGCACCTTCCCCTATGACGTTTGACGCCGGACAAATGCGACAGTTGCAAGGCGTTTTTTTCATCGGTGCCGAAAAAAGAAACGCGCGGAGATATCCCCGCGCGTTTCGCTTTGCATTGCTTGCCGCGATTACTTGGAAGCGGCGTCGGTGATGTCGTGCGTCCAGGCGCCCGCGGGCTCCTTGCTGATGATCTTCTGGTCGAGCAGCGCCTTTGCGGTGCGGGCATAGAGCGCCTCGTCCAGCTTGCCGGAGCTGTCGCCGACCAGCTTGGCGACTTCGCCCATCATGCGCTTCTGATGGTTCTCGTCCTGGCCGCCATTGTCCATGACGATCCCGGCGGCTTCGTCGGGGTTTTCGGTCGCATATTTCCAGCCCTTCATCGAGGCGCGGACGAACTTGACCATTTTTTCCTTGAAGGTCGGATCCTTCAACTTGTCTTCCATTGCATAGAGACCGTCTTCGAGAAGGTCGTTGCCCATCTCGGTATAATTGAAGACCGTCAGTTCTTCGGGCTTGAAGCCTGCATCGATCGCCTGCCAGTATTCATTATAGGTCATGACGGAGATGCAGTCGGCCTGTTTCTGAACCAGCGGCTGCACGTCGAAGCTTTGCTTCAGCACGGTGACGCCATTGGCGCCGCCTTCTGTGGACAGGCCGAGCTTGTTCATCCAGGCGAAGAAGGGATATTCGTTGCCGAAGAACCAGACGCCGAGCGTGTGGCCCTTGAAGTCGGCTTCGGTCTTGATCGGGCCATCCTTGCGGCAGACCATTTCCAGGCCGGCCTTCTGATAGGGCTGGGCGATGTTGACGAGCGGAACGCCCTTTTCGCGGGCAACCAGCGCGCCGCCCATCCAGTCGACGATGACATCGGCGCCGCCGCCGGCGATCACCTGCTCCGGGGCGATATCGGGACCGCCCGGCTTGATATCGACGTCGAGGCCTTCTTCCTTATAGAAGCCCTTGTCCTTGGCGACGTAATAGCCGCCGAACTGGCTCTGCGTGACCCATTTCAGCTGCAGCACCACCTTGTCGGCGGCCATCGCCTGGGCAGCGGCAAGCGTCATCGCGCTCGCCATCATTGCAACCATCAACTTTTTCATTTTCTTATCCTTACCCTCTGAAGTTATGCCCGAACCCCATTTGCGAAGCCCGTGCGCGCCTAGCCACCACGGATAGACGGATGCCAGAACGTCACCGCCCGTTCGGTCAGGGCGATGATGCCATAAAAGATCGAGCCGGCCAGCGCCGCGACGGCGATTTCCGCCCAGACCATGTCGACATTCATGCGGCCGATCTCGGTGGAGATGCGGAAGCCCATGCCGACGATCGGCGTTCCGAAGAATTCCGCAACGATGGCACCAATCAGCGCCAGCGTCGAGTTGATCTTCAGTGCGTTGAAAATGAACGGCATGGCTGCCGGAAGCTTGAGTTTCAGCAGCGTCTGCCAGTCGCTCGAGGCATAGGTGCGCATCAGATCGCGCTCCATGCTGCCGGAGGCGGCAAGGCCGGCGACGGTATTCACCAGCATCGGGAAGAAGGTCATAATGATGACAACCGCTGCCTTCGACGGCCAGTCGAAGCCGAACCACATGACCATGACAGGGGCGACGCCGATGATCGGCAGGGCCGACACCATATTGCCGATCGGCAGAAGGCCGCGGCGCAGGAAGGTGATGCGGTCGGCCAGCACCGCGACGACAAAACCGCTGAGGTTGCCGACGATGTAGCCGATCAACACCGCCTTGAAGATCGTCTGCCTGACATCCGCACCGAGGATCGGCAGGGAGGCCGTGATGCGCATGCCGATGGCACTCGGCGGCGGCAGGATGATGAAGGGGATGCCGGCGCCGCGCGTGACCGCTTCCCAAAGGATGAGGATCCAGGCGCCGAAAATCGCCGGGATCAGCAATTGGAGCGAAGATTTGCCGAAAGCGGTGACAGGCTGCAGTTTCGACAGCTCCGTGACGCACCGCCAGGCGAGCAGCCAGCAGGAAAAGAGCAGCAGAAAGAAGGCTTGTGTCGCCAGGCCCTCGTTGCCGGAAAGTGCGGAAAGCAGCATCCAGGCGGCACCATGCGCGCCGATGAACAGCACGGTGGCGCGGTAGGCCGGCGGTTGCGGCGCAAAGGACAGCAGGGCCGCCGCGACGACAATGATGAAGATAAGGCTTGCCGTGCCGTCGGTTAAGGGGTGCGCCGCGCCTTCGGCGAAAAGCGGTAAGGTGATCAGCGACACCAGGCAGAGAAGAAGGGCCACCGTGCCCTGCCAGGAGAAGGTCAGATGTCTCATGCTGGTCTCCCGCCCATGGCGCGGTCGACGATCTTCGCTGCAACCCCGACAATCGCGACCAGAATGCCGGCCAGCAACGATCCGGCGACCAGAGCCGCCCAGATATCGATGGTCTGGCTGTAATAGGAGCCGGCAAGCAGCTTGGAGCCGATGCCGGCGACCGCGCCCGTCGGCAGCTCGCCGACGATGGCGCCGACGAGGCTGGCGGCGATCGCGACCTTCATCGAGGTGAACAGGAAGGGGATCGAGGCGGGAACCCGCAACTTCCAGAAGGTTTGCATCGGGCTCGCATAATAGGTGCGCATCAGGTCGAGATGCATGATCTCAGGTGACCGCAAGCCCTTCACCATGCCAACGGCGACGGGAAAGAAGGAGAGGTAGGTGGAGATCAGTGCTTTGGAGACAAGGCGGGAAGCGTCGGAATCGAGGTTCAAGAGATGCGCAAGCGCATTGTCGCCGGTCAGCACATTGTAGGAGATGATGACGATCATCGGGGCGATAGCGAGGATCGGTATGGTCTGGCTCGCCACCAGCCAGGGCATCAGCGAGCGGTCCATGGCGCGGTTATGCACGATCAGCACCGCAAGAAGGATGCCGAGCAACATGCCGAAACCGAAGCCGAGAAGGGTGGAAGAGAGCGTCACCCAGCTGTGATAGACGAGGCTGCGGTTGCTCGAAAGGCTGCGCAGGACGGTATTCTCATAGACATTCTGCGCCACCTGATGCGGCGCCGGCAAGATCGGCTTCGGCTGCGCCAGCGTCTTGCCGATGAATTCGATGGTCGTCGGCGTGACGCCGGCGCGGCTGTCCATGTCGCGCTGAAACGGCGCGTTCATCAGGACGGCAGCGACATACCAGATGGCGACGAGAGCGAGCAGGATGGTGGTGACGGGGACGAGCTTGTTTTTGAAGGTGTCGGGTTTCACAGCGACTGCCTCCATTTTTGGGCTTCGAATGCGCGGCCACCCCTCTCTGCCCTGCCGGGCATCTCCCCCACAAGGAGGGAGATCGGCAAGAGGATGGCGCATCGGCTTCCACTGCTCTCACGCTGGATCAGGGGGCTTTCGTTGTTTGGGGAAGCCGTTTCGGCATATCGATCTCCCCCCTTGTGGGGGAGATGCCCGGTAGGGCAGAGGGGGGTAGCCCCCGAACTCAACCGCCTAAACCTCATGGCTATGCCCCGTCCTCAGCCCCTCGCGGACACGATGGGCGATCTCCAGGAATTCAGGGGTGTCGCGGATGTCGAGCGGGCGTTCGGCCGGCAGGGTGGAGTCGATCACATCGGTCACGCGGCCCGGGCGCGGCGACATCACCACGATCTTGGTCGAGAGATAGACCGCTTCGGGGATGGAGTGGGTGACGAAGCAGATTGTCTTGTTGGTGCGCGCCCAAAGTTTCAGCAGCTCTTCGTTCAAATGGTCGCGGACGATTTCATCAAGCGCGCCGAAGGGCTCGTCCATCAACAACAGGTCGGCGTCGAAGGCGAGCGCGCGGGCGATCGAGGCACGCTGCTGCATGCCGCCGGAAAGCTGCCAGGGGAATTTCTTCTCGAAGCCGGACAGGCTGACGAGATCGAGCGCTTCGGCGATGCGCCTTGCCCGGTCGGCGCCGGAATAACCCATGATCTCCAGCGGCAGGGCGATGTTGTTTTCGATGGTGCGCCAGGGATAGAGCGCCGGCGCCTGGAAGACATAGCCGTAGGCGCGGGCTTTGCGGGCTTCCTCCGGCGTCATGCCATTGATCGAGATCTCGCCCGAGGTGCTCTTTTCGAGATCGGCGATGACACGCAGGAAGGTGGTCTTGCCGCAGCCGGACGGGCCGATGAAAGAGACGAAATCGCCCTTGCGGACATCGAGATTGACATCGCTGAGGGCCCGCACCGGGCCGTCATTCGCCTGGTAGGTGAGACAGAGATCCTTGGCGGATACAACGGAGGGTGCTTGCATCAATGCGACCGTTCTTGTTTTCGCCGCGGGGACGCGGTTTGCATGTTACCATTGCCGCAGGCCCCGCCGGCGGCACATTTCATGGAGGAAGAGAATGGACGCGACATCAAAGCCCACCTGCCACATCGTTCGGCCCAACCATGCCTATGACGGCAAGCAGGGGCTCAGCTACTTCGCAGGGGTTGCGGCCGAGACGGTTGGCGCCAAAGGCATCTGCATGCACCTGCTGACGATCCCGCCCGGCGTGCGCGCCAAGGCGCATCTGCACGAGGCGCACGAGACGGCGATCTACATGCTCTCCGGCGAGGCGCACACCTGGTACGGAGACCAGCTCGAGCATCACGTCATCGTCCATGCCGGCGAACTTTTCTATATCCCGGCCGGCGTGCCGCACCTGCCGGCAAACCTCAGCAGCACGCCGTGCACGGCGATCATCGCCCGCACCGACCCGAACGAACAGGAAAGCGTCGTGCTTCTGCCGGAGCTGGATGGGGTCGTGCCAGCGTAACCTTATTTGCATAGAGGCATCGGCCCCCAGTGTATCGCCGCATCGTCCGTGAAGGTGACGGTGTAACCCTTGGGGCCGGATGTCAGCTTCGCCGTATAATCGGTGCCGTTCTCCTCGCCCTCTTCCTGGCAGGAGACTGTGGCGGTGAAGGATTTTCCTTCAGTCTTCAGCACCTTCTTGAATTCGCAATAGGAGGCCGATGTGGTAATCGCCTCCGGCGTCAGCAGGAAAAAGTCGTCGGAGCCGGTGGACTCGCCTGACTTGGCGTAGGCGCAGCCGTCCTTGTTGCCGTAGCTTCCCGTGATCGGCAGCGCATCCGCGACGGCGGCTGTCGCTATCGCGGCAAATGCCAGAGTGATGAGCGCGAGGCGGCTGCGGTTCACCATCGTCAGACGCCGCTCGCCGGGATGCCGCTGCGCGTCACCTTGCGCGGCGCGGTGATATCCTTCCACTGGGAAAGCGCCTTGCTGACCGCGGTCACCGGCTCGCGCCTGACGAATTCGCCGTGACCCTCCTGGGTCTTGATGGTGCTTTCCTCGATCGCGACGATCCCGCGCGTCAGCGTATAGCGCGGCAGGCCGGTCACTTCCTTGCCTTCGAAGACGTTGTAGTCGATCGCCGACTGCTGGGCCTTGGACGAGATGGTCTTGGAACGCTTCGGATCCCAGACCACGATGTCGGCATCGGCGCCGACGAGGATCGCGCCCTTCTTCGGATAGATGTTGAGGATCTTGGCAATGTTGGTCGAGGTGACGGCGACGAATTCGTTCATCGTCAGCCGGCCGGTGTTGACGCCGTGTGTCCAGAGCATCGGCATGCGGTCTTCGAGACCCCCGGTGCCGTTGGGGATCTTGGTGAAATCCCCAAGACCGAAACGCTTCTGCGCGGTGGTGAAGGCGCAATGGTCGGTGGCGACCACCTGCAACGAGCCGGAGGCGAGGCCTGCCCAGAGACTGTCCTGATGCTGCTTGTTGCGAAAGGGTGGGGACATGACGCGGCGGGCGGCGTGATCCCAGTCAGGATTGGAATATTCGCTCTCGTCCAGCGTCAGGTGCTGGATCAGCGGTTCGCCGTAGACGCGCATGCCCTTGGCGCGGGCGCGGCGGATCGCCTCGTGCGCCTGCTCGCAGGAGGTATGGACGATATAGACCGGGCAGCCGGCCATGTCGGCGATCATGATGGCGCGGTTGGTGGCCTCGCCCTCGACTTCAGCGGGGCGGGAATAGGCATGCGCCTCGGGGCCGTTATTGCCTTCTGCCAGCAGCTTTGCCGACATCGAGGCGACGACATCGCCGTTTTCGGCATGCACCAGCGGCAGCGCGCCGAGCTCGGCGCAGCGCTGGAACGAGGCGAACATCTCGTCGTCATCGACCATCAGCGCGCCCTTATAGGCCATGAAGTGCTTGAAGGTGTTGATGCCTTTGTCGCGGACGATGGTCTCCATCTCCTTGAAAACCTGCTCGCTCCACCAGGTGACCGCCATGTGGAAGGAATAGTCGCAATTGGCGCGGGTCGACTTGTTGTCCCACATGGTCAGCGCTTCCAGCAGCGACTGGCCGGGGGCGGGCAGGGCAAAATCGACAACCATGGTGGTGCCGCCGGAAAGGGCCGCGCGCGTGCCGCTCTCGAAATCGTCGGAAGAATAGGTGCCCATGAAGGGCATTTCGAGATGGGTGTGCGGATCGATGCCGCCTGGCATGATGTAACAGCCGGAGGCGTCGAGCGTCTCGTCGCCCGAGAGGTTCGGACCGATCTCGACGATCTTGCCACCGTCGATCTTCACATCAGCCTTGTAGGTGAGGTCGGCCGTGACGATGGTGCCGTTTTTGATGACTGTGGTCATGGCTGCTGTTCCTTCTCCCTGCGGTCTGTTGTTGTTACTGCTCAACTGCCATCGTGGGCGTACCACTTCGCAGGAGTGCTGCGCCCTTGGCGATAAGGCCGTAGATGGCCTCCTCCCTCAGCTCATCGGGCCTGTCATGCTCTTCCTCATAATACCAGTCGGGCTGGTCAACGACATCAGTGCCGCCGACTGACAATGACCAAGAACCATCGCTTTCGCGAAAGTAGAAATCCTTGCCGTCGATCAGCCCGGTTGACTGAACGGGTTGGCTGCCTTTGGGGCGTTCGATCAATATGCCGGGCATGGAAGGGCCGAGTTCGATCCGAACGACGCTCGGCCCTCGCCCGAACACATAGGAGGTTCGATGGCGCGTATATGGGTCGCGGTCATCTGAATCGGCCAGTTGAACAGCAGTAGGTTCATATCGCCAGAAGCTCGACAATTGCGGAAGCCTGATTCGCTCGCCTGCTAGGTCGATGCCAATATAGAAAATTTGCGCGGCAGGGACGTCGCCCCACGGACCTTCGTTCACCGGCGTCACATTGGCATTGGCCCATGCAAGGTCGTCTGCGGTTCGCTGGTTATAGAACTTAAAAGCGTCAGCATAATCGAGATAGGTTGCTGGCTGGTCTGGCGCCATCACACCACGATCTCCGCCGTCTCGACCACCGCATGGAACAGCACATCGGCGCCCGCCGTCGCCCATTCCTTGGAAATCTCCTCCGCCTCGTTGTGCGAAAGTCCACCCACGCACGGGCACATGACCATGGTGGCAGGCGCGACCTTGGCGGCCCAGCAGGCGTCGTGGCCGGCGCCGGAGATAAGGTTCATATGGCTGTAGCCGAGGCGTTCGGCGGCGGAGCGGACCGAGGTGACGAGCTTTTCGTCGAAGGTGATCGGCTCGAAATGGCCGATCGCCTCGATGGAACAGCCGACACCCAGCGCATCGCAAATCTTTGGTGCTTCCGCCTCGATCTTTGCGCGCATACGGTCGAGCTTGGCCTTGTCCGGCGAGCGGATGTCGACGGTGAAGACCACCTTGCCGGGCAGCACGTTGCGCGAGTTCGGGGAGAAGAACACCTGGCCGACGCCGCCGACGGCGCCTGGCTGTTCGCCCATCGCGACACCCTGAACCATTTCCAGGATGCGGGCCATGGCGAGACCGGCATTGACGCGCAGGTTCATCGGCGTCGAGCCGGTATGGGCCTCCTTGCCGGTCAGCGTGAATTCCAGCCACCACAGGCCCTGGCAATGGGTGACGACGCCGATCTGCTTTTCCTCGGCTTCGAGGATCGGTCCCTGCTCGATGTGATATTCGAAATAGGCGTGCATCTTGCGGGCGCCGACCTCTTCGTCGCCAATCCAGCCGACGCGCTTCAACTCGTCGCCGAACAGGTTGCCCTCGGGATCCTTGCGATTATAGGCAAAGTCCAGGCTGTGCACGCCGGCGAAGACGCCTGAGGCCAGCATGGCAGGGGCAAAACGCGCGCCTTCTTCGTTGGTCCAGTTGGTCACGACAACAGGATGTTTGGTCTTGATGCCGAGATCGTTCATGGTGCGCACGACTTCGAGCCCCGCGAGCACGCCGAGCACGCCGTCATATTTGCCGCCGGTCGGCTGGGTGTCGAGATGCGAACCGACATAGACGGGCAGGGCATCGGGATCGGTGCCGGGCCGCGTCGCGAACATCGTGCCCATGCGGTCGACGCCCACGGTCAGGCCGGCCTCGTCGCACCATGTCTTAAAGAGGCTGCGGCCTTCAGCATCGGCATCCGTCAGCGTCTGACGATTGTTGCCGCCTGCAATGCCGGGGCCGATCTTCGCCATGTCCATAAGACTGTCCCAGAGACGGTCGCCATTGACGCGCATGTTCTCGCCTGGTGCTGCCACCATTCTTCAAGCCCTCACCTGTTTGCGGCAGCCATGCGAAGTGGCATGCCCGCCCGTTCCCGTGGTCCTTTCCTGCGCCCCCTTATTGGTTTTGTCGAGCGCCGGAAAATCGCCAGTTGCCTTTGTTTTTCATCTGGCGGATAATTTGACCGATTGGTAAACATTACAACTTCCACCGCCGGGCTCAAGACGAAAATCACGAAAATTGCCGATAAAAATACGGGCAGTTGCTCAAGAATGCGGCAGGGTCGTCCTCCAGCTTAAACTTGAGCGAAGAAGTTGAATTTCAAGGGGAAACCACAGCCTGTGACCATACCGAGAGCAGCGAAAACCCTGAGACGAACGCGAATCCAGGAGGAGAAGGAAGAGCAGATCCTGGAGGCGGCGCTCGACGTGTTTTCGGCAAGCGGCTTCCGCGGCTCGACCATCGACCAGATCGCCGAAGTGGCCGGGATGTCGAAACCCAACCTGCTCTATTATTTCCGCACCAAGGAAGCGATGCATCGGGCGCTGATCGATCGGGTGCTCTACACTTGGCTGGAGCCGTTGCGCGCCTTCGATGCCGAGGGCAATCCGGAGGAGGAGATCCGCAGCTATATTAGACGCAAGCTGGAGATGGCCCGCGATTTTCCGCGTGAAAGCCGGCTCTTCGCCAATGAGGTGCTGCAGGGGGCGCCGCATATCGAAGATGAGTTGAAGGGGCCGCTGAAGGAACTGGTCGACGAGAAGGCAGAGGTGATCCGCGCCTGGGCGAAATCAGGCAAGATCGCCAAATGCGATCCTTACCACCTGATCTTTTCCATCTGGTCGACGACGCAGCACTACGCGGATTTCGACGTCCAGGTCCGTGCGGTGCTCGGGCAGGAACATTCCGGCGAGGGACGCTTCGAGGATGCGGCGCGGTTTCTGGAACAGCTCTTTATCGGCGGGCTGCGACCGGATCGCTCCGAAGCCTGAGGTTTATTGCCTTTTGTGCAGCGGCACCCGGACCAAGGTGTCCGTCACGCCTTCCATCGTATAGGGCTTCTGCAACACGGGCGCGCCAGAATGGCTGTTCGCCTGGGCGATGCCTTCCCCGTAGCCTGTGGCAAAAACGAAGGGCACGCCGTCTGCTGCCAGTCGGTCGGCAATGCCGAAACTCGTCTCGTCGCCAAGATTGACATCGAGAAGCGCCAGATCAAACGACTGGCCGGCGAGGATTTCCATCGCCTCGGCGACACTTGGCGCCGTTGCCACATCAGCGCCCAGTCGGCGCAGGATGTCTTCCCCATCCATGGCGATGATTAGATTGTTTTCCACCAGCAGCACCTTCAGGCCGGAGAGCGGCTGATGATCGTCGGGGATTGTCTTACGGTCGGCCGCGCCATCCGGCGCCGAATCCAACCGTTCGCTCGTCGCTTTGACGACATATCGTGCCGGAATACAGAAATCCGCTTCGACTCCATCCTTGACGTAGCGGACCTCGGCCTTGCCGCTGAGGTCATAGGGAATCGAACGGCGGATGATCGTTGAACCGAAGCCATGGCGTTTGGGTTCGACAACGGGCGGACCATCCTTTTCGCGCCAGGCGATGCGCAGATTGCCTTCGTCGTCGCAGTGCCAGCCGAGTTGCACCGTGCCGCTGCCGGCACCGGAAAGGCTGCCATATTTGGCGCTGTTGGTCATCAACTCGTGGAAAACTAGGGCGGCGGTGGAAAAGGCCTGCGGTTCCAAGAGCACGTCCTCGCCGCTCATCTGGATGCGTTGCGCATTTTTCCCGAGATAGGCCGCGGTCTCCGCCAGCAGCAATTGGCGCAGCGAAGCGGGCGCCCAATGATCGCGGGTGATCTGGTCATGGGCACGCGCGAGCGACTGGACGCGGCCCTCGATCTGGCGAATGTAGTCGTCAACGCTGACCGAGGTCCCCTGCGATTGCCGGATGATCCCGGTGATCAGGCTCAATATGTTGCGGACGCGGTGGTTCAGCTCGGCGATCAGCAGTTCCTGGCGCTCGTTTGCAGTCTGGCGCGCCATGCTGGCCTCGTCGGTGAGGCGCAGCACCACCTCGATCAACGTGACGCGGATCGTATCGGCGACACGGCGCTCGGCCGCGGTAAAGGGGAGCGAGCGACCGCGCACCAGTTCAGACCATGCCTCGAAACTCTTGCGCGGCGTCAGCCGCGGACCGTTTGGACCATATTCCACCGGCTTGTGCGGGTCGCCAGCCCAGCGGACGGTGCGCACCTGCTCCTGGCGGAAAAGCACGACATAGTCGCGCGGCGAACGCGAGATCGGGATGGCGAGCATGCCGGCCACCGCATCGTCGAGCTTGAGATCGGGATAGGTCTCGGCGAGCCCGCCCACGGCATAGATGCGGCCGGCGGTATTTCGGTTGAGGTGACGGACGAGGGCTGCGAAACTCTTCTCATCCGGCCCGATGCCAGCCAGTGCCAGCCGGCCGTTGATCCAGACGCCGATGCCATCGGCGGGAATGGCGTCGGCGAGCGCCTCGATCAGCCAAGCGGGATCATCGAGCAGGCTGGCATTGTCTGCGACGGAGGTGAGAAGCCGGTCGGCGATGCGGCGCGCCTTGGTCTCGTAGTCAAGAGCGAGGCGCCGTTCGCGGCTCTCAAGGCGCGAAGCAAACATCTGGCCGAAAAGTTCGGCGGTGGATCGGCTTTGCGCCGAGGGAAGACGCGGGCCGTAGTGATGGCAGGCAAACAGGCCCCAGAGCTTGCCGTCGACGACGATCGATATGGAGAGCGACGCGCCGACGCCCATGTTTTTCAGATATTCGATATGGATCGGCGAGACCGAACGCAGAACCGACATGGAGAGATCGAGCGGCTGTCCGTGCTCGTCGAGTTCAGGGAGGATCGGCACCGGGACGGCGTCGACATCGGCAATCAAGCGGAACAGGTTACGAAGATAAAGCGCGCGCGCCTGCACCGGAATATCGGAAGCCGGATAGTGCAGCCCGAGGAACGAACCGATGCCGGCCCGAGCAGCTTCCGCCACCACCTCGCCCGAGCCGCCTTCGTCGAAGCGATACACCATGACCCGATCGAACCCGGTCAAAGCGCGTGCCTGCCTTGCTCCCTCGCGAAAGAAAGCCTCCATCGTTTCCGTGTGATCGAGGCGGGACATCATGCTGCGCATGGAGAGCGAAGGGGAGTCGTGCCTGTCTTCCTGGCAGCGCTCGCCTTCGATGATCACCTGACCTTCGTTCAGGTGCACTGCAAGGTCGAACCGGTTTTGATCGGGCATCAGCGCGAGGCCGAAAATGCGCTCGACGACATCGGAACCGCGCAGCGTGGTCAGCTTGTTGCGGATCGTGTGGAGTGCCTCAGGCGTGATCAGCGAGGTGACAGGGCGGCCAAGCGCGTCGGCTTGTGCAATTCCGAGGAACTCCGTCAGATTTGCGGAGGCGCGCGTGACCATCCAGTCCGACGATATCGCCAGCAGAAAGCCGAAGGGCTGAACCGATCCAAGCTGGTGGATGGGTTCACGGTCGCAATTGGTGAGATCGACGGGTTCGAACGTGCCGCTCATGGGACGGCTTCCAGTTCGAGTTGCCCGGCTTTGAGGAAGAGGTCGAAGATGCTGCGGGCCGCGGAAATGGCCGCGGCCGGATCGTCCAGATCGCTGGCATCGAGACGATCCATGAAGCTCCTCATGGCGCCCTTCGGGCCTTGAAGGCTGAGGTAGCTGCTTGGCAGGTGATCGGGCACGGACTTGGCAAGCAGGGCGCCGCCGAGTTTGGAGCCTTCAAGCACGTAGAGGGCGCCCCAGAGCGCTGCCTCGCAGGGCAATGCCGGTGGCAGAAGAGGCTGGGGCAACGAATCGCCAAGCTCCCGGATATCGGCGAGCAGTAGTTGCGTGCGCCGTCGTTCCGGCCAGTCGGGCAGCATGCTGGCAATTCCCGCATCCTCGAGGGCGTCTTCGGCCGCCGGCACGATCCGGGCATGGGCGCGCAGGAATGTTCTATACTGCTGTCTATTGGAGAGATCGAACGTGCCGAAAAGCTTGTCGACCTCGGCGTGGCAATCTGCTGTTTGTGCGCGGAGCACGCTGCGAAGTGACATGCGGACCGTGTTCTAAGTAAATGGCATTGGATGCCGTTCATGCGGGATGGCAAATTAGCGATATATTGCAGCATCCCGGTATTTCCAGGGAAACCCATAGGAAAACATGGGCTTCCCTTCTTTTTACGTCTCTTCGCATGAGGGGCGATGGCGCCCTGCTATTCGGCGGCAACAGCTGCGCTTTTGAAGGCGAAACCCTCGTCGGCCCAGCCGGTCATACCGCCGATCATCAGCTTGGAATGGAGGCCGAGCTTGGCCAGACGGAAGACGGCCTTATCGGCGCCGTTGCAGTGCGGACCGGCGCAATAGACGACGAACAGAGTATCCTTCGGCCATTCCGACATGCGGTGCGCCGTCATCTTGCCATGCGGCAGGTTGATGGCGCCCGGTACATGGGACTGCGCAAACAGTGCCGGCGAGCGCACGTCGAGGAGGATGAAATCGACCTTGGCGCCGGCAAAGGCGGCCTGGACATCCGAGCAATCGGTTTCGAAGGCGAGCTTGCCGGCATAATGGGCGGCGGCAGTATCGGGGGCTGCGGCAGGCAATTCGGCGACGGGGCTTGGCATCGTTTTTCCTTTCATAGTGCAATTGTCGCCTGGTATCGGCGATGTTAGAACGTTGCGAAACTGGCCATCATGACCGACAGCGTAAAGATCATGCCAAACGCATTACTGCAGCAGACCAAAGGACCGTTGGTCGCAGCTCTTGCCTATGATGAGCTCTGCACCTTCGAATTCGGGATCGCCTACGAAGTCTTCGGCCTGCCACGCCCGGAGATGGGCGAAGACTGGTATCGCTTCTCGGTCTGCGGCATCGAACCCGGGCCGCTTCGCGCCGCCGGAGGGCTGACGGTCGCGGTCGACAGGGGGCTGGAGGTGCTTGACGAGGCGGATCTGATCGTCGCGCCCGGCTGGCGGGCGATCGACGCGCCGGTGCCGGAGCCGCTCGCCGCAGCGCTCAGGGCAGCGCATCAACGCGGCGCGCGCATCATGTCCCTCTGCTCCGGCGTTGCGGTTCTTGCCGGATCGGGATTGCTTGCCAATCGCAGGGCGACGACACATTGGCGCTATGTCGCCTCGATCGCGGCGCGTTATCCAGACATCGCACTCGATGCCGGCGTTCTCTACATCGACGAGGGCAGCCTGCTGACGGCGGCGGGCAGTGCCGCCGGCATTGATCTCTGCCTGCATGTGGTGCGCGGCGATTTCGGTTCGGCAGCCGCAAACAGCGTCGCCCGCCGCCTCGTCGTGCCGCCGCACCGCGAAGGCGGGCAGGCGCAGTTTATCCACGCGCCGGTTCCGGAGGAACGCGAGGGCGTTCGCCTGAGCCCGCTGATAGAATGGATGCGCGGAAGCCTTTCTGAGGAGCAGCCGATCAGGCTGCTTGCCAAAAGAGCGGGCATGAGCATGCGCACCTTCCAGCGCCGCTTCGAAGCGACAACGGGTCTCAGTGTCGGCGAATGGCTGCTTAAGGAGCGGATACGGCATGCCCGCGATCTTCTCGAGAAGGAGCTTGCGGTGTCGCTCGACGACATCGCCGTCGCCAGCGGTTTCGGCACGCTGGCGACCATGCGGCATCATTTTCGCAGGCGGCTGGGCACGAGCCCGCACGCCTATCGGAAGTCATTTGGCGGATAGACGGGGCTGACGCTGCGAACGTGCCAGCTCAGTGCAACGCCGCGGATCGATGCTTTCCGCGGCGTTGCAGACCGATCACTCCGCCGCCTGGCGGGCCATCGGGTTGTTCGGGTGCGTCGTCCAGTTGGCGTAGTTCGGGTCGACCACGCGGCCGGTGCGCTTGTCGAGGGTGCCGGTGGGAAGCTGCTCCATGGTGATGCAGTTTTCGACGGGGCAGACGCTGACGCAGAGATTGCAGCCGACGCATTCCTCATCCATCACTTCGAAATGGCGAAGGCCGTTGACGACATTGGTGATCGCCTGGTGCGAGGTGTCCTCGCAGGCGATATAGCAGCGGCCGCATTTGATGCAGGCGTCCTGGTCGATCTTCGCCTTGGCGATATAGTTGAGGTTCAGATACTGCCAGTCGGTGACGTTGGGCACGGCGCGGCCGGTGATGTCGTCGAGGCTGCGATGGCCCTTTTCGTCCATCCAGTCGGAAAGGCCCGTGATCATCTCCTCGACGATCTTGAAGCCATAGGTCATCGCCGCCGTGCAGACCTGAACGTTGCCGGCGCCGAGAACGAGGAATTCGGCGGCATCCCGCCAGGTGGTAATGCCGCCGATGCCCGAAATCGGCAGGCCGTAGGTTTCGGGATCACGGGCGATTTCGGCCACCATGTTCAGCGCGATCGGCTTGACCGCCGGGCCGCAATAGCCGCCATGGCTGCCCTTGCCGCCGACCGTCGGGTTCGGAGCGAAGTTGTCGAGATCGACGGAGACGATCGAATTGATCGTGTTGATCAGCGAGACGGCGTCGGTGCCGCCGGCCTTGGCGGCGCGGGCAGGGCGGCGGATATCGCTGATGTTGGGCGTCAGCTTGGTGATGACCGGCATGCGGGTGTACTGCTTGCACCAGCGTACGACCATTTCGATATATTCCGGCACCTGGCCGACGGCGGAGCCCATGCCGCGCTCCGACATGCCGTGCGGACAGCCGAAGTTGAGCTCGATGCCATCGGCGCCGGTTTCCTCGACCAAGGGCAGGATCGACTTCCACGCCTCCTCCTCGCAGGGCACCATGATCGAGGCGATCAGCGCCCGATCCGGCCAGTTCATCTTGACCTGCTTCATTTCCCTGAGATTGGTGTAGAGGTCGCGGTCGGTGATGAGCTCGATATTGTTGAGGCCAAGCAGGCGGCGGTCGGCGCCCCAGATCGCGCCGTAGCGCGGGCCTTTGACGTTGACGACGGGCGGGCCTTCTTCGCCCAGCGTCTTCCAGACCACGCCGCCCCAGCCGGCCTTGAAGGCGCGCTCGACGTTGTAGGCCTTGTCGGTCGGCGGCGCGGACGCCAGCCAGAACGGGTTCGGGGATTTGATGCCGACGAAGTTATTGCGGAGATCAGCCATTGTTCATTCTCCCCTTCAAGCAACCGCGACAGCCGGAGCGGCTGCTGCGCACAGGGTGCGATGGATGGATTCTGCTGCGTCGCGACCATGGGCGACGGCGGAAACCGTGAGATCGTCGCCACCGAAGACGCAGTCGCCGCCGGCCCAGACGCCATCGAGCGAGGTGTGGCCTTCGACATCGACGGCGATACGGCCGGATTCGATCCGCAGCGAACCGAGGCCCGAGGCATCAAAGCTCTGGCCGATCGCCTTGAAGATCTGGTCGGCGGCGATCACGCCGGTCTCGCCGGTGGCGATGAGGCGGCCTTCGACAATCCGCGTGTACTCCACCTCGATGGCGGCGACCTTGCCGTCCTGCGACAGGATCGATTTCGGCGCCAGCCAGTGGCGGATGATGACGCCCTTGGAGCTTGCCAGATCCTGCTCGTATTCCGAGGCGTTCATCTGCTCCTTGCCACGGCGGTAACAGATCGTTACCTCTTCGGCGCCGAGCAGCTTGGCCTGCACGGCAGCGTCGATCGCCGTCATGCCGCCGCCAAGAACGACGACGCGGCGGCCGATGGCGATTTCGCTCTTGTCTTCAGCCTGGCGGAGTGCCGCGATGAAATCGACGGCGTCGTCGACGCCCGCAAGGTTCTCGCCATCGATGCGCAGCGCATTGACGCCGGCAAGGCCGATACCGAGAAAGACGGCGTCATACTGCGCCTGCAGATCGGCAAGCGAAAAATCGCGGCCGAGAAGGGCGCCGTGGCGAACTTCGATGCCGCCGATCGAGAGGACATAGTCGACCTCCTGCTGGGCGAAATCATCGACCGTCTTATAGGTGGCGATGCCGTATTCGTTGAGGCCGCCGGATTTTTCCCTGGCATCATAAATGGTAACGGAGTGGCCTTTCATGGCCAGACGATGGGCGGCGGCAAGGCCTGCCGGGCCTGCGCCGACGACGGCGATCGTCTTTCCGCTCGTCTCGGCCCTGGCATAGAACTGTCTGCCGGCCTGCATGGCGGCATCGGTCGCATAACGCTGCAGCCGGCCGATCTCGACGGGCCGCTCTTCGGCAGTGTTGCGTACACAGGCCTGTTCGCAGAGTTCTTCGGTGGGACAGACGCGGGCGCACATGCCGCCGAGGATATTCTGGTCGAAGATCGTCTTTGCCGAGCCGATCGGATTGCCGGTCGAAATCTGCCGAATGAACAGCGGAATATCGATCGAGGTGGGACAGGCCGTCATGCACGGCGCGTCGTAACAGAAATAACAGCGGTCGGCGGCGACCAGTGCCTCGTGATTGTCGAGGCGCGGATGAAGATCGGAAAAATTAGCCTCATACTCGGCGGGCGAAAGCCGGCCGGCATGAATCCCGGTTTCCAGTCGTTCCATTGAAGTTCCCTCATTATTGGTAAACGGCCTGTGAGGGAAAGCGTAACTCAGGTTTAAAAATTTATCAAACGGTAAAATTTTGAGAGTCTTCCCTTGTCTCTCTTGGCGTAACTATTTGTTTCTTTATACTAATTTGTCATGGTGGATATTGGGGAAATGACGGGGTGTGCATCAGCTTCAGGCCGTTCAAGAAAAGATTCGAAAAAGTCGGATTTTTTTGTTGGAAGGAGGGAACCAATGTTGGATGCCGTCGTTATTGCGATATCCGGATGGTGACCGCATCGACCCAACATGCGCGCCCCCAACCCACTATCCGGACGTACTCACGGTCCCCTCCCGGTGAGTGAAGACAGCTGGTGCGCCGCCCTCGCACCGGCTGTTTTTCCGCTTGCGACGGTGTGTTTTCTGGTTGGCTTTCCCGGGCTTTTACACGCGCTTAAAGATTTCGAATTCACTTTCCGGAATGGTCAGGCGGTATTCGATGCGGCCAGGAACGAGGTTAAGTTCAGCCTTGCCGTTGACCGACGAGGGCACGACACGCTCCAGCACGGTACGGCCGAAGCTGTTGTCGCTGAATTCGTGGACTTCCGAATGGTTCTGCAAAACCTCTACCCAGGTTACTTCGATCGCCTTCCTGTCGCCGATCATGGCGTCGCGGCAATTTAGCGTTATCGAGGCGGCGCCACCTGATATCGCGCCGTAGGAGGCGGAGTTGACGATGAGTTCGTGGAGGGCGAGCCCGAGATGCACAGCGGCATTCGGCGTCAGGTGAGCGTTGATGCCGTAGATCGGCATGGAGCCGGCCGTTTCCGGCCAGTAGGGGGCGAATTGCTTTTCGGCAAGTTCGAAGAGATAGGCGCCGCGCCAGCTCGAATCTGTAATCAGATCCTGGGAATTGGAAAGGGATTGCAGCCGTCCGCGGAACTTGAGGAGGAAGGTGTCGAGAGACAGCGTATTGCGTGCCGTCTGGGTGGCAATGCCCTGGATGATGGCGAGAAGGTTCTTCGAGCGGTGCGAGAGTTCGCGCAGCAGCGATTTCAACACTTTTTCACGATGCCGGCTTTCGGTGACTTCAGCCATAACCGACAAAAGTCCATGTGCGCCGCGTTCGCCGGTGCGCTGGATCTTCAGCTCATAAGTGCGCATTTCGCCGTCGACGTCGATCTCAACCTCGGCATTGTTGGGGATGCCGGATTCCAACACTTTGTGTTTCAGTGCCGTCAGATACCGGCCGTGCGCGTCGCCGAAGAGGGCAGCATCGCCGCCGCCCGGCATGAAGAGCGCTGCGAAATGCGGTGGCAGATTTTCGGCGTAGAAGATTGAAAGCCGGGCGTCCTGACAGAGGATTGAAATCCCGGCACTACCGAGCGCGCGCTCCATCATTGCGGCTTTGCCTTCGAAGGTAAAAGGCATGCCGGACAATGGTTCAGTCGTATTCACTCGGCCGCCTTTCCTTGTGACATCTTGAACGTCGCTGAAGGAAGCGCCCTTAGAGACGCCGCTCGTCAACTCTAGATCAAAGCGCTGCAAAAACCGTTAAAGCCACCGGAGCGTCCCGGTAGCACCGGAACGCCTGGTTTGGCGATTTGGTTCCGGAGGCCGGAAAATTGCGTCTCAGGCGGCCACTCTGGTCGATTCGTTGAAGAAAAGAGCTTGGCTGATCAATGCCTTGACCATATCTGGATTGAAGGGTTTGGTGACGAGGAATGTCGGTTCTGGCCGCTCGCCGGTCAAAAGCCTTTCTGGGAAAGCGGTGATGAAGATCACCGGCACGCTTGATGTCTTGAGGATGTCGTTGACAGCGTCGATGCCGGAGCTGCCGTCGGCCAGCTGGATGTCGGCCAAAACCATGCTCGGTTTGGTTTTGTTGTAGAGCGCAACGGCCTCGGCGTGCGTGCGGGCAATACCGGTGACGCGATGGCCAAGGCTTTCGACCATTTGCTCGATATCCATGGCGATCAGCGGTTCGTCCTCGATGATCATGATGTCGGTTGCGACCTGACGGGAAATCTCCTGCGAGGCCATGTCGAGCAGACGCATGACATCCTGTTCGTCGAGTTCCAGGATTTCGCCGATCTCGGCGACGCGGAAATTCTCTACGGATGCCAGCAGGAAGGCCTGGCGGGCGCCTGGCGAAACCTTGGAAAGGTTGAGCGTGGCGCGCTGTTCCCAGGCATAGGGCGAGGTCGGTTCTGGAATCTGGACTGCGGTGGAACCAAACAATTGCGTAAACAGTTTGTAGAGTGCCACCCGGTCATTCGCCGTATCCGGGAAAATGGTGAGATCGGCGATGATGGCTTCGAGAACGGCGGCGACATAAGCATCGCCCGAAGTCTGAGTGCCGGTAAGGGCGCGGGAATAGCGGCGCAGATAAGGAAGGTGCGGCGCAATTCGAGTGGAAAGTGTCATTAAGGGCTCCCGTATGCAGGCCGGTCATTGGCTTCAATGAGCGGTAAACGTCACCTTGATAAAAAAGTTCCGGAACGGCAGGAACTTTTTTTGTCGCGCCGCATTATTCCAGCCGACAAGGAAAGGGCGTAGCGTTTTGACCCATGCAGCAACAGATGCCAGCGACGTCGACAAACGGAGGGTCGGTGTCGATGGTTGAAATCCTGATCGATCCCATGCACGCCCCAACAGACAACCGACGAGAAGACGAATTGATGACGACACGCAAAAAAGAAGCAGCCGACCAGCGCAAGCTGGAGCTGCGGGCAAGCGATATCCTGGACCCGAACAATCAGATCGGCGTCAGGTTGCGGTCGCTCTATGCCTCTGCGCAGGAGGAAGCGATCCCTGATCGATTTCTCGATCTTCTCGAAAAGCTCGACCATGCCGAGATGATGGCTTCTGCCAAGATGGCCGAATAGGATCATGCGCATGGAAGAAAAAGCGCAACCCAGCTTCAAGCGGGAACTGCTGGCGGCCCTCCCAAGTCTCCGCGCCTTCGCAATATCGCTCATCGGGCGGCATGATCGTGCCGACGATCTCGTCCAGGACACGATCATGAAGGCCTGGGCCAAGCAGGATCATTTCGAGATGGGCACGAATATGAAGGCCTGGCTCTTCACGATCCTGCGCAATGAACTCTACAGCCAGATGCGTAAGAGCGGCCGCGAGGTCCAGGACAGCGACGGGCTGTTCACGGAATCGATGGCGATGCACCCCTCGCAATACGGCGCGCTCGATCTGCAGGACTTCAAAAAAGCACTCGACCAGCTGCCGCCGGATCAGCGCGAGGCAATCATCCTCGTCGGCGCCTCGGGCTTCTCCTATGAGGAGGCAGCCGAGATTTGCGGCTGTGCCGTAGGCACCATCAAAAGCCGCGTCAACCGCGCCCGCCAGCGGCTGCAGGAATTGCTCCAGATATCCGGCGAGGCCGATTTCGGCCCCGACGCCACCTCGGCGCCGCTGACGTCGAAGGCGTTTGCGTTCTGAGAAAGTTATGATTGGGGCGCCGGCTGCCTGTTGGGGCGTCGGCGCTCTACGCATAGGCGAGGACGCTCCCAGTGATGGTTTGTCATTCCGGCGCTTCCCTCTCCTCCCTCATTCCTGTGCTCGTCACAGGAATCCAGTGCGCCCAAGTCCTTGGGCGCGAAAGACTACTTTGTTTTGATGAGAGTCATTCACGGCGCGGACGCGCCGTGGCTGGATTCCTGTGACAGGCACAGGAATGAGGGCGGATGGGCGGGCGTCCTACCCCATCCGCGGAAAGGGCATAACCCACGTCTCTCACTCCGTGGCAGAACGAGCAGAGAGTCGAATGGGAATCAATCCTCCCGCTTCGACCCCACCAGATTGGCCGCGACGAAGGCCGCCAGCACGCCCGCGGTCAGCAGCGGTTGAGAGCGGATCAAGCCGATCCCCACTGCTGCCATCGATTCCAGTGCGGCGCGGCGCTCGCGGGCGCGACGTTTTTCGCGAGTATTGATAACCGCCATCACCACCAGTGCAATGACAGCGATGAGCAGCGCGCAGGCGGCGAGAAAGAGGGCGGCGCCGACCGCGCCGTAGATGCCGGCGAGCCAGATGGCGCCGGCGGTGACTGCCAGCGCGTAGGCGGTGAGAAGAAAGAGCGCGGCAAGCGCGATGAAGATGCTATTGCGCTTGGCGTGCGCAACGGTCCGCTGCACGTTTGCGCCCGTCAGCAGGCTCAGGATCGAAAACAGCATCGCGCGCCCTCAACGCCGGGCGAGGAAGGCGATAGCCAGGCCGAAAGCGGCAGCGGCGCCGATCGTTGCCAGCGGATGTTTACGGACGGTATCGCGCATTTCGGTCGCGCCGCGCTCATAGCCGTGCTGTAATTCGCGGAGCAGATCTTCGCTGCGGCCGAGCAGTTCCTCATAACCGGCCCCGGCCTGGCTGCGGATTTTTTCGCCCTGTTGGCGTGAACTCTTGCCGACGAGGCGGGTCAGTTCCGCGAGTTCGTCGCGCAGCGCCTCGACCTGCTCCTCGATGCCGGATTCCAGATTGTGGAAGGTGCCGTTGCGGCGGCTGCGGCCGGATTGGAAGATAGAATAGCTCATGGCTGTCTCCATTGGCTGGGGCGCGCGCAAGCCCGCCTATTTCGCACTGTGGTCGCCACCGTTCGTTGCATGAATGATATCGCCCGGCATTGACCCAGATCACTGCCGAAAACGTGCCGGGCGATCAAAAGTTCCGCCGCATGCGGCGGTTAGCGCTCGGAAATGGCGCTGTGGGCGAGCACGAACGGCGTGCCGTCGGCTGGCACCTGGTTGATCCGCAGCGCGCAGCCGAATACCGACAGCATCGTTTCATCCGTCAATACGTCACCGATGCTGCCGGCGGCAGCGAGGCGGCCGGATTTCATCAGCACGATGCGGTCGGCAAAGAGCGCCGTCAGGTTGAGATCATGCATGACGGCGATGACGCCGCCGCCCCGTTCGCAGAAATTGCGGGCAAGCGTCATGATCGCCAGCTGGTGGCTGATGTCGAGGCTCGAGACCGGCTCGTCGAGCAACAGCCAGCAGGGTTTGCCGTCGACGACAGGCTCGGCGATCTGGCAGAGCACGCGGGCAAGCTGCACGCGCTGCTGCTCGCCGCCGGAGAGTTCCTGATAGAAACGGCCTTCGAACCCGGTCAAGTCGACGGAGGCAAGTGCGGCGGCGGCCGTCTGCTCGGCCTTGTCGGGATTGAGGTTGAGGCCCGATGTCAGGCCCATGCGGACGATCTCCCACACGGTGAAGGGAAAGGAGATGGTGCTTGCCTGCGGCAGCACGCCACGAACGGCGGCAAGCTGCCAGGGAGACAGCCCTTTGACCTCGTCGCCGCCGATGCGCACCGAGCCGCCATAGGCAAGTTCGCCGGAGATCGCCTTCATCGTCGTCGTCTTGCCGGAGCCGTTCGGCCCGGCAATCGCCGTCAGCTCGCCGGCTTTCGCCGTGAAGGCGACGTCGCTGATGATGGGTTTGCCGGAAAGGCGCACCGAGACGCCGGAAACTTCGATCATCTAAACGTTACTCACAGGGCAAGACGCGAACGCTGCTTGAGCAGGATCCACAGGAAGAAGGGTCCGCCGACCGCCGCGGTGATGATGCCGATTGGCAGTTCGGCAGGCGCCACCAGGGTGCGCGCCAGGACGTCGGCGAAGATCAGCAGAGAACCGCCGAGAAGAGCTGCGGCCGGCAGCAGGAAACGATGGTCGGGGCCGATTGCCATGCGCAGGATATGCGGCACGACGATGCCGACGAAACCAATGCCGCCGCTGACGGCGACGGACGCACCGGTCGCCGCGGCGACGCCGACGATCGCGACATTCTTCAGCCGCTGCACCGGCACGCCCATGTGAAAGGCCGCGGCCTCGCCGAGTGTCATGGCATTGAGGCCGCGGGCCATGAAGGGCAGGGCGGTGAAGGACAGGAGAATGATCGGGCCGGCGGCGGCGATCTTCGTCCATGTGGCGCCGGCCAGCGAGCCCATGCTCCAGAATGTCAGGTCGCGCAGCTGCTGGTCGTTGGCCATGTAGATCAGCAGTCCTGTCATCGCCAGGGCGAGCGCGCTAAGGGCGATGCCGGCCAGCAGCATCGTCGCCACCGAGGTCTGACCGTGACGGGTGGCGATCCAGTAGAGCAGCAGCGTCGTGACGAGACCGCCGCCAAAGGCGGCCGCCGGCAGGGCATAGATGCCGAGAAGCGCCTGAAGCGGAGCGGCAAGGCCGCCGCCAAGCACGATGATCGTGACCGCACCGAGGCTTGCACCGGAGGAGACGCCGACAAGGCCGGGATCGGCCAGCGGATTGCGGAACAGGCCCTGCATTACCGTGCCGGAAACGGCCAGCGAGGCGCCGATCAGGAAGCCGAGGATTGCCCGGGGAAGGCGGATATCGAAGATGATGATCCGGTCACGCGTGCTGAGCGCCGTCTCGGAACCGGCGATGTTGCCGATAACGTCGAGGATAGAAGCGTCCGAGGCGCCTGTCGTCACCGAAAACAGCATCGAGAAGATCGCCCCGATAACGAGCAGCGCGACGACCAGCAAGGCGAGCCGCGCCCTGTCGCCCGCCTGCCGATTTCTGCGGGTCTCCGCCATCGGGAATAGTCGCCTTCGTTCCATCATGGCTTGCGGCAGAACCATGATCAGCCCCCGTAGATCGCCGTGTTGAGCTCACGCGCGGCGGCCGCGGTGCGCGGGCCGAAGCCGAGCAGGTAGATGCCGTCCATGCGGATGATCGCCTTCTTCTCGCCAGCCGGCGTCAGCGCGATCGCCGGCTGGGCCAGCAGGTCCTCGTTCTTGGTGCCGGCGCCATCGCCGCGGTTCATCATCAGGATGATGTCGGGCTTGGCCTCGATGATCGCCTCGTCGGTCAGCGGCTTGTAGCCCGGGAACGCGCCGACGGCATTGATGGCGCCGGCGAGCTTGACGATGCCATCGGCCGCCGTGCCGGTGCCCGATGCCATGATCCGGCCGTTCTGGGCGCTGAGGATGAAGAGAACGCGCTTGCGCTCCGCCTCCGGGCGCTTTTCGGCATCGGCAATCGCCGCGTCGAGATCGGCCGCGACCTTTTCTTCAAGCGCCTTCGCCTTGTCGGGCACGCCAAGCAGCAAGCCCACCCGGTCGATCTTGGCGATGATGCCGTCGCGGGTAAAGGGGCTCGGCACGGTTTCGAAGGGCACGCTGGCACTCTTCAGCACAGCCAGCGCCTCCTTCGGGCCCGAACCCTCAACGGCGATGATCGCCGTCGGGTTCATGGCGAGGATACCTTCCGGCGAGAGCGCCCGCATGTAACCGACGTTGGGCAGCTTCAGCGCCGCCTCCGGATAGATGCTCGTCGTGTCGCGGGCGATCAGCCGGTTTTCCTCGCCGAGCGCATAGACGATCTCGGTGATATCACCGCCGACCGAAACCAGGCGCGAGGTGTCGAGCTTGTTTTCCTCGGCATGGGCGGCGCGGACGAAGGCCAGGCCTTTGACCGCCGGTGCCGACGGGATCAGCGGCAGTGCCATGACGGCCGCCGTCAGGGCGAGTTGCCAGGGGCGAATCCCTCGCAGATTGTTACGCATCGTCATCACAGCGATCCTTATGCGGCAACGCTTGTTGCCCGCGGCAGATTTTCGATGATCTCGCGCCACTCGGCGCGTTCGTCGGAGCCTTCCTGCCGCTTGCCGAAGAACTGGATGATCATCTCGCCTTGCGTATTGTAAGCCTCCAGCGAGGTGACATGCCCATCCTTGGTCGGCTTGCGCACGGCCCAGGTCTCGGCGATGTGATCCTCGCGCAGATGCAGATGGAAGGTCGGGTCCATGATATTGATCCACGGACCCATGGCCTGGACGTTGAAGATCGGGCCGGAATGGATCTGGACGATGCCGTTATTGGCGACGAAGCACATGATCGGCAGGCCGGATTTCACCGAACCATGCATCATCTCCGCCGTCGCACTGCTGTCGAGCTTCCAGGCATAGTCGTCGCCGACGCTGCGCACGGCCGCCTGGCGGCCGATTTTCAGGCGTTTCAACATGCCGAAGAATTCATGGGTATCGGTGAGCTTGCTCCAGTTGTCGCGCAGCTCGTCGCGGTTGACGTCGGCGCTTTCATCGACGGTATCCGAGGTCTCGGCCTCGACGAAGTCCTGCGACTGGTCTTCCAGCTTCAACTCGGCGACCAGCGCGTGATAGGCCTCGACATTCGAATTCGGGCGCAGGTGCAGCTTGTGCACGGCGGTGCCTGTCTTGTCGAAATATTGCAGGCTGAGGCGCAGTTGGTCGCCATCCTTCTTGGATACGGCGAAGCCATGTTCCCAGCGGCTCGGGAAGATACGCAGGTCGATATTCTCGCCGAGAACGATTGCGGCCTGCGCGCCGCTTTTGATGTTTTCGAAGATGCCGATTTTTTCGTGTACGGCACTTTCGTTGCGCGAGAGCGCCATCACTTCGCCGAGGCCGGCCACGCGTTCGAGGAGCTTCAGCGCGCTGCCATTGATGCGGGTCACGCTGATGCCGGTTTCGGCGGCAACGAGGGCTGCCTCGGAAATCTTCAGCTGGGCAGCGATCTCGCGCTCGCGCATCTTCGGGTTTTCGGCGCGAAACGCACGGATTTCGGCTGGCGCCGGTCTTGTCTGCTCGGTCATGTGTTACCTACTATTGGCCCTATTTATTGAGAATGAGCTTGCCCTGACGGGTGATCTTCAGGCGATAGGTCAAACCGTCGTGTCTGATCATGATCTCGTTCGTGCCGCGAAAAAGATCCGCGCTTTCGACGATCCGGTGCTGCGCCGCAGGCTCGTTCGGCAGCGGCACGTGCTTAAAGTTATCTGGCTTTTCAACCATCATTTCGGTTGGCAATTCCGTGAGGCCGGGGATCTTGGCCCCCGGTTGTGATGACATTTATCTTGACTTTCTTACTCATAGTTTTTTAAAGACGCAATAGGAGACTATTACGGTCAAGTTTTCGAAATTGCTGATACGAGCTGCCTGCGGGCGGCTCGCGACGATGACGGAGAAGGTTTTATGACAGGTAGGTTTGCGGCTGTTGCGGCCGGCATGGCGTTGGCGGTTTCAAGCGTATGCCAGGCGCAGGAGGCACAACCGGCAGCTTCCCTCGATGTCGAACTCAATGCGCTGGCGCCCTCGCAGAAGGGCTGCATGATGACCTTCGTGGCGCTGAACCGACTGCCTGCCGCCATCAATAAGATCTCCTTCGAGCTTGCCTTCTTCAACGACAAGAATGCGGTCGACCGTATCACCGTGCTCGGTTTCCGCGATCTGCCGCAGGGCAAGAAGCGCGTGCGCCAGTTCGATATGCCGAATGTCAAATGCGAGAGCGTGACGCGCATCCTCATCAACGACACGCCGGTCTGCGACGGGCCGGCGGCGGGCGAATGCATGAAGGCTCTGGTCACCCGCTCGCAGATTTCCGTTCCCTTCGAGGGCTAAATACGCCGGGGATAACCCCCGGCGGACATGTTTCAGGCTGTCCGAGGCGTAGACAATGGCGATTTCAGCGAAAACCAGATCGAGACAGGTGCTCATCGGGGAGGCGGACGCCGATAGTAGCCTGAACGATAATACGCCCGGCATGCATCCTGGCCATGAGCTTTCGGAACTGCGCAATGCGCCGCCGCAGCCGGCGGGCGAGGCGGTAATCCACTACACACGTTTTGCGCAGATATCCTCCTTTCCCGACCATCCGGAAATCATATCGGCGGCTCCCGTTTCCGCGCCGCCGATGGATGCTACGGTGGAAAAGCAGGAGGACCAGAAGAAACCGGTGCGGCGGCGGCTGGCGCTGACTTGTGCCGGCTCGTTGATTTTTCATGCGACGTTGGCTGCCACGCTGTTTATGGTTATGCCCAAACCGTCCGATGAGACGCTGATGGAGGCAGGCGAAGCGATCAGCATCGTCATGCTCGGTAGTTCCGACGCCGATCAGAGCGCGGCCGGGGAGACCGAAGTGACCATAGAGGAAGAAGTGGTTCCAGAAGCGGTTGAACCTGACACGGTCACACCAGTCGAGACAGCGGAAGTACAGCCGGAAGCCATTCAGCCGGCTGACGCGAAGCCAGTCGAGGCCCTTCAGCCGATGCAGGAGGTTACGCGCCAGTCGGCGGAGACCGTGATCGCTGCGGAACCAGAAGTGCTCGTATCGGAAACCCCTGCTGAAACTGCAGTTGCGCAGCCAATGTCAACTTTAGTGCCGGAGCAATCTCCGGAGATGCCGACAACATCTGCGGAGCCGCCCCTCACGGCCGCGGTACAACCCGAGCCAGAAGAGATCAAACCTGTCGAGACGGCTGCAATTGCTCCTGAACCTGAGTCGTCGGCAGAGACGGTTACGCCACAGCTGAAGCCGAAGCGGGAAAAGCCCGCGGAAAAGCAGCCGGCGGAAAGAAAACAGCCGCCGAAGAAGGCGCAAGGTTCGGAGGGAGATGCCAAACAGGAGGCACGCAGGGGGGCTGCCGACGGGCAGGCAGACGCCAATTCGAATGATAATTCGCGCACGTCGGGAGGCAGGAGTGGAGCTGGTGGTGCGTCGGAAGCCAACTACAAAGGTAAGCTGGTTGCGCGATTGTTCCGTTGCGTCGACCGGATGGAATCGCGGTATCGCACGGCTCACGTAACCTTGACTGTTCGCATCACGGTCAGTCGTGACGGCGATGTCACTGCATCGGGCATTGTCCGTGGCTCAAGCCTTCCCGAGGTTGACAGCGCCGCTCTTGCCAGGGTGGCTTCATGCAATCTTCCGGCTATGCCGGATGCCATACCGGCATCTTCGCGTAGCTACACCTTCCCGGTTCAGGTCACTCCGCGGTAAATATGATAAAAATAATCAACTTTATACTTTACTCTAAAAATCAAGTTTAATAAGGTCCACCCGCACACGCAGGAATCGTGTGACGATCAACGAGCAAACGGGTGGTATATGGCTCGCAAGGGCAAGAAGGGATCGAACCGGGAGGTCCGCGACAGCGCGACCGAGGACGCTAACCAGCTATCCGCCGGGCGATCCAAACTGGATGGCCGCAGTTTCCTCTATGTCGGCGGGCGTGACTGCCAGGTGGCGCATCTTCGCCAGATCGCCAGCAATTTCGGTGCTGAACTCCTGCATCATGACGGCGGGCTGCGCGAAGCGGTATCCCGCATCGATACCGTGCTGCCGTCGGTCGACTGCGTGTTCTGCCCCATCGACTGTATCAGCCACGATGCCTGCCTGCGCGTGAAAACCGGCTGCAAGAAATTTGGCAAGGCCTTCATCCCACTTCGCAACGGCAGCAAGTCCAGCCTGGAACGTGCGCTGCAGACGATGAGCGAACGAGACAATTCCCGATGAACGACCAGCGTCCCGACGGCTTCACAATGATCGGCCTGCACAAGCTTGCCGCGCAGACAGGCGAGGGCCTCGTGCCCGAACTCTACGAACTTTTCCAGCAGCATGCCGAACGTCGGATCTACCAGAATGTGGTGCTGTTCCCGACCTGGGAGGCGCGCATGCCTGGAGAAGCGACGACGAGACCGCTTGGCCCGGCGGTGGCAAACGGCAATAATGTACTCGCTTTTCCCTCCTATGCGGCAAGGGCCGGCAAGAGGAAGGCGTAAGGAGATCGCATGTATATCGCAATGAACCGCTTCAAGGTGGCAGCTGGGAACGAAGGTGATTTCGAGACGGTCTGGCGCAATCGCGATTCCAGTCTGGCCGAAGTGCCCGGTTTCGTCGAATTCCGCCTGCTGCGCGGCAAGGCCAACGAAGAGGAAGGCTACACGCTCTATTCCTCGCACACGGTCTGGAACAGCGAAGCGGATTTTCAGAACTGGACGAAGTCCGAGAATTTTCGCGCGGCGCACCGCAATGCCGGCGACCGCAAAGCCATGTACAAGGGGCCGCCTGTTTTCGAAGGCTTTAACGTCGTCGAGGGCGTATAGCTGCCGACGTTAGCTCGGCGCGTGCAGCCCCCTCATGCCACTCTTGTTTGCCCGAGGAACCGGCGGCGATTGCCAAACTCTACGCCCGAACCCGAAACACGGCGCCGGCGGCAACGGCCAGCCAGCCAAGCATCATCGCCCAGCCGCCGGTCGGGGCCGCATAGGGGAAGAGGCCGGCGCCGGTGAAACGCAGGGTCACGAGGTCGCCGGCAAAGAGCAGGGTTCCGACAATCATCAGAATACCGGCCAGCCAGGCTGTTTTGAGCTTGGCGGTGCCGAGAGCCAATGCCAACAGGGCAGGGGCGTGCGCGAGGCACATCGCCGATGCGGATGCCGCCAGGTTGGCTTCGCCGCCGCCATGGGCGGCAAGAGCCGCAAGAGCCACGCCGGCGACGCCGAACAGGCCGGCAAAAAGGTAGAGCACTGGCTCCAGACGCGCGTTCAGGCTCATGGTGTTTCCTTGTCCGGTGGGGCCTTGTTCTGCATGTGATAGGCGAGCCGCTCCACCGGCGCCCAGATGAGATCGCGCAGCGCCTGGCTTGATATCGTCTCGTCGAGGGCGCGGCGGAAACAGAGCAGCCACTCGTCGCGCTCGACGGCGCCGATCTCGGCGACGAAATGGCGGCTGCGCAGGCGCGGATGGCCGCGTTTGTCGGTATAGAGCGGCGGGCCGCCGAGATAACCGCTCATATATTCGTAGAATTTCTCTTCGCTGCCGGTAAGGCTGAGCGGATGCACGGCGCGCACGTTGCTTGCCTCCGGCCTGTCCATCAGTTCGTAGAAACGCTGCGTCAGCGCCCGCACGACAGGATCGCCGCCGATCGCTTGATATAGAGTGGTGACCTTCTCCGTCACGAAACCATCCCCGATGCCCATCGATTACCCCGGTCCTTCATGCACCGGGCGGAAAACGATCGCAACTGTCATCAAAGCGACGCGGCAATTCGCGCATATTGCCGGGCGGGCAGGAGTTTCAGCCGATTCATCTTGACAAAACCGTCCAGACGGTATCTTTATTCTTGCATGTCGAACGCTCATCATCGCAAGAAACAGCCTGTAGTCGTGCGCCAGCAGTTGCTGGATGTTGCGGCGCGCCTTGCTGCCAGCGAAGGCATGGCCGCGGTCACGCTCGATGCGGTATCGGCCGCCTCCAGCGTCAGCAAGGGTGGGCTGCTTCATCACTTCCCGACGAAGAATGCGCTGCTTGACGCCCTGTTCGAGAGCCTGCTCGAAAAGTTCGACGCGGATATAGAGGAGCTGATGCGCGGCGATCCGCTGCCGCAGGGCCGCTTCACCCGCGCCTATCTCAGAGCGGTAGCCGGTCTCAAGGATCGTCCCGACGATTCCAGGAGTTGGACGCAGGTAACGATCGCGCTTCTTGCCGAACCCCGGTTGCGCCTCAGATGGCGCCAATGGGTGCAGGTGCGGGCGGAGGAATATATCGGCACCGACTCCTCCCTCGACGCACAGGTCGTGCGTTTTGCCGCAGACGGATTGTGGTTTGCGGATACGTTGGAAAGCCATGATATCGACGGCGTTCTGAGACGGGATCTTATCAATCGCCTTGTCGAACTGACCGGGAAGTAATCCGAAAAGGAATTCGCCATGAGCCAGGCTGCCGTCTACGGGCTGTTGTTTGCCGCCATCGTGCTTGAGGTCATCGGCACGACAGCGCTGCAGCTGTCGCAGCAGTTCACCCGCATCGGGCCGACCGCACTTGTCGTCGCCTGTTATGCGGCCGCCTTCTATTGCCTGTCGCTGACGTTGAAAAGCATCCCCGTCGGCATCGCCTATGCAATTTGGAGCGCTTTGGGAATCGTGTTGATTTCCTCGGTCGGTCTGGTCTTCTTCAAGCAGCGGCTCGACCTGCCGGCGATCGTCGGGCTTGGGCTGATCATTTCAGGCGTCGTGGTCGTCAACCTATTCTCAAAGTCGGTTTCGCATTGATATTGCTGCTATATTGCCGAGTAGAATTTCCGCCTTCTGCCGGTAAATTTTCCCCTTTGTCAAATTCCTGACAAAGGTCTATGTGTTGCTTAGACGTGGAGGAAACGAGGCGCAGCCATCGCTGTTTTCCAAAGCGCTTTGAATTCTGCCTTTCCCGCCTACCGATACTTCCAGTTTCTACAGGAGCACATCATGGCCATTCGCACCGTCGTCTGGGGAGAGAATATCCACGAGACTACCAATGAAATCGTCCGTGGGATCTATCCCGAAGGCATGCACACGACGATCGCCAACGCGTTGAATACGGATCCCGGTATCTCGGCAACGACGGCAACGCTGCAGGAGCCGGAACACGGCCTCAGCGAAGCCCGGCTTGCCGAAACCGATGTGCTGACCTGGTGGGGCCATAAGGATCACGGCGCGGTCTCCGACGTCGTCGTCGAGCGGGTGGCCAAGCGCGTCTGGGAGGGCATGGGGCTGCTTGTGCTGCATTCCGGCCATTTCTCCAAGATCTTCAAGCGGCTGATGGGCACGCCCTGCGCGCTGAAATGGCGCGAGGCGGGCGAGCGCGAGCGTCTATGGACGATCAACCAGCGCCATCCGATTGCCGCCGGCATCGGCGAACATTTCGAGCTTGAGAACGAGGAAATGTACGGCGAGCAGTTTTCGGTGCCGGAGCCGCTCGAAACGGTGTTCATCTCCTGGTTCCAGGGCGGCGAAGTGTTCCGCTCGGGTCTGACCTGGCGGCGCGGCGCCGGCAACATCTTCTATTTCCGCCCCGGCCACGAGACCTATCCGACCTATCACGACGCGAATGTCCAGAAGGTGCTGATCAACGGCGTGAAGTGGGCCTATAATCCTGAGGGATCGTTGACGAGCATTACCGATGCCCCAAATGTGCCGGTAGAAAAAGCACTGGAGCCGATCGTCGAACGCGGCCCGAGACTGCACCAGGCCGGCGAAGCCGGTTACCGCTGAGGAGCTTCCATGCGACTACTCGTTCTTGGCACGGGAGTGATGGCGAAAAACCAGCTCGCCCGCTTCCCCCTCATCGACGGCGTGACGGTGGTCGGTGCCGTTGACACGGATCCCGAGCGGCTTTCGGCCTTTGCTGACAAGTTCAACATCGAAAAACGGTTCCTTTCACTGGAGGAGGCGATCGCCTGGGGCGAGTTCGATGCGGCGACGAACGTCACGCCCGACCGGATCCATCACCCGACGACGATGGCGTTGATCGCCGCGGGCAAACATGTGTTCTGCGAAAAGCCGCTGGCGGAGAACTATGCGAAGGCGCTGGAGATGACGGAGGCCGCCGAAAAGGCCGGCGTCGTCAACATGGTGAACTTGACCTATCGCAATGTCGCGCCGCTGCAGCGCGCCCGCGAGATGGTACTATCAGGCGAGCTCGGCACGATCAGGCACGTCGAAGCCTCCTATCTCCAGAGCTGGCTCGTGTCGCGTGCCTGGGGCGACTGGCGCACGGAATCGACCTGGCTGTGGCGGCTTTCCACTGGCCACGGCTCGAACGGCGTGCTCGGCGACGTCGGCATCCATATTCTCGATTTTGCCGCCTATGGTGCGGCGACCGATATCGACCACGTCTTTGCGCGGCTGAAGACCTTCAACAAGGCGCCGGGCGGCCAGATCGGCGAATATCTGCTGGATGCCAATGACAGCTTCACCATGTCCGTCGATTTCGCCAATGGCGCGCTCGGCGTCGTCCATGCCAGCCGCTGGGCGACAGGGCATCTGAACGAGTTGAAGCTGCGCATTTACGGCGAGAGGGGCAGCCTTGAGGTTATCCACCGTCCCAGCGGTTCCGAGCTGCACGGCTGCCTCGGCGAAGGTGTCGAAACTGCGACCTGGACGCAGATCGAAGTTGAACCGGTGGCGACCAACTACGAGCGTTTTGCCGAGGCCGTGGCAACCGGCGTCCAGCCCGACCCGAACTTCCGCCACGCCGCCAACCTGCAGAAGGTGCTCGACCTTGCGATGGTCACCGAGCGCGAACGGCGCGAGTTGAAGGTCTGATCGTCCTTGAGATCGAGGTGTAACGGGACAAGGAACGCCGCATGAAAAGCCTTCTGACAAGCTGGCCGCTTTGGGCGCTTCTTTCCGCCGGCTTCGCAGCGCTCACGGCGATTTTCGCCAAAGTCGGCGTCGAGAACGTCAATTCCGACTTCGCGACCTTCATTCGCACCATCGTCATCCTGCTGGCGGCGGGGATGATGGTCTATGTCACCGGCAACTGGCAGGAACCGTCTTCGGTGTCGAGCAGGAGCTGGCTCTTCCTGGGACTCTCGGGCCTTGCCACCGGCGCATCGTGGATTTGCTATTTCCGCGCCCTGAAGCTCGGTGATGCCGCCCGCGTCGCGCCGATCGACAAGCTATCCGTCGTCTTCGTGGCCGTCTTTGCCGTGCTGTTCCTGGGTGAACGCCTGACGCTTCCAAACTGGCTTGGCGTCGTGATGATTGCTGGAGGAGCCGTGCTCGTCGCTTACCGGGCATGAAGCCGCGGATCGAGTCCTACGATCATAAATTCGTGGGCACGTCGAGCCGCTTTCAGTTTGCGATATTTTCGCGTTATGCTTCCGCATGGGCAATTCAACGCTCTCCTTTGGTCCGTTCCTTTGCGATCCCGTGACAGGAAGCCTGTGGCGGGAGGGCAAGTCCGTGGCGATAGGACCACGACCGACAGCGCTGCTCGGCATGTTGCTGGAGGTCGAGGGTCGCGTCGTCACCAAAGCGGATCTGATGGAGCGGGCCTGGCCGGGGCTTGCCGTCGAGGAAGGCAACCTCACCGTTCAGATTGCCACGCTCAGGAAGCTTCTCGGCCCGAGGCCTGACGGCACGGAGTGGATCGTCACCGTTCCGAGGGTGGGTTATCGCTTGCCGCGTCAGGACGATGCCGGGGTGGCGTCGGTGGCGCCGCAGCCGCCTTCTCTCGCGGTTCTTCCCTTCGCCAATCTCGGTGGTGATGTCGACCAGGATTATTTTGCCGATGGCGTGGTGACGGAGATCATCACGGCCCTTGCGCGCTTCCGCTCCTTTTCGGTCGTCTCGCGCTATTCCGCCTTCGTCTACAAGGGACGCAGCATTGATGTGCGAGAGGTGGCCAGGGAATTGGGGGTCCGCTACGTGCTCGAAGGCAGCATCCGGCGGGAAGGCGGGCAGGTGCGTATCCACGTAGAATTGGTCGATGGCGTGACGGCGACCAATCTTTGGGCCGATCAATTCGAAGACGGCATCAGCGGCATCTTCGCTTTCCAGGACCATATTACCGAGCACGTCGCTTCGATTGTCGAACCGGCAATCGAAATCGCCGAAATCCGGAGATCGCGGCGCGACCGGCCGAACAGTCCGGCGGTTTATGATCTCTATCTGCGCGCGCTTGCGGCGATCACCGACGAGTCGATCGAAAACAATGCCGTCGCCTATGCGCTGCTGCGCGAGGCCCTTGCCATGGAGCCGGAAAATGCGTTGATCCTGTCACTTGCCGCCTGGGCGCTCGAACATCGTACGACCATGGGCTGGCCGCCGCTCGGAGAGGACGACAAGGCGGAATGCCTCAGGCTTGCACGCCGCGGCCTTCAACATTCTGCCGGCGATCCCCGGGTGATGGTCCATTGCGGCATGGCGCTGCTGCAGACGGGCAAGGATTATGACGGCGGCATGGCCGTGCTGGAGGCCGCCGCGGCTGCCAATCCCAACGATCTTCGCGTTGCTGCCTGTTCCGGCATTGCGGCGCTGCACTGCGGCGATATCGATGAAGCGCTCGAGCGTCTGCACCGCGCGGTGAGGCTGGGGCCGCGCGATCCGGATGCGCGTTTTTCCCTGACAGGCATCGCGATGGCCGAGATCTTCCGCGGCAATTACGAGGCAGCTCTTTCGTTTGCGTCACGATCGCTGGCGCTCAATGCCCATTTCGACCCGACCTACTGGATGCTGATCGCCGCACACGCGCATCTCGGCAATATCGAGCAGGCGCGGCAGTTGCTGCGCGCGCTGGAGGCGATTGCGCCTGATGTGACACTGGAAGGTGTTCTGGCGGGTCAGCCGGCCAAGAATCCCCAGCGTTTTGCGCCGGTTCTGGAAGGGCTGGCGCTCGCCGGGATGCGGCCGCGCTGACAGGCATTTGGAAGTTTTAGCAGCTTTTAACCGGAGTATTAAGGACCCGGCCCCGTCGCTTCAGCCATGCTGATCCCATCAATCGATGGAGGATCGGCCCATGCTTTCCAGCATGCATATTCTATCCCTTAAACAGGGCAGGCTTTACGGCGACCGGATCCCGATAGAGGAGCTGCCGCAAGGGTTCGCCCTGCCGCGACGGCTGGTTGCCCTGTTCGCGCTGATCGGCAGATGCCGCAAACACACGAAAAAAGGCCCCGCCGAAGCGAGGCCGGAGTTGCCGAGCCGCAGCAGGCGGCACGGCGATCTGATTTTTCGGTGGTTTATTCTATGACCTGCACCACACGGTGGGTTCGCGGTTCGACGATCACACGCTGATTGTTGATGACCGTATAGGCGTATTTCGGGTTGTCCGGCACCGGTGTGACGACGACTTCGGCCGGAAGCGGCTTGCCGACGACGATCGGCTCCTGGACGACAACCGAGGCGGTCGGGGCCGGCTGCTGCTCAACATAGGTGACGACCTCGCGCGGCGGCGGATCGACAACGGCACCGGCGACACCGCCGGCCACGCCACCGATGGCGGCACCCACGGGGCCACCGACGATCGCGCCGGTGATGGCGCCGCCGGCTGCACCGGTCACGGCGCCATCAGCGAGCGCATTGGTTGCAAGTGACGACAGCGCAAGGGCGCTGGAGACAAGTAGAATCTTGTACATTTTGCTTCTCCTTTGCTGGGGTTGCGTTTGAGTAACGACCGCGCCAATCCGAGGTTCCGGCAGGAGAGAGTCACGCTTTGGGAGACCGGTTCACATTCTGTGAGGTGGCCGAAGCGTTTGTCGCGTTGCGCTATTCCAGCCGCCGGCGGAAGAGCCAGGCGGCGGCGCTGAGTGTGACGGCGGCGATCAGCGCCAGCGGGATCGTCTGGTTCGCCACCTCGCTCAAAGGGATATCCTTGAGGAAAACGCCTTTGACGATCACCAGGAAATAGCGCAGCGGATTGATCAGGGTCACCGGCTGCAGCCATGCCGGCATGTTCTCGATCGGCGTCGCGAAGCCGGAGAGCAACATGGCCGGGACCATGAACAGGAAGGCGCCGAGGATCGCCTGCTGCTGGGTCATCGACAGCGCCGAGATGAAGAGGCCCAGGCCGGCGATCGAGCCGAGATAGAAGACCGCGCTGCCGTAAAGCAGGAAGAGCGAGCCGCGCAGCGGCACGTCGAAAAGAAAGACTGCGGCCAGGATATAGACGGTGATGTGGAAGAGGCCAATCATCATCGGCGGGATCAGCTTGCCGATCAGGATTTCGTGCATGCGCAGCGGTGAGACCATCAATTGATCGAAGGTGCCGAGCTCGCGCTCGCGGGCGATCGACAAAGCCGTGACGATCAGGCCGATCAGCAGCGCGATGCTGGCGATCAGGTTCGGCACCATGAACCATTGGTAGGTGAGGTTCGGGTTGAACCAATTGCGCGGCACGGTCGAGACAGCGCCGGCGCCGGCGCGTCTGCCGGCTGGCGTCTCGGCGGCAAGGGCGCCGCCGATCTGCTGGAGATAGCCGGCGACGATCTGCGAGGCGTTGGAACGGCGGCCGTCGAGCACCACCTGTAGATCAACAGGCGTTCCCGCCTCGATATTGCGCGAAAAGTCCGGGCCGATCTCGATCGCCGCGATGGCCGTCTGATTGTCGATCGCCACCCTGATATCCGCCTGGCTTCCCGCCATCTCGATCCGGCGGAAGGTTGGCGAGCCACCGATGCGTTCGATCAGTTCCTGGCCCCAATGGCCGCTGTCGCGGTTGAGGATCATGACGTCGACATTGCGCACTTCGAGCGTCGCGGCATAGGAAAAGACGAGAAGCTGGACGATCGGCGGGCCGATCAGGATGGCGCGGCCCTTGGGGTCGCGCAGGACGGCAAGCAGTTCCTTGACGATGAGGGCGTAGAGCCTTGTCCACATCAGCCGATCCTCTTTCGGGTGCTGCGCGCCGCAAGCACGAACATGACGGCGCCGATCGTCAGCATCACGCCGATCGCCTGCAGGAACATCGGCCAGATGTCGCCGGCGAGGAACACCGTCTGCAGGCTGGGGATCAGGTAGCGCGCCGGCACGATGAAGGTGATCCACTGGATGACAACAGGCATGGAATTGATCTCGAACAGAAAGCCCGACAGCAGGAAGGCCGGCAGGAAGGCGGAGATCAGTGCCAGCTGCGAGGCGAGGAACTGGTTCTTCGTTGCCGTCGAGATCAACAGGCCCTGGCCGAGCGCCGGGATCAGGAAAGCGGCCGACAGGGCGTAAAGGGCTGCGACCGATCCGCGGAACGGCACGCCGAAGAGAAAGACCGCAAGCAGCACGCAGAGCGTCATCGAGGTGAGGCCGAGCACGAAATAGGGCAGGATCTTGCCGATGAGCAATTCAACCGCCGTTACCGGCGTCGCCATCATCGCCTCCATGGTGCCGCGCTCCCATTCGCGGGCGACGACGAGCGAGGTCAGAAGCGTGCCGACGAGCGTCATGACGATGGCGATCGAACCGGGCACGAGGAAATTGCGGCTGGTCAGTTCCGGATTGAACCAGAAGCGCTGTTCGACCGAGATGGCCGGACTATGTGAGGCGACATCGGCCTGACGCTGTCGCTCCCAATTGGCGACGGCGCCCTGTGCATAATTCTGCACGAAATTTGCCGTGTTCGGATCGGAGCCGTCGACGATCACCTGAATATCCGGACGGTTGCCGGCGATATAGTCCGTGGTGAAATCCGCTGGGATGACGACGATGCCGCGCACCTTGCCGAGCACGAGATCTTCCTCGAACCGGCGCCGGTCGCGACCGACGGCGACTTCGAAATAGCGCGACGCCTGGAAACTTGCCGACAGATCCTGCGTCAGCGGCGTCATTTCCTCGGTCACGAGGCCGATGCGGGTGCGGGTGGTGTCGAGCGACACGCCGTAGCCGAAGAGAAAGAGCAGGATCAGCGGCAGCACGAAGGCGATGAGGATGCTGCTCGGATCGCGGATCGCCTGGTAGCTTTCCTTGCGCACCAGGGCTGAAAGACGCCGAAGCCGGCCAAGTTTGGGTTCATGGGGGGAGGCGCTCATGCGGCATCCTCCGCTTCGGATTGCTGCACCAGGGCGATGAAGGCGTCCTCCATCGTCGGGTCGGGCAGATCTTTGGTTGCGACGCGGGCCTTCAACTCGTCGGGCGAGCCGAGTGCGATCGAGCGGCCACGATAGATCAGCGAGATGCGATCGCAATATTCCGCCTCGTCCATGAAGTGGGTCGTGACGAGCACCGTGACGCCTTTTTCCACAAGCGCGTTGATATGCGTCCAGAATTCGCGCCGGGTGATCGGATCGACGCCCGATGTCGGCTCGTCGAGGAAGAGGGCGCGCGGCTCGTGCATGACGGCGCAGGCAAGCGCCAGGCGCTGCTTCAGCCCGAGCGGCAGGTCCTTGGCGGGCTCGCGGGCGTGGCGGCCGAAATCGAAGATGCCGACCATCAGTTCGATGCGCTCGCGCTTGTGCTGGCCGCGAAGGCCATAGACGCCGGCGAAGAATTCGAGGTTCTGGATGACGGTGAGGTCACCGTAGAGCGAGAATTTCTGCGCCATGTAACCAAGCTGGTTACGGGCTTCAGCAGCATCGCGGCGAAGATCGAAACCTGCCACCCGGCCTTCGCCGCCAGTAGGCTTCAGCAGGCCGCAGAGCATCTTGAAGGTGGTGGACTTACCGGCGCCGTTCGGGCCGAGCAGGCCGAAAATCTCGCCGCGGCGGATATCGAAGCTAATATCGTCGGCAGCGGTGAAATCGCCGAAACGCTTGGTCAGGCCCTTGGCCTCGATCACCGGCCGGTCGCCTTCAGCCTTCAGCGGCTCCTGCGCTTCCGCCAGCCTGGAGCGGCCGCCGGGACCGCCGCCCAGCATGTCGACGAAGGCATCCTCGAAGCGGGGCGGGGCAGGGGCGAGCGTTGCGCCATCGCCGGCCGATCCGATATCCGGTTTTTGATCCTTGGCGGCGACGAGGCGGATCGTCTCGCCCTGGATCACGCCGTCGATGACGCCATCGGCCTGCAGAAGCCCGGCAAGCACTTGCCGGCGGCGCCCCGATATGCCCGAGACGCGGAAGACCCGATCGCTGACGCGGCCGGTCATCTCAACCGGTTTGCCCGAAAACAGCAGCTTTCCCTGGTTCAACAGCAGCACGTGGTCGCAGGCCTCAGCCTCATCCAGATAGGCGGTCGACCAGAGCACGCCGATGCCTTCCTTGGTCAGGTTCTCGACCATCTTCCAGAGGTCGCGGCGCGAGATCGGGTCGACGCCGACGCCGGGCTCGTCGAGCAGCAGCAGGCGCGGCTTCTTCAAAAGCGCGCAGGCAAGGCCGAGCTTCTGCTTCATGCCGCCGGAGAGTTTTCCGGCTAGCCTGCCGGTGAAGCGCTTGAGATCGGTGAAGGTCAGCAACTCGTCGAAGGCGCCGGCGCGTTCGCTCTTCGGCAGGCCGCGCAGATCGGCATAGAGATCGAGGTTTTCCTGCACCGACAGGTCCTCGTAGAGGCCGAAACGCTGGGGCATGTAGCCGATGGCCGCCTGGATGCCGGCGGCATTCTTGCTGGTGTCGAAGCCGAGAACTTCCACCGTTCCTGTATCAGGCAGCATCAGGCCGGTCATCAGCCGGATCAGCGTCGTCTTGCCGGCGCCGTCGGGACCCACGAGGCCGGTGATCGCACCGCCGCCGATGATGCCGGAGACGGCGTCGAGGGCAGGGGGCGCATCGCCGAAGCGTTTGGTGACGCCGTCGATCCGGACGAGCGGCTTGTCGTCCCGGTCGGGTTCGGCAGTCATTGTCCACCCGCCGCAGGGGTTGGAAGCCGCACGGTGACCGGCATGCCCTGGCGCAGATCCGGACCGGGTTTGTCGATGACGATCCTCAGGCGATAGACGAGATCAGTCCTCAGCTCCGGCGTCTCCACCGATTTCGGGGTGAATTCGGCGACCGGCGAGATGAAGCCGATGGTGCCTTCATAGGGCTTGTCGGGGGCCGTATCGGAGGCGACGGAAACCTTCATGCCGGGATGGAGGCGGCCGAGATCGGGTTCGGCGACATAGCTGCGCACCCAGACTGGTTCGGTCAGGGACAAGACGAAAACGGTATCCGCCGGCGAGACGATCGCACCATTTTCTCGTACGCGTGAGAGGATGACGCCGTCGTTCGGGGCGTGAAGCTCGGTATCGGCAAGCGAGGTGCGGGCCGAGGCAAGGCTCGCCTCGGCAGCCTTCACCTGCGCGTCGGCGGCGGCGATATCCTCGACGCGCGAGCCTTCCTGCAGCAGCTTCAGCGCTTCGCTGGCGGAATCCGAGCGGGCGGCGGCCATGGCCCTTGCGGCGGTCGCCTGGTCAAGGCTCGCCTCGGAAATCGTGCCTTGCGGGCGAAGCTGGCGGGCGCGGTCATAAGCGAGGTTGGCATTTTCGAGATCTGCCAGGCTTTCATCATAGGCGGCGCGCGCCTGGGCGATCTCTGTCGGGCGTGGGCCGGCCTTCAGCTTGTCGAGCGTTGCGTGCAGAGCTGCGGTATTGGCTTCGCCGGACCGGACGGCGAATTCATAGGGTGCGGCATCGAGCTTGGCCAGAACCGTTCCGCTCTTGACGACATCGCCCTCGTCGACCTGAAGTTCGGAAAGGCGACCGCTGACACGGAAGCCGAGCGAGACCTGGCGGATATCGACATTGCCGTACAGGACGAATTCGCGGCGGACCTCGGGGAGCCAGCCGAGTTTTTCGGGCAGGCCGTACCACCAGGCGGCGGCGCCTGCCGCAACGAGGAGAAGGAGGGCGAGGGGAAGGATGCGTTTCATGCCGCACCTGCCTTTGACGGGCCGAGCACATCGACCAGTTCAGCGGCGAGGCCGCGTAAGATTTCCACCTGTTCCGCGCCGACGGCGTCCCATTCCATCTGGGCAAGCACGGCGGCATGGGTGACGCGAAAGACGAGAATGCTGCCGATTAGGGTGAAGGTGCGCAGGCGCACATGTTCCGAGGCCGGATCTTCGCGGAGGATGACGCCGATCAGCCGCCGGCCCATCTCGATCATCGGCCGCATGATGCCCTGATAGACCCTTGCGAAGGCTTCGGTCGGCTCCATCTGCTCGCGGACCAGGAAACGCGCCCAGGATTCGGATTCCTTGCCGACGAAAAGCGTCACCATTGTTTGGAGAATTTCTGTGAGGAAGCGACGGGCTTCGGCTTCGCTGAGCGATTTGCCAGCGGCATCGAGCGTCATGAGATGTGTGCCGATACGCGCCCTCATGTCACCGACATGCGTATCGATGCGGGCCATCAGATACTCGGCGGTGGCGATGTAAAGGCCTTCCTTGCTGCCGAAATAATAGGGGATCGCCTGCAGGTTGACGCCGGCCGCCTCGGTCAGCTGACGTGTCGAGGCACCGTCGAAGCCGTAGCGGCCAAAGACGTCGAGGGCGGCGGAAAGCATCTTCTGCCGCGCGATCTCGGCGCGGGCGGATGCTAGCGGGGTTTGGGTGTCGCGTTCCTGGTTCATGGCGGCTTTATAACGTCGAACGCGTAATAAGTCAATCGATTGATATGTTTTTGGGGAAATGGGCCGGGCTGTGGGCTTTTCGCAGGGTCGATGTATCGGGGGATGTCAGCCGCCTGCGGTAAATGTCGGTAAAAAAAGCAAAGAGGCCCGTGGCGACGGACCTCTGAGGGTTCGTTAGGGTGGAAGGAAACCAAGCCTCGGGGTTGGCTTCTGACAGATAGCTACACCAACGCTAATTTACGCGATACCAATGTTTGGCTCCAAACGCGGTGAGCAAAAGTCCGCCGATTTTTTCTATTTTCACGGTCATTTTTTGACACAAATCTGCCTTGCTCTTTCCGTATCGCCGATGAGATGCGTATCCAAATTTATATTATTGCGCTGCTCTTGAGCGCCATCATGTGGTCGATCTCGTTCGACGCGGCGCGTGAATCCTATCATGCTGCGCAAAGTGCGGGATTGATGCCGAACCTGCATCTCAACAAGCGGCTGGATCGCGTTCTTTAGATCGCGATCAGCGTGGAAATCATTGGCTTATTTGGCCGACGTCGCATTCCGGCCTTGCGGACCGGCGAACCTATTTTTCTTGTGAGTTGAGCCCTTCCAGAGAAAATCAAATTCCGTAAAATTTGACTTATCTGCTTAAAAGCCCTGCAAATACTGATGTATAGAGTGGTCTCATGAAAGCGACCGAAGCGTGGACAGACGCGTCGATCGTTTGGAGACGGGCGAAGTAAAGCCCGCCGATCCGCAAACGGGGACTTCGACATGCACAAAATTCTTGCCGCCATGGCTTTCACTCTGACCATCACCGGCGCTGCCGGCCCGGCGCTCGCCATCGGCCCCGCCAGCCTTGGCCGCGACCTGATGTACACCTCCGCCATAGGCCATTCACCCGAGATTCCTTTGACGACACGCGCCGGTTTCGTGCGCCCGGGCGTTCCTTTCGTGCTGCGCAGCCCGGCTGAAATCGAGGGCGAGGGTTATCAGCTCAAGGCCTATTCGCAGAAGCTGACGGTTGTCGTCGACTATGTGTTTTCGAAGGCGGTCGACGCGGTTGAAGCGGTGACGTTTCTCCGCTGATATTCCGGGTCATAGGAAACACAATTCGGGTCGGCGCTGGGGGTTACCCAATTAGGCGTCGAGCTCGGCTCGTGCATCGAGATACCAGTCGACGAAGGCCTTGACGCCGATATCCAACGTCGTGTCCGGCTTGTAACCCGTCAGCGCGACGAGCAGATCCGGGGCTGCGAAGGTGCGCGGCACGTCACCCTTTTGCATCGCCAGCATCTTGCGGATGGCAGGACGGCCGAGCGCTTTCTCGACGGTCTCGACGAAATCCATCAGGCTGACCGGCTGGCCGCCGCCAATATTGACGACCCGAAAGGGCGCCTGGCGCGAAAGCGTTTCGATGGCCGCGTTGTCCAGACGGTTATCCTCATCAGGGGCAATTGCCGACAGCCTGACGATCCCCTCAACGAGATCATCGATATAGGTAAAGTCACGGCTCATATTGCCTTCGCCATAGATCTCGATCGGCTGGTCTTCGAGCATGTTCTTGGTGAATTTGAACAGCGCCATGTCGGGCCGGCCCCACGGGCCATAAACGGTGAAGAAGCGAAAGGCAGTGGTCGGAATTTTGTGCAGATGGGCATAACTATGCGCCATCAGCTCCATCGATTTCTTCGTCGCGGCATAGATGGTCAGCGGCTCGTCGGCGCGATCGGTCTCGTGAAAGGGAACGGTCGCATTGGCGCCATAGATCGATGATGTCGAGGCCAGCATCAGGTGACGGATTTCGACGCGCCGCGCGATTTCCATAATATTCCACGAGCCTTCGACGTTCGAACGAAGATAGGCCTCGGGATTTTCAAGACTATAGCGCACGCCGGCCTGGGCGGCGAGGTGGATCAGGATGTCGGGTTTGGCCGCAAGAACAGCCGCTTCCAGTGTTAGCCGGTCCTCCAGCATTGATATGACGGGTGTGAAGGTCGGAAACTGGGAGAGTGCCGCATGACGCATCTCCTTCAGCTTGACATTATAATAGGGAGTGAGGCCGTCGAAGCCTGTGACCTCATGCCCTTCTTGCAGCAGACGCCTGGCCAGATGAAAACCGATAAAGCCGGCGGTCCCGGTAATGAAGTAGCGCATTCCCACCTTCTCTTGGCTCCCTGCCGACGGCAAAAAGCCGATTCCGTATCATGTGACCCCTTACAGGATAAGAAGAGGCCGAGTCGATAGTTCTTTGAAAGAGAAGGCGGCGGCCACCCTTGCTGCGTCGTCGTCGGCCTATTCGCCGGCTGCCTTGCCGGATGACGGAGAGGTCGTCGATCTCATCTGAAGGCTAGCGGGGTCATCGGCCATTATGCTGCATTGCGACATGTGGGCCTGCATGTTATGGCCGGCCGGTCGGCTGCAAGCAGGTCAGGATCGATGAGAGAGATAATTTATTGGATTCTCTGTGCGTTTCTGACCGTTGCGATCGCGATCGTGTCTCTACGCTTTGTCACGAATTTCTGGCTGCTGTCCTTCCTCTATAGCTTTCAGGTTCATTTCGCCGTCCTCTTTGTTGCCGCCAGCCTTGTCATTCTGGCTGTCAGGGGACAGATCTACGGCTTCGTCCTTCTGTTTGCCTCGCTTCTTCTCATTGTTCACGGCGTCATCGCGCTGCGCGAGTTTTCGCAGGACGAGGCAGGCACGGACAGGCCGCCACTTTTTCGGCTGATGTCGTTCAATATCGCGATCGACAACTGGAAAAACTCGACTGCAATCACCGATATGGTGATTGCGTCGAATGCCGATGTCGTCAATTTGCTCGAAGCCAAGCCGCTAACGTTCCATCTGCAGCAACTGTTCAAGGCCTATCCCTATCACATCGGCTGCGATAGCGGGAAGGATACGTGCGATACGCTGGTTCTGTCGAAACGCCCGTTCGTCAGCCGACAGGTCGCAAGCATGGGCAGTCTGCGAAAAAACAGGCTGGTCATATCGAGCGTCGAGTTCGGCGGCGAAACCATCAATCTGGTTTCGGCGCACCTGACCAAACCCTATTTCGACGATTTCCAGATGACTGAATTGCAAGATCTCGCTAAAACGCTTGGATCGATCGACGGTCCTCTGGTGCTGTCAGGTGATTTCAACTCCTCGGTGATCGCCCCGAGCATCCAGGGTTTCCTGCGCGAGCAGAAGCTGAAGACGATCGTGCCGGAACCGGCAACATGGCCGGTCGGCGCCGGCTTGCTCGGGATCGCCATCGATCACATATTTGCGCGTGCGCCGCTTCATCTGACATCGCTGAAACGTCTCGATGACAGTCTTGGCTCGAACCATTCAGGCCTGATCGCCGAATTCGTCCTCGACAAGGGCGGCGAAACCTCACCGGCAAAATAAGCTTGCCGGCGAAAGTCAAAATTTCGTTCTGCCGCCTTTTTTGTCGATCATCTGAAATTTCTCGCCGTCGGTCTTCACGCTGACGCAGTCGGTCGACTTGTTGGGAAACCGGACGCACACTTGGCCATTGGTTATTTTATAGCCGTTGGCGTTGCCTTTGCGATATTCGTAACCGTTGCTGCTTTCTTTCAGTTCCGACGTGCCGGGCAGGTGCTCGCGAATTTCAGCTTCGCTTGCGGTTCGCATCTTTGCGGTTTCGGCAAACGCCATTCCCGGTACCATGATTGAAAGAAATCCGGCGAGGGCGGGCAAGATGCGCATCAGGGAGATATCTCCAGTCATGTCTTTCGGTACGCCCATTCTACGAGAATTCCGATAGCGAATTCAACAGCGATGGCGGTCGTGCCGGAGAAGCGTCCAATTGTTTGGACGCGCCCCATCGTTTTGGCTGCGACTTTACGTTCTTCCGAACTCATCGACGATGCGGATGATGTCGTCCTCGCCGAGATAGGAGCCCGTCTGCACTTCGATCAGTTCGAGGAGGATCTTGCCGGGGTTGGCCAGACGATGGACTTCGCCGAGCGGAATATAGACGCTCTCGTTTTCGCGCAGCATCCGCACGGTCTCGCCGACCGTCACCTCGGCGGTTCCCTTGACGACGACCCAGTGTTCGGAGCGATGGTGGTGTTTTTGCAGCGAAAGCTTCTTGCCCGGCGTCACGAAGATGCGCTTCACCTGGAAGCGATCGCCGTTGAAGATCGAGGTATAGCCGCCCCAGGGACGATAGGATGTCGGGTGGGTTTCGGTGAATTTCGCCGTGGCGGAAGAGGAGGCCAGCATCTTGACCAATTGCCCGACATTCTGGCTGTCTTTGAGCGGTCCGACATAGACGGCGTCCTCGCTGGCAATGACGGCGACATCCTCCATGCCCTGGACGGCAAGATGCACGCCGTGGGTCATGACCAGCGAGTTGCGCGTGTTGACGACGGTGGTGTTTGCGGCGGCGACATTGCCGTTGTCGTCGCGGACGCCTGATTTCCAAACAGCATCCCAGCTTCCCATATCAGACCACTTGAACGGCGAGGGGACGACGGCGGCCTTGGAGGTCTTTTCCATGATCGCGTAGTCGATTGAGATATCGGGGCTCTTGGCGAAATGGTCGGCGTCGAGACGGGTAAAGTCGAGGTCGCGGCTTGCCTTGGAAACGGCCTTGCTCGCTGCCTTCAGCACATCGGGCGCATATTCCTGCAGTTCGTCGATGAGTTCCGCCACCGGGAACATGAAGATGCCGGAGTTCCAATAGAAGCCGCCGTCGGCAAGCATCTGCTCGGCCTTTTCCAATGCCGGTTTTTCCACAAAACGGCTGACCTTGTGGGCGCCGTTTCCGAGCGCATCACCGATCTCGATATAGCCGTAACCGGTCGCCGGCTCGGTGGGGCTGATGCCGAAGGTGACGAGCTTGCCGTCGGCTGCGGCATTCCGGGCGATGCGGATGCAATCGAAATAGCTGTCGTCGGCGAGGATCTCGTGATCGGAGGCGAGCATCTGGATGATGGTGCTCTTGCCGAAAAGCTCAGTGGCAAGTGTTGCAGCGGCGGCCACCGCTGCGGCGGTGTTGCGGGCGACCGGTTCAAGCAGCACCGCGGCGAGCGGGACGCCTAGCGTGCGGGCCTGCTCGGCGACCAGAAAGCGAAATTCCTCATTGGTGACGATGATCGGGGCCTCATAGAGCTCCGGGTTGGAAACGCGTTCGAGCGTCTCCTGAAACAGCGTCTTGTTGCCGACGAACTGGATGAACTGTTTCGGGGCGGTGGCACGGGAAAGCGGCCAGAGCCGCGTGCCTTTGCCGCCGGCCATGATCACGGGAACGATTTTCTGCGTCATAGGCGGGTTCCTTAAAAAAAGCTTGTTCGTGGCATGTTTTAGCGGGCGTCTGCCCAGTCCGTTATTTGGGTGAGCCCTGTCTTCAGCAGATCCAGGGCCGCAGTTTCGCTCCTGGCTTCGACGTAACAGCGCATTTCCGGCGCATTGCCGGAGGGGCGGAAATGCATGATCCTGCCGTCTCTCAGCGTCACGCGCAGTCCGTCGACGTCGGATTTCGTCGCTACTTCGCCGACCGGCTGCAGGAAGGCGGCAAGGTTTTCATTGGAGGCGCGCAGATGTTCCATCAGCGCAGCACTCGTCTCAACCGGAAAATTCTCCAGGCGATCGGCAGCGGCAAAGGGCAGGTGATAGGAGGCGGCAATGGCCGAGAGCGGCTGCCGGCGAACGGCGGCCAGCGACAGGATCGCGAGCATCGGGAGAAAACAGTCGCGCGTCGGCAAGGCGCGTACATTTTGGCCGTTGATATCGAAAGGGGTTGCGGTCAGCAGCCCGCCATTGGCCTCAAAGCCCATGACATGATCCTCGCCGGCCGCCACGGCCTCTTCCATGGCCGCGATGACGAAGGGCGAGCCGACCCGAGTGCGCCTGACGGTGAACGAGCCCGCCGCCTCGATGCCGGAATTGGAGGTAACCGGTGTCACCACCGTGCCGGCGCCGAGAAAATTGGCTGCGACAAGGCCGAGAAGGTCGCCGCGCAACGGCGTGCCGGTTTCGTCGGTGACCAGCGGGCGGTCACCGTCGCCATCGGTCGAGACGATCGCATCGAATTTATGCTCGGACACCCAGTGCTTCATCAGTGTCACCGTCTCCTCGGAAACGGCTTCGGTGTCGACGGGAATGAAACTCTCCGAACGCCCGAGAGCGGTGATCTCGGCGCCGTAATGGGCGAGAATGTCAACCAGCAGGTCGCGGGCGACGGTGCTGTGCTGGTAGACGCCGATCTTCAGACCGGATAGCGCGCCTTGCGGCAGCAGGGCGGCATTGCGTTGGAAAAAGAGCTGCCGGCAGATCGCTTCATGATCTTCGGTCATGGCCGGTGCCTCTGCAACGGGCTCGCCTGTTCGTTCGATCTCGGCCGCCGATGTGGTGATATGAGCCTCGTCCGATTTGTCGATCTCGCCGTCCGGGCGATAGAACTTGATGCCGTTGCGGTCCGCCGGAATATGCGAACCGGTGACCATCAGACATGCCGCGATGCTCTCGAGACCATAGAGGGCAAGGGCGGGCGTCGGGACATTGCCGCAGTCGAATACCCGGAAGCCGAGCGTGGCGAGTGCGCCGGCACAATTTCCCGAAATATCGGGGCTTGAATCGCGAAAATCGCGGCCGATCAGAATGGCATCGCCGACCTTCGCCTTGCCGGTCTGCAGCAGATATTTGCCGAACGCCGTCGCATAAAGCGCAGAAGCGCGTCCCTTGAGATCCACTGAAAGTCCGCGAAGGCCGCTCGTGCCGAATTTCATTTGAAGACATGTCCCCGGTTTATGATCAAGGTTCTACTCAGGCCGCCTGCCGGCGTAAATACCGAAGACGTCATATAGTTAAACACGGACAACCGTGCCTCGGACAGCCTCTCGCAATCTTCTCTCGCCTATCCCAAAGGCGTAGACCCATTGCCGAGCGGGCAGGCATTGCAGCGTAGATCGATTTTGTTAGAACCGTGTGTCCGTTGTTTCGTCATATGCGAAGGGTTTGCTGGATGAGCGATACGTCAGTCAGTCTCGAAGAGAGCTGGAAGGCCGCCTTGGCGGCGGAGTTCTCCAGCCCCTATATGCAGCAACTCAAATCCTTTCTTGTGACGCAAAAGCAGGCCGGTAAACGGATTTTCCCCCGCGGCAGCGAGTATTTCCGCGCCCTCGACCTGACGCCGATCTCCAGCGTCAAGGTCGTCATTCTCGGCCAGGATCCCTATCACGGGTTGGGGCAAGCCCATGGGCTGTGCTTCAGCGTGCGGCCGGGCGTTCGCATCCCGCCGTCCCTCGTCAATATCTACAAGGAGATGCAGACGGATCTCGGCATCGCGCCAGCGCGTCACGGTTTTCTCGAACATTGGGCAAGACAGGGCGTGCTGCTGCTAAACAGCGTGCTGACCGTCGAGGAAGGGCAGGCTGCGGCCCATCAGGGCAAGGGGTGGGAGCGCTTCACCGACGCCGTCATCCGCAAAATCAACGACGAATGCGAATCCGTCGTCTTCATGCTCTGGGGCTCTTATGCCCAGCGCAAAGCCGCCTTCGTCGATACGACGCGGCATCTCGTGCTCAGGGCGCCGCATCCCTCGCCGCTTTCGGCTCATAGCGGGTTTTTCGGCTGCGGGCATTTTTCGAAGGCGAATGGCTTCCTGCAATCGCGGGGACGCGAGCCGATCGACTGGCAATTGCCGGTCGATCCCCACGATGCCGAACTGTGAACGCGCGGCGGTCTTTGTTCACTAAAAGAAGACAATGCGTTTTGGTATACGGGTCTGTTCGCAGTGAGCCTCAGCGCGCATCTTAGCCTCATCGAAAGCCCGCGGACCGCGGGCAAGAAAGGGGTCTCACATGCTCGATCAGATCAAGGGTCTGCACCACGTCACGTCAATGGCGGAGGACGCCCGTACCAACAACCAGTTCTTCACCAATGCGCTTGGCTTGCGCCGCGTCAAGAAGACGGTGAACTTCGACGCACCTGACGTCTATCATCTCTATTATGGTGATGAGACCGGTGCGCCGGGCACTGTCATGACCTATTTCCCATTCCCGAAGATGGCGCAGGGCCGTCCGGGCACAGGGGAGGTCGGCACGACGGTGTTTTCCGTTCCGCAAGGCTCGCTTGGCTTCTGGAGCGATCGTTTCAGCACGTTGAACATCGGCGGGCTGAAGGCCGAGGAAAGCTTCGGCGAGAAACGCCTGAATTTTTCCGGCCCCGACGGTGACGGTTTTGCGCTCGTCGAGGTCAGGGACGATGCCCGTCAAGCCTGGACACATGCCGGCATCAGCGAAGACCACGCCATTCGCGGCTTCCATTCCGTCGCCATGCGCCTGCGGGATGAAGGCGCCACCGCCGAACTCCTGAAGTTCATGGGCTACGAGGTCGGCGAGGAACGGGACGGCGTCAAGCGGCTGATCAAGCCTGACGGCAACGGCGCGCATCTCATCGATCTCGAGACCATGCCGAATATTGCCCGCGCTCTTCCGGGCGCCGGTTCCGTCCACCACGTCGCCTTCGCCGTCGAAAATCGCGAGAAGCAACTCGAAGTGCGCAAGGCGCTGATGGACACCGGCTATCAGGTTACCCCGGTGATCGACCGCGATTATTTCTGGGCGATCTATTTCCGCACGCCGGGCGGTGTGCTGTTCGAGGTCGCGACCAATGAGCCGGGCTTTGACCGCGATGAGGATACGGCCCACCTCGGCGAAGCTCTGAAACTGCCGCAGCAGCACGCCCATCTTCGCGCGCTGCTCGAGCAACACCTGCAGCCGCTCGAAGCGTAAGGAGAGGCGACATGACCGAAGCTGGATATGTGCACCGGCTGCATGCCGGTGCACCTGATAAACCCATTCTGCTGGTGTTGCACGGCACCGGTGGCGACGAGAACCAGTTCTTCGATTTCGGCCGACGCCTGCTGCCCGAAGCGACGGTTGTCTCGCCGCGCGGCGACGTTTCCGAACATGGCGCGGCGCGGTTCTTCCGGCGCACCGGGGAGGGGGTCTACGACATGGCCGACCTTTCACGGGCGACGGAGAAGATGGCCGCTTATGTCAGGGCATTGGCTGAGGCGCACCAGGCTTCCCAGATTCTCGGCCTGGGTTTTTCGAACGGCGCAAACATTCTTGCCAATGTGCTGATCGAGAAGGGTATCTTCGATGCTGCGGTTTTGATGCACCCGCTCATTCCGTTTCAGCCCGAAGCCCAGGCAACGCTCGCGGGGAGAAAGGTGCTGGTGACGGCCGGCCAGCGGGATCCGATCGCTTCTGTCCCCGTGACCGAGGCGCTGTCGGAGCATCTGAAAGATCGCGGGGCTGATGTCAGGACGGTATGGCATCCCGGCGGCCATGAGATTACGCCGCTCGAGATCAATGCAGTTCGCGATTTCTTCAGTGGCTATTGATGGAATGTGCCGCTACGCGGTGGTGCTGATTGCGGGGCCGGTAAATGCCGGTCCCGCATCTCGGCTGAGATGATAGATCCTTAGGGACGGGGAGGATATTTACCTCTGATTGCCGTCATATAAAAATTTCCCGGGGATTCCGCCATCGTCAATCCGACGACGACGCCCTTGGGGACGCCTTCATATTCTCGCCTCTGACCGTTTGTCAGATAGACCCGTAGATGCCGGCTGTCTTCGTCGTAGGTGATCGCCTCGATAAGTTTCGAATCAACCGCAGTTTCCACTTCGCACCCCGCAGTTTTTGATCTGAGATTTGGTGAAGGATGTCATTCACGCTGCAATGCGCCATCATTATGCGGCGCCGCGGCAGCGTCAAGCACGATAATCTTAAGCGTTTATTTTTTTACGTCGGCTCTCGCTATAGTTGATTTTTGCAGCTTTTCAGGCGGCATTGCCTGTGGAAATCCGATTGCCAGAAGTTCTCTCGCTTGGAGAGCCGGTGATTGACACAGCCGCTTACGGAACCAGTAATTTGATTTAACGCTGAATTAACCATCGCATACCAAAATGCTGCGCAATAATAGCCGTGACGCCTTCTAAAATGACCGACTACAACTGGCGTTTCTAGCAGGCGCGTCGCGTGAGCGGCGAACGGGTGCCTCGGAAAGCCGATCTGCAAAGGTGGCGATGTGAGGATTGATTCGATGCGAAGGTGCGGTGTCCCGTGCGGAGGAGGCGGTTTCGGCAGCGATGGAGGCGCCAACTCGGCCCAGCCGGCGCAGCAAATAGCGACGGATTATTTCGTTTCGAATATCGCAACCGGTTCCGGTTACAATTTCCAAAAGGCCGTGATCAGGCCTACTTCTTTTTGAACACTGAGCTTCATCCCACGCAGGGATGGATAAGGAATGGAGCTTATCCGATAGCCTCGTGTGCTATCGGATCGCATAAACGGGTTACATGTTTAACTATCTCGGGCCGTGGCGACGACAGATACCGATACTGGCCGCTAACCGCAAAGGGCGCGCTCGGCTGACGTTTGCCGAAGGCGACTTCGCTGCGGTGTACGCGATGAGCGATGTTCACGGATGTTATAACGAGCTTGTCGAGGCGCATCGCCGCATCGAGGACGACGCCGCGCGTATTCAGGGGCCGAAACTTATCCTCTTGCTCGGCGATTATGTCGACCGCGGGCCTGATTCGAGCGCGGTGCTGGAGTTCCTGAGCAAGACCCCGCCGCCGGGATTTCAGCGCTTCGCGCTGTGCGGCAATCACGACGCGGAGCTGGTGAAGCTTTATCGCAAACCGGCGCGCATTCTTGAATGGCTGGGTTTTGCCGGGACGGAGACCTTGCATTCATACGGTATCGATATCGAGCATCTGCTGCAGTCGGCGGCCGGAAGCGAAATGATTGCCCGCGTCATTCGCAACATGATCCCCGAGCGTCACATCGAATTCCTCGAATCGCTGCCGATCATGCTGCGGATGGGAAGGGTGGTCTTCGTCCATGCCGGCGTCAAACCGGGCATCGACCTCAAGAAGCAGAAAGACAGCGATCTGATGTGGATCCGTCAACCCTTCCTGGATGAAGGACCGCAGCTTCCCGTCCTCGTCATCCATGGGCATACCCCGGCACGAATCCCGACATTCGGCCCGCAACGAATCGGTATCGACACCGCGGTTTCGGCAACGGGCCGGCTGACCGTGCTGACGATAAAAGGGACGCGGGTCGGGATCCTCAATTAGATCTGCAGGCGTGACCCGACCATTCAGGCTTTCGGCGCGGTACTCCAAAAACCAAACGCCGCGGGATTTTGCTCCGCGGCGTCAGGACAATTACCGGTTCATCGGAACCTGTCAGGCGTTTGTCGATTCCTGATAGAGATTGGTGCCGATGCCCGTATAGGTAAAGCCGTGTTTGCGAACCTCGTCGCTGCGGTAGATATTGCGCAGGTCGACCAGGACCGGGGCGCGCATCGACTGCTTCAGGCGATTGAAATCGAGTGCGCGGAACTGGTTCCATTCGGTGACGATGACGAGCGCATCCGCACCAGCGGCCGCTTCATAGGGACCGCTCGCATATTCGATGTTCTCGATCACCTTGCGGGCATTCTCCATGCCCTCGGGATCGTAGCCGACCACCTGGGCGCCGGCGTCCTGCAAGGTCTGGATGACGGCAATCGCCGGGCTGTCGCGCATGTCGTCGGTGTTCGGCTTGAAGGTCAGGCCGAGGATGGCAATCTTCTTGCCGCGAATATCACCGCCGACGGCCGAAATGACCTTGCGTCCCATCGCCCGCTTGCGGTTGTCGTTGATCGAAATCGTCGTCTCGATGAGACGGACCGGCGCGTCGAAATCCTGCGCCGTCTTGGCAAGAGCAAGCGTATCCTTGGGGAAGCACGAGCCGCCGTAACCTGGCCCTGCATGCAGGAATTTGGCGCCGATACGGCCATCGAGACCGATGCCGCGCGAAACGTCCTGGACGTTTGCGTCGACCCGCTCGCAGAGATCGGCAATCTCGTTGATGAAGGTAATCTTCATGGCGAGGAATGCATTGGCCGCGTATTTGATCAGTTCCGACGTGCGGCGGGTGGTGAAGACCAGGGGTGCCTGGTTGAGATAAAGCGGCCGATAGACCTCGGTCATGGTTTCGCGCGCCCGATCGTCATTCAGCCCGATGACGATACGGTCGGGACGCTTGAAATCTTCGATCGCCGCGCCTTCGCGCAGGAACTCCGGATTGGAAACGACGGCGACATCCGCCGCAGGATTGGTTTCGCGCATGATGCGCTCGACTTCGTCGCCGGTGCCGACCGGCACCGTCGACTTGGTGACGATAACGGTGAAGCCTTCCACGTAAGTCGCTATTTCGCGCGCAGCGGCGTAGACATAGGAAAGATCCGCGTGGCCGTCGCCGCGCCGCGATGGTGTGCCGACCGCGATAAACACGACATCGGCGCTGCGGACGCTTTCGCCGACATCCGTCGAAAACGACAGGCGGCCAGTGCTGGTATTTTCGGCGACCAATTGCTCCAGACCCGGCTCGAAGATCGGAATGCGGCCGTCGCGAAGGGCTTCGATCTTACTCAGATCCTTGTCGACGCAGATGACGTCGTGGCCGAAATCCGCAAAGCAAACGCCTGAAACGAGGCCGACATAGCCTGATCCAATCATCGTGATGCGCATATTTCCCTCAAATCATTAGAGTAGAACGTCATGCTGCGTCGCAGCATGGCGACCGTCATACTTAATCTGGGCGAAAAGACAATATCGAAGATCGCTTGATACCCACACCGGAGATCGAACTTGGAGCACTGCAGCTTTCTGTCGGCGGCCCCGTCGATGCCAAAAAACATAGGTCTGTGGGGGCAATATGACAAGTCGAGCCGTTCGTCAGAGCGGCTCGACTTCGATCTCGAAGAAGGTGCGTTCAGTTTATTTTGGCGCGCCCGCGGTCACAGCCGATACCAGACATAGGGATCTGTTCCCGATTGAATCTTGTCCCAGCGCAAATCTGTGTCCCGCCAGTTCTTGATGCTGCTTTGCCTGTTGTCGAGCACGAGGTCGCCCTTGTCGGTCCTGACCACCAGGACGGCATGCCCTTCACCGGAGGGTGTAAATGCCGTCGCGATTCGCAAAGCGCGTGACGACCAGCCCATCGCGATCAGCCGGCTGCGCTTGGTGAGTGCGAAATCTTCGCAGTCGCCGCTACGGACATTCACCTTCCAGACATCACCGTTCAATTCGGTGCGGGAATCGTTTCGGCCGATCATCGTACGATTGACGGTGCCGTTCACGTTCTTCAACTGCAGCATTTGCTCATCGGTGAGCGCGACGACCGACAGACCGTTGTTGTCTCGGCATTCGGACGGGTTCTGAGCACAGAACAACACCTGGGCGAAGGGCGGAATGATCTTGCCTTTTTCAGAGATATAGCTGACCGCCGAACTGCCGTTCAAACCTCGGGCGAAACCTGCTGGACCGGCGGCAAACGCCGAACAAGTACTACCCGCTGTAAGGGCCAGTGCCAGAAGTGTAACGAGTGTTTTCTTCATCTGTTAAATCCCCGTTCAGGGCAACCGATTGAGATCAGGCTTGCCTTTTTTCTCAGTCAATGGCATGGCGATTTCGTGATCTGCCAAGTATTGACTGCAGAACGTCTATCCCGTTCTTGCTGCTTGACGGAGCATAGCCGGGGCTTGTCTCGATTGGCTTAAGTCTTTCGGGACAATTTTAAACGATGTGAAATTCTGTTACACTTTAACACGCAAACCGTTGATATGCAACTTATGTTAGTACGTGTATATTAACCGCTCGGGTTGTAATCCTGCCATTGCCGCTCGCTGGCGAAGAGATCGAATGTTATCCAACCTCATCAACAGGCAGGTCTTGCGAGAGGCTCTTCTCTTTGCCTTTATCGGCCTCGTTATACTGACGCTCATTCCGTTCGGAAGCGTCACGCCCTTTCCCTTTGCCTTTGCCGCGATCGGCATGTTTACCCTCGGTGCCATTTCGGCACTGCTGGTCGGAGAGCCAAGACAAAGCAGATGGGTTTTCAGCAGCGCTCTGTTGATACTCGTCGTGGTGACAGGCTGGGCGTTCATCCAGATCATCGAACTGCCTTCCAACTGGCTGGCAAATCCGGCCTGGAGTGCTGCGCGTGACCTGTCAGGTGTCGAGTACGCGGCAATCTCGGTCGAACCGGCCGACACGCTGGCGTCGATCCTGTCGGTGGCGCTGCCCTTCGTTACGTTCCTGACGGGGCTTCTGTTATGCGATACCGATCAGCGCGCGAGGAAAGTGTTGACCTTCCTCGGGCTTTCTGCGGGCGGCATTGCTGTTTTCTGCCTGCTGCAGTTTTCGCTGTTTCCCAAAATATTGATTGTCGTGGAGAAACACGCCTACCTCGACAGCCTCACCGCGGTCTTCGTCAATCGCAACACCGCCGCGACCTTCCTTGGGCTTGGAACGCTGCTGATGCTGACCCTGGTCAGAGACATTGCCCGTTCCTATACAAACCACCCGCCCGGCGAGCCAGGCCGAAACACTCTTGTCTTGAAATCGTGGGTCTACGTCCTGCTGTTGTGCGCCTGTTTCACCGCGCTGATGCTAACCCGCTCGCGCGCTGGGATATTTGCGACCTTTGTTGCCGCTCTCATCTATTTTCCGTGGCTTGTCATCAATTGGAACGCCTCGAGGCGACATTTAAGACCGGCGCCAAGATGGCATTCCATGCTGAAGCTCCTGTCGGCAATTGTTTTCGTCGTCCTGCTGCTGACGGTGTTTGCCGGTCAGGCGATTTTGCGCGCACAAGAGCGGCGGCTCGAGGATGATGATCGTTTCTGCATCCTGCCGGGCATATGGCGCGCCATCTCGGATCATTGGTTAACCGGGACCGGCCTTGGAACCTTCCGGACCGTATTTTCTGCCTACCGCGATCCGGCCTGCGGAATTTTCGGGATCTTTGATCGAGCGCACAATTTCTATCTCGAAGGATTTCTGGGGCTGGGGATCTTGTTTCCGATTGCGGCGATCCTAGTCTTCTCTGTCCTTGCCAGGGTGTTCTGGCAGGGGCTCGCTCAAAGGCGACGCCTCAGGCATTATGTTCTTCTCGGCCTGGCGGCGACGGTTTTGGTCGCTCTTCACGCGGCGGTCGATTTCTCGCTGCAAATACCGGGTTTCGCCGTATTTTTCTCCGCCTTCCTGAGTGCGGTTGTGGCGATTAGCCTTGGGCGCAACCATGGGGAGGCGGATGCGGCAATATGAGCTGGTTCTTTTAAATGGATGTTTTTTATGAAGGTTTTTCGAAAATGCCGATTGCGCGGGTACCGCGCTGTTGACTCTGAAACGGAAGAGATTTTATAGCGGGTCTAGCCTTTAGATTATTGTCGGCGCCAGAAGAGCCGGGATTGGGCCGTTTTCGCTTCCTTGAGGTGCTGGTCGTTGCCAGCTTGCCACAGTTAGAGAATGTTAATCGGCTTTCAGTGATTGTAGATCGGGGATTGTCTTGTATTTTGTCAGATTGCGGGGCAGTAGCTTCAGGGGCGTCAACACAGGTTATTCTATGGGTTGTTCTCGTATCGGTAGTACACGCGTCGCCATTGTTGTAGCGCTAACGACTATATTGGCAAGCTGCACCTCGTTGCCAAGATCCGGTCCCGATCACAAAGACGTTGATCGAGATGCGGCGGTGAAAGTGACAACGAAGGAGCGTCGTGTCGGAATCGACTACGCTCTCATTGATCTCAGCAAGAACGTTCTGACATATTTTACCGCTCCTCAGCCGACTTCATTCAAGGGGTTTGGTGGCGGCCGAGGCGGGGCGCCTGAAATTCCACTCGGTTTCGGTGACGTCGTTCAGGTCGCCATCTTCGAAGCTCAGTCCGGTGGTCTTTTCATTCCGTCCGATGCTGGTAGCCGACCCGGCAATTACATCTCTCTGCCGGAGCAGACCATCGATAGAAACGGAACGATCACAATCCCCTATGCGGGTCGGGTTCCGGCTGCCGGTCGCCTCAAGGAGACCGTGGAGCAGGACGTCGAGGATCGTCTGGCGAGCCGTGCGATCGAGCCGCAGGTGGTTATCACGACAACGACCAGTCGCTCCAGCCAGGTTGCTGTGCTCGGCGACGTCAATAATCCCCAGCGCGTCCAGATCAGCCCGGCCGGTGAGCGCGTTCTCGACGTTATTTCCGCAGCGGGCGGTTTGACGACCAACAATATCGAAACGAATGTGACGCTGCAGCGCCGCGGCAAGACTGCAACCGTCGCCTACAGCACGCTGCTGAAGAATCCGGTGGAAAATATCTATGTTGCGCCGGATGATACGATTTCGATCGACCATGAGCGCCGCACCTATCTTATGCTCGGCGCCGCAGGCACCAGTGGCCGCTTTGATTTCGAAGAGTCTGACCTGACCCTTGGAGAGGCAATTGCCAAGGCGGGCGGTCTGCGCGACGACCGCGCCGATCCGGCTCAGGTCCTGCTCTATCGCCTTGTTCCAAAGAAAACGGTTCAGGCGATGCACGTGGACACGACGAGATTTGCAGGCGAGACGGTTCCGGTGATCGTCCGCGCGAATCTTCGCGATCCGGCAACCTTGTTTGCCGTTCAGCAATTCAAGATGGAAGACAAGGATATTATCTATATTTCCAATTCGGACTCTGTTGAACTGGTCAAGTTCCTTGACATCGTAAACTCGGTATCGTCCACTGTATCCGGCGTGGCCGACGATGCGAAAGATACCCGCAACGCGGTCGAGGATCTCGGAAATTGATTGAAATAGGCAAGCCGGCATCGATCGCGAGTGATCGATGCCGGCGGCCTATATAGCGGATTTGATGAAGGACTGTGTTATGGCAAGGTCAGCTGTTTATCGTAAGCTTGCGTATAGCGGAATTGTCGTCGCGATGTTTGCCGGCATGACTTCGAGCGCCTTTGCGGCCGCTTGCCTGGGTCCGGCAAATCTGACTTCGGTCGATGTTACTGGTTTCACGGCTAACCCCGCGGTTCTGCTCGACATGTCCGATCCGTTGGTTCTGTCATCGCGTGTTCGCGCGCTGGTCGGCAGCAGCAACGACGCTTTGTCGCCGGTGATCGAGCAGGCCAAGAAGGCCGATGCCGCACAGATGGCGGCGATCGGCTCCGGTCTCGGACGGGCGGCAAACAGCTGCCAGGTGACGGACCCGCAGTTCAAGCTGGCGATCGAAAAGGCTGTCGCCGATGCGGCAAGTGCCGATCCCAACCTTGCGCCGTTGCTCGCCGCCTTTGCGAAGGTCCTCGCCGAAGGCGGTACTGCAGCGCTCGGCCCGGGTGGAAGTGCGTCTGCCGCAGCCGGCATCGGCAATACGGGGTCGATTGGGCAGACAGGTCCTGGATCGGATGATGGCACGCCCTTCGAGGGCGCCGCGACGACTGCCGGTTCGTTGGTCTCGAACGCCGGTGACGGCGATAACTCGTCCTCGACGACCACAAGGACATTCCTCACCGTAAATGGGGGAGGGCAGTCGTCCACCGACCCGACGGGATCGACCAGTCCGAGCACTCCCGTCATACAATAGCTGGAATTGCCCGTAGATCTTGGCGCTTGACGCCTTAGTTGGAGATCGAAATTGCTATCGCCAGATAAACTTACGCCACGTATCGACCCCTCCCGCGATACGGGAAACGAAGCTGACATCATCGATTTCGACAAGCTGATCGCCATTGCCCGGCGACAGTGGCGGATGGTCGCGGCCTGCGCTTTCGCCTTCGCCATTCTCGGCATTGTGTATGTGCTGACTTCTGTGCCGGTCTACACCGCCGACACAAGCGTGCTGATCGACCGCAGCGACAATCAGGTGATCAAGCAGCTGGCCGATTTCGGCCAGATGGACGATGACGAAGGTACTGTCCTCAGTCAGGTCGAGTTGTTGAAGTCCGACACGATCGCCTATGCCGTCGTCGATAAGCTGAAACTGGTCGACGACCCAGTGTTCAATGCACAGCGGAATTCGCTGTTTTCGGTCGCAACGCTGAAATCCCTGGTGAATTTCAGGTCATGGTTTGCCGATGACGCGGCAGTAGCGCCGGATCCGAAAATGCTGCGGCGGAACGCAGCAGAAACCGTGGCCGGCAATATCGATGTCGAGCGTGTCGGCAAATCCTACGTGCTCGATGTCAGTTATACCTCGCAGTCGCCGGATATGGCGCGTGAGATCGCAGCGGCCATTGCCGACGTCTATATGGTCGATAAACTCAATTCGAAATATGAGGCGACACGCCGCGCCGGGCAATGGCTGCAGGAGCGTATCGAAGAACTCCGGCAGCAGGCGCTGGATACCGACCTTGCGGTTCAGAAATTCCGCAGCGAGCATGGGCTTGTCGAAGCCGGAGCTGGCACGCTGATCAGCGAGCAGCAGCTTTCCGAGATAAACACGCAATTGATCAATGCCCAGGCCGAGACAGCGAAGGCAGAGGCAAAATATAACCGCGTCAAATCGATCATCGACGCCAAGCAGACCGATGCGATCGTCACAGATGTGCTCGACAGCTCCATTTCGAACGAATTGCGCAAGAAATATCTGGAGGCTTCCAAGCTCGAAACCGAAATTGAGGCGCGGCTCGGTCCCGATCACGTCCAGGCGGTTCGGCTTCGTGCCGAGATGGAAGAATATAAGAGACTCATGTTCGATGAGTTGAACCGCATCGCCGAGAGCTATCAAAGCGAGTTGCAGGTCGCGAAGTCCCGGGAAAATTCCTTGCGTGACAGCGTCACACAGGCGACGGGCGTTGCCGCGACGGCTGGCGAAACGCAGGTGCAGGTTCGCGAACTCGAGCGCACGCGCGACACCTACAAGAATCTTTATCAGAGCTTCCTGACGCGCTATCAGGAAGCAATTCAGCAGCAGAGTTTCCCGATCACGGCTGCCCGCATCATCACGATGGCGGAAACTCCAACGAAGCCGAGTGCGCCGAAGAGAGCCCTCGTCGTCGCTTTTGCGATGTTCCTCGGATGTGCGGTCGGAAGCGGCATAGGCGCTTTCCGGGAATTCCGGGATCGGTTCTTCCGCACCGGCGACGACATCAAGGAAGTACTCGATGTCGAGTCGCTGGGCGTCATGCCGCTGGTTGAAGATAACGTCGATGATCCCTCCCTCGTCGATCCGAGCAATCCGCGAAGCATCGCCAGAGGTAGCAAGACCACGACCTATGTCGAGGAGCACCCGCTCTCGGCGTTTGCCGAGACGCTTCGGAGCGCCAAGATCGCGATTGACCTCAGTGCGGCCGATCAGCGCTGCAAGGTCATCGGCGTGGTGTCGAGCCTGCCCGGAGAGGGGAAGTCGACGACTTCCATCAATTTTGCCAAGCTTCTAGCAATGCAGGGCGCCCGTTGCCTGCTTATCGACGGCGACATGCGGAATCCCGGTTCAACCCGGGCAATCGGCCGTCATGCGGAGGCCGGCTTGCTCGAGGCGATCGTCGATGGCCGTCCGCTCAAGGATCTGATCCTTCTCGATCCGAGAACCAAGCTTGCATTTCTGCCGACGGTTGCAAGGTATCGTGTCCCGCATTCCTCTGAGTTGCTCGCCTCACGCGGCATGGATCAGCTTCTCGAAACGGCGCGTCAAAGCTTCGACTACATTATTGTCGACCTGCCGCCCCTGGCGCCGGTTGTGGATGCGCGCGCCATCAACTCGAAGCTTGATGCGGTGGTTTTCGTTATCGAGTGGGGGAAAACATCGCGCAAGGTCGTGCAGTCCACCCTGCTGTCCGAGCCGGAACTCTATGCGAAATGCGTTGGTGCGATATTGACCAAGGTCGACCCGTCGCAGATGAAGCTTTACCGCACATTCGGCTCCAGCGAGTATTATTATAAGCGCTACTCGCGATACTACACTGAAAGCTGATGCTTCGCGGCCAGTTCGTTTCTGTTGCCAGGATTGCTTTCGTTGTTGTCACTGTCGTCTTTGCGATGCTGGCCGGTCGGGAGCTGTACGCTTCGATAAGAACGGCCAGCATCTCGATCGTCGCGGAAAGGATTGAGCGTGGTGATACCGTCGCGAATGACGTCACCGCCAAATACGCGGCGCGGACCGTCGCCGTGGTTGACGGACATTATTGCCGATCCGACATCGTGGCTCCTGGCGTTACTCTCGTCCTGGCGCACCTCGATCGGCAGAATATCAATGTCGACTATGACGCCTGGGCTGCGGCAGCATCGGGTGCCCGTCACTTTCTACAGCATGCGGTTTCGTGCATGCCAACGAACAGTAATTTTTGGCTTCGTCTCGCCGCCGTCCAGTCTGTGATTGCGGAAGAGCCGATTTCGATTGCCGGAATGATGAAGCGTTCGGTTGCTCTTGCGCCCTACGACGAGTCGATGGTTCTGACCCGGTTTTATTTCTGGAACGATTTTACTGACGCTACGCTTTCAGCGGCAAAGACTGCGCTCGATAGCGATCTCACGACAATGCTGAAACTTGGCGACCGTTGCAGGGTCAATGCCACCATTAAGGTCATCAGCCCACAACTTCGCCCCATCTTCGACCGAACCTGGGCGGGCGTTGGGGACGGAGCGACAGCGCGATTCCGACAGCGCTGCAGCAAGTAACCGTCGGCAGATTTCTGTGAGGACGGTTCGAGACTCAAGACGGCCATATACAAGGCTTGATGGGCAAAAACGCCCGCCGTTTGCGCGGCGGGCGTTGTTTATTGATCGGCTATATACGATCAGACGGTGGCGCCCGAGACAAAATCCGTGCCCGTGATATTGAGCGTCAGAACGCCGGCATCCGTGTGACCTTGGCCGTCGGAGATCTTATAATACTGGATGGTTTCCGTGACGTGCTCGCCCGGGGCGATATCTGCTGCCAGATCATAGGTGAATGAGCCGTCGGCCTTGACATGGAACGTGCCATAGGTGCCGGCGACGTCGGTGGTTGCGCTGGGGTTGCCGTTGACGTTCGTGCCCGCGAACTGGCGGAGGAAGAGATGTCCGTTGTCGCCGGGAATGTCGTTGTCGAGAGCATTGCCGCCGATGGGGCTGCCTTCGTTGAAGCTGTAGTGGTCGTCGACAGCGATCGGCTTAACCTGGGTGACGCCCTGAATATTCAGGGTGAACAGACCGACATCGGTATGACCGCTGCCGTCGGAGATCTTGTACGAGACCTTTTCCTGGAGCAATTCACCATTGGTGAAGTTGACCTTGGCAGCAGCGCTCAGAACATAGGTGTAGCTGCCGTCCGGCTTGACGAAGAAGGTGCCGTAGTCGCCCTGGATTTCAGTAACCTGGCTGTTGCCTTGCTTGGCGCCAACGCTCTGCTGGTCGAATGCGCGAAGGAACAGGTGGCCGTTGTCAGATGAATCGTTGCTCAGCAGGTTTCCCGAGATGACGTCGGTTTCCAGGAATGTTGCAGTATCGTCGGTTGCGTGAATAGCCATTGTTGTCTCTCCTTGAATTGATCTTCGCTGGCCAATTTAAACCTTAGCGGCGAGTAGGATTAAGGATATATTAATACAGAGAGTCAAGGCTGAGATTAACATGATATGAACATTAGAGTGCCCTATATGCAATAATGGCACACATACTATCGGAGTAATAGGATGCAACACCGGCATCTTGGTGCATTAATAATAAGTGAATACGCGGCGTAAACGCCGGGTTGCATATATTTCTTCGGAATGTGCAGAATTTTATTCTGAGGCAATCAATGAGAATACAGATATTCACTTCCACGTAGATGAAATTGTCAAATAATCACATTGAGCTAGCAATCTCTTTTGGTGATTTTGTCGCGTTGTCTCGATACCCATCTCACATCATATCAAGTTCATCACTGTCATTTCCATTGTAGGATATGCTGGGGAGAACCTTCGCAGTTGGGGCGGCATGATCACGGCAACCCGCCGGCTTACGCAAAATGGACTGCTATCGAACTTAAATTCTAGTAAAAATACATTTCTGTTGTGCGTTGCAACTTTTGCGCCCTGAAAAATACCTTAAGGACGAAGAAAGTACCTCCTGCGATCAAGAATATCGACAAATAGAAAGAATTTTAGTGTTTCATTTTAGCTGACGGAGAGAGAGGCGGGCTTAGAAGATTTCCATTACCTCCGGGAGATCAGAGCATGACCGTCTACTACGTGAATTCAGCGACTGGATCCGACCACAATAGCGGAACCGCGGAGAATTCGGCTTTTGCGACATTGTCCGCCGTCGAGTTCCTAAGGCTGAACCCCGGCGATAGTGTGCTGCTCGCTGCCGGAAGCGTGTTCAATGAGCAATTCGATTTGAAATATTCCGGAAGCGTCACTGCTCCGATCACGATCGGCAGCTACGGTCTTGGCGACGCACCGGTCATTCACAGCAGCAATGACGGTATCCACGGTTCCAAGGCCTCGAATATCGTTATCGAGAATATCAAGATCGCCGATACCGGCGCGAACGCGATATATGCAGGGAACGTGTCCAACTGGGTCGTGCGGAATGTCGAGGTGACGAATACGGGCCTTGCCGGAAAGCCGGGATCGGTCAGTTTCCAAAGCAGCCAGAACATCACCATCGAGAACAGCACGCTGACCGGCGTCCATTCCGATGGGATTTGGATGGAAAAGGTCAACGGCGTCACCTTGATCAACAACACCGTCACCAACGCCCAGGGCAGCGCGGCAGACGCCATTCAGCTCAACGACAGCAGCAACATTCTCGTCAAGGACAATCATCTGGAGCAAACGCAAACCAATAGCGCCAAGGGTGTCCTGGTGCTGATCCGAGCTCATGATGCCGTGGTCGAGGGTAACACGCTCATCGGCGGCGGCTTCGGCTTGAGTGCGCAGGCAGGCACCAATATAGCCATCCACGATAACAATATCTCGGGATATGGCGGCTACAGCTGGTCCTATGGCATCGGCCTTGGCGATCAGGGCGATGCGAAAAACTATGACATCAGCGGGAATTATATCCATGGCGGGGTGTATGGAGTTCTGGTCAGCGCCGCCGGCAACCCCGTCTATATTCGCGAGAATATCGATGTTCATGACAACGTCTTTGACGATCTGTCCTCTTCGGCGCTTAAGGTCGACCGGCCTGCGTCGGGCTCCTTCCATGATAATATTATAGACAGCGACGTATTGACGCTGACGATGCCGGCGGCGATCGCCGCGCAGAACACGTTCTTTGTTGGCGAGAACAAGACGTTCGAGCAAGCCCAGGCCGAGCTCGACAGCGCTGCCGGTAGCGCGAATGGCGGTACGCCGTCGAACCACGAGCAGGTGCCTGCCGAACCGGTGGTCGATCACCCTGCGGAATTGGCGGCGCCGCCGCAACATAGCACC
>NZ_WUFT01000169.1 GCF_010668805.1 Rhizobium phaseoli | reverse complement strand
AGGGGTGTGTGTCGTTGGATCGGCTTTGTATGCCGGGACGAGTTTGCCTACCCCGCATCCCGTCATCCTCGGGCTTGACCCGAGGATCCATACCGCGGCTGCTGATGGGTGCCGCGTGGATGCTCGGTTCAAGGGCTGGGATGACTGAGGGCGCAAATGGCTGCCCCTAACCCTCTCCCCGCCAGCGGGGAGAAGGGGATATGCCGGATGAGGGGCTTCCCCTGGCTGAACTGGCTTGAT
>NZ_WUFT01000168.1 GCF_010668805.1 Rhizobium phaseoli | reverse complement strand
GGGGAGAAGGTGGCGGCAGCCGGATGAGGGGCACGCGGCGGTCTCCTGAGCCTACGAGGGTGTTCAAAATGTTCCTCCGATACCTCTGCCGGTGTGCCGTGGCCGCCCCCCTCTGCCCTGCCGGGCACGCCGGCAGAGGTATGGGATAACGAAGATCCAGGGGGCGGTTTGCCAAACTCCCGGCCGATCCCACCGAACCGCTGCCGCCACACTCGCCGCCCTGATGCCGCCGAGCCATCCGATT
>NZ_WUFT01000016.1 GCF_010668805.1 Rhizobium phaseoli | reverse complement strand
CCGCCAATTCCTCGTCGATGAACAATGCGATCCCGAGATGATCGAGCGTGTCATGGTCGATGAGGTGAAGCGCGTCCCATAGAATCGGCCGATCGAGCGCGCGAAAATGCGTTCGCCGGACGCTCACTACGCGTAGCACCAAGGCCGATGAGATGGTGCAGCGGTTTGAGGTTTTCACTGGATCAGGTCGCCGCCGCGAATGGAGCGACGAGGAGAAGCTTCAGATTGTTGCCGAAAGTCATAGCGGCGAGATGTCGGTCAGCGCTGTTGCGCGGCGGCACGGTTTGTCGCCCGGTCAGTTGTTCACCTGGCGGCGGCAGTCGCGGAGCCCATCGGAGCAGACGTCAACGCCGATGTTCGTGCCAGCGGTGATGGATCAGCCTGCAGAGATGCCTTTGAGACGGCGAAAGACGATGGCTAGGAGCACGCCGCTAGCAGTCGCCATCGAGCTGGAGATTGACGGTGCGATACTCAGGATCGCATCTGGCACGGACAGCGCGACCATCGCAGCGGTCATCCAAGCCATGAAGGCATCGTCGTGATTGGCCCGTCTGGTGCGGTGAAAGTCATGATCGCCACCAAGCCCGTCGACTTCCGCAAAGGCGCAGAGGGATTGGCCGCATTGGTGAAGGCCGAGATGGGTGCCGATCCGTTCTCCGGCACAATCTATGTGTTCCGGGCCAAGCGAACCGACCGCATCAAACTGATATTCTGGGATGGCAGTGGCGTATGCCTGGTCGCCAAGCGGCTTGAGGATGGCGAGTTCCATTGGCCCCGAATGCAGGACGGCGCGATGCATCTGACGGCCGCGCAATTCTCGGCTTTGTTCGAGGGACTCGATTGGAAACGCGTGCATGCGCCAATCGAAACGCGCACCCCCGTTGAGGCCGGATAGCGGCCGCGACCAATTGAATCAGCCGCATCCAATAGCTCGTTTTGCGAGGCAAGATATGCTGTTCTTGTCCCATGACGACAAGGGCGGACGAGCTTCCGGATGACCTGAACGAGCTGAAAGCGATGGTGCTTTCGCGCGAGGCGGAGAATGCCCGCTTGCGGCAGATCATCAAGGAATTGCAGCGCCACCGGTTCGGTCGCCGAGCCGAAACGCTTCCCGAAGATCAGCTACTTTTGGGCTTGGAAGAGGCCGAGCAGGTCGAAGCGGATGGTCTCGAAGCGAAGGAAGAGGCGTCGGTCGCTGAACGCCGGGCACGTGTTGCCAAACGGCGGACGAACCGGGGTTCATTGCCAGCTCACCTGCCACGCATTGAGATGGTCGTCGATATCGATGATCACGCCTGCCCAGGGTGTCGCCATGATCTGCATCGGATTGGCGAAGACGTATCGTTCCGGCCCAGTTCCGTGTGCTGGTCGTGCGCCGCCCGAAGTATGCCTGCCGGGCCTGTGAGGATGTCGTGGTTCAGGCTCCGGCTCCCTCCCGGCTGATCGAAGGCGGTATTCCGACCGAAGCAACCGTCGCCCAGGTCCTGGTCTCCAAGTATGCCGATCACCTGCCGCTCTATCGTCAAGCGCAAATCTACAAGCGGCAAGGGATCGATCTCGACCGATCGACACTCGCGGATTGGGTCGGCCGCGCCGCCTGGCATCTGCGACCTGTTCATCAAAGGTTGCTCGACCTTTTGAAGACATCATCCAAGCTCTTCGCCGACGAAACGACAGCACCCGTGCTCGATCCGGGACGGGGCAGGACCAAGACCGGCCAGCTCTGGGCGTATGCCCGCGATGACAGGCCTTGGCAGGGAACCGATCCGCCCGGCGTCGTCTATGTCTACGCGCCGGATCGCAAAGCCGAGCGTCCGATGGCCCATCTCGACGGTTTCGTCGGCATTCTTCAGGTAGACGGCTATAGCGGCTATCGCCCGTTGGCTGCCAAGAACACCGTATCTCTGGCATTTTGCTGGTCGCATGTCCGTCGTCGCTTCTCTCCCGCTTGCGCACCAAGCGCGAGCCCTGTCTCTTGTGCGATGGAGGTCGGAACGCAGATCATCGTCGAGGCTGAGTAGTAAAGCCCCTCAACCGGATTGATGTTTTCTCCGTCGGCAACCGTGGCACCGGTTTTCCGCTTGTCGATCACACCATCGAGCCCCGGCAGCCACTCCAGGACGAGGGCATCGACGTAACCAGGGCGGAACAGCCGCGCGACGGCGCAGAACATGCAGCGAGTTTGGTCGCCCCAGGCAACCCCCGGTCGTTTTGAAGGCGGCTTGCAGTTGGTTCTCGACCATCGCGGCAGCCGTATCGAACGCGCCAATCAGGTTGACCGGGCTGCCCGGCTCGGCGAACACGTGGGCCCGCTCGGGTGCCAGCGAGAACAATCCTCGCTCCTGGTGCACACAGCCTGAGGCGGCCCGTGCCGCCAGCCACTCCCGCACATAACGAGTGCGCATCCGAGGCATCGGCAAGTTCGTCGGCCTTCACCGGCCCGACTGCCTTCAGCTGTATAGCCCGTGAGCATCTCCGATCCGCACCAGCGGCACGCTGACAGCTCCGCCAATATCGCTAAGGATGGGGACCACGGGGTCCTTGAGCGTTGTTTCGTTGAATTGCATCATATCGGATTCCTGCTGATTTACTGGCGGCCTCTTGCCGATGGCCGCCTTCAAGGGATCGGGAACTCCATGCCCTCTATTTGGGTTGTATGCCCGCTTGCCCTTCGCATCGACGCTCATCTATCAACCTGCGCACATGCTAACTGGATAGCCTCCTCGCGTCGACAGTAACGGGCAGGCGCCTGTTCTGCGATAGGTCGGGGAGGGCTATCCGCCATCCATTTTTCAGCAAAATTAAGCCGCCCCATAGGTTTTTGTGCTCAACCGAAATGATCGGTTCCTCAAGGTCTTTCTTGTGAATATAGACCGATAAGCCGACGTCAGTTCTGCTGATTGTCACTCTCATGCATGTCCCTTCTCGCTGCGGCGGCTTTGGAGCTCCGGAAGTCGAGCGCTATCAAAGCCTGCTATTTTAGTGCTACATATGCGCAGGCCGATATCTCCGGCGTGGCTCTGTCTTTGCGCTTTAGTCCGGTGGCGATCAGGCAGGGACGCAGGTCTTCGGCATCGGACACACCGAAGCGCATTGTTGCGTGTCAAACTCACCCCTGCACTCGGTACATTTTTTTGGATCCACAACATATCCCTCACCTTTGAAACTGATCGCATCTGAGGGACATTCAAATTCGCAAGCGCCGCACTGGGTGCATTGGGATACAATGATCTTGAAGGCCATGTTTTAGCTCCTGATTCAATTAGAGGGGCCTAAAGCCGTCGGCATTGCCGGTTTGCCGCCAAACTCGGCGGCGTATAGCGCGCCAATCGCAGTCTCGATGTAATCATAGGAAAATGCGTCACTGGCTCGCACGCCAGTTTCTGCCAACCGCTTTTTTGGGCAATCGCCGATTTTGGAAGAAAGCAGAATGTCGATGCCGTCGAGTGCAACGATGGTGTGATCGAGAGTGGCCTTCTCGCCTATACCACCGAGGCAATACTGCTCGACCTTGCGGTGTCCCACCAAGGTGATCCCCTTTAGTGAGACTGCATACACTTGGAGTTCCCTTGCCTGACCGAAATGTTCGTTGATCCGGCCGCCACCTTTAGTCGCCACGGCAACTGCAAGGGTTCCCGAAGAACCCAGTGACTTGACTGCTTTGTTCGCGTCCAATTTTGCTGCCAGTTGATCCCCTCGCTCATGCTGGACCAGCTTGCGATAGGCCTCGCGCTTGCTGGTGTCGAATTCAACTTTGGTGGAGATCTGGTCGAGGGCAAACTCTCGCTCACGATCATCGCCCAGCAAACCGATGGAGTCGGCCCGGCATTGTTGGCAGTGGCGCATAAGCTTAATGTTGCCATCGAGACAGTCTTGAAGTGCCTTCAGTTCGAACGGCTCCGGGCAACGTTGACCCGTAAGACCGTAATAAGTACCATGCGAAGGCTTGGAAATCAGGGGCACCACATTGTGCATGAATGCGCCGCGGTCTCTGATCCATCGGTTAACTTCGACGAGGTGCGTGTCATTGACGCCTGGAATCATAACCGAATTGATTTTGGTGAGGATGCCGCGCTTGGTCAGCAATTCCAAACCCAACATTTGGCGCTCGTGAAGGATCCCGGCAGCTGCTATGCCAGTGTATCGACGATGTCCGTGAATTATCCATGGATAGATCTTCGCCCCTATCTCCGGATCCACCATGTTGATAGTGATCGTCACGTGATCGATATTCATGTCAGCTAGCTCATCGACATGATCCGGAAGCGCCAATCCATTGGTGGAGATGCATAGTTTCATGTCAGGTATTTCTCTCGCAACTCCTTCAAACGTCGCGACTGTTTTCCTCCAGTCGTAACAAGCGTCGCCCGGTCCGGCAACGCCGATTACGGAAAGCTCCGGCACTTTGCTGGCGACGGCAAGCACCTTGCGTAGTGCCTGGTCGGGAGTTAGCTTTACTGATGCGACCCCGGGACGGCTTTCGTTGGTGCAATCATATTTGCGATTGCAGTAGTTGCACTGGATGTTACAGGCTGGCGCGACCGCGACATGCATGCGAGCGAAATAGTGGTGGGCTTGCTCTGAAAAGCAGGGATGGTCTTTGATTCTCTCCCAGATCCGCGCATCTATGTCATCCGTCACCGAAAGGCCATGGGACGAAGATGCGCGGCCGCCGGGCATAGAGGGAGCCATCGGCGCCCGGTCGAAGAGGGCACTGCTGGTCTTCCCGACCTTTATCTCCGGTTCCGACATTGCACTGTTCCACTGGTGAGGAAAGGTTAGATCTCCAAAAGCAAGAGAGATTTCGAGCGATGAGATATTATTGTTTCAGCTCTTATGTCGCCTTACCGCCCGTTTCCCCGCTTGCTGCCGGAGATGTCTTGTAGAAATGAAAATAGCTCGCCCCCGAAGTCGTTGTGCCACGCTTACGGAGCTCTTGGCGATCGCGGTCACTCCTTCTTCACATCGATACGAAACCGGCGTAGCGCATAGCCGACCTGCCGCGGCGTTTTACCCAGGATACGAGCTGCTTTGGCCTGCACCCAACCAGCCTTCACCATTGCATTGATCAGTCGATCACGCTCAGTGAGACCCGGTGCCTCCATTGTGGCTGTGGCACCGCTGGGGGTACCTGCGTAGAGCCCCAGTCCGCTCGACATTGTATCTCGCGGGTTGAGACTATGCACCGCGTCGTTGTCAATGCCGTCGCGGCCGTCTTTCCAGAGGAGCGCCGAAGAACACTGGCCTTGCTGACAGGCAAAATCTGATGAAGCGATCGTATTTGAACTGGCGAGAGTAGCGGTCCTTTGTACGCAGTTGTCCAGCTCGCGAACATTGCCGGGGAAGGCGCATTTCGACATAATGCCTATTGCCGACGGCGCGAAGTCGAAATTTCGATCATTTGCCTTGTTGAATTGCTCGAGGAACACTTGCGCTAGAAGCGAAATGTCACCGTCGCGCTGCCGAAGTGGCGGCAAAATGATGGGCACCACATTGATCCGGTAATAGAGGTCGGCTCTGAACTCACCTCGAAGGACGGCCACTTCAAGGTTTTTGTTGGTGGCGCATATGACTCGAACGTCTACTTTCAATGTCTTCGTTCCGCCGAGACGTTCGAATTCGCCTTCCTGTAACACGCGCAATAACTTTGCCTGGAATTGTGGCGATACATCGCCAATTTCATCAAGCAACAGCGTTCCGCCATTGGCCAGTTCGAAACGTCCAGCTCGTTGAAGGAGAGCGCCGGTGAAAGCGCCCTTCTCATGGCCAAACAATTCGGATTCCAGAACGGTCTCCGACAGCGCGGCGCAATTCAACTTAATAAACGCCTTGCTTTTCCGTATCGATAACGCGTGTATTGCTCTTGCAAAGCATTCCTTGCCAGTGCCGCTCTCTCCTCTCAAGAGCACCGCGGAGTTCGTCGCGGCCACGATCTTGGTGGTAGCTAATACCCTCTTGAGCGCGAGGCTCTCCCCTACGATCCAGTCGATTTTATCGACTTGGGTGGGATGAGACTTCGGCTTGATTTTGGGAATCTGTCCTGCTTGTTGTTCCTCGGCGACTGAGCAGCCATCGCTGCACAATTCGCGATAGCGCTGGCAGGCTAAGCCGATCAGGACGGCAATCATTGCCAGAAGGCTTTCGTCCTGAGCTCCGCTTTGCTGAGCGAAATCTATCCATAATGCGCCGATTGCTTTCCGGTTCACTTTAACGGGGAGAACGACAGAATTTTTCCCAAAGTGCTTTTCCCCGCTAGCGATGACACGATTTATTGTGTCCGCCTGTTCAATCGTAAGAGAACGTGAGCGAACGTCGTGCCCAATGGGAGCCCGTACGTTTATCCAGGGCTCTCCTCCGGAGCCGTGAATCACGATTCCGCCATCGCGCAATCGCAGATGCTCGGCGAGGGCGTTCATCGCAGCCTTCAGGACGTTGTCTAGAGGAAAAGAAGAGATAAGCTCTTTGGATATGTCGTAGAGTATATGGAGCCGCGCCTCTGGTTTAATCATGCCTACAAACAGGGGAGGGTGCACTGCTTTTTACCCTGGTGCACGAAATATGCTAACGCATATTCCTAAGTTAAAAATAGGTGTTATCGACGGCGCAAAAATTAGCCTTTCGAAAGGTTGAGTGGATGCACATTCAATCGCCGCCGCTAATGCAGCTGGATCGGTCGCTGCTATCCCGCCGGAGGTAGGGACTCCTCATCCGAATTTGAAGAGGACCCCGAACCCGCCCCGGGGATAATTCCACTTTATGTCGCCACTAGCTTCGCACAACACTCTGCATGTGCCGCATTCCAAGCAGCCATCGGGAACAATCGCCACCTGACCAATTTCGTTCAGCTCGTAGCATTTGGCCGGACAGATTTGCGTCAAGGCGAGCAGGTTCGGGCTTGGCGACCGGTGCGGTCGCACTGTTATATGCGGACGTCCAGTGTCGACGAGATATCGGTTTTGGTACAGCTTGTCCTCAATGCGCTCAATGATGGTCGCCTTCATCGAATTTTCCTTTAACGCCAAGATACGGCGGAGCGGACCGCGTCGCTAATCAACCCCCAACGGGATCGTGCCTTGATAAAGGAGGCGGCTGTGGCCTTCTCCCTGTTGATTTTAGGTTCACCGTCGACGCGCACAAAATTTTGCGCTGCCTGAGATATAAGCGTTGGATACGTCATGAAAAAGTTGTGACTGTCAGTGTGGAGGAGGCTTGGAAGATCTTTGTGTTTTATCAGATCTTTCATGACGAACGACTTATCCAGCATGCCCTTATAGAGAGAGAGATTGCGCTTCGTCATCAAGCCGCCACGGCTCTTTATCTGACAGATCGCTTCGCCGGCCATGAGGCCTGATGTCATCGCGAGGTTTGATCCCTCCCTATGCACGGCATTGTTTAGTTGCGCCGCATCGCCCACGACCACCCACCCGTCGCCAAAGAGTTGCGGGATTGCCTTGAAGCCCCCTTCGGGAATAAGATGCGCGGCGTATTCTTTTATCTCTGATCCGGCCAGTAATGGTCGGATCGAGGGATGTCGCTTGAAGGCGTCAAGAAGGCGGTACGGATTTTCCATGCCTCCCGCTAAACCGGAGACGAGGCAGCCGATCCCCACCGAGATCGACTCCTTGTTGGTATAAAGGAAGCCCAGTCCGGCCATTCCGCGTGAGATCGTGCCGCCGGCTTCGATCACACAGCCTTCGCTACCGTTGAGGCCGAAGCGCTCTGCGATGACCTCTTCCGGCATGAAATGCATTTCCTTGACAGCGAGGGCCACATTTTCTGGCCTCGGTATATCGCGTAAGCCGGCTCGAGTTCCAAGCAGTCCGTTTACGCCCTCAGCGAGGACGACCACGTCCGCGAGGATCACACCGCCCTCCCGGTCCGTGTGGACGCCTACTACTTTACCTCTCAGGTTCCGAGCGAGCCTAGTCGCTGTCGTTTCACAAAGGATTGTGCCGCCGGCATCGCGCACCTTGGACGAGAACCACTTGTCAAACTGGGCGCGGATGATCGTATACCGGTTTGGCTTCAGTTCGTTAAAGTCATCAGAGCGATAGTGCACGCCCGTGTGCGACGAGTCATCCATTAGCCAGAATCGTTGCTCTACCAGATGCCGTTCAAGAGGAGCGTCATCGCGGAAGTTTGGGATAATCGCCTCCAACATGTTGGCGTACAATATAGCCCCTTGAACATTTTTAGAGCCTGAATGTTCTCCGCGCTCCAGCTGCAGCACTTTTAGACCGCGACTAGCCATCGAATACGCTGCGGCGTTGCCGGACATACCGGCGCCAATGACTATCGCGTCGAACTTACCCTTGGTCATCTAGCCTTCCTCGGTCCATAACCTTGATAGAGTTGTGCGGTGGCATTCGCTTGGCGAAAGCTTCTGTCAACGCCGGCAAGAACTCCAGCGCGCATGCGACAACGCCGATGTGGGCGAAGTCAAAGATCGGAGCGTTCTCGTCAAGGTTGATAGCCACAATCAGATCGGCTCCTTCGACGCCAACGCGATGTTGGACCGCGCCAGATATTCCCGCCGCGATGTAGAGCTTGGGTCTAATGGTATGGCCGGACTGACCAATTTGTCGATCAGCAGGCATCCAGCCTTTTTGGACCAGTGGGCGCGAGCACCCGACTCCCCCGCCGATCGTCGTTGCCAGGTTTCTCAAGTATTGCAGGTTTCCTGCAGCGCCGAGGCCGAGTCCGCCCCCAACCACGATGTCGGAGTTGGCCAGATCGGATTGCTCAGACCCGCTGTTACAAAGGAACGCGAGCACTTTGGTGACGATCTCCTCCTCAACCATCAGGAGTTGATGTTGGATAACGCGTCCAATTGGCTTATCCGAGCGTTGCGGCGTCGCCATGACCCTGGACCGCACCGTTGCCATTTGCGGCCGGCTGTTCAGCGTGTAGATCGTGCACAACAAGGACCCGCCGAAAGTTGGCCGCGTCGCTGCGAGTGAACCATCTCCATCAACATCCAGCTCGGTGCAATCAGCCGTAAGCCCTGTTTGTAAGGTCGTTGCAACAGCACCGGCGAGGTCGCGGCCGAGCGTAGTCGCGCCGAGAAGGAGAATTTCTGGTTTGTGAGTAGTGACCAGATCCGTCAAAGCCTTGGTGAAGGGTTCGTTTCGATAGTTGGCGAGGAGGGGCGACTCTACCAGATAGGCGACATCAGCTCCGTAAGCGAAGGCCTCTTCGATCGCCGGCTTGGTGCCCACGCCTTCAGACGAACCGAGGATTACCCCGGCCAGTTGGACACCCAGTTTGTCAGCTAGTCTGCGGCCTTCGCCGAGGAGTTCAATCGATACGGGATGAACATTGCCGCCCTCAAGTTCCATGAAGACCCAGACGTGCCGGTGATCTTCGAAACACTTAAGCAGCTTTTTCCCTGAGCTGGCGCGGCCGACCGCGTTTGACGGCGTTTCATTTTTTCTAGCGACCAAAATCTACTCCTCGCTGCTCACCGATTGCCATGGGACGTGAGCTTGCGTTCCAAAACGGGCTGGCGGGCAAAAATTGCAACGACCGTGTCCGCGGCGACCTCGGCCAACGTTTTGTCGTTAATGTCCACTTGCATAGCTTTTTCGGCGCGCGGACCAGGAGCGAATACTCGCTTCACGACCGTCGGCGATCCTCGTAGGCCGCATTTGGTCAACTCCCCAATGCCGGCGTCAGCGGCCCCCCATTTAAGACCCTGGCTTCGCGCTGCACGGAAAGCATCATCGAGAGAGCCCCGGCGGATAGCATTGACACCTTCCAGCACGGTGATGAGACATGGCAACGTGCTCTTCAGCATCTGCGTGCCGCTCTCCGCGTGCCGTTCAACCATGAGCTCGCGCGAAGTGGGATCAATGGAGACAATCTTCGTTACGTAAGTCAGTTGCTGGAGGTTCAGCCTCTTTGCAATTCCGGGTCCGACCTGGGCCGTGTCGCCGTCAATTGTCTGCTTTCCCGTAAAGACGATATCAGGCCCCCCATAGCTCTCGCCAATCTTCGCTACTGCTTGAGAAAGAGCATACGAGGTCGCCAGCGTGTCAGATCCGGCAAAGTGGCGGTCGGTCAGAAGCACTGCGCGATCTGCGCCGTGGGTAAGGGCTTTGCGTAGCGCTTGCTCAGCCATGGGCGGTCCCATCGTTAGAACGGTCACCTCGCCCCCATAGCGGTCACGAACCTGAAGTGCCTCTTCGAGAGCAAACAGGTCGTATGGGTTAATGATGGTCGGTACGCCTTGGCGCATGATCGTATTTGTCACCGGGTGGACGCGTATCTGCGCTGAGTCCGGCACTTGTTTGATACAGACCACGATGTGCATCGTCGTTTAAGCTCCCAATCGGATTCGGGCTTTAGGGACCCGGCTAACTCTGAGCACTGCTCGTGCCAATCAGGTTGCGCCGGTAAGCCTTCGAGATTGCACATGTTTCGTTGTCGCTATGCGAAGGGGTTTTGTAGGGTTGCCGACATGTCGTGTCGCAATCCGCCCCGATCACCACCGCGAGTGGAGGGGCGGTTCGATAGCCTTCAGGTCGGACAAGTCCATGATAGCTGCGCCACGAGTTGGAAGATTTCAACGCCGAATAATCCCCCGGGAGATAGCACGGGGACTGAAGCTCTGGTGCGGTGGGCGTGTATCGCGCTTCGGTTTGCCGTTGATAATCTGACTAGCGACACCGTATGCGCGATCAGAAGCACAGCGATCGAGAAAATAACGCTGCGGGCGCCTAGTGAGGCTTGGACAAGCGGTTTAGCTGATGTTGCGGGCGTGAACAGGATGATTGCCAGAAGCGTCGAGTAACCCTTGCTGGAAATATCAATCGAAAGCCGTCCATAAAAGCTGCTGCAGCGCGTCGAGGTCTTGGCTTTTCTCCGCCTCAATCGTTACATCAACGCCGTTCTGATCGGTTGGGCGAGCTACCGCATAACCAAAGCCGAAGCCACTTGATCTGACGCGCCTTACTGCTGAGCCAGCGCCAGCTTGTGGTCCTTCAGACGCATACAACAATTTGCGACATTGTCATCACCTTTGTCGTTTACGTGACAAGCGTTCCTGTTCTCAATCGCGCATTTTGCGCCCACATAACTGGAATCGCAGTAAATATTGTTCGTCATCTCTATCGGCCTGCTTGGCACGAATCTTGTGAGCTATTGCGAGGCAGCGGAACGGCTTTCGCATCCGCGTTGCGGGATAACCGCATCGGTTCGAACACGTGGAGGAAAATAAATGAGAAGGAGGATCGGGTGCGGCATTTAACACCCCACAGCACCTGAAACGTGTCGCAGATCAAACAACAGGAACGAAACATGCCACGCCGACCAGCCGTGAGTATCTCACAAATCGACTGTTGCACGTAAGTGCAAAATCCCTCAGGCAGAAGGGTTGCCGACATGTCTACAATGCTGACCATCAACGTGAAAAATTGCGAACCCCAGACGCAAACCTTCTACTTCTTCCAGCAGCCGGCCATTTATACCGGCGGGGGGAGAGTCTATTCGAATAGCCTTTTCTCGCAATCGCTCGGCAACTATGACAACACGGGCGCGATCCTGACCTTCCAGGTTAACCTGCAATATTATGCCGGCATCCAGCCGGCGAACACACAGCCGCAAATCGGCGCCTCTTCCGGCTACTCGTCAGCCAGCCGCGCCATCGATCTTGCTACGAGTTCCGGTAGCAGCGGCAAACCGAACGATTGGACGACCGCGACGGTTAATCCGCTCGGACTATCCTCGCCGATCTACGGGGAGGGTGTGCAGCCTGGCGCCTTCCGCATCACCACGCCGGTCTTCAACGCGCCGCCCTATTTCAATGTCGGCTCGGCGGTTGCCGTCAATGGCGGCATCGTGCTCTCCAACTTCGTGCAGGCAAACCCCGCCAGCAATACCGATTGCCAGCCGATCCTTAAATATTATGTCCAGACCGGCGCCTACACGCCAGGTGTCGTGATGAACTTCACGCAATCGAGCGTGAACGCGGCGCTTTCCGATTTCACTGGCGGCTATTCCGTCTGCAACGTCAGCCTGAAATCTGACGGCACCTGGACCACGCAGCTCCAGTAAGCCTTGGCACCCATGCAGGTGAAGAACCGTCCCCTCTTCACCTGCGCACCATCCTCGCGGTTGCCGCCGCCGCCCGGGCGCGGACAGGCTGGATCTCTAAGGGGATTGTCACACGCAATGACCAGTTCGTCCTACCAGATCATCGTTCGGAACTTTTCGCAGACGACGCAATATTTCTATGTGTTCCAGAAGCAGGCCGCATTTCCGTTGCTGCCGAGCCCTGGTCTCGTCTTCAGCGGCAGTCTCGGCTGCCAAAGCATCGGCAATTACGCAAGTTCGGGAGCGCAAGTCAATTTCGGTTTGGACAGTCAGGTCTATGCAGGTGCATTCAGCACCAAACAGGCGGCGTCGCCCTCGCAGCTGATCGCGCTTCTCTCGCTCAATGCCGCCACACTATCCGTGGTCGGTAGCACATCCGCGTTCCGACCGGTTACGCTCACCACGGTTGACGGTTCGCCGGACAACTGCACGACCTTGACGCTCGATCCGCTCGGACTTTCCGCGCCCGCCAATCAAGCCGGAATTGCGATCGGAGGGTTTGGCATGAACGTGCCTTCCTATACCCCGTTGCCGCATCCCGAACTCTATTGCGGCGTCGTCGCCCTGAACAACAATCAGGCGGTTATACTCTCGAGCTTTGTCGCTCCTGTCCCCAACGCCGTCATGAACTGCATACCGAAGCAGATCTTTTTCGTGAAGATGGGCTACCAGCCGGTCGGAAGCACCGTCGCTTATGACGAGAGCAACTCGGCATGCTGCGATTTCACCATGGGCTACGCGGCCTACACCGTGACTTACAAAGCTGACGGAACCTTTTCGGCGACAGGAGGACCATAGACCCAGAGATCCGGATCATCACTGACGCTTGAGCAAGCCAATAAACCCTTGAACAAAAGGAATATAGCAACGTTACGTATTACATTGAAATCCGCTGGCCAAACAGCACGTCGCGGTAAAATCGCTGCCGGGCTTGCCATTGCCACCGTCTCTATCCTCGCAACAGCGCTGCCCGACGCGGCACAACTCGTATTTTCGTCCGATTCCCGGAACTAGCAGGCCATTGCGGTCGCACCGCCGAACGATGCGATCCTGTTCACCAAGCAGCCGGTGCCCCATCCGAATGGAACGGCCTCCGTCTTTGCGATCGTCGGAGCGGACACCTATGTCATTCCGGCTGGGGCCAACTCCTGCATCGTCGCCGCACCTCCCGCCGATGAATTACTGCTTCATTGTCCGTAACGACAACACGATCGACGGCGTCGGTTTTGCCGCCATTCGAAATCCGGGCGGCCTGACCGCCTGCCAGTAAGGGGTTTCCTACACCCACAATTCTCTTCTGGTCTTGCGCGAAGGTTGAGGCGGAAAGTCGAATATCCACCTCCGCCCGCTCTCGCGCGCTCGTCACCCTGAGGCCCCAATTCTGCACGCTACGAAGCAATCGGCGGATGAAAGAAACTGCAGCTAATGAGCAGTTCATAGGCGGTGGCCGGCGTGCATGTAATCTTGCCTGCTCCGAGGGTCTTGTTTACGGCGGCCGCGACAGCGGCCTCCGTCGGTCAACCAGCCCTTCGTCATGCGCGCCGCCCAGACGCTGACGATTTGCATTCCCGCCAGCATTGGGCGGCCATAAAGCTTAGAATAGAATAAAGCTGGCAGTGATTTGAGTAAAAGTTCTCATAAGAACATTGTAAGGATCTCTAAGAGCCTGACCGAAAAAGAGTTGAGTGAAATCAGCCAGTTGTGATTCTGTTTGTTTGCTTAGGACGAACGGAGACCACAATGGGCTGGACTGATTTCACCCGTCGGCAATATGCCCGACGCGCAATGCGGTATGCAAGCGATCTGACGGACCGGGAATGGGGATTGATCTCGCCTTGCCTGCCCGAACCGAGGCGGCTGGGCAGGCCGCGTAGCACCGATCTTCGCGAGGTCGTGAATGCGTTGCTTTACATCGCCACGACTGGGTGCCAATGGCGGATGATGCCCAAGGATTTTCCGCCTTTTACAACTGTGCAGTCCTATTTCTATGAATGGCGAGCGACAGGGTTATGGGGTCGGATCAACCATCATCTTGTGATGGAGGCGCGTGAATTGGAAGGCCGGGAAGCCTCGCCGTCTGCGGGCGTGATCGACAGTCAAAGCGTAAAAACCACGGAAAGCGGCGGCATTTGACGCGGGCAAGAAGATCAAGGGACGCAAGCGTCATATCGTCGTCGACACGCTTGGACTGATGGTCGGCCTGGTGGTTCACAGCGCCGATATTCTAGGTGAAACATAAAGACGACCATTGTCAAATTCGGAGAGTCGAGTTTTCGAGATCTTCGTCATTACGCTCGAGTTGTTCGGCATTTAGCTGAGTTGCGGTGCAGGAAGAAATAAGATTATCGCCGTGGTCAGCGCAATGTCTGGAATGACCGACAAGCTGAAAGCAACATGCTTCCGGCAATCCAGAGAACTGATCCACCAGCAAAACGCGAGATCGAACCAAGAACACCCTGGGTGACGGTATGACAGTCGGAATGTGCCAACGACTTAAGACGCGTAGCGCTGTCCCATTTACCGGCCCTCTCGTTGACGCAGATCAAGGCGCAATTTGCCGCTTCATGACAGTCCTGGCGAGAAAGACGGCCGCGACGCGGTCGTCGGCGTACTGGGGACGACATCATGAATTACACAACGGAAACGATGGTGATCGCGGTCGCGGCGTTTCTAGCGCTGCTACTAGCCGCATTCGCGCATGATCATCTCTTTGCGGTCCATATGGGGATACTTTGCTTCTGCCTTGCCGCGGGCGCTGCTGTCCTGATCAGGAGAGTTGATTTTTCGCCGGCAGGCCAACGGCGGAAAGTCGATATATCAGGCTATTTCGACGAGGTGATACGGTATGGCCTGATCGCCACGGTATTCTGGGGCGTAGTCGGCTTCCTGGTTGGCGTGGTCATCGCGCTGCAACTGGCCTTTCCCGACCTCAACATCGCCCCTTATCTCAATTTCGGAAGGCTGCGGCCCGTTCACACATCGGCGGTCATTTTCGCCTTCGGCGGCAATGCGCTGATCATGACGTCGTTCTACGTGGTGCAACGCACCTGTCGCGCGCGTCTTTTCGGCGGCAGCCTGGCCTGGTTCGTATTCTGGGGTTACCAGCTTTTCATCGTGATGGCTGCGACCGGATACGTTCTCGGAATCACCCAGGCCCGTGAATATGCCGAGCCCGAGTGGTACGTCGACCTCTGGCTGACCATCGTCTGGGTCGCCTATCTCGCCGTGTATCTTGGAACGATCCTGAAGCGCAAAGAGCCGCACATCTACGTGGCAAACTGGTTCTACCTCGCCTTCATCGTCACCATCGCGATGCTGCACGTGGTCAACAATCTTGCAGTGCCCGTCTCGTTCCTGGGATCGAAGAGCTATTCTGTCTTCTCGGGCGTTCAGGACGCGCTGACCCAATGGTGGTATGGCCACAACGCCGTCGGCTTCTTCCTCACCGCCGGCTTCCTGGGTATGATGTACTACTTCGTGCCGAAGCAGGCCAACCGACCCGTCTATTCATACCGGCTCTCGATTATCCACTTCTGGGCGCTGATCTTCATGTACATCTGGGCCGGCCCGCACCATCTGCATTACACGGCGCTGCCCGACTGGGCCCAGACCCTCGGCATGGTCTTCTCGATCATGCTCTGGATGCCCTCCTGGGGCGGCATGATCAACGGTCTCATGACCCTTTCGGGCGCCTGGGACAAGATCCGCACCGATCCGATCATCCGGATGATGATTGTCGCCATCGCCTTTTACGGGATGTCGACCTTCGAAGGCCCGATGATGTCGGTGAAAACCGTCAATTCGCTCAGCCACTATACCGAATGGACGATCGGCCACGTGCATTCCGGCGCTCTCGGCTGGGTGGGAATGATCACCTTCGGGGCGATCTACTACCTGACGCCGAAGCTATGGGGACGCGAGCGTCTCTACAGCCTGCGGATGGTCAACTGGCACTTCTGGCTCGCGACCCTCGGGATCGTCGTCTACGCCGCCGTGCTTTGGGTTGCCGGCATCCAGCAGGGGCTGATGTGGCGCGAGTACAATTCCCAGGGCTTCCTCGTCTATTCCTTCGCGGAGACGGTCGCGGCAATGTTTCCCTACTACGTGCTGCGCGCGGTCGGCGGAACGCTTTACCTGGCGGGCGGTCTCGTCATGGCCTGGAACGTGTTCATGACGATCCGCGGCCACCTGCGCGATGAAGCTGCAATCCCAACCACTTTCGCGCCCCAACTACAGCCTGCCGAATGAGGTGAGACATGGCATCGATACTAGATAAACATCAGATCCTCGAGAAGAACGCGACGCTTCTTCTCGTCGGTTCGCTGCTCGTCGTGAGCATCGGCGGCATCGTCGAAATCGCACCGCTGTTCTACCTGCAGAACACGATTGAAAAGGTGGAAGGCATGCGGCCGTATACGCCGCTCGAATTGGCCGGCCGGAATATCTACATCCGCGAAGGCTGCTACCTCTGCCACAGCCAGATGATCAGGCCGTTCCGCGACGAGGTCGAACGCTACGGCCATTATTCGCTCGCGGCCGAGTCCATGTACGATCATCCTTTCCAATGGGGATCCAAGCGAACCGGGCCGGATCTGGCCCGTGTCGGCGCACGTTACTCCAACGAATGGCATGTCCAGCATCTCGCCGATCCACGGGCGGTCGTGCCGGAATCGATCATGCCGAGTTACGCCTTCCTCAAAGAGCAGAGGGTGACGGTCAAGGACGTGGGAATGGACCTGAAGGCCAACGAGGACGTGGGCGTGCCCTATAACGACGACATGCTGGCGAACGCGGAGGCCGACATGAAGGCCCAAGCCGATCCGAACGCAGATACGACGGCCCTGCTTTCCCGCTATCCGAAGGCGAAGACCGGCGATTTCGACGGCGATCCTGCTGCGCTGACCGAAATGGATGCCCTGGTGTCCTACCTGCAGATGCTCGGAACGTTGGTCGATTTCTCGACCTACGACGACGCGACCGGCTACCGATGAGGTGATCCATGGAAACCTACACTGCAATGAGACACTTCGCCGACAGCTGGGGCCTTTTGGCCATGGCGGCATTCTTCGTCGGCGCGGTTGTGTTCACCCTTCGCCCAGGCAGCAAGCAAACCGCGAAAGAAGCCGCCGATATTCCCTTGAAGGACGATTAAGATGTCGGAAAAACATATCGATGAATTTAGCGGCGTCGAAACGACCGGGCATGAATGGGACGGCATCCGCGAACTCAACAATCCGATGCCCCGCTGGTGGGTGTGGACCTTCTACGCCACCATTGTCTGGGCGTTGGGCTATGTGATCGCATATCCCGCGATCCCGATGGTTACCGACGCCACCAAGGGCATGCTGGGTTTCTCCAGCCGCGCCGAGTTGCAGCAGAATCTGGATCAGGCCAAAGTATCGCAGACGACGCTGCGTGATCTGATCGCCGCCAAGACGGTGCACGAGATCGATTCCGATTCTGCCCTTCGCGAATTCGCGGTCGCCGGCGGCGCGTCTGCATTCAAGGTGAACTGCGCGCCGTGCCATGGCTCGGGAGCAAGCGGCGGTCCGGGATTTCCGAACCTCAACGACGACGATTGGCTGTGGGGTGGAGACCTGGATGCCATCCAGGCGACGATCGCGCATGGAATTCGCTTCAACGAGGATACGGACACTCATGCTTCCGAAATGCCGCCCTTTGCCGATGTTCTGGATCCCCTCCAGACAAGGCAGGTCGCGGCTTACGTCTGGGGACTGACCAATACACCGTCGGACCCCGGCCTCGCAGAGGCCGGAAAACAGGTCTTCGTCGATAACTGTGCCGCATGTCACGGCGACGACGCCAAAGGAAAAGCCGAAATGGGCGCGCCGGATCTCGCCGATGCGATCTGGCTGAAGGCACGCGGCGAGGATGCGATCACCCGTCAGGTGGCCGCTCCCAAGCATGGCGTCATGCCTGCCTGGGCAGGGCGCCTCGGCGATACGACGGTCAAGGAACTTACGATTTTCGTCCATTCGCTCGGCGGCGGGACGTGAGGAGAAAAGCCATGGCAGCTCACGGCCACAACCCGATCCTCGATCTCTATGGCACGCCGCGCGCCACCATACGATCGCGTGTTTCGGCGCGCGCCAAGGCCACGCCGCCCCTTCCGATCAGGACGACGACCCGGCAAAGATCGGCAGTTCGATTGTCAGTTTGACCTGTCTCAAAGACCACGGGCAGACAAGCCGCTAGCTGTAGACTTGTCGAGGACGTCCCAGCGGTGGTTGTTCCCCCGCAGCTCCTGCAGGCCGCGCCCTCTCTCCAGGGCGTGGCCTTTGCCTTTCGCGGGAAGGCCTTGTCTCTTGATCTGCATCAAGGAACGAATGCGCGGCAGATGGGACAAGGGTGGGTGAAATCGGATAGGTCCCATGAACCTCTACACTGCACCAGATCCCGATAACATCGAGCGGCTCAATGTCGAGCCGGTCAATGCCCGTCGCAACCGGCAGCCTCTCTACGCACCTCGGAAGAAGGTTTTTCCCAAGCGTGCGGAGGGACGATTCCGTCGGTTCAAGTGGATCGTCATGCTGATTACGCTCGGCATCTACTATCTCGCGCCATGGATTCGCTGGGATCGCGGTCCTTACGCGCCTGACCAGGCAATCCTCATCGACCTTTCTTCACGGCGCTTCTTCTTTTTCTTCATCGAAATCTGGCCTCAGGAATTTTATTATGTAGCGGGTCTCCTCGTCATGGCAGGGTTCGGGCTGTTTCTCGTCACTTCCGCGGTTGGCCGCGCATGGTGCGGCTACGCTTGTCCGCAGACAGTCTGGGTTGATCTTTTTCTCGTCGTCGAACGTGCGATCGAAGGCGATCGAAACGCGCGAATGAAGCTTGACGCTGGTCCCATGAGCTTTGCCAAGCTGAGGAAGCGCGTCGTCAAACATTCGATCTGGCTGCTGATCGGCGTCGTCACGGGCGGAGCGTGGATCTTTTATTTTGCCGACGCGCCGAACCTGCTTGTTTCGCTGTTCACCGGTCGCGCGCCTGCAGCCGCCTACACCACCGTCGCCATCCTTACCGCGACGACCTATGTGCTCGGCGGTCTCATGCGAGAGCAGGTGTGCACCTATATGTGCCCATGGCCACGCATCCAGGGTGCGATGCTCGACGAAAATTCTCTCGTCGTCACCTACAATGACTGGCGCGGCGAGCAGCGGTCGCGTCACGCCAAGAAGGCTTTGGTCAATGCCCTATCGGTTGGGGATTGCGTGGATTGCAATGCCTGCGTGGCGGTGTGTCCGATGGGAATCGACATTCGCGACGGACAGCAGATGGAGTGCATCACATGCGCGCTCTGCATCGACGCTTGCGACGGTGTCATGGACAAGCTCGGAAAGCCTCGCGGCCTGATCGCCTACGCCACCCTGAGCGAATACTCGAGCAACATGTCGCTTGCCACCGACGAAGGACGAACGGCCGTCAAACCGTCCAGAGTTCGAAACGAGAATGGGACCTTCGTTCCGGCGATCCGGCATTTCAACTGGCGGATCATCTTTCGTCCGAGAACCGTGTTTTACGCAGTCGCCTGGGCGTCGGTCGGCGTGGCCATGCTCGTCCATCTCACCTTTCGGGAGCGCCTTGAACTCAACGTCGTTCACGACCGAAACCCCCAATATGTTCTGGAAAGCGACGGCTCGCTGCGGAATGGCTACACGCTTCGTATTCTGAACATGGTGCCGAAGCCCAGGGATATGAACATAAGCCTGGTCGGGCTGGAGGGGGCGACGATGCGCATTCCCGAGTTCGGCAAGGAAGACGCTCGCAGCTTTACGGTCCATGCCGAACCCGACGCGGCCACGACGCTGAAGGTCTTCGTTACGCGCAAGCCTACCGGAGCCGCGATCAATGAATTTCTGTTCGTGATCGAAGATACCGAACATGCCGATCGGGCAACCTACCGCGCGGCGTTCAATGCACCGGGAGACATCAAATGAAGACCTCCGCTCAAGGTTTTACAGGCTTGCACATGCTGCTTTCGACCTCGGCATTCTTTGGCGTGGTGATCGCGGTGAACGTCACCATGGCCTTCTATGCCTCTTCCAGCTGGAGCGGTCTGGTCGTGGAAAACACCTATGTCGCCAGTCAGGAGTTCAACCGCAAAGCGGCGGCGATGAAGGCAATGGCCGCTTCCGGCATCGAGGGCAACCTCTCCATAAAGGGGCACGAGATCCGCTACGATATTCACGACAAGAGCGGATCGCCTGCGATCGTCGACGACGTCATTCTGAATTTCAAACGTCCGGTCGGAGACCACGAGGACTTCCTCCTTACGCTCAGGAAGACAGCCGCGGGGCGGTTCGAAGCGGAGCATGATCTAGCCGACGGTGACTGGATCGTCGAGGCCATCTCGCGAAACGGCGGCGTGGTCGTCATGCATGAGGCAAAACGCATCGATACCGCGGAGTTAGGCCAGTGAGCTGCTGTACCATGGACGCAGAAAGCGTGCTTGCCCTCAGCACGACATCATTCAGTGCCGAAGAGGTTCGCCTTGCGAGCCAGCCGCTCGGCGAAGGATTGCGCCAGCTGGACCTGAGCGTCCCCGACGCCCACTGCGGTGGCTGCATTTCGACCATCGAAAGGGCGTTGTTGGCGCTTTCCTTCGTCAAGACAGCGCGAGTCAATCTCACGGCTCGAAGGGTGAGCTGCGTCTACCAGGAGGAGATAGAGACACGCGCAACCGATCCGTCCAAGATCCTGGCAGCGATCAACTCGGCCGGATATCGCGCGCATCTCTTCACGCCCTCAGCTCCCGAGAACGACAAGACCAGAAATCAACTTCTCCTCGCGATCGGCGTGTCCGGTTTTGCCGCTGCCAACATCATGTTGCTCTCGGTATCGGTCTGGTCGGGTGCAGATGCTGCGACGCGCGACATGTTTCATTGGATCTCGGCGATGATAGCAGCGCCCGCGCTGGTCTATGCGGGGCGCTTCTTCTTCAAATCGGCCTGGAATGCGCTGCGGCACCGGCGCACCAACATGGACGTTCCGATTTCGCTCGCCGTGACGCTCTCCTATGCCGTTTCATTGTGGGAGACCGTCCATCACGGCGAGCATGCGTGGTTCGACGCTTCGGTCTCGCTGCTCTTCTTCCTGCTGATCGGCAGAACCCTCGATCATGTCATGCGCGAAAAGGCTCGGGCGGCGATCAACGGACTCGCAAGACTGGCGCCGCGCGGATCATTGCTGATCAATCCGGACGGGTCGCGACGCTACATTGCGGTAGATGAGATCGCGGCGGGGGATGAAATCTCGATAGCCGCAGGCGAACGGGTTCCCGTCGATGGCATAGTCGTCAGCGGAGAGAGCGACCTGGACCTCTCCATCGTCACCGGCGAGAGCAGCCCGGTCGCCGTCGCCAGCAACAGCGAAGTGAGTTCCGGGGCGATGAATCTGACCGGCTCCCTCGTGCTGCGGGCGACAAGAATTGCCAAGGATTCGCTTCTCTCGGAGATCATCGGCCTCATGGAAGCCGCCGAGGGCGGAAGAGCTCGCTATCGAAGGATCGCCGATCGCGCTGCGACGCTCTATTCTCCGGTCGTGCATCTGCTGGCGCTGGTCTCCTTCCTTGCCTGGGGCCTCCTGGGCGGAGACTGGAAACAGGCCATGCTGGTCGCCGTTGCGGTGCTGATCATTACCTGCCCATGCGCATTGGGTCTTGCCGTACCTGTGGTCCAGGTCGTCGCCACGGGCGAACTTTTCCGGAAGGGCATCATGGTGAAGGACGGCTCAGCACTCGAAAGACTGGCCGAAACCGACACCGTGGCCTTTGACAAGACGGGCACCTTGACGATCGGCAGTTCGCGCCTTGTCAGAGTGGATGCCATGGACGAGAGCGCCACCGCGATCGCCCGTGGATTGGCAGCGCATTCACGGCATCCCCTTTCTCGGGCCCTGGTACGGGACACCGAAACCGACCTCATGTCCTTCGACATCGTCACGGAAATCCCCGGCGGGGGACTGGAAGCCAGGAACGGAGCAGATGTCTATCGATTGGGCAACTTGGCGTTTGCCTGCGGAACCAGCATCGTGCCCCGCACCGCCGACAGTCCGTTCTCGGAAGTGGTCCTGTCGAAGAATGGTGTCGATCTTGCTCGCTTCTTCTTCGATGACACGCTTCGTCCGGGTGCTTGCGAGGCAATCGACCGGCTCGATGCAGCCGGCCTTGAAACGCTGATCGTGTCCGGAGACAGGCAGACCGTCGTCGACAATACGGCGCATGCCCTGGGTATCGACAGGGCTTTGGGCTCTCTGACGCCGAAACAGAAGGTCGAGGAATGCCAGAGGCTGAATGGCGAAGGTCGTCGCGTGCTCATGGTTGGCGACGGGATCAACGACGCCCCGGCACTTGCAGCCGCGCATGTCTCGATGGCGCCGGCCACAGCCTCCGATATCGGAAGACAGGCGGCCGACCTGGTTTTCTTCAACGATCGCCTTGACGCTGTTCCGGAAGCGATCGCCGTTGCGCGACGATCCGCCAGCCTCATCCGGCAGAACTTCGCCCTCGCCATCGGTTACAACGTTCTGGCAGTGCCGATCGCCATCGCCGGATTGGCGACGCCGCTGATAGCGGCGGTGGCAATGTCGACATCCTCGATCATCGTCGTGACGAACGCCCTGCGCCTGAACGCCTTCGGCAAGCGTCGGGATATGCACATTCGAGGGCGGATCGGCAGGAGTGAGGAGGTCAAAGCCGCATGAACATGTTGATCTATCTCATACCGATCGCGCTGTTGATGGGAGGAATAGGGCTCCTGGCATTCCTTTGGTCGCTAAAGAGCGGCCAGTATGACGACCTTCAAGGCGCCGCCTGGCGGATCCTCGCCGAGGACGAAACCGATCAACGAGAACCCTGACCGCAGTGGGTCCAAACACGAAAGGAAGATGGATGCTTGCGAAAAATTCTATGCTTCTGCAGTCTGACCTGTTTGCTGGCTTGGATCAGGCGACTGTGGAGCAATTCACCGGAACGGCTGAGTTTCGAACCTTCGCCGCTGACGAGAAGATCGTAGCCGAGGGCCAGCAGGAATCGTTCGTCTACTGCGTCATGAACGGGTTTGTGCGACTTTCAAAATCGGAATCCGCCGGGCGCGAAGCGGATATCTGCGTGTGCGAGCCGGGCGACACCTTTGGAGAATATCTACTCGCGGGGGGCGGCTCCTACGCTTATAGCGCGCGGTCCGCCGACGGGGCCGAGGTCGCGCTGTTTGCGCTTGCGGAGTTGCAGGCGTTCGCCGACCAACATCCGGTCGTACACAGGAACGTCATGCGCATCATGGGCAGGCACCTGCTGGGCGCGATGGATTGTATTGCCGGAGACCGCTTGCTCACAGCCGCGCAACGGGTGGCAAACTACCTTATGAGCCGCTGCCCCGCCTCGGCGGCCACCTCGCGGGTTACGTTCCGCCTTCCTTACCGAAAGCGAATCCTGGCCGGCAAACTGGGACTGGCGCCGGAAGCCCTTTCCCGCGCGTTTGCGGCGCTCGCCCCGTCGGGGGTCGAAGTCAGAGGCAAGGTCGTCCTCGTCGATAGCGTCGACCTGCTGCGGGAGGCATGTTAACCGTTGGATCACCGGGCCACATGTTGAAGTTCGCCGCGCTGTTCCTGCCATTAACTACCATGTCAATGGGGTACCTGTTCGCCGCAGACTCAAGCCTCTCAAGGCCTCCGCACACTACGAGTTCATTTGCAAAGCATGGGCTTCATAACCCGAGCGCTTCACCAGATTCGCTCTATCTAATGCCAGGTCTAAACATCCAGCGCGTGCCAATCATTTTATTATCTATCGCGGAGTTCGGGGAACCGGAAGAATCCGACTAGCCCAATAGTGTCGATCCTATTAGTAACGCAATGATGCGGGCATTTATTCCGACATAGGCTTTAAATGCTCGAGCCGAGTGCTTCAGATTACGGCGATATCACAAGCTTTTCGCGTGCCCAGGAAGCCCTGTTAACCCACGTTCGTTCACCTCTTGTACGACCCTTGGGACGGCATCGCGTTCTAGGTCAAGGTGGTTCATCAACGCGGACTCCACCAAGTTTGTCGCGGCGCCTAGTTCAGACATTGCGGCAATTAATTTCTCGAGGCTTTCGACAAATGCGGGCCTAAGTTCCGACGCAGTTATTTCCATTCGTAGAGGGTGAGTGCAAAAACAGAATCGTTGAACGATTTTACATGCCTCGCAATTCGATGCTTCTTCGGCGATTCTAGTAAATATCGCTTCTGCCGTTAGGGCGAGTTCGTCGGGGGACAATTTATCTGCCACGGCCCAGCTCTCTGGGATCTGCGGCCGCTTTCGATTCAACGCCGAGATTAGCGTCTCACTTCCAACAACATAAAAATCTAACAGAGTACCCTCCAACATCGGCCTGGTGAAAAAGCCCTTCTGAGGGATGTATTGGATCTTCCCTTCAGCTGCTAGTCGCTGAAGTGCTTCGCGAATTGGTGTTCGACCAAGATCAAGATTAGACGCCAGATCCTGTTCCCTGAGATGTTGCCCCGGCACACGGCCGTTATTGTGGAGAATTCGTCGAATAGCATCGTAGGCAATATCGGCCTTTGCAGGTTCTGGTTCAGTAGAAAAGTTTGTGTCAGCCCCACGCTGTGGGGGCGCGTTCTTGCAACACCGCATTTGATGGTTTTCCTCTGTCGATGTCCTTCGGGGACCCTACAGGAGCTTATTCATTGATATCGGGCGGCGTTCCGATTCAAGCCCGAATTAATTGGCCTCACCATATCGGCACGCGTTTTAACCCAGGCGAGATTCGGGACCTTTATAACAGCCGCGGCCGCAGCTGGCCGCTATCGCACTCTCTCGCCGCTGAGTTCAACGGAATGGGGCAAGAGGAAGCTGTCACGTTCTCCATCTAAGAGGGCGATCTTCATCTCTGGCCTGTCGGATCTGATTTTGTCTGGGTGCATGTTGTCACGTCGGTTCACCTAAGCCTCCCGTCGCTGACCGGGGTAGACCCCCGTGCCGCTTGTGACCAGATCTAGACGGCGCTCCGCGATATATCAACACATAACATTGATATTTTTTTTGATATATTTTGGCCTATCGCGCCACCTTAACGTTTTGTTTTTTCTGCTGTTGGCAAAGAACTCAGGCAGCGTCTAATTTGTGACGCATTATCCAGCCCGCTGAAAGGTTTGCGCGGATTTCCGAGTTGGCGATTCCGGCTGGCGGATCGAAAAAGCTCTGGGTGTTTAGTCCCGGCATTTGATGGTGGATTATTTTCGTTAGAATGGAGGGAGGCACTATGGGCCCTAGTAGCCGAGACGAGAGGAGCTAGCAGACTGGATGCGCGACCGACCCAGTCAGCCATTACGGATCGCGAGATGTCTATCCCTAACCGCTCGTACATCTCGGATAGGCGATAGAGGGGAATGTGATCGTCGAATTTAGCGATCATGATATGGGCGAGCAGTCCCGGCCCGGGTTTGCCGCGCTCGATCGGCAGGGCCAGCTACCGTCGTATCGCCATCCCTGCAGATCATGCGCTTTTCGACATGGCGGACAATCTTAACCGACGCCGGCACGTGCTCCAACACCTGGACCACCCTGTCGGCCGCCTTCAGGAACGATGCGCCACCCCAGGTCGGGCAGATGTCGACGTTCCGCGTCACTTCACAGCGGCGTCACCGTCGGCTTCGTTTTGTTTCTGTTGATTGAAAAAGAATCGTGATCGCCCGCACTTCCTACCAGCCAAACCGCCATGCATACCGCATTGTCGGGGAACAACCTAGTTCCATAAATATGGGTTATCCCACGTGCAGAGCTAACGGGTCGAAGGTTCAGATCCTTTCAAGGCGATAGAGTTAGGACTATCCCATGGCCTGCCCTCTCGATCGTTATACTGTTTTTGAAAAACAGTATAACTCCGGAGTTGAGCTTATGCGTGGTCGGGCGCCCCGAAGGAGGGGAAGTGCTGGCCGTGGCGGAAAAGCGGTTGGCAAAACGAAGAGTCAAAGCGCAGGCGACTGGCAGCCGGCGAACTCGTCTCGATATCTACGACGTGCGAGCGAATCTTTTGGCGCGAAGCCGAGACAAAGGTCCTAATGCTGGCCGCCTCGGAGGAAGTTGAAGCGCTTGTCGCAGCCTTACGGCAGGAGGTGGCGGGATACGTTGTCAGGAGTATCGGATCACGCGAACTGGCAGAGGCCATTCGAGCGGGCGTCGAAGCCTTCAGCTTCCTCTCGCAATGCGCGCTAAGGCCGAAAAAGGACTCTTCGACAGAGGGCTTCACTGGCTCCCCATGAGCTCGAGGTGATAGAGCTGGTAGCTGCAGGACTTCCAACAAGCATATTGGGCGGCGTCGCAGGAGAAAACGATCAAGTAATCAGCCAGCGAGCGCTCCGAGAGGCTAAAGCACCGGCAGCACGCTCATAAAGGCTCAACAGGCGGTTCTTGATGCGAGTGTAGGGCCGCCATCTCCTGCGGGTTAAGCCGACAGTCCCGCTGGGCAAGGTCGGATCGCAGGCAGGCCGCGCAGAAGCGGTTGGAGAGGGAGGGGACCAAAACTTGCCTCTGCGCGGCCCGAACCCCTGGGAAGGGGTAGATCGCGAGAGTGCAAGGGCATGCGCTATCCGGCGATCCATGCGCCTAACCACCTGTCCAAGGCAGCGGTTCCTGTACAGTTCCGCACCAATCGTTCTGCCGCTGTGGCTCCAGGTCCCTAAAATCCCTCTCTCAACAACTCTCTTGCCAAGGCGGGGTGGACTTTTCGCAGCAGAAGCCTAGCTCGGCTGTATCGTCAGCAACCGAAAACGTAGGCGCTGGCGGCTGAGGGTTTCCGTGTGCCTCCGCCTGCAAGTAGCGGTGTGCACCTATGGAGAAGCTCTTCCAGCCTGCGATTTCATCCTCTCTTTCCCTACTGGGGCAATCATACAAGCTGCTGAGGTCAACCGGAAAGGAACGTTCGGTCCCTGGGGCGTCAGCGAAAGGCAACTCCGCCGCGCTGGGTTCAGAGCAACGCGATACCGGGCCTGCCGAAAAGCCAAAGCCTAACAAATGAGGCACACCTGGAGCGATTGTGGTGTCCGAAAGCGCTGCTAACGCGCGGCGGATCCAGTCGTGGGAGCGCCGGCCTATCAGTATCGCTCATCTTTCCTCCTGGATTTGCCAACCCGCTTTCGGCTTGGGCCACCCTTTCCTGGCTGCTCGGAATTCGGCTTCTATTTCGGCTTTCGCTTTCGCTTCCGTGGCGCCCATTGCCCAGACAGTGATGCGCATGCGGCCCGCTCTGAAGACGAAGCGACGCTCGGTGGCGTGCTTGCCGGCGGTATCTCCCCCGCGAAAGCAAGCGCGTGCAGTTGACGGCTAACGCTGTCTCGGAACGCCCCTGGTGCGACCACCACCAGTCGTTAAATGCCACTTCGAGGAAATGGCTTTCGGTCGCGGACGGTCAGTCTCGAGCGTAGCTCGGCCGCCAGCCGCGCGTGATGCCGCGGTCCATCACGCCCTCAGTCAATGCAAGTTGCCGGCGGAGGTGGCGAATATCTGCCAGGAGGGTCTCGATCGCAGCGTGCATATCGCCTTTGTGATAGGCAATTACCTCCGCACGTTCGTTGTCTTCCACGGCTTCGCTGATCGGCTGCTCGCGCATTATCCGTGCTCCATTTCATAGTCTCAGGTCAGCCGCCGCCTCGCCAATGTTCTTATTATGTTCGCAGTCGACGTGAGTCAATAATCAATCTTGGTCGACCTCGCAAATTGAGAGGATCTTCCGCTGAAATGATCGCGTTTGGGCATGCTCACTCCATTTCTTTCGGCAGTAGCGCCGAAGACAAGCTGGAATAGGAGCGCAGTTTGAATGGTGTATTGGGGACGGCACATCGGTTTGTGGCTGTTCCGTTTTCGCTGTGAGGCGCTCGACAGCACCGCTCGGACTGCGCGTTGCCTCCCCGTGCGATCCGCCTCCAATTTCGCATTGATTTTTCAAAGGATTGTTAATTAGCGTGTGCGTAAATCCTTTGAAAATGGGGGCTCCAATGTTCGTAACTTTGCGCATTTTTCTTCTTGCTGTTGTTTTGATGCCGAGCGCGGTGTTTGCTGCGAGCGAGGACTGGCAAGTTGCCAAGGCAACGAGCCAGGTAAAAGTCACCACTGACCGCAATAGCTGGAAGGACTTGCGCACAGGTGACGTCGTTCCAAACGGCGCCTGGGTCTCGACTGGGCCTCGCGGCCGCGCCCAGCTTGTCCGCGGGGTCGAGAGCATTGGATTGCAGCCCAATACGGCCGCGTCCATCACGACGAAGGCGGGGGGAGTTTTTACCTACCGGAAGACGGAAATTGTGCAGCAAACCGGAGCACTTGATCTTGAGATCGAGAAGCTGAGCCAGCCGCACACGACGGTTCAAACGCCTTACCTCGCAGCCGTCGTGAAGGGAACGATCTTTCATGTCACAGTTGGCAAAACCAAGGCATCGGTCGCAGTCGATCGCGGCCTTGTGCAGGTTACATCATTCGCGAGCGGCCAACGGGCGAACGTCGGCCCGCGCCAGAGTGCATCCGTGGATCGGCGGACCGGTATGACGGTCGCAGGCTCGATCACAAGACCTTCGATCGCGTCCGTTCCTGCCTCCGTTGCAGTCGTTCCGGCTGTGGGAGCGGCCAATTTGGCAGGTCAGGCCGAGACGGCACCGGATAACAGCAAGTCCTCCAAAGGAGCAGGAGGGACCAGCGAAAATACGCCCGGGGGGAATAGCAGCGGCAAAGGAAATTCCGGCAGTAGCGGCAATGGTGGCGGCCACGCCAACGGCGGTGGGAATAACGGCCACGGCAGCGGCGGCAATAGCGGAAACGGTGGCGGTTCCGCCGACTCCAACCACAGCAGTCACGGCGGTGGCGACAACACCGGTAATAACGGCAACGGAGGCGGCAAGGGTAAGGGCAACGACGGAAACGGCAACGGCGGCAACCACGGAAACGGCAAGGGCAAGAAGTGAGGGCTTTGGCTTCGTCTCTCCGGCAAATTGCCTCTGCAGGAGCTGGCCCTATCGCTCTGCGTGCCCTGCTGATTGCGGCGATGCTAGCGCTTCCGGTGGTTGCCAGTAAAATCGCTGCCGTCACACAATTGGATGACGGTCTCATTGCCAAGCGCTTTGAATGGGCGCCACGCGATGCTTCCGGAAAGATCGTCTTTATTGCCATAGACAAGCGTACTCTCGACGCTGTCGGCATCTGGCCATGGCCGCGCAGTCAATATGGGAAGCTTCTGGAGAAGCTGACGGCTGCAAACGCCGCGGACATTTTTCTCGATATTGACTTTTCGACGCCCTCTAACGCCGCCGAAGACGGCGCTCTCGCATCGGCGCTCGAGACGGCCGGCGGCGGGGTCCTGCTACCCCTCTTCCGTCAGAAAGTTGCCGCATCATCATCCGAAACGGAAATTTCGAAGCCGATCGCTGCTTTGCTTGCGAATGCCTGGCCGGTTTTCGCGAATGTCACCATGGACGCTGATGGCATCGTTCGCAGATTCGACCTCGGAAACGAGTTCGATGGAAGGTCCACCCAATCGGCCGCCGCCGCCCTCAGCGGTAGTCCTGACACCTCCGGACGGCGGTTGATCGACTTTTCGATCCGACAGGCAAGTGTGCCGACTTACTCCTTGGTCGATGTTCTTTCCGGAAAGGTGGCTGACGAGCAACTCGAGGGTCGTTCGATCGTCGTCGGGGCTTCGGCGGCCGAACTAAAGGACATATTTCCGGTACCTCTTAAGGGCTCGATTGTCGGCCCGCTGCTCCACGTTCTTGCGGCCGAAACCCTTCTTCAAAACCGCACTCTACGAGGATACGATCAGGTACCGATCGATCTTCTGGTAGCGGCTATCCTGATCGTCGCTATTTTCTCGTCTCGAATGGCGGGTATGGCAAAAATATCGCTTCTGCTGCTCGCCATGGGGCTGGTAAGTGAAGCAGTGGCTTTCTGCCTTCAAAAAGATTTTGCGCTCGTCGGCGGGACAACTGTCTACTGGATGCTGCTCGCTCTCGCATGGGTGCTCGCTCTCAACGAACGTATCGATCTCGGCCAGATGATGGCGACATTTGCCAGCATCGATGCACGTAATACTAGGCGGCTGATGCGACGCATCATTGCAGACAGCTCTGACGGCATCGTGGCCTTCACCGGCGACATGAAGATTGCGGATATCAGCGTATCCGCCAAAGCGGTCTTAAGGCTCAGCGCCGGCGCTGATCTGCTGACCAGTCCGGAACGCTCGGTGACGGAGGCCGTTGCCAGCCTCATAGCCCGTTATGATGTCGATTCCGGCCGTATTCACACCGATGTCGTCGAATTCGTGACGTATTGTGGCGAGGACCAAATTGCCTATGAAGCCTGCATTACTCTTTCACCGGTCGAGGGACCCGATCCGAAGGCGGTGCATTCGTTCTGTGGCTGTATCATTATCCGCGACGTCACGGCACAGAAGAGGTATCAAGTCCAGCTCAAGAGGATGTCGGAGGAGGACGACCGCACCGGGCTTCTCAACCGCCGAGAGTTCCTTTCACGTCTCGAAGGACGTAATGGCCTCGTCGTGGTTCTCGAGATCGAGCGCTTTTCGGATATATGTGCCGCCCTTGGACGAGACGTCGGTGACGCACTATTGAGGGCCGTCGGAGCGCGCCTTGAAACAAACTTTCCTGATGGCCTGCTTGGGCGTATCGAGGGGGCATTGTTTGCTGTCCACTCTACGATAGAGGATGATCCCACGCTTTACGCAGAGGGGCTTCTAAGCCCCTTCGAGGAGCCTGTTGTTATTGATGGAATGTCCGTGATTATCGCCGTTCGACTGGGTTTCGCGCAGGCCGGGCCATTGGGCGCCGAAAGCGCGCTCCGCGCTGCCGAGTCGGCCCTCGATACCGCGAAAAAGACCACGGAACCCTGGTCGATCTACAATCCAGCGACTGCTCTTCGGCAGGCTCGCTTGCGACGGCTCGAGGCCGACATGCGCGCTGCCCTGGGCGACCAACAATTCTTCCTTCTCTATCAGCCGCAGGTCGATCTTTCGAGCGGAGAGTTCGTCGGGGCTGAGGCGCTGTTGCGATGGCGTCATCCGGAGCTTGGCGTTATTTCGCCGGTAGAATTTATACCAATTGCCGAATCTTCGGGATTGATCTGCAATATCGGCCGATGGGTGTTGACGGAAGCCTGCGCCGAGGCTTCGCGCTGGCCGTTCGGCATGGTTTCGGTCAACATGTCGCCTGTTCAGTTCGACCGCTCCGATGTTGAGGCTGAAGTTCGCCTCGCTTTGTCGACCAGCGGATTGCCTGCATCCAGGCTTTGTCTTGAGCTTACCGAATCCGTCTTCCTTGACGATAGTGGCCGATCAATCAGCAAGATGGCGGCTGCCCGCGCAATCGGCGTTTCACTTGCACTGGACGATTTCGGAACTGGTTACTCTTCAATGAGCTACCTTGCCGATCTTCCGCTCGACAAACTCAAGATCGACCAATCATTCGTCCGCAGAATGACCGGGGCTCAAGGGGTTCTGGAAATCGTCAAAGCAATCGTGTATCTGGCGCGCGGTCTCAACCTTGAGATTGTCGCAGAAGGCGTGGAAGGCGAGGAGGAGAAGGCGTTGCTTCGACAGCTCGAATGCCAAACGGGGCAAGGCTACCTTTTCGGCAAGCCGCAGATTGCTTCTCAGATGATCGCACATTTTGGCCTATCCATGCACGTGGCCTGAAGAGCGCCGCGCTGCTTCAAAAAGACAGGTGGAGCGGAAAAGTCTGATCAGGTGAGCCATGCCGAAGGTCCCGTTCTCACCTTTGCCGCCCGCTGACCACGGCCAACAAAATATTGGCAGACGCTCAGCAATCGGGGGAACGGGCTGTTCAAAAACTAATATTATTGCAAAGGGATGAACGTTTGATCAGACTGTACATTGCCGCGCCAAAAGGCGCAGTCTGATTAGAAACCACCCCATTTACTAGTCCCCGCTCAGGCGGGGTCTTCCTCTGGTGAGCTGGCGGCCGCCCGCGACATCTGCGAGCAGTTTGTAGGACTGCGCAGGCGACACCATTGCTTCTCACTCGATGCGCTGTTTCGTCGGAACCTATGTCTTGATAGAGCTTAGCGTCAACGGCATTCGGTGAATTGCGCGGAAGGTAAACGCAACAGCACCATTCGTTAACAGGGAGATAACCAGTTTTGTGCGTTACAGTCGTCTACTCGGATGATTTGGAGTATTAAAACTATTACCGCTTTAATTGCATTTCACGGCTCCGCGATGACAGACAAGCTTTCGATATATGCGACCTCCCCAAGTACAGTGCATAGCTGGCTTGATCGCACTCCGACCCGGACCTTCGGCTCTCTTAGAAAAGCTATCGAATACGCAGGCAAGCATGCCGACGACATTCCAGCTCTTGAGGTTTTGGTCAGAGCCGATGATCGGAGTTATCTGATCATTTGGGGCGACGAACTTGCATCCATGATTGGCAAGGTTTGTCGGCATTAGGGGCCATTGGACCAACCAACATTTCGTGGCGGCACTCCAATCGGACCTGACTCGGCCGCCTGGACACATATCGGGATTGAGTCCGACGCGAGCAGTCGGTTGATCTTTAGCCAATGCCGCAATCATGTAACTGCGCTGACGCTCTGCCGCCACATCGTGACCCTCGGATGCAGGTTTCAGAAACTGGATAAACCGTCTTTCGGTGATGGCGCAACAATCGCTCCGACAGATCTGCGCCGATCATCAAGAAACGCAGTCTGCTAGTCGGAACTCGTGTGGCCCTCGCGAAACTGCTCAATTTGCTCGGGCTCCTTCTCGTCGAGCTGGGTGATCTCGTTTCTCGCATCGCCGTGGACATGAAGAAGTTCGTCAAGCTTGGCGTGGATCGCTTGCGTGTCTCGGTGTTCGGCACGCTGGATAAACAACGTCATTACCCATGTGATCAGGGTGGCAAGCCCGTGCCATTCCAGTGTTTCGCGACTGAAGATCAGCCATGAAAATCCATAGACGACGACGATCGCAAATGCGTACGGACTTGCGGTCCACGTACCCAAGTCGGTCAGCAAAGAACGCCATCGCATGATAAATCTCCGATCTCTCGACGATGGAACCTTCAGATCGTGCGTGTGTTCCCACCGCTGTTAAATCTCGAGAGGTTGATCTGAAACATCGGACAGTCAGCGAGAGGAGGCCCTTGAACGACAAAGCCTCTGGGGGCGCTGCCGCGAAAAGGTCCGAACCTGGTTCTGAGCCGTTGGCTGGCCGGGATTTTCATCGGAGGCATGCGTAGGGTTAAAAGCCAGTCAGCCGCGCTATCGTCCATTAGCAAGCAAAGCACACTGGAATAGCACGGTCGAGAAACGGCCGAGATTCAAGTCGAGTAACTGGCGAAACAGATAGGCTAAGGGCCGCCCAGTTGTGAGCGGCCTGCTCTCAATCCTTCAAGCTGGATTTTCGCTGGACTTTCGAGTCAGGTGCGGAGCCACATGCCACAAAAGTCGTACCGTCGAATGCGGTCGCAGTCCTTTTCCGTTAAGCGCCAACGGCCAAAAAAAGCCCCGCCGAAGCGGGGCAGTTCGGGAAAAAGGGGAGTTCATCATATGGGATCGTGCAGGCAGAAACTGCGATAGCTCTGGTCATTGGTCCACCTGCGCGATTCCGGACCTCTAACATGCTGCGCTCCGGATGGTTCCCAGACTATCGTCAATATTTGACGGAGAAGCCGGTGGAGTAACAAAGACGGCCGGCTGTTTGAATCGCCCGAAGCAATTCCGATAGACGTAGAAATACGTTTGGATCTACAAAATCTCGCCATGGCGGACCGGTTTGCATCTTGATAGCATCAGCACCATGCGAGGAGCTTGATTAACATACTGGGGCGGAGAAGATGTTGGAGACGGTCGGGATCAGGGTTGTGGCGATAGTATTTTCCGTCGCCTCTTGGAGTTTGATCATAAAGGCGGCAATGCACATTCCGGCAATGGAACTGTCGATATCGCTTCTGGCGCTCCCCAGATAGCGGGTGCTCATGGTCCGCGCCGCATGCCGCCTGACCAAGACAATAGTTACACGCCCAAATTTTATCTCAACAACGGCCCGAACCACCCTCAAAAAAAGCCCCGCGAGTTCGCGGGGCGAGAGTCCATACGTGGAAAGGAGGGTGCGCTAGGTTGCTGGGAGCGGGCCTAACGCATCCTCGCGCCCAACGCGCCGATGCGATAAAAGTTCCATCGAACTGTGAGCGTCGGATCGATCACCGCAGCAATGCGTCCTCGCTGCCAGCTCCAATGGCTGGATAATCCGCCCGGCCATCTTGAGGCTCGCGTCGCCATTTGCCTTTCACTAGATCACGAGATTAAAACCTTCTTGAGCGACCTTGGCCTCATTCCCATGGTTGCGCTTTTGCTATCTGGGATGGAAAAGGATGATTGCCCTCTCTTTTCAACGACCAAGCAGACCAGAAAGCGTCGAGGCGCGAAATCCCTCCTGAAGAGAAGCTTCCCGATCCCGTCATGGTTTGGCAGATATTCATGACTGGCGTATGTGTCTGTGCCTTTGTCCACTGAGCCGCTTAACACCACGCTCGACGTTTTTCAGCCGAGAGCTCTTTCAGTCGGCCCTGCCGCGGTCGGCTTCTTGATGAAAAAGGCCGTTACGACTGCTGCGATGGAGATGATCGCGCCGCAGAAGAATGCGGCCCGAATTCCGGCAGTCGTTGCCGCTGCAATTGTGACGTTGTCGGTTATTGCTACACTCGAGCTGGTCATCGTCATGACCGCGACGAAAAGGGCGGTACCGGCCGCGCCGGCAACCTGTTGCGTCGTGCCGATCATTGCGCTTCCATGCGAATAGAGGTTTGGGGGAAGGGCGCCCAAGCTAGCGGTGAACAGAGGCGTGAACATCAACGCGAGACCGATGCTGAGGATGACATGGGCGATCAGCAGTAACCAGAATGATGTTCCCTGCTGAATAAATGTTAGGCTCCACATCAGCAGGCTGAACAGGATGGCGCCCGGTACGACGAGCGGCATGGGGCCGTGCCTGTCGAACAGGCCTCCGACCGTAGGCGCGCAAAGCCCCATGATTAAGCCGCCGGGAAGTAGCAATAGGCCGGTCTGAAGCGTGCTCAGCCCCAATACGTTTTGCAGATAGATCGGCAGCAAGATGAAGACGCCAAACATCGACATCATCAAGATAGCCATCATCACCGCAGGGATGGCAAATGCCTTTATCGTCAAGGTACGCATATCCAGCAGAGCCCGATCCTGTTTCTGAAGCTGCAGTTGCCGCGCGATAAAGACCGCGATAACGGCCAACCCTAGCGCGAGCGGAATCCAGGGTGAGACGACCGGCGCGTGGACCGCGGCCTCACCCAAACCGCTCAAGCCGTAAACGAAGCTGCCGAAACCAACCGCGGAGAGCGGAATGGACAGGACGTCGATCGGCGCCTCCCTCGGTTCCGTGACATTGCTGATCTTCCATGCACCGAGCGCGAGCGCTGCAAGAGCGATCGGCAGAACGAGGAGGAACAGCCAGCGCCAGTGAAACGCGCTTAAGATGAGGCCCGAGATCGTGGGGCCAATGGCGGGCGCCACCGAGATGACGATCGAGATGTTGCCCATCGTCTTACCCCGCGACTGCGGTGGCACCAGATGCATGATTGTCGTCATCAAGAGTGGCATCATGATCGCAGTGCCTGAAGCCTGCACGATTCGCCCGAAGACCAGCATGGAAAAGCCCGGCGACAGCGCGGAAATTAGCGTGCCGCCGCTGAACAGCGACATGGCCAACATGAACACTGGCCGCGTGTTCAGCCGTTGCAGCAAATAGCCGGTCACCGGAATGACGACGGCCATCGTCAGCATGAAGGCTGTGGTCAGCCACTGCGCCATGGTCGCGGAGATCTTTAGATCGGCCATCAGGTGCGGCAGCGCGACGCCCATGATGGTTTCATTGAGAATAACCACGAAGGCGGACACCACAAGCAGGCCGATGACCAGTCTGTTGCGCGCACTCTGGTCCTCCGCTGCGGGAAGCTTGTCGGCAATGGAATCGAGGAGCATTGGGGCACCTTCATGAACAGGAAAAAATGGCTCAAAATCGGTGAGCTTCATCATGACGCTCGGGTAATAGAGTATCCGACATGCTTGGCCGCAATTTTTTAACGCGGCGGATCGTTCGGAAGCAAGCGGCCTATCGGTTCTTATGAATGCACTATTTAACATGATCTAGCCCATGAGCGGACCGCAGAAGTCAGAACGGCAGTCTTTAGGACCTTCCGGAAATCTCCCAGATATCAGAACCGTCAAGGACGGGTCGTCGTGTCACGGGTGGAGTTGCGCACCGTGGTGCTCGGGTCCCTCCGGATTGCGGAAATGCGGTCAGATGGCGATCTGGGGTTCCCCCCAAAATCAGATATGTAGGTTGATCACCGAAGTGGCGGTTTTCGCTCTGCACAAATGAATGCGAGGGAACCCGACTAACCTATCCGCAGCCAACCCGCCGACAATTCTACCGGGTGCGTGTCATGACGTAGCAAACCGTATGACTTCGACCCAATGCAGGGCAATCCACCTTCAGGCATTCCATGTTCGGCATATGCTTATGCCGACCGTGGACCTCCGAAAGACGTTGCTTACATCACAGTCCGTCACTCTTTCGAAGCAAACCACATGGGGAGCAGCGCTAAATGCATGATCGGGCGGCACGTTGCTCATGGTAGGTGGCACATCCCGGCGCTCTCGGGCCCGTCCGTGAAGACACGATGAGTGGCCTTGCGTCAAACCTTGGCAGCAATAACGCAAGAGGAACAGGATCCTGTTAGCATTTGCACTCCCCTTCAAGGCTCGCGGGAGTGGCGCAATAGGCTTTGCACTAATTCTGCCTCATTCTTCCCGGAGCGTGATGCAATCTCTGTCATGGAAAGGTCAGACGATGCCGCCGAAAACCCGTCCATTTGCAGTCCTGTGACCAAGTCTTCGGTCTGCTTTCCCAAAAGGGAAGCAACCTGGGAAGGCGGGTTCTTGAGGATAACGCTGGCGAACGCAATCTGCGGCGGACCCCCAGCCCTGCGTCCTTCCGGATGCGAAGTCGGAATGAAGTAGTAAAGGGCGGCCGCCAACGAGATCGCGAGTGCTACCGCCATCGGAGTGCGGCTGAAGTAGTTGGAGAAAGATCGCCAATTTTTCCAAAGGTGCAGCAAGAACGGCAGGATCAGGACCATGCTTAGCCATTCATGCATGCCATGGAAAGCGCCTGGCCCAATGTGGAAGAAGAGAGCAATCCCGGAGACCAACGACACAAGAAATAGCCCGGTAATGAACGGCGTCGCGTAGCGGTGTAACGAAGCTTGCATCAGATACCTCACGTTTGCACGTAACGAGTGCTCGCATTAGCTGCTGCTCATGAACAGTTAAATACTTGTAAGGTTCCAGGACGCGTGGCCCCCTCGGATCGAAAGGTCCGCCCCAATGTTTTCGAGTGGACCAAGAGTGCGGTTCGCGCTGCAGCCTGCGGGCGAGGAGGAGAAATCGCACAACGTCGGCGGCCGCACCTGATAAGGTTAGGGCGGTAAGTATTGTAGAATATGCCAAGGTACACATAATTCTGCGGCTGGCGCTGCCAGGGAAGAACGATCAGGGCTCCGGGGTATCCCAATGGAAACAATCGTCGAGGACGCCAATGCCGGCGTCGTGTCCCCCGAACTCGTGGTCGATGCACTGTTTGCATGCCGAAAGACGGCGGCGATCAGGGCCGCTATCGAGCTTGATCTGTTTACACATATCGGCGAGGGCAAAACGGCAGCCTTGCTGGCGTCGGCAACAAGCGCCTCGGAGCGTGGAGTGCGCATCCTGTGCGACTACCTTGTGGTCAACGGTTTTCTGACAAAGGAGAGTGGGGAGTACCGGATGACTCCGGCGACCAGAATGTTCCTCGATCGCAATTCGCCGGCCTATATGGGCTCCGCTGTCGAGTTCGTCGCCGCACCCGAAATACTTGATAATTTTCTGCGCGATCCGGCCGCGATCGTACGAAACGGGGGTTCGGCCGGGCTTGCGAACATGTCGTCAGACAATCCCGTCTGGTTGAAATTTGCGCGCGGCATGGGCTCCTTTACCGGGCTCAGCGCCAAAATACTGGCTGGTGAAATCTCCGGCTGGCCGAGGTCTCCCAAAAAGGTTTTGGACATCGCTGCAGGTCCGGGCATTTTCGGGATCGAAATTGCGAAAGCCTTTCCATCGGCGGAGATAGTCGCCATCGATTGGGCCGCCGTATTGGAGCTGTCGCAGCAGAATGCGGAAAAGGCCGGGGTGGCTGACAGATATCGGACGATTGCCGGCAGTGCCTTCGATGTCGAGTGGGGCACGGGTTATGATCTCGTCCTGCTTCCAAATTTCCTGCACCACTTCGATCTGCCGGCGTGCGCCCAGCTGTTGCGAAAGATCATCGCGAGCCTTGCAGAGGATGGTCGGATTGTCGCGGTCGATTTCGTGCCGCACGAGGATCGCGTGTCGCCGCCTTTTCCGGCAGCGTTCTCCTGGGAAATGCTCGCCAGTACCCCGGCGGGCCAGGCTTATACGCAAAGTGAGCTGACTGAGATGGCAAGACAGGCTGGTCTTGCCGGCGTCACGGTCATACCGATGCCGCCAACTCCTTCAAGTATCATTCTGTTTGAATAGCCGGTCGACCGTCGACGCGTCGCCGCGCTCACAGTGCCGCGTCGCTCAGGCCATCAAATCCACGGCGTGATGTGGTGCTGCGCAGCCGAAATGTCTCCGCAACCCGCGTCAGACCTTGATCGAAACGTGTCAATGGCCTCCTGTTCCGGCCTGCCTGTTTGCTGCGGTAAAGCCCGGGAGCATTCAAAACGCGCCTTGGGGTGTTAGCAAACATTGCCCGGTGGCCCCAGAGGTTCGATGTCAATCTTGTTCAACTGACCGCCGTTACGTTGGCGTCGGGTTGAAGAGCTCGCGTCTTCGAAGTGGGGGCACAATCCGGGCACCGTTCACCCCGGGGAGCCCGAGCGCCCGAACCAGACCCCAAATAGTGTGGCAATGGAAACGATGACCAGGAAGCCGCTGACAACTAAAAGCAAGACGCTCGGTATCTTTTTCACGTCAGGCTCCGGTGGGGGCGGCCCCGGTCGAAACTCCCTGATGACGGCAACGATAAAACAAAAGGCACTGAAGGCGACAAGGATAGTGCCAGTCGTAACGATCAGGATCTCCGGAACAACGTCTGCGAGCAATGCTTTCGCGCCGATGCCGCTTGCGAGCGCTGTCAGCCCGGTTCTCATCCAAGCGGCATAGGTACGCTCCGCCGCATAAATGGTGCGGTCTGCGGCAAGCACCGTGCGACGTTCGGGACCCTGGTGATTGTCTTCACTCACTTGATGGCCCCTCGTAGGTCTTTAGCCGATTGCAACGTCGATGGCCGTTCGCTCGATTTCGGCGCTTCGATGGATGGGCGTTCTTGAGGAGGAACCGAGAAGGGCATCCAACTCTTTGCGATCGGCGCCGAACCGCACGATATAACGCGCGGCTTGCTGAACGCCGATCTGATAGCGTTTTGCGAGTTCCTCGGACGAGTATTGCTCGTTGGTCATGACGCAACTCCTTTCGAGAAGAAATTCATTTTGGGCTGCGGCAGTTCCATGGCCTTGAAAATCATTCGCCCGATAGGGGCGGCGCGCTAGGGAATACCCCCTTTCTTTCACCCAGTTGAGATTGGCGATGCTTGCCAAATTGAACCTGGTCAAGCCACGGCGGAAGGAACTGTGAAGGCTACTCTTCGTTTGGTATCGAATTCTGGGGGACGTCTCTTGATGACAACTAGCATAAACTCGCCACGGATATCCCCATGGACGGTGCCGTTGATGGCGATCTGCACCCTTGTCAGCTACAATCTGGCGTGGGCGGCAGAACAAAAATCCTCTGCTCCGTCGGAGGCCTTGTTCCTCATTCAGATCATTGTGCTCGTCGTCGTGGGGAGACTGCTTGGCGAGCTGATGGTCCGGATGGGCCAGCCTTCGATCATGGGCCAGATCATCGGCGGTATTCTGCTTGGACCGTCCGTCTTCGGACTGCTGTTGCCGGGCGCCCAGTCTGCGCTTTTTCCAGAGCAAGACACCCAGAAGGCAATGACGGACGCGGTCGGGCAACTTGGCATCCTATTTCTCCTTCTCCTGGCCGGCATGGAAACAGATCTCGCGCTGGCGATCCGATTGCGACGCGCTGCGGCCGGCGTCTCGCTAACTGGGATCGCCATTCCCTTTGCCTTGGGATTTGCTGCCGGCGAGTTTATGCCGTCTGCTCTGCTGCCAAACGCAGGTGAACGTCTGGTCACCTCGCTCTTTCTCGGCACAGCCCTTTCCATCTCGTCAGTCAAGATCGTTGCCTCCGTCGTGCGCGAGATGGATTTTATGCGTCGCAATGTCGGACAGCTCATCGTCGCCTCCGCGATCATTGACGACACCGTCGGCTGGGTCATTATCGCAGTGACATTCAGCTTGGCCAAAAACGGTACGGTTGATCTTTCCACGCTCGCTCAAAGCGTGATCGGTACGCTCGCCTTCATGGCGTTCAGCTTTACGATCGGGCGGCGCATAGTGTTCGAGATCATTCGCTGGACCAACGACAATTTCAAGAGTGACTTACCGGTTCTGAGCGCCATCATCGCGATCATGGGCGCGATGGCGATCGCGACCAACGCAATCGGCGTTCATACCGTGCTCGGTGCCTTCGTTGCCGGGATTCTGGTAGGTCAGTCACCGATCCTCACACGCCAGATTGAAGGACAACTGCGCGCATTGACGACGGCGCTGTTCATGCCGGTCTTCTTCGGCCTGACCGGCCTTCATACGGATTTGAGTGTGCTTGCCGATCCATCGACGTTGCTTCTTGCGGTAGGATTGGTCCTGATTGCCAGTTTGGGCAAGTTCGGCGGAGCCTTCGTCGGATCGAAGATCGGAGGCTTTTCGAACGCGGAAGCGATAGCGCTTGGCTGCGGCATGAACGCCCGTGGCTCGACAGAGGTAATCGTTGCCTCAATCGGCTTGTCGGTGGGCGTCCTGGACCAGCGGCTCTTCTCGGTCATCGTTGCGATGGCAGTCGTGACAACAATGGCGATGCCGCCAACCCTTCGCTGGGCGTTGGCGCGGTTGCCGATGCGCGAGGAAGAAAAGGAGCGGCTCGCCTCGGAGGCTTTTGAGAAGGACAGCTTCCTGTCGAAGTTCGAACGCATTCTGCTCGCCATCGATCATTCGTCAAACGGCGACCTCGCTGCGCGACTTTCAGGTCACTTTGCTGCGCTGAGAAAGATGCCGGTGACGGTTCTCGATGTCGAAGAGGATGACAGCCCCGCAGAAAAGCAGCCTGATGCGGGCACTGGCTCGGACAGTCGGGCCAAGGAGATCAGTCAGCGCGTTCAATCTACCGCGGAGAAAGCCGTTGAAACTCAGGCGGCGGTGGGGGAGAGCAGCGAGGCGGTTGGTGAACTTCATATCAGCGTCCGCAAGAAGGACGCTGAGCTTCACAAAGTGCTGACCGAGACTTCGGAGAAGGGGCACGATCTCATGTTCGTGGGGATCGAGCCTACGACGGGCGCAAAAGGCGGTTACGCAGATCGACTGGCGTCGATGATCTCGGCCTTCGCCGGCACAACAGCAATCATCACATCGCGTGGGCGTCTGCCAGAAAAAGACGCCGATCTTCGCATTCTTGTGCCCGTCAGCGGCACTGAGCGATCGATGAAAGCTGCCGAATTCGCTCTCGTTGTCGCGAAAGCCACCGGGTCGACGATCACGGCCGTCTACTTCCGGGAGACCAGGCAGGCAACACTGGTATCCCGGGTGAGCGATGTGAGCGACACTCACAGGGCCGCATTCCGAAAGCTCGATCAGATCGCTGCTTTTCACGGGGTTGATATCGACAAGGTCGTGTCGACAGGCTCGTCGCCGGAACTTGCCATCCTCAAACACGCGCGTCGCGGGCGGTTCAACCTCATCATTCTCGGCGTGAGCAGGCGTGCCGGTGAGGATCTGTCTTACGGTACAGTTGCAGACACGCTCCTTGAAACGGCCGATCGATCGTTCGTTTTTGTCGAGACATGAAGTGTGACCGCCGAGGACATTGGACATTCTGGCAGGTGAGCTGGTTAGTTGCTTACCCGGTTTACATCCCACCGGCGACTTCCGTGTGCTAAAACGCAGGAAGTTTTCGACCGATACTATCGGACGAGGGTGCCAGCCTTGGAACCTTCGTCTGCGTTTGGGCATTGCGCTAGGAGCCCATCAGCAGGAGGAACCGGTGCTGCCAAAAACGACGAAAGTTTTGGAAGATTATCGCCATGGCGAGTGGCTGGAGCAGGTTTTACTGTTTGCCAAATCCTCGATGGCGGCCTCGTGATGCGTGCGTCAAGCGAGCCGAAGTTTGGGCTGTCCCTCGAGATCGAACCAATGGAAGCCCGGTCCGCCGAAGGCTTGCCAGAAGGCCCGGGTTGGCAATTCGAGCCCAAATGGGATGGTTTTCGCTGTCTCGTGTTCAAGGAAGGCAGCGCCGCGGACCTGCGGGCGAAGTCGGGCAAGCCACTTGGGCGCTATTTTCCCGAGGTCTTAGAATTCTTTTCAAAACTGCCGGCCGAGCGTTTCGTCGTCGACGGGGAACTGGTGATCGACATCGACGGCAAACTTGCGTTTGACGCATTGCAGATGCGGCTGCACCCGGCCGAAAGCCGCGTCCGGAAACTTTCCGCGCAAACCCCTGCAAAACTGGTCGTATTCGATATGCTGATGGCCCACGATGGTGTTCCTATCCTTGATCAGGACCTGGAGTTTCGCCGCGCTGCTTTGGAGGCCTTTGCAAAGGATGCCGTAAATCCAGGGCGTCTGATCTTATCGCCCTTCACGCGCGATCGCGTTGAAGCAACACGCTGGCTGTCGGCATCGGGTGCTGATACCGATGGCGTCGTGTGCAAGCGCGTTGACGGGCCCTACCTTCCAGGCGAGCGGGCCATGGTGAAGGTTAAGAGGTTGAGGACGGTCGACTGCGTGGTCGGCGGCTTTCGGTATGAGCGTAATAGCGACCTCGTTGGCTCTCTTCTGCTCGGCCTCTACAACGATCAAGGGGAGCTCGACCATGTTGGCTTCACGTCCACGATCACCGATGCCGAGCGACCGGAACTGACGGCGAAACTTGAAGCGCTGCGAGGCGGGGCGGGATTTACCGGCAAGGCACCGGGTGGCCCAAGCCGATGGAGCACAAGTCGGTCGTCGGATTGGGAGCCATTGAAGCTAGAACTGGTTGTCGAAGTTCGCTTCGACCATGTGACCGGCCACCGGTTCAGGCATGGCACGAAGCTGCTTCGATGGCGCCCCGACAAGCGTCCGACGCAGTGCAAGATTAAGCAGGTCGATCAATAATATGGCGACAGGCGCAGCTGCCTGAGCGGCTCGGCGCGCATGAAACACTGGCATGAAGAGCTCTGCTTCCTCGTGCGCTCCCCGGCGCTTTGCGGCGCTGGATACGCCCTGCGAAAGATCGCAGCAGCAAGGTTCGAGACTTGCGGAAGCCTGATCATCCTATAGATCATCCATTCATGACGTCCTCCGTCTTTTGATAGGCTTGACGCCGGTCCGCTGGCTCGGAACAACGCACTTCCTCTTGGCGTTTACTCGGTTGTGGCGCGTGAAGCGCCGGTTGATGGATTCAGCGAATGGATCTCGGGCTGACGAATAAACGTGTTCTCGTCACAGGAGGCAACTCCGGTCTGGGAGCTGCGATCGCGAAAGCCTTCGCCGCCGAGGGTGCAAGAGTTGCGATCAACTATCTGATCAACCCAAAACAATCCGATACGCTCGTGAAGGAATTCACCGCCGCCGGTGGCGAGGCCCTTCAACTGATGGCTGATATCAGCGACCCGGGAGCGGTCGAGGCGATGTTCAGTGCCATTGACGATGCCTGGGGTGGTATCGACATATTGGTCAATAACGCGGGTATCGACGGCGAATACGGGTTCGGCTGGGAAGCCGATCCCGATGCCTGGGGCAAGGTCATCGACGTCAACCTGAAGGGGACATATCTGTGCGCCCACCAAGCCCTGAAACGCATGGTCGCTCAGAGGTCGGGCGTGGTGCTCAACACCACAAGCGTTCATGAGGTGATCGCATGGGCCGGCTACAGCGCTTATACGGCCAGCAAGGCGGGCGTCTCGATGATGTCCAAGTCGCTAGCCCAGGAAGCGGCGCCTCATGGCGTTCGCGTTCTCTGCGTCGCGCCGGGAGCGATCCGCACGCCAATCAATCAGGCGGTCTGGCAGGATGCTGAGGGCTACAGGGATTTACTGACGAAGATCCCACTGGGCCGTATTGGCGAACCCGAGGATGTCGCAAACATTGCCGTCATGCTGGCGTCCGATGCCGCCAGCTACATTACCGGGACGACGATCTTTGTGGATGGAGGTATGACCGACTACCCCTCCTTTGCGCATGGTGGGTGATTGGCACATGGCGAGGCGCATCGAGGACTATGGACTAATCGGCAATATGTTGTCCGCAGCGCTTGTGGGTAGGGATGGATCAATCGATTGGCTATGCCTGCCGCGGTTCGATTCTCCCGCCTGCTTTGCGGCACTGCTCGGCACCCCCGATAACGGCCGCTGGAAGATCGCGCCAGTCGGTAAAAGCGAAACGAGCCGGCGCTACGTTCCCGATACTGCAATCCTGGAAACCCGGTTCGAGACGGCGACCGGCGCCGTTACGCTGACGGACTTCATGCCGATCAACGAAGGCGACTGTCATGTCGATTTGATCCGCATTGTGACCGGTATTTCGGGTACTGTCGAAATGGATATGGAACTCGTGCTGAGGTTCGAAAACGGTCAGGCGGTGCCTTGGGTGCGGCGCAAGGACTACGGCCTGAGCGCGATTGCCGGTCCCAACGCCGTCGAACTCCATACTGACCTGAAGCTCAAAGGCCGCAACATGAAGACGTGTGCGCGCTTTTCCGTGACGGCCGGCGACGCCGTGCCATTGACGATGTCGTACCACCCTTCGAACGATCAGCCGCACTTCGTCCGCGATCGCTTGGAGGAACTCGATCGAGCGACAATCTGGTGGCGGGAATGGGTAAAGCACGGAAGCTTTGAAGATATGCCGGACGCGTGGCGCGCACCTGTCGTCCGCTCGCTCATCACCCTTAAGATGCTAATTTATGCCCCGACGGGTGGGATCGTCGCTGCGCCCACCACCTCGCTTCCCGAGAAGATCGGCGGCTCGCGCAACTGGGACTATCGTTATTGCTGGCTGCGCGATTCAGCACTGACGCTATATGCATTGCTGAATTCGGGATATCGCCAGGAAGCGGAGGATTGGCGGAAATGGCTGCTGCGCGCAGTGGCAGGCGCTCCGGAGCAACTCCAGATCATGTACGGGATTGCCGGAGAGCGCTGGCTGCCTGAGTTCGAAGTGCCCTGGCTGAAAGGCTATGAAGGAAGCACTCCCGTCAGGATCGGCAACGACGCTGCCAACCAGATGCAAATCGACGTCTATGGCGAACTGATCGACACCCTCAACGCAGCGCGCCACGCCGAGCTGCAGCCGCAAGAGGAGGCCTGGCGGCTGCAAAAGGTGCTGCTCGCTCACCTGGTGACTGCTTGGCAAACGCCGGATCGCGGCATTTGGGAGGTCCGCGGGCAGGCGCGTGCATTCACTCACTCGCGCATGATGGCTTGGGTGGCATTCGACCGAGCCGTCGTCTGCACAGAGCGGTACGGTCTTGAGGGTCCGGTGGCGAAGTGGCGTGAGGTGCGTCAACAAATTCATGAGGAAATCTGCACCAAGGGCTTCGATGAGAAAAAGAACAGCTTCGTCCAATATTACGGCGGTGAGACGCTGGATGCGAGCCTACTGCTGATGCCGCAGGTCGGTTTTCTACCAGCCGACGACCCGCGCGTTGCCGGTACAATCGCAGCAGTGGAGCGGGAGCTCCTGCAGGGCGGGCTCGTCATGCGCTACTCCACCAACGGGACCGACGACGGGGTCGGTGGCGACGAAGGAGCATTCCTGGCGTGCAGCTTCTGGCTCGCTGATGCGTATGTGCTCACCGGGCGCCGGCAGGATGCGCACACGTTGTTTGACCGCTTGCTCGGCCTTCGTAACGATCTAGGCCTACTTGCAGAGGAGTTCGACACCGTCGGCTGCCGCCTCTTGGGCAATTTCCCGCAAGCCTTTTCGCACATCGGCCTGATCAACACCGCGCATAATCTTGTCAGCGCGGGAGGACCGGCGCGGCAGCGGGCTGAAAAGACCGCCCCGAGCAAGCCACACAAGGTTTCCCCCGGTGGGTTGTAGGCCACGCCGATACCGCACTGAGACTTTTGCGGGCGTTGCCGCATGGCATGGCGGTTTCTGAGGCGCCACATTCCAACGACGACGGAGTCGGATGCTTGGACCGTGTGGCAAGTGATTGAAGAGACCGCGTCTCGCTGTCGTCACGACCATCGCCGATCCTCCCACAGGCGGACACAAAGACAATCTCGTCTGCTAAAAGGTCTTCAGCAGCCGCAACAGCGCCAGAGTTTCCGTTGGCGTCCCCCGTTTGAAGGCAATGTAAGTTTGAATCTCATTGCCGTGAAACCTGCGTTTGAATGCAGCTTGGCCCTGAACGTTGAAGATCCGGCGGTTAACCAGCGGCGACAGGAAGGCGCGCTGATAGAGGTAACGCCAAACGGTGCTCTCGAGAAATTGGCTTTTCTCGACGCCCGCCAGCGGCGACAAGCCGAGAGTCATGATCTCGGATCCTTCTTGTCTAAAACGATCGGCGGCATATTTCGTGAGCCCGATTTCAGCATGTGCTGTTGTGCCCGGGATTTTTCGCTTGAAAGCTGCCGTGTACCCCACGGCTTTGCCGTCACGAAAGAGTGGGTCGAAATCGAGCAGTGCGATTGGCTTTGAATGGGGTGACAAAAGAACAAACCGCCGCATGCCGGGCGTTAGGGACAGACGAAATGGTCGGTTCAAAAACCGCATCTCGCGGCGCCGAACGATTCTTCCAGCGCGCCAATCGTCAGAAATCTTCGAAAGCTCAGGAGCGAATTCGCCATCTCCGCACTCGTGTATAAAATAGCCGTTCTTATTCAGCCAACGTTCGGAATAACGGAGAGTTTCATTGCGTTTCCCCTTGAACGAGTGGGTCGGCAATGGAAGGGCGCTGTCTTTACCCATTTGATTAAGACGATAACCGTGCGATGCAAGCTCCGCGGCGGTTGGAGCGTGAACTTGAACGAAACAAGGCTTTCCGGATCGGGCGATGAATTGCGCGATGTAATGGGCCTTTCGGTCTGGGCTCGCGATTGGATCACCGAGCGCAAAAACATGACCCATTTTTGTAGCGTAGGCGATGTAGCCGTGTTCATCGCCAAAGTGGTTAAGATCAGGCTGAACCGCCGTGGAGTAGGCCAATGAAAAATCGCCGTACTGGCGACAAAGTGACAGCCGCTGTTCGACCGTCAGGTTTGGCGACGGTATTGCGGGTATGCTCCGATCAAGACAGGAATCGATAAAGTTTCTCAGGTGCGCCATTCAGAACATTTCAAGTCGGAGTTTTGTACCGTCGATGGGTTCTAAAAGAATGTCAATAAGAATCAACTGGATATATCGTGATACCAACAAGTGAGACTGAATCCACCGTAGTCGTGGGCGCCGGTACGGCCGGTTTGATTGCCGCTTTCGAATTGCGGCAAGTTGGAATATTCCCACGGATATTCGAGAGGGCGAGCCGAGTTGGTGATCAATGGCGTGCGAGGCATCCTCAGCTCACGCTCAATACTCACCGGGATCTTTCTTACTTGCCGAGCATGCGATATCCAGTAGGGACGCCGGCGTTTCCAAAGCGCGATGCAGTGGTCGCCCACCTTGAAGACTTCGTTGCCAAAGAATCGATGCCAATCGAATTTGGGGTGGAGGTCGATCACATATCGATCAGCGACGGAGTTTATCAACTTGCGACGAACAAAGGGACGGTCATAGCCCGGAACATTGTCATCGCGACGGGCCGAGACCGCAAACCAATCATACCTGCCTGGACTGGCCTTGAACGTTTCAAAGGCAAGGTCATCCATGCGGCGGAGTTTGGCAGCCCTCGCGATTATGATGGGAAACGCGTTCTTGTCGTCGGATCCGGGAATTCTGGATTTGATATCCTTAATCATCTGGCGAAGCAAAATACGGCCGCTCTTTGGCTGTCGTCAAGACATAGCCCGACGCTCGTGCCAAAGCGCGTTTTCGGTGTAACCGTCCATCGGCTTTCCCCCTTGCTAGCCTACTTTCCCACGCGACTGGTCGATGCAGCACTGGTCGCCACGAGCTATGTGGCTTTCGGCGACCTGAAGCGATTTGGTATAGGAAAGCCGTTGACCGGCGGCGCAACCCGGCTGAAAGAAGGTACAGCACTGGGATCAGATGATGGCGCCGTAAAGGCAATCAAAGCGGGGACAATAAAGGTCCTGCCCGAAGTGCAATCGTTTGACGAGGATCACGTCTATTTCAAAGACGGTCAAGCCTGCTTGCCAGATATCGTTATTTCGGCGACGGGGTACGCGTCTGATCTCGAACGAATCGTCGGCAACCTCGATCTGCTAGATAAACAGGGCCGAACCCTGATCAATGGAGCGCAACAATTATCGCATCTTCCCGGGCTTTATTTTATCGGCATGCGAGCGAGCATTATTGGCGATATTGGAAGTGCAAAAGTTCAGGGGCGCGCAATCGCGAGAGCAATAAGGCGTCGCCTTGCGACGGAAATATGATCCTATGGCTGTGGCCGTTTAAGCGAGCGCATTGCTGTCTGCGCGCACCTTGGATCTCCCTCTCGATCGCGGGAGTGATGTCTGAAGCCAACCGAGCAGCGCGTGGTTCACTTCGCGATCAGCACGAAGGCGGCCTCGTTGAGTTTCGGCGATTTGAAGGTCGAACTGCTGGTATCAGGTCTGATCGCCCTCAATTGACGAATGGTTAGATCTGCCGCCAGCGCTCGAACTCTCTGTCAACTCTTGCCCACCTCGACCGTCGCCGTCAGACCTGCAATCAGCCGGACATCGTCTGGCACATTGTCGATGCTGATGCGCACTGGCACGCGCTGGGCAAGGCGCACCCAGCTGAAGGTGGGGTTGATGTTGGCGAGCAGGCCGGTGCCTGCGGTGCGTTCGCGGTCCTCGATGCCGGTTGCGATGCTTTCGACATGGCCCTGAAGGCTCTGGGACTGGCCCATCAGGTGAATCGAAACCTTGTCGCCGGGGTGGATGCGCGGCAGCTTGGTTTCCTCGAAATAGCCTTCGACACGCAGCGAGTCCGTGTCGATCAAGGCAATCTTGGCGGTTCCGGCGCTGACATAGTCGCCCGGGCGCAGGCTGAGATTGGAGACCGTTCCGTTGACCGTCGCCTTGATCTGCGAGCGTTCGCGATTGAGCGCAGCAAGATCGCGGTTGGCGGTTGCCTGGCGGAAGGCGGCCTCGGCTTGTTCTTCGGCCGTGCGAGCTTGTTCCTTCTGTTGCAGGGATGCTGCATCGCCGAGCCGTTCCTGTCGCTCGCGCTCGCGGTGCGTCTGGTCGAGAGCCGCCTTGCTTCCATCCAGCGCTGCTTCCGACTGGGCAAGCGCGATCGAGAAACGTTCGCGGTCGACGCGGAAGAGGATATCGCCCTTCTTGACGGTCTGGTTATCGGTCACGAGAACGTCGCTGACGAGGCCGGACACATCGGGCGCTATGCCCACGACATCGGCGCGCAGGCGCGCATCGCGCGTCCAGGGTTCTTCCATGTAGTGGCCCCAAAGCCCGCGGCCGACGAAGACTGCGGCGATGACTATGGAAAGGGTGACGATGAGGCGGCCAACGAATTTAAGGGAGTTCATACGAAATACCAGCGAGTGAATGAGGAAAGGGTTCCGAGGACGAGCACGTAAAGGGCAAGGTCGAAGAGACCGCGGTGCCAAAGGAGGGAATAGGCACCGAGCCAGGCAAGGGCCCGTCTGATGACGATGATCAGCAGCAGGCTCAGCACCATGAGAACAAGGAGGCGCGGGACATAGACGCCGTAAACGTCAAATTCTGCAGGCATGACAAATTACTCAGCGGCAAGCGGGAGGAGTTGCAACGCAGCCTCGGCCGCCTGCCAGCTTGTTGGCGGGGCTGCGTCAGGGAAAAGGGCGCGTCTGAGGCCGACGAGGGCGTCGATGCTGTCGGCGCCGCGCGTCCCGTCTTCGAGCGCGATGATTTTGAGGCTGTCGTCGATCGATTGACGCAAGGGATACTGTGGGTCGAGCGCCCGACCGGCCGCGATACGGCCGTGGTAGAGATCGGCAATGCCGCAGAGAACCGAGCTGAGCGATGCGGCGCTCGCGCCATGCAGTCCCTTGCGCTCGCCTTGAAGCATCAGCACGTTGAAGCCAATTCGCACTTCGGCGAAGCCGTCCACCTTCTTCAATTCGCGGTCCTCGACGACGGCAAGACGCGGAACCAGCTGGCCGAGGCGATCGAGAATGCGCCCGGAAAGCCGCTCGTGGTCGGCGCGGCGCTCGCCGGCTGCCGTCTCGGCAAGATCGGTCCAGCCGGCGCGCACGAGGCGCCAGGCGGCGAGTTCTGCGCCGAATGGGCGGGAAATCAGCGTCCAGACCAACGCGAAACCGATCCCGGCAAGGGCTGCGATCGCTTCATTGGTGAAGGTGGTGAAATCGGACGTATAGCGGTCCTGCAGCGCGATGAAGGAGGCGCTGTTTACGGTCAGGAGCATCGCCAGCATGTTGAATTGCGGCTTGGGGATCATCAGCCCAAGCAGCAGGAAGGGCGGAGCGAAGACCAAAACCAGCAACTCGTAGCTGTTGACCATCGGCAGGATGGCGAAAATGTAGACGAAGGAGATGACAATGCTGATGCCGCACCAGATGAACATCGAGGTGATGAAGGGCGCAGGCCGGTCGAGCGCTGCGAAGAAGGAACAGGCAACTGCAGCCATGGTGACGAAGCCCGCACCATTCTGCCAACCGCTGAAGATCCAGAAGGCGCAGGCAATGAGAATGCCGGCGACGACGGCACCGGCTTGAAGAGCGAGCAGCGCGTAGTCGAAATGGCGGTTGCTGGCAACGATCTCGCGATGGCGAAAGGCCGGTCGCCACGGGCCAGGATGTTTGCCGCTCGTGATTTCGTCGCGCAGCGTCAGGCAATCCTGCCACAGATCGACGATCTCTTTCAGTCGCGCCAACGCGCTTGAAAGCAGCAGATCGCCCCAGCGGCGATCCGGGTAGCCCTTGCGGAGGCGTTCGATACGCTGCGTCAGCTTTTCAGCGTCGTCCCCGGCCTGAGATTTCGCGCCGAGCTTCAGCCAGTCGGCGACCTCGTTCAGCAGGCAGATCAGATCTTTAGGAAGCGTCTCGCGCTCGGTCTTCAGTGCATGAAGCCGGTCTGCGAGCGAGGAGAACAGTGGCAGTAGCATGAGGAGACGACCGCGCAACTCGCGCGAATGGCGCACGACATCGCGGCTGCCTGCATCATAGCCGAGCTGGCTGATAATGAGGTCGAGACCGCTCACGTCCGCAGCGAGCCTCTGCCGCTTGAGCGGCGTTGCCGGCGTCGCGCCCTCGCCGCGCAAAATATCGGTTGCCCAGCCACCGGCATCGTCAAGCCATGTGGCGATACGCTGGCCTAACGCGCTGCGGACGCTGATCGGGAAGACGACAGCGCTGACGATACTGGCACAGATGATCCCGATGACAATCTCCTCGGAGCGCGCAAGGGCTGTCTCGAAGATGGTATCAGGTGAACCGACTGACGGTAGCGCGATCAGCGGCAGGGTGTAGCCAGCCAGCATGAAGACATAGCTGCGCGAGGAACGATCCAGCATCGAGATGAAGAGCAGTGTGCCGGTCCAGAGCGCGACGACGATGCTCAAAAGCTCCGGCGCGTTGACGAGGAGTGGTACGAAAAAGACGGCCGCACTTGCGCCAAGCAGCGTGCCGAGCGCGCGGTAGAGGCCCTTCGAACTGGTTGCCCCAGCCAGCGGATTGGCAACGACGTAAACGGCGGCCATGGCCCAATAGGGCCGCGGCAGGTCGAGAGATAAGGCAACGAAAAGGGCGAGCATGGAGGCGAGAAAGGCCTTTGCGGAGAAGAGCCAATCCCGCCAGGAGGGAAGAGTCACGACGTTTCCTCAAACTGCTGTGTAACCGCCGCAACCTGCGACGGGCTAATTTCTTCGAAGGCCTGCAGAACGCGGACCGCCGCCTCGAGGTCGGCTTCACTGACCTTCTCGAGAATCCTGCTGCGCAGATCGTCGAGAACTGCCTCCATGCGGGTTGCGAGGCTTTCGCCCTCCTCGGTCAGCCAGAGACCCTTTGCTCGTCTGTCGATCGGATCATCCTTGCGGACAACAAGGTTGAGCGCCTCTAGCTGATCGAGGAGCCTGACCAGCGAAGGCCCTTCAATGCCGACATGATTTGCCAGCACAACTTGGCGCACACCACCGCCCAACCGCCCGATCCAGACCAGCGGCGCCGCGCAAGCTTCCGAGATGCCGTGGGAGCTCAAGGCATTGTCGACAGCACGGCGCCATTGTCGCCCGGTCGACAGGAGTTTCGCGGTGAAGACCCGCTCAAGAGAGGGAGGTGATTCCATAGCGATTTAGATAGCATCAAAATAGATAGCATTCAAATGATTTTTTGATTAGCAAAGATCAAGACCGGATGCGCCGTCAATCGCCGCGCAGCGTGCAGACGAGAACGGCGGCGGCCCGGTTGGCAACGCCGAGATTGGCGACTGTCCCAGGTGAATATTACTGCCATCGCTGCCGACCGAAGTCGTGTGCCAACCGGCAGCGGTAGGCACAGGCCCAGAAATATTCTGGCAGGATCGACCAGCACTGCAGGTTGCCGACATCCTTGATTCCGCAAGCGAATCTGCCGACTTCCTAAAATAAACGGATAAAATTCCTATTTCGGGTTGATTGACTCTTTCATCATTACGGAACAGATAAAGAACATCTGCATTTGAACGACATGATGTCGGCTCTAGAAACACGACCTGAAAGGGGCCCGTGAACGATGACTGCTGCCCGCAACAGGGTGATCTCCGATCTGCGCGACCGCATTGCCTCGCTTGAAGGCAGCGCGGCAAAAAAGGCCGGCTGTCTTGCCTTCGGGATCCCCGAGATAGATGCGGTCCTTCCGGGCGGCGGCCTCGCCTATGGTGCGCTTCACGAATTTGCTGGCGGTGGATCAGGGACGATCGACGGGGCGGCCGCGGCCCTTTGCGTTGCCGGGATCGTGGCGCGGACGAAGGGGCCGATCCTTTGGTGCATGACGCGTCCCGACCTTTTCTTTCCCGCGCTGGCACAAGCGGGCCCTCACCCAGATCGTGTTGTCTTTGCCGAAGCCGACAGGGAAGAGGAAATTCTTGCGACGATGGAGGAGGGTCTTGGCTACGGCGGCCTGGGCGCCGTGGTCGGCGAGATCGTCCGACTACCGATGACGGCGTCGCGACGCTTGCAACTGGCGGCCGAAAAGACCGGCACGATCGGTTTTGCTGTTCGTCGATGGCGGCGGCAGATGGAGGCTTCAGATTTCGGGCAGCCGACAGCATCGACGTCCAGGTGGCGCGTCAGCGTGCTGCCGTCGGAAGAGCTTCCGGTTCCAGGAGTCGGGCGGCCGCGCTGGCTTCTGGAACTGATGCGGGTGAAAGCGGGTGAGTGCGCAGAGTTTATCGTAGGAGCGTGCGATGCCACGGGTCGTATCCATTTATCTTCCGGATCTCGCGATCGAGAGGATCAGGCGGGCGGATGGAACCGGAGAGCTTTCGGCTGAGCGGCCGCTTGTGGTCGTCGCAAAGAGTGGTTCCAAACGCTGGATCGCCGCCGCCGACGCCAAAGCCAGATTGGCCGGAATTCATACCGGCATGCCGGCGGCGAAGGCGCAAGCCATCGTCCAAGGTCTGCAGATGGTCGACGCCGATCCGATCGCGGATGCTGCCGCCCTCGAACGCTTGACGCTTTGGGCGCTGACGCAATATTCGCCCATTGTGGCGATGGACGCACCCGACGGCATTGTCATGAACACCGAAGGTGCCGATCACCTGCAGGGCGGCGAGCAACTGATGCTATCGGGGATCGTCAATCGCTTCCATTCCAAGGGACTTACCGCGCGTGTTGCTATCGCCGATAGCAGGGGCGCTGCCCATGCATTGTCACCGGTAAGCAATCGCGGCGTCGTGATCGTGCCGTGCGGCGAGGCCTCACTCTTCGTCGAGCGTCTGCCGATCGCATCATTGCGCTTGCCAGCGGAAATCGTCACCAGCCTGCGGACGCTCGGGTTTCAGACGGTGGGTGAACTGTCGGCGACGCCGCGGGCGCCACTTGCGCTTCGCTTCGGCCCGGAGATCGGTCGCCGCCTCGACCAGATCCATGGGCGGCTGCCGGAGCCGATCGAGCCGATCCGGCCGATGGACGTCGTCGAGGTCAGCCGCGCCTTCGCCGAGCCGATCGGCGCGGCTGAGACCATTGCCAAATATGTCTCTCGGCTGGTGGTACAGCTGTGCGACGCGCTTCAAAAGAAGGGCCTTGGCGTCCGACGCGCCGATCTCCTCGTTCACAACGTCGATAACACCCTGCAGGCGATCCGTGCCGGCACAGCCAGGCCCGCCCGCGATGTGGCTTGGCTAACGAAGCTCTTGCACGATCGGATCGAGAAGATCGAGCCGGGTTTTGGGATCGAGAAACTCTCGCTCGTCGCCGTGATGACCGAGCCGCTCGCCGAAACGCAAAAAGCGTCCTCCCTGGTCGAGGAGGAGGTCGTCGATATCGCGCCGCTGATCGACGTTATCGGCAATCGCGGACAACGGGTTTATCGCATGGCGCCAGTCGCAAGCGATGTGCCGGAACGCAGCGTCCAGCGTGTCAGCGCTGTTGCCGAAGCAACCGGCACGTCGTGGGCCTTGCACTGGCCGCGCCCGATCCGGCTTCTCGCCCGGCCGGAGCCAATCGTGGTGATCGCGCTTCTGCCCGACCATCCGCCGGTATCGATCACCTGGCGCGGTAAGCGCCGCCGGGTGAAGCGTGCCGATGGGCCCGAGCGAATTTTTGGCGAGTGGTGGACGAGAAGCTCGGAGTTCGACGCTGTGCGCGACTATTTCGTGGTCGAGGATGAGGCCGGCGAGCGCTTCTGGATCTTCCGGTCGGGTGACGGCGTCGATGCGGCGACCGGCTCCCACAGGTGGTTTCTGCATGGTATCTTCGCATGAGCTACGCCGAGCTTCAGGTCACCACCCATTTTTCCTTCCTGCGCGGCGCCTCGTCGGCGGAGGAGCTGTTTGCCATGGCAAAACTCCTCGGCATCGAGGCGCTCGGCATCGTCGATCGTAACTCGCTCTCCGGCATCGTCCGCGCATTGGAAGCCTCACGGACAACTGGCCTTCGCCTGGTGGTCGGCTGCCGCCTCGATCTGGCGGACGGCATGTCGATCCTCGTCTACCCCACCGACCGTGCCTCCTATTCGCGGCTGACCCGGCTATTGACGCTCGGCAAGAGCAGGGGAGGCAAGGCCAATTGCATCCTCGCTCTCGAGGACGTGGCGCTTTATGCCGAAGGCCTGATCGGCGTCCTCGTGCCGGATCTGCCCGACGAGACCTGCGCGCTACAGCTGCGGAAAATGGCGGAGATTTTCCAGCGCCACGCCTACATCGCCTTGTCGCTTCGCAGGCGGCCGAACGACCAGATGCGGCTGCATGAGCTGTCGGACATGGCGCATCGTTTCAGGGTCAAGACGGTTGTGACGAATGACGTGCTCTTCCATGAACCGTCGCGCCGACAGTTGCAGGACGTCGTCACCTGCATTCGGAACCGCACCACGATCGACGATGTCGGCTTCGAGCGGGAACGCCATGCGGACCGTTACCTGAAACCACCGGAGGAAATGCAGCGACTGTTTCCGCGCTATCCAGAAGCACTGGCCCGAACGATGGAGATCGTCGAGCGCTGCAAATTCTCACTCGAGGAACTTACCTATCAGTACCCGGAGGAGGCAATCGTACCAGGCAGGGACGCGCAGGCCTCCCTCGAGCACTATGTCTGGGAGTGTGTGCCGCAGCGCTACCCGGAGGGCCTGCCGCCAAAAGTCCTGAAGATTGTTCGGCACGAGCTCGACCTCATCCTGGCAATGAAATACGCGCCCTATTTCCTGACGGTCTTTTCGATCGTCCGCTTTGCCCGATCACGGGGGATCCTTTGCCAGGGACGCGGATCGGCTGCCAACTCCGCCGTCTGCTATATCCTCGGCATCACATCCATCGATCCCGAGACCAACGACCTTCTGTTCGAGCGTTTCGTTTCCCAGGAACGCGACGAGCCGCCCGACATAGACGTCGATTTCGAGCACGAGCGGAGGGAGGAGGTCATCCAATGGATCTACAGGACCTACACGCATCAGAAGGCGGCACTTTGCGCCACGGTCACTCGCTATCGCGCCAAGGGCGCGATCCGCGACGTCGGCAAGGCGCTCGGTATGCCGGAGGATATAATCAAGGCTCTGTCATCGGGCATGTGGTCCTGGTCGGCCGAGATGGTCGGAGAACGAAACCTTCGCGAGCTCAACCTCAATCCCGATGACCGCCGCCTGGCGCTGACGCTGCAGCTTGCGCAGCAATTGATGGGTGCGCCGAGGCACCTCGGGCAGCATCCCGGAGGTTTCGTGCTGACCCATGACCGGCTAGACGATCTGGTGCCGATTGAACCCGCCTCGATGGCCGATCGGCAGGTGATCGAATGGGATAAGGATGACGTCGAGGCGTTGAAATTCATGAAGGTCGACGTTCTGGCACTTGGAATGCTGACCTGCATGAGCAAGGCCTTTGCCCTTATCAAAGAGCATAAGGATGACGATCTTGATCTTGCAAACATCAAGCAGGAAGATCCGGCCACCTACGCGATGATCCGCAAGGCGGACACGCTCGGCACTTTCCAGATTGAAAGCCGTGCCCAGATGGCAATGCTGCCTCGGATGAAGCCTCGAACGTTCTACGATCTTGTCATCCAGGTGGCGATCGTCCGGCCGGGGCCGATCCAGGGCGACATGGTGCATCCCTATCTGCGTCGACGCGAAGGCAAGGAACCCGTCGATTACCCGACGCCGGAACTGGAGGCGGTGCTCGGCAAAACGCTTGGTGTCCCGCTTTTCCAGGAAAGCGCCATGAAGGTCGCAATGGTCTGTGCCGGCTTCACTGGCGGGGAGGCCGACCAACTGCGCAAGTCGATGGCCACCTTCAAGTTCACCGGCGGGGTTTCTAAATTCAAGGACAAGTTGGTTTCCGGGATGGTCAGAAATGGGTACTCGCCCGAATTTGCAGAGAAGACCTTCTCGCAGCTCGAAGGCTTCGGCTCCTATGGTTTTCCGGAAAGCCACGCCGCGAGCTTTGCGCTCGTCGCCTATGCCTCGAGCTTCGTCAAATGCCATTACCCCGACGTGTTCTGCGCCGCCCTGATCAACAGCCAGCCGATGGGCTTTTATGCGGTCGCCCAGATCGTTGGTGACGCCAAGAACCACGGCGTCGCAATCCGGCCTGTCTGCGTCAACCGCTCAAGATGGGACTGCACGATGGAACCGATCGAGGGCAGCGATTGTTATGCGGTTCGGTTGGGCCTGCGCCTGGTCCGGGGTTTGGCGGCAACTGATGCGGCGCGGATCGTTGCCGCGCGCGCCGACCATCCCTTCGACAGTGTTGATGATATGTGGCGGCGCTCTGGCGTGCCGGCGGCCTCGTTGGTCGAACTGGCCGAAGCCGATGCGTTTCTCGCCTCGCTCAATCTGCAGCGACGCGATGCGTTATGGGCCATCAAGGCGCTGAGGGACGAGCCTTTGCCCTTGTTCGCGGCAGCGGCCAAGCGGGAGAGTAAGACAATCGCCGAACAGCAAGAGCCGCAGGTCGAGCTCCGGCAGATGACCGACGGCCACAATGTCATCCAGGACTACAGCCACACCGGATTGACCTTGCGCCGGCATCCGATCGCTTTCTTGCGCAAGGATCTCGCCGCGCGCAACATTGTCACCTGCGAGGAGGCGATGACAGCTCGTGACGGCCGCTGGCTGATGACAGCGGGACTGGTTCTCGTACGACAGAAGCCAGGGTCAGCCAAGGGTGTCATGTTTCTGACGATCGAGGACGAGACCGGTCCGGCAAACGTTGTCGTTTGGCCGAAACTGTTCGAACGCCGGCGCCGCGTCGTGATCGGATCCAGCATGATGGCGATCAACGGTCGGATCCAGAGGGAAGGGGACGTCGTCCACCTCATTGCGCAACAGCTCTTCGATCTCTCAGCTGATCTCTCGGGACTTGCCGATCGTGACGAGACGTTCAAGCTTCCGACCGGTCGCGGCGACGAGTTCGCCCAAGGCTCGCCAGGCAGTGCGGATTCCCGGGATCGTGCCGCGATAAAGACACGCGACATTTACATTCCCGACCTCCACATTGACACGCTCAAAGTGAAGAGCCGGAATTTTCAGTGAGGTTTGGCAGGTGGTTCACGGCGTCAGCGGTCGATACATGTAAAGGCGCTGCTTGTCCAAACGGAGGGCTTTATCGAGGTTGTTAATAACGACACAAATCCTCAGGCGATAGTTTATGTAAGTACACCTATGCCTTTGGTATGATGGGAAAAATTAACGGACGTTGCCGCTTCGTCGAAGGCTTTGCGAACAGTCGGGGGATCTGACGAATGTTATAACGGAGCTTGCTGCGTTCCTGATGCCGCACGCTTTCGCCGCTGCTGAAAAATAAAAAGCTCTCGATACCCCGTCAACTCGCCGCTCAATTGTCTACATTCCGTGGTTCGCTCGCCATACGCAAACTTCGTGGCACCGTAGTCCAGTTCGGTAAGGCGTCCGGCGAGATCACCCCGATTGACCCCTACGAACTTGGTCCGCGCGGGCTGCATCTCACATGGCCAATGCTGCAGCATTAGGTTTCGACGCCTGCCGAGACCGCTGAGGCCGCCGCCGATCTGTTTGCGGCCATCAAATCGGGTGTTCTGAGGGTCGACCCTACGCGCATTTATCCATTCGACGACATCGTCGAGGCTCATCGGGATATTGAAGGTCGATTGACAACGGGTTCAGCGGTCCTTCGTGTGACACAGTAGCGAAACGAACCGGGGCCGCGAGGCGGTCGCGCACTCGTCCAGGACGGTTGTGGGCGCCCATCAGGGTTAAAGAACCGTCTGAAGGCCAAGCTCGACGACACGGCCGCTGGGAAGCCCGAAGTAGTCCGTCGCATTGCCGGCGTTCTGGGCAAGGACGATAAACAGTCTGTCCTGCCAGAAGGGCATCCCTCCCTTCTTCGACGGCAGGATCGTTCGGCGAGACAGGAAAAAGGACGTCGACATGATATCGAACTTCAGCCCGAGCTTGCGCACGAGCGCGAGCGCGCGGGGAATGTTCGGCGTCTCCATATAGCCGAAGGTAATGACCAGTCGAGAAAACAATGGGTTGAAGCTCGCCAGGAAAATCTTTTCTTCATCCGGGACGAAGGGCGTCGTCGCCGTCACGACGCTGAGGATGACATTCTGCTCATGCAGAACCTTGTAATGCTTGAGGCTGTGCAGGAGCGCTGTCGGCGCGCCCTCGACGTCACTCGCCAAGAAGATGGCCGTGCCTGGAACTGTCAGCGGCTTCTTCTTTGCCAGCTTGTCAATGATTGACGACAAGGGGATTTCCTCGGTTTTAGTGCGGGCGGTAAGCAGACGTCGCCCGGACATCCAAGTATGCATGATCAGGCCCATCGTGCAGGCGACGGCAACCGGCACCCAGCCCCCGTCAGCAAATTTAGCGACGTTTGCCGCCAAGAAGCCAGCGTCGATGAGAAAGAGCGGCACCACGACAGCTGCCGCGGCGGCCGTCCTCCAGTTCCAGATCCGCAGCATGACGACGTAGAGAAGCACAGATGTAATCAGCATCTCCCCGGTGACGGCGATGCCGTAGGCGGCGGAAAGCCCGCTGGAATTGCGGAAGTGGAGCACCAAAGCGACCACGAAGATGAAGAGGAAGGAATTCACCTGAGGCATGAAGATCTGCCCGGAATGCGTTTCAGAAGTGTGCAGAATCTGGAGCCGCGGCAGCAAGTTCAGGTGCATGGCCTGACGCACGAGGGAGTAGGCTCCCGAAATGACCGCCTGGCTTGCAATCACGGTTGCCGCAGTTGCAAGGCAGACAATTGGGATTTTTGCCCAGTCCGGATGCATGCCGAAGAATGGGTGGGTAGCCATCTCCGGATTTGAAAGCACGAATGCGCCCTGTCCGAAATAGTTTAGCAGAAGGCAGGGGAAGACCAGGATGAACCAGGCAGCAACGATTGGTTTGCGTCCAAAGTGGCCGAGGTCGACATAGAGCGCTTCGGCTCCCGTCACTGCGAGAAAGACTGCGCCAAGCACGGTGATCGTCGTGCCGGCGTTGCTTGCCGCATAGCGAAGCGCATGGGTCGGATCGACAGCCCAGAGAACTGCCGGGTCGTCGAGAATATGGATCGCCCCACTAACGCCCAGCACCAGGAACCATAGCGCCATGACTGGGCCAAACACGGCGGCAACGCCTCCAGTCCCGAAACGCTGGACGAAGAAGAGAAGCGCTATGATTGTTAACGTGAACGGGACGATCCAGGCTGAAAGTCCGGGTGCGACGACCTGAATACCTTCGACAGCCGAGAGAACCGAGATAGCCGGAGTGATAATCGCGTCGCCAAGGAAGAGCGATGCACCGGCGACACCGAGGACGAGGACCCAGACAGGTCTGCCAATGAGGCTATCGCGCGCGAGTGTCATGAGAGAGAGCGTGCCGCCCTCTCCGCGATTGTCCGCCTTTAGGACGAAGGTCACGTATTTGACGGTCACGACGATCGTCAGCGCCCATACGATGAGGGAGAGAATGCCGAGTACATTGTCTCGGTGCGAGCCGGTCCCGGCCGTTGCACGGAGGGCTTCGCGGAACGCATAGAGCGGGCTCGTGCCGATATCACCGTAGACAACGCCTAAAGCGGCAAGGACAAGCGAGGGCAACCCGCTGCGGGTTGCGCGTTCCAGCTCGGGATCTTCTGATCGAAGGTGCGGGTGGGCCACCGAAAGGCTCGCAGTTTGAAGGAGAACGCCGATCGAACGCGCCGGCAGGGAAAACTATCAGAGAAGCGAGTCTTTGCCGACGGCTTCTAACGAGTTTAGCTGACCAGGGGTTCCCACGAAACGCACTGCCCGAATTCAGCAGGCCCGGAGCCCCTCTTCGTCAATGACGCCAATCGACAAGGCAGTTTAAAACGACAAGACCACTGTCTAGAAAGACGCCCTGGAAACCCGCCGACGACGAGCTTGTTCAGTTGGCTTACGCGACTTGCTGCCCGACTGAAAATTTTTCGCAACGACCTGCTTGAAACTTGAATCCCCTAAACCAAATAAAATGCCGCCAGCGGCTAACGACAGGGCTGGCCTTGCTGGAAGCGCATGTTTCCAGCACTTCTGTACCCATGTTGCTTCAAGGAGGATATGGCTATGGCAACATCTTACGACTATGCACCCCTGTTCCGTTCGAGCATTGGCTTTGACCGGGTTTTCAATCTTCTTGAAAATGCTCAGCGCGCGCGCTCACTCAGCGATTGGCCACCCTATGACATCGTCAAGACAGGTGACGACAACTACCGGATCTCGATTGCGGTAGCCGGTTTCGCCCAAGCCGATCTCGACATCACCTTCCAATCCAACCTTCTCACCGTGGCCGGGAAGAAGCAGGAAGCCTCTGCGGAAGGCTATCTGCATCGTGGGATCGCCGGTCGGCCGTTCGAGCACCGGTTCGAACTTGCCGATCATGTACGTGTGAATGGAGCCGATCTCAGCAATGGCCTTTTGTCTATCGATCTTGTTCGCGAAGTCCCCGAGGCATTGAAACCGCGAAAGATTGACATCCAAAACGCTCTGGCATCGTCATCGCCGGCACAAATCGAAGCCCGAAAGGTCGCATGAGTTGAATACGTCAAAGGGCGCCGTCGCGACGGCGCCCTGGAACGTACGGGTTGGAAGGGAGAGAAAGATGAAACCCGACATGTTCGAAAAGCCTGTTTCTATTCTGGTCGGACTTGGTTTTCCGGCCAAGGTTCGTTCGGTAATGGACGCATACCGTCATCTGGTCGAGTGGCCGGCATCGCTCAGGGACAATGGGCATGCCATTGCATTGAAAGCGTGTGCGGCGGCTCTGCGGGGCGAGATCGAAGCGGAAACCGCCCGCGGATTGTTTGTCGCCTGTGCTGAGAAACATGATCTACTGGCGCCAGAGATCGACGGCGCAGCCCTATTCCGTTCGCGACACGATAGGGATCCGCATATTCGCTAAGGGCAGACAACCCTCCGTGGATCGAATTGTAACTACGTCACTGAGCGTCGCCGCGCGCCTGCGGCGGCGCCAGTCACCTGACATCAAACCCGGCCGTCCAGAGCTCCTGGCGTCATCCCGAAGTGCCGGCTCAGGGCTTATCGATGCGCGCCGACTCTCCAAGAGCTTCGCAATAGAGCCTAGCGCCCGGCTAAAATTGCTTGGCCATACGTCAACCGGCGACGCACTCCATCAGACATTCTGACCTCGCGTCGGAAGCGGTTGAAAACGCAGAGCGCGTTCAGCGCTCTCGCGCGATGCCACTGACAAACCGTCTCTGGGATCCTTTTCGGGGGCCAGGGGGACCACGGGATACTTTGACCAGTTGCAACGATAAAATCAAAAAACATCAAGATTATGATTGACTCTGATTGCATAGGGTAGAAAATGTGATCGGTATCGCAAATATTCTCGCAGGAGCTTCCGGTGAATCAGGCAGGCGGAGTGAAGGTCGACCGTTTGGATGCTATCCGCAGCCATCTTTACGCGAACGGCTTTTCCACTATCCAGGCACTTGCCGACACGATCGGGGCATCGCTTGCCACTGTACGCAGAGACCTACAGATTCTTGAGCAGGAGGGGGCAATCGATCGTGTGCACGGCGGAGCCCGCATTGCTGACGGGTCCTCGGTCGAGGTTGCCTTTCAGGAGCGCGAAAAGCGTCATCTATCGGCCAAGCGCGCCATTGCGACTGCTGCCTATGATTTGCTGCATCCGCGCGCGGCAATTTTCCTCGATGCGGGCACCACCGTCCTGCAGCTCGCACGCCTCATCAGGATCAACCCGATCCCGCTCAGGATATTTACAAACGGCCTGACGGTGGCGCAGGAGTTCCTCAACATTCCGAACCTCGACGTGGTGCTTCTCGGCGGCCAGCTACGCAGCGAAAACGCATCATTGGTCGGGCCACAGGCAGAAGCGATGATCGAGACGATCTGGTTCGACCAGCTCTTTCTTGGCGCAAGCGCCATCAGTCCCGACGGCGCCATCTATAGCGTCGATAGCGCCGAAGCCAGCCTCAATCGACGTATGCTGGCTCGATCGGCAAATCGCTTCGTCCTGGCCGACTCATCGAAGTTCGGAACGATGGCGACCTACAAGGTCGCGCCGCTCAACACTGCAAAGGTCATTACCGATTCCGCACTTCCTCGCCATTGGCGCGAGGAACTGGCCAGTTTCGGCGTCGAGGCCACGATTGCGGAGCTGCGGGGCAAATAATGAGCGACGAGCTGATCCTCGGCATTGACGGTGGTGGAAGCAAGGTTTTGGTCGCCCTCGCAGATCGGAGTGGCCGCATCTTGCGCAGCTCCCGCGGCCGCGGCGTCAATCCGATGGACAATCCGAACTGGCTGGAAGAGCTGGAGCAGCATCTGCTTCCTTTCTGCAATGAACCAAAGTTGATGGCGGTCGCCGCGGGGCTTCCAGCCTATGGCGAGGTCGCACGCCTATCCGCCTTGCAACGCGATGCAATTCAACGCGCCTTTCCGACCGCACTAAGCCAGGTTCTCAACGACGTCGATGCGGCACATCTTGGCGCTTTTGGCGGAAACCCTGGGATACTCATTCTCTCCGGTACGGGTTCGATGGCGTGGGCACGCAACGATAGCGGTCGTTCGGCCCGCACCGGCGGCTGGGGCGATCTGATCGGCGACGAAGGAAGCAGCCACTGGATTGGGCGGAGGGCGCTCAACCTCATCAGTCAAAGCCTGGACGGGCGGGCTCGCGCGACTGCTCTGTCGACGGCTTTATTCGACCAGCTCCGCATCGATCCCGCCGATCCCATGAACGGGCTTGGCGACTGGGTGAGCTCGCTCTCAAACCCAAGAGCGGAAATAGCAGCGATTTCAGCTCTCGTGGATCGGGTCGCGTGTGATGGCGACGAGGGGGCCATCGGGTTGCTGGAGCAGGCAGCCGATGAACTCTCAAAGCACTACCGTGCGATCTCCCGGCATTGCGACGCCAATGCCGATTGGACCTATGCAGGCGGCAGCTTTTCCAGCCGGCTCCTTTTGGAGGCGCTTGAGCGGGAAATTGGCAAGCCTCCGGCGCCACCGAGACTTTCCCCCATTGGTGGCGCGCTTCTGGCCGCTGCCCAACTTCTCGACTGGCCCTTGAGTGAGAGCTGGGTCGGGCAAATCGCGGTCACTGCCCAGAGCATTGGCGCGCAGGCGACTTAAACGGAGCATCAAGAACAACGAAGGATGGGAACATGCACAAATTCGTCTTGCGACTAATTGGTACAGCGGCCTTGGCCATTGCCATGCCCGCTTTGGCTGACGACGCAAAGCCGCTCGCCGGCCAGTCGATCACGGTCTTGATGCCGTCGCCCCAGGGTCCGACCATCGCGACAGACTTCGAAGCAGAGACTGGCATTCATGTCGACCTGCAGACGCTCTCCTGGGACGATATCCGGCCTAAGCTGGTGACGGCCCTGGTCGCGGGCACCGCGCCGGCCGACGTCACCGAATTCGACTGGTCATGGACCGGGCAATTCAGTGCCGCGGGCTGGTTCTTGCCGCTGAATGATGTGATCGATGCCGACACCGTCAAGGATATCGGCGTGGCGAAGATCTTCACCGTCGATGGGAAGCTTCTCGGTATTCCCTATACGAACGACTTCCGAGTCATGCTGGTCAACAAGAAGCATTTTGCCGATGCCGGTGTATCGCAAATGCCCAATACGCTGGACGATCTCGTTGCGGCCGCCAAGAAAATCAAGGAAAAGGGCATCGCCCAGTACCCGATCGGCCTGCCGCTTTCGGCAACGGAGGGTGCCTCGACGAGCTGGTATCTCTTGACGAAGGCCTTTGGCGGCGAGCTATTCGACAAGGACTTCAAACCGCTCTTCACATCTCCGGACTCGGCTGGTTATAAGGCGCTGGCTTTCGAGCTCATGCTTCTTAAGGAGGGGCTTGTCGATCCGGCATCCACCGGCCTCAAGGACAGCCAGATCAACGAAAGCATGTTCGGGCAGGGCATCACCAGTATCATGATCTCTGGCGAGCCCGGACGTCTCGGGCAGATGAATGATCCCAAGCAGTCGAAGGTCGCCGGCCAGGTAGAGGCCATCCTGGTGCCGACCGCGAGCGGCGAAACGCGCAGCTTCGGTCTTCCCGAAGCCCTTGCCATACCAAACGTCTCTCCGAACAAGGAGGCGGCGATCGCCTTCGTGAAGTGGTTTACGAGCCGGGACTATCAAAAGAAGAATGCCGCAAACGGCTTTCTGCCAACCCGCACTTCCGCCCTCTCCGAGCTGAACGACGCCGGCAAGCTGAATAGCGGCGATGTTCTGGTGGCGCAGTCCAAAACCGTCGAGCCTCTTTTCCCGCAAGGCACGCCGCCCTGGTACCCCCAGTTCTCGAGTGGTGTGAATACGGCGATCAACAGTGCGGCAAAAAGCCAGATGAGCGTCGATCAAGCGATGGAGGCGGTCGCGGCGGCTGCCAAGCAGGCGATGGCACAATGACTGCCTTGGCGTCCGAGATTTTGCCGAGCAAGCGTGGTGTCGGCTTCAATGCCGATACCACGCTTGGGCTTCTGCTGGTCTCACCGATCGTCATCACGATGGCGGCGCTGGTCTTTTACCCGATGGGGCGAACGGTCTGGGACAGCCTGCACAGGGTCAATCCCATGCAGGCTGGCACCCCCTTTGTCGGACTCGAAAATTACAGCCGGATGCTCTCCGACGGCCAGCTCGCGACGGCCTGGAGCAACACAATCATGTACGTCGTTCTCGCCGTCATCGCAGAAACGGTGTTCGGCGTTCTTGCGGCCGCGCTCATCAATCAGATCAAGGTCGGGCGCCAGTGGGTTCTGGCGGCAGTGATCCTGCCCTGGGCGCTGCCTGGTGTCGTGAACTCGGTCATTTGGCTTTGGATTTATCAACCGGGTGCGGGTCTGTTGAATGGTATTCTTTCTGCGCTCGGGCTCGCATTTGAAAATCATGTCTGGTTCAACGATCGCCCCAGCGCAATTGTCGCCGTGACGATCGTACACGTCTGGCGAATGATGCCGCTGACGATCGTTATTGTTCTCGCCGCCATGCAGAGCATACCCAAGCATCTCTACGAGGCCGCTCGGATCGATGGCGCCACGCGCATTCAGATGTTCGCATGGGTGACACTTCCGCTCGTTCGCAGTGCGATCGCGGTCGCGATGACGAACGCAACGGTAAACGCCTTCAACCTCTTCGATGAAGCCTGGGTCTTGGCAGGTGCGAGCCTCGAAACCAGGCCGGTGCTGGTCCAGATCTACCTGGAAACATTCCAGAACCTCCGCTTCTCCTACGGAATGGCGCTGTCGGTGGTGATCACGCTGGTCTCTCTGCTGATCTCGCTCGTCTATGTCCTTCGCGTCTACCGCAACACACGGTTCGACTGATGAAAGCTGATTTTGCCTATCGACTGATGATCTGGGTCGGTGTCCTCGTGCTGTTGATCTGGTCTTTGGGGCCGATCTACTGGACCATTGCGAGCTCGGCCACGCCGAGCGAAGACTTTTCGGTCCGGCCTATCAACTTCTTTCCGCAGCACTTTACGCTGGATCACTATTCGCGATTGCTCGGCATTAACATTGCGCGGATCGGAGGAGTGGAGGTCTTCAAGCAGTTTCGCGCAGCTTTGCTGAACAGCATCGTGACGTCGGTTGCAGCCACGCTGTTCTGCGTCGCAATATCGGCGCTCGGAGCATACGCCTTCACCCGGCTTGAGTTCCCCGGCAGGAAAACACTTTTCGTTGCCGTCGTTGCAACGCTCGCCATTCCCGCTTACGCGGTGCTGATCCCGCTCTACCAGATCATGATCAAGCTGCATCTCGTCGACACCTATGTCGGCATCGCGCTGATTTATGTGTCGGCATTCCTGCCGCTTTCGCTGTGGCTGCTTCGGAGCGTCTTCGAAGCTCTTCCGATCGCGCTGGAGGAAGCAGCGCAGCTCGATGGCGCAGGCAGGCTTTACATCTTCTTCAACATCGTCCTGCCGCTCGCCGGACCCGGGCTGACGGCAGCGGCGATCCTGACTTTCCTGGGGGCTTGGGGACAGTACCTTGTCCCGCTCATCTTTTCGCCGCAGGCGACCAAGCCCTTGACAGTGCTCATCCCGGAATTCGTGACGAAGAACTTCATCGATTACGGGCTGATCACGGCCAGCGGCTCGATTGCGATCGTTATCCCCGCCCTCGTCGTTATTTTTCTCAACCGTTACCTCGTCAGCGGCCTGCTGGCTGGTTCGGTCAAATAATCGGAGACTTCATGAATACGACCGAAAAGGTTATTTTCGAGCAATTTCCCTATTGGGAAAAGGCCATTGGCGTTAACCTCGCTGTTGACAGCGCCAAGCTGCTTGTCTTTGTAGGCTGCGGCACTTCCTTCAATCTCGCGCTCTCGCTTGCGGCCTATTCCAATATGGCCGGGCGAAAGGCGATTGCTGTCCCTGGCGCCGAATGGGTAAACCGGCCCTCAGCATTCTGGTCCGAGTGGCGTGACACGCATGTGGTGGCGCTTTCTCGGAGTGGTGAGACGACGGAGACAGTCGCTGCAGCGACAGCGAGCCGCGCCGCTGGCGCATTCGTCACGGCTTTAACCGTCGAACCGGAAAGCTCTCTTGCCAAAAACTGCGATCGGCTGGTTTCTGCCGAAACCCATCCGGATGAAGGTATCGTCATGACGGTCTCGGCAAGCCTGATGGTTCTCCTCGGGCTGCAGATGATCGGGCAGCATGTGCCGGGCTCCGTTGTCGGCTCCGCCCGCAAGCTCGCCGGCGCTCTCGATAATGCGCTTCCCGGCATCATCGCAGACAGAACACACTTCGTGTTTCTCGGCGGAGGTCCGCTGTTCGGCATCGCCCTGGAAGGCGCGCTGAAGCTCATGGAAATGAGCCAGGTCATGACGCAAGCCTTCCACCCTCTGGAATACCGTCATGGGCCGATCAGCCTCGTCGACGGAAAAACGGCTGTGGTGATGCTCTACAGCTCGGACCAGAGAGAGGCGGAAATAAAGCTGGTGAGCGAATTGAAAGAAAAGGGTGCGGTCGTCATTGGCTTGGGCGGCCCAGGCGATGTGGAGTTCCCCGTCGATGCCGATCTCTCGCTCGCGGGTCTGGTCCTCCTTCCAGCGCTGCAGGTCCTCGGTGAACGCGCCGCTCAAGCTCGCCAGATCGATACGGGTTCTCCCCGTCACCTGACCAAGGTCGTAAAGCTGGCATAGCGCAGATCGAAGAAAGCCGGCAGACAGCGCTTCGAAAGCCTTCTGCCGGGCTTAGCGTGCTGCCCGACAGAGAAGGGGGAGCCCTTTGGGGCCTGATCGTCATTCCAACCTGATATTCGGCAACCTGGTCACTAAAACGCCAAAGCCAACGAGGGCGACGCCGAAATGAGGACGCTGCTTTAGCCTCGCGGTGCGTGATGCGGCCGCGGCCAAGTGGTCCGTTTGTAAATCAGGCTCAAGCGACTACTTTATGTGAACCAATCCTTCTCTCGGTGGAAGAGAGGAGACGACCAGGAGCAAGTCATGTGCCGAAATATCAAACCTCTGTTCAATTTCGATCCGCCAGCTACGGAGGAGGAGATCCATGACGCCGCGCTTCAATTCGTTCGCAAGCTGAGCGGAGCCACCAAGCCGTCGAAACGCAATGAAGCCGCCTTCGAGCAGGCGGTCCATGCGATCGCGAGGTGCGCCCACGAGTTGCTTGGTTCGCTTGAGACCTCTCAACCTCCTCGCGATCGAGACGAAGTTGCCGCAAAGGCGCGCGCGAGAACCGCGATGCGCTTCGCGTAACAGAGCTCCAGCTTACCTCTCCTCATAACCCGAGCAGATGGGCGCCGCTTGCGCTCGACGTCTTTGGTTAAGGGTCGCCGTACCGCCCTTGTGATAAATGTCCTTTGAAATGATTTTGGGCATCGCTCGAAATCGGTAGGGTAAAGCAGAACGGCACCGGGCCGAGGAGCATTAACACGAACGCTTTCTCACAGCGTATTTTTCAATTGGTATCCAGCCCGGTCCGACGAGTCGCGATCGGAACGATGCAGGTTGATAATCCGCGACGCGTCCTTGGAGCTTATCCCATGTTTCTTTGCAAAGTAGTCGACGTCATAGGGATCGGAGATCTTTCTCCGTTTCTCTGGGATAATTTGAGGATCTTGCCGCATTTCGTTCTCCTTGGCACCTTGTGACGTGCACTCACGAGAATGGCTGCGTCGGATCCGTTTGACGACGGTGAAGTTGGTTTCTGACGCTATTTGCGAGATTTCTACTAGGAGTGTTGCAGGGAGGACTCACGCGCTCGAGGCGGAAGCCGAAAGAGCGTTGATGAACATCCCTTTTAGGTGTCAACTGGGGCGGTCAGCAATTATTCCAGCCTTGCCTAGGGTAGCTATCGCCGCCAAAAGCAGCTTTTTCTAAGCTGCCGGTGATTACGCATGATCAGCACAATGCCGGAAAAAATGTGGTACTACCGCCTAACCGAGACCGCCGGTTTCCACAGGACGGAGATAGCTCATCGAACGCGACACAGCACCCACTCCTTGGTTTTTGAACCTTGAAAGTGAATCTGCATTCCTCAAATCGCAGGGATGGTCTGAATTCTTCTCGGATCAGATTACATTAGCGGAGAGCGATCTCATCCCACGGCGCATTGCCGAGGTTCATCGCAGTCGTCTGAGCATTGTCTCGCCAACGGGTCTAGCGAAGCTGAAGATATCGCATCAAGTCAACACCGGCGAGTTCGCCGTGGGCGACTGGGTGTTGGTCGAGCCGCGCGATCATGCGTTGGTCCGGCGTCTGGAGCGCAGGACTTTGCTGCAGCGCCGGACCGAAGGCCGAGCTACCTTCCAGCTCGGTGCTTCCAATGTCGATACATTGTTGATTGTCACGTCCTGCAATTTGGATTTCAACGTCGCCAGATTGGAACGTTACATCGCACTCGCCAATCAGGCAGGAACGACGCCCGTAATCGTCCTCACAAAAGCCGATAGCACCGAAGAGGTAAGCATCTATAGGCGCGACGCAGCGGCGCTTCAACGCGATCTGCCCGTCGTGGTACTGGACGCGCGATCCCTAGATGCCGCGGCCGCTCTCGCAGCCTGGTGTCAGCCCGGACAGACGATCGCGCTTGTCGGCTCCTCCGGGGTGGGCAAATCGACGTTAGTCAATGCTTTGGCAGGACTACGCGGTGACCAGTCTCAAAAGACCGGCGGCATTCGAGAGCATGATGCCAAGGGCAACCATACGACAACAGCACGCTCAATTCACCCAATGGCAGGGGGCGGATGGGTCATCGATACGCCTGGAATGCGTACCCTCCAGGTGAGCGACGCTGCCGATGGAATCGAGGCACTATATTCAGAAATAACGGAGCTGGCGCCAAATTGTCGGTTCCGGGACTGTAGCCATCAGCACGAACCTGGCTGCGCAGTGCAGTCGGCCGTGGATGCCGGATCTTTGTCTCGTGATCGATTGTCCCGATGGCGGGCCCTATTTGACGAGAATGTGAAGAACACGCCACAGGAAACCGGCCCCCGCGGCAACAAGACCATCCGGAGGAGAAGCCTGTAGCGGGATTACGCGCAGCAGCACATCAAGATTTTAAACCGAGAGCCGGATTCGGGTTGTCTCTCAACCGCTTCGCGTGGTCGGCAGCGTTGATGTTGCCGACCTCTGCAGCTTCTAACGAAGATCCGGCGCGTGGGCCCAAAAGGGACGAAATAGATCAGGGTTCGACGAAAGCAATCCCCAGGTGGCGTTCGCAATTCACCCACGCCAGTGTCTGTGACGAGCAAATGAAATGAGATCAGTGGACTGCAGAAATCTGGGGAACCCAAACTCGCGCTGGAGTTTGGCGGCCGGATGACAGTGCCAAACTCCCGATAATCGCGACAATAGCAATCAGTATGACCACGACGGGAAAGGTCGCGCCGGATGGTTTATCTTCATGATAGATCATTTGATAGCTCCTGCGGCCGGCGGCGCAACGACGCCGCCGGGAACGAAGGTTAGGCCTCGATGATGTAGACAATCGTCAGGGCATCGGGATCGACAATGACTATTCGTCCATCTGCAAGGATGAAAAAGCGGTAGCCTTCGTACTGCGGAACGACCTTCACAATGCGTGTCGGCAGCCGTTCAAGCCGGATCTTCTTCGGGATTTTCGTTCCGACGGAGACGGTGAAGCCCACTTCCTTCACTGGTGCAACATGGACTTCCTTCACCACCGTTCGAATTTCGGTCTGTTGCTCGACCGATATGTTGACGCTGGTTTTGGCGTTAGAAGTCTGATTGTCAGTGGACGTGTTCTTAGTGTTCTTGTTGGTCGTCGACGAGTTCTGATCTGTCGATTGCTTCGACCCGTCACCGCTTTGCGTGGTGCTGGGGTTGCCGCTTCCCTCTGCAGGTTTGGCATTTTGCGTGCTGCTCTTCGAGCCTGACGTGTCCGAGCCATTGCCCTCCGTGCCGCCGGACTTGGTGGTGGCCTTCTGTTCGGTGGTGGTGCTGCCACCACTGGCGTCCGTGCCACCGGACTTGGTTTCTGTCGAAGACTTGCCGGAGGCACTCCCGCTCGTCGAGGTGTTGTCGTTCGAAGGCTGCGCAGTGCTCTTTTTCATATTCGAACCCTGGCCGGATTGCTGCTGCGACGACTGATCCTTGCCTTGTGGGCAGGCTCCCGAGGCGTCTGGGGTGCAGTTGGTGCCCGTGCCGGTGGCGTTAGAGCCGGATTTCGCCTCCGGCTGCGAGCCGGATTGAGCCTGCCCACTCTTCTGGGCGTCCTGCTGTGCTGCTGCCGGCAATGTTGAAAGCGGCGATACGCCCAGCGACAGCGCGGCGAGCATCATTGTGAGATGATTGCTTTTCATAATCAAACTCCGAGGTTTGGGGCACACCATGGTGGCCGCATCTCATGCGGTGCATGCGTACCTCGTTGTTGGTGGCGGTTGGAGCCGCCCGTCTGTTACTGGATGACCTGGATGACCTTTCTGGAGGAAGGTTCGACGATCACACGCTGATCGTTTACGATCGCGTACGAGTACTTCGGATCATCGGGAATTGGCGTCACGACCACGGTCTCCGGCAGGGGCTGCCCCACGACCAGCTTTTCCTTCACCACGACCCGCTCGCTGGGTGCAGGAGCCTGTTGAACATAGGTCACCACTTTCTGCGGGGGCGGATCAATGACGCTACCTGCCACGCCGCCCACAATGCCCCCGACAGCAGCACCGACGGGGCCGCCGACGATTGCACCTGTCGCAGCACCACCTACTGCGCCTGTCACTGTTGACGACTGGGCAAAGGCAGATGTCGATGCAAGCAGCATACCAGCCGCGATTATTACAACCTCGGTTTTCATTTATATTCCTCCTTCAAGGGTCTGTTTCAGTGCGGGACCAAAACTGGCCAGTGCAGGAAGTGTTCCGGGGATGGGACTTCAGGCCGGGGCTTCCGGGACCTTAGTCCCACTGTCTACGCATACCGCTCCTACCGCGGGGGGAGCCGGCTCAGCATCCGGTCCTGGACGTTCTCGAGGCCCACGACCATCGCAGCAATCGCGATCGCTTTTTCTCGGTCCGTGATTTTTGATATGTAGCCCTCGAGCAGAACGATGGGGCCGAGCACCCTCATCTCAATGGCACTGCTATCGATATCGGGATCAGCGGAAAGGGCTGCTGATATCGTTGCGATGGTCGATGCCGCGCTATGGCCTTGCGAACAGCAATCTTGATGGTTGTGGTTGTCGGACCCGAACTGCATTTCCTACTCCTATGCCACCCCCCAATGGACCTTCGCGTTACCTCAACATAAATATGAGGAGCGGATCATAAGGTCGCCAGCCCGACTTAAGTCCGGCCTTCGTACAGGTTGAATGGGCATCAGAGACCAACAGGTCGCGGATCCTCGGCCAAAACCTCCATGAGGAGGTGCCGAGTTCTTTTTCCATTTTGACGCCGTCGCACCGAGGAGAACGCCTTCCACTGCCTGAAGCGGCGGTCGGAGAGATCATCCTGGTCGTAGAAGATGATCCGGACGTCCTGATGTATTCGGTGGAGTCGCTGAAGGAGCTTTGGCCATCGCGTTCTGGAAGCCAGGGACGGTCCGACGGCTCTGCAAGTTCTAACGGAGCACCGGCCCGTGGACCTCATTTTCACCGACGTGGTATTGCCCGGTGGCATGAGCGCCGCAGATGTTGCCGCGAAAGCGAGGGAGCTCCAGCCCTTCGTCAAGGCGCTGTTTACGGCGGGCTACTCCCGCAACGCCATCGTGCACCACGGCCGGCTCGACAAGGGCGTTGACCTCCTGCAGAAGCCTTTTTCACTTGGGGATCTTGCTATCCGTGTCCGAGATGTCCTCGATCGACAAAATCAAACAAAATAGGTCGGCGCTCTTTCTAGGGGCGTTTCACCTACAATCGGACGTCGGAGGCGGGAATAGAGCGTGTCATAGCGCGCCAGGTGAGAGATGAATTGGCGCTGGAGGACGTCATCTTCGCCATCGTCCCCTCCGTCCCAGGCGATCAATCTATCGCAGGGCAATCAAGGGCTTTCGCCATCGTCCGCTGAAGGTCACTCGCCGAGAAGGGTTTTCCGAGCACAGGAGATCCTGTGAACTGATGGGGGAGGCCCTCCCTCCCATAACCGGTGCTGAATATAAAGGGCACCCCGCGGTCGCGCAGGATTTCAGCAACGGGAAAGCTCGGTTGTCCAGCCAGATTGATGTCGAGTACCGCGAGGTTGATTTCGGCGGTGGCGGCGATTCCGCTGGCTTCGGACACTCGGGCGACAGATGCGATGACTTCGCAGCCAAGATCCTGAAGCATGTCCTCGATCATAAGAGCCACGAGACCCTCGTCTTCTACGATGAGAACTTTAATGCCGGAATATGCAGTCATGCCTGTAGTACTCCCGCAGGTATCGACATGCGGCAGACCACACCGCTGGGCTCAAAAGCAAGATCAAACTCGCCGCCGAGATCCCGTTCAATGCAGCGTTCCATCAGCCGGCTGCCGATCCCGCGGCGCGTAGGCGGCGTGACCTGAGGGCCGCCGTACTCGCGCCATTCCAGGACCACGGTCGGCTGAAGGCCGCGCTCCTCTTCCACGCGCCACATGACTGAAAGCCTTCCCGTCTGGGACGAGAGCGCTCCATATTTGATGGCATTAGTCGCGAGCTCATTCAAAGCCATTGTCAGGCTCAAAGCGGTGCGTGAGTCTAGGTTGACGGAAGTTCCGTCGAACTGGACTCGATGAGTTACGTCACCGATAAGAGGCATCAGAACCTCGCGGGCAAGCGCATCCAAGGGGGCGGTATCCCATTGCCGCCGGGTCAGCAAATCATGAGCACGCGAAAGAGCAAGGAGCCTTGCTTCGAACCGCTCGGAATAATCCGCAAGGCTTTCAGCGTATCGAGCCGTTTGCCGTGCGAGCGACTGAACAGTGGCAAGCGTGTTCTTGACCCGATGGTTGAGTTCGTCGATCAGGATTCTTTGCCTGTTTTCCGACTGTTTGCGCTCGGTGATGTCGACCAACATGTTTATAGCGCCGATGAGTTTGCCATCTGCGTCACGCAGCGGGGTGGGATAGGGGATGAATGGCACCCGCCTGCCGTCCGGCCGCTCAGCGATCGCCTCCGCTCCCCGCACCGGACGATTTTCTTTAAGCGCGGTTGCCATGGGGCACTGGTCGTGCGGCAAGGGGGTGCCATCGGTATTGTAGAGACGCCATGTGACGCACCACATATCCCCGACCTGAGGTGTGCGACCCGACATCTCGACTGCTGCGTTGTTGTAAAAGGTTATCCTGCCTGTTGCGTCGGTCGTATAAACGGCGGCCGGCAGCGCCTCGAGAAGATCGCGCATATGCTGTTCGCTCTCGCGAATCTGATCCTCCATCTGCTTGGCGACAGTCACATCGTGCAGGACGCGCACGCCATAGCGAAAGCTACCGGATGCGTCCCGGACTGAAGAACTGTAAACATCGAGGTAGACCATCATTCCATCGGGTCTTGCCGCCCGCTTACGCAGAACATAATTGTCGATTTCGCCGCTGATCTGGCGTGCATAAAGCGTTGCGTCCTCGTCCCGATCGCCTTCGTGCGTATAGTCGAAAAAGGTCGTGCTGAGCAGTTGCTCGCGGGAGCGCCCCAGCATTACGCAAAGAGCGTCGTTGACGCGCAGGAGCCGTCCTTCACTGTCGGCCTCGGCAATTCCTATCGTGGCCGCCTCATAGGTCGCGGCTAAGCGCTCCTCACTGTCGCGCCTTGCATTTTCGGCTTCGTGAAGATCGGTGACATCCATCGTGAAACAGCGCGTATTGACGAACTTGTCATTTTGAAAGCGGCTGTTGGACGTGATCAGCACGTGTTTGATGGACCCGTCCTTCGTGCGCATTCGCGCGGGATAACGGTCTAATTTGTCGCCGCATGCAAGTTTCTGAAGAATGTCTCCAATAACGGGCGCATCTGCGTGAAACTCAGCTATATGCCGGCCGACATATTCCTCGGAGGTATAGCCGAGAAGAGCAAGCTCGGCCTTGTTGGCTCGCTGAATGATGCCGTCGCCGCTGACAATGTGAAGGCCTATCGCGCTATTTTCGAAAAAGTCCTCGAGATCGTCAGCCTTGCGGCCGATATCTTCCTCCATCGCTTTACGTTCGGAAATGTCCAGGAAACAGCTGATCGCGCCCTGGACCGTCCCGTGCTGATCCTTCAGAACGCGAATATTAACCAGAGCAACGAACCGGGAGCCATCCGGTCTTTCGATGACGAGCTCCGCGTTGCGGGTTGGTGTGCCCCTGAAAACAGCCGCCGCCATCGGGCAGGCATCGTGTTCAAGCGCCGCGCCATCGGGGCGAAAAAGGGCATGCGATCCGCAGAAGCGTTCACGCGCCCCGTTTAGGGGCGGAAATCTCCCCCAAAGTTCGGCAGCCTCCGAATTATAGCGTATTAGCCAACCTTCATGATCGCAGAGATAAACGGCCCCTGGTATGGCATTAAGAACGCCCGGGCCGGCGGCCAGCAACGCCTCATACTCGGTGAGCCGCCGCCCGGCGCCCGGAAATTCCTCAACATTTGACATCAGCGACCGTGAATTCCTTTAGCTCTTAAGCGGCCGTCCCTATCCCGACAATCAGCGCAAGCAGCATTTCGGAACGCCCTGCGGCTGATCCCCCTGATCAGGCGGAGCGATAACTGAAGCAAACGGGGGAGGCTCCCATTGGTTCCCTGTGGGATATATTTTTTTACCGCAATATTGCTTTTGCCGGGCATGACCAGGCTGGCAGCCTGGTAACGCCGAGCAGCACCATTTGAAGTGATGACGAGGAAGCAACTGCCGCTGCATCGTCATGCGGCCCCCAGAAAAGTGGCTGGGAGGTCATTGATGCGACTCTTAGTCCCCGCGCGATTGCCTGATCTCAACAGGTGTTCTCATGATGATTTCGCGATGTGGGAACGGGATGGACACGCCGGCTTGTTTAAAGGCGTCCCATAGTGCCATCAGCACTTGGCCCCTGACATTCGTCAGACCGTTTGCAGGATCGGATATCCAAAAGCGGAGCCGGAAGTCGAGCGAGGAAGCGCCAAAACAGGTAAGCCAGCATACCGGTGCCTTGTATTCATTCGCAACGCGGTCAACCGTTGAGGCGGTTGCGATAGCAATCCTTACAACCTCATGCGGATCGCTGTCATAAGCCGTGCCGAAGTCGACATCGATCCTGACGTAATCACTGGAAAAGGACCAGTTGACGACCTGTTGGGAAATGAAGTCCTCGTTGGGGATGAGGTATTCTTTGCCGTCACGGGTGATGACGGAGACGAACCTCGAGCGCAAATCGCGGATCGACCCAAAGGTGTCGCCGAGCGTGATCGTGTCACCTGGCTTGATGGACTTGTCGAGGAGGATGATGATGCCGGAGACGAAGTTCGATACGACCTTTTGAAGGCCGAACCCTATACCGACGCCAACCGCGCCAGAAAAAACGGTCAATGCGGTGAGGTCGATGCCGGTGGCGGACAAGGCGATCACGCCGGCGACCATGATCAGGCCGATCTTTATGAACTTGCTGATCAGGACCTTGATCGAGGGCGAAAGGTCCCCCGACCTCTGCACCCAATGGGAAAGCACATTGCCGATGAGAACCGCGACCCAGATGAGCGCGGCGGCCAAGACGACGACTTTTAGCACAAGCAGGAGCGAAAAGCGCACCGCCCCCAAACTGACAGCCGGTCCATCGAGCGCGGAGAGTACCGGAGCATCAAGCCGGAGTGCGTACAAAGCGAGGTAAGTCCAACTGGAGATCGCGACGACACGCGACAAGGTGGGATTGCGGATGATCTTGGTCAGCACGGAGATAATGAACCATGCCGCAGTCAGCGTCAGGGCAGTCGAAACCAGCCACCGTTGCGAGGGCCAGGTGTTTTGGGTCAGCACGACGCTTGCCAGCCATAACCATGCCGTAAGAAATAACCACTTCAAGCGGCGCATAAAGGCGATTACGACGCGCAACAGGTCCGGATTACCTTTGATGCGCCTCGCTTTCGATTCCAAAGCAGGTTCAGTGCGGGATGCTAACAAGGAGGCGGCAAGGTAACCGAGGGCGATGACCGCGAATTGGTAGAGCGTCCATTCGCTCAGCACGAACGTTCTGAGCCACTGTTCGAACGCGTCGATCGCTTGGCTGACATTCATGGTTCTGGCCCTTGTGGAGCTTCAAAGCAATAAGGCGCCGTCCAGGGTTTTGTTCAATTCATCGTTGGACCGTTGCCTTTTTTCGACACGTCTGGGGGCATTCTAGCCATAAAAAACCGCGAAAACCGCCGTGCAATCGTTACGATGATGGCAGTCGATACTCCCTATCGCTATGCGGGGGCCTATTCGGCATGAGCCAAGCGCGCACGCTTGTAGCCGTACAGATTGCCGAGGAGCGGGACCATATAGCGATCATGCACTGGCATGGAGTGAACTCAATAAGAAGGTGACGCTAAAAGCACATGGCTGTGCGACGGGTGCGCGAGCTTTCGATCGTCGATCCGTTCGGCGCGCGTGATACGACGACAGCACATTCGGGCAGGATGTCTCGGCCTTTCGTCATGGCGCCCGAATCCGCACATCGTTCGTTCTTTCGTCACTGTCGTGCGGCGAGTGAGAGGAGGCTATCGTAAAGGGCGGCTGCAAGTGGGTCGACGTCCGGCGCTTCCTGATCCAGCCGGAATGTCGTCGCAACCAGTTTGCCCCGTCCGAGCCGCTTTTCGACGATGAAAGCGGCCGGGTTGTGAACCCAGCCGACGACGACCCCTGCATGTACCCGACCTTGGAACTCCCAGGGACGGAAGCCAGTCATGAATTGGTGCGGCACGACCTTACTGAAGGACATGTCGAAAAGCCGCCCCCCGGTATATCGGCGAAGACGCCATCTCGGCGCAACCAGGAGAAGTTGCCGACCCAGTCGCCACGCGAGATCGATTTGTGGCGATTGACAAGATTGTAGCCCGGAAAGCTGAAATAGGGACCGGAAACCATGCCGCCGGCACCCGGATCGATCTCGATCGACATCGGGCCGTCACGGGGCGGCGGGGCTGTGCCTAATCAATGGGTCCGATCTCATCTTGCATTCAGTTGAAGAGCGGTGTTTGGCAATGGCGTTGTCTGGCGGCCCATTGGGAAGACATCCAAGGGCGCACTAACGTGAGTCGAGATGCCTATAAACCCTGCGGCGAAGAGGGCCGACGGTTTTTCTCGTTCAATATAGCCTCCAGGGTCACGGGCCGGAGCCCCTGCGCATCGACGCCGACATCGTGCTGCCGGGGGAGCGGCTTCAGCCGCCCATGTGAATGGCCATGCAGGTTGATCGACTTCTTGCCCATCTGGTTCCACGTCCGGAACGCGTAATGGCAGAGAACCAAGAGACGGTGGTCGGTGCGAATTTCGGCATAGTGTTGGACGCTGGTCCAGCCTTCGGCTTGCGTTGTTGTGGCAGGATCGTTGTTCCCAATAATGAGGTGCTTTCGCCCGTGGAGTCGTGACAGGAGCTCGTCGCAATCTCCAGCGCGCGAAGACATGAAGTCGCCAAGATGCCAGACGTCGTCATCATCACACACGACCTCGTTCCAGTTGTCGATCAATGCGACGTCGTGAGCAGCCATGTCCGGGAAGGGGCGGCGGTCGATCCTGAGGACGCGGGGATCACCGAAATGGGTATCGCTGGTGAAGTAGATCATGGCACCAAGATGGTGCCACAGCGGCGAACGCCAAGACTTCCGTTACGTGCACGGGAGGGGCAGTGTCGACCACGCCGCCAGAGCCCGGCTAGCCGCCCACCCTCAAGACGCCCATTTGAAGGTATTCTGCACGGCTCGGGCTGCCCACTCGAGGCCGCCCTCCAAGACGCCCATGCAGCCGTTGATGGGTACGCTTCACCGTGGGGGCCAGTTCTTAAATCCCTGCCCCGTCGAGCTGCTGGGTGTCATCGCCTTCCCAGGGGGAGGGCATCGAGGTGCGATTGAGATTGGCAGAGGGCATGGGCATCCAACACTTCAGTTCCGGCGCCGGATATTCGATGATGCGGCCGGGCGAGGAGTCGGAGGCGCGCCAGCCTTCTGCACCGAAACGATCGCCATTTGACCAATAGGCGAGATCAACTTCTGCCGGTCCCTGTTCGGACGGACGGATCGTGACGAGAATCCGACTCCCATCCTTCGGTGCGCTTGCCATATCGCGCCAGCGGTCTGGCTCGTCCATCTTTTTCCTCCTACCTTGCTGCGGTGCAAGTGTCGCCTCGCCATCGAAAACCGTCAACTCAAACTTTGCACAAACCATTCTGTGGCGAGTCATTCGCAACCGTGCCTTTGATGGCATGTGACGTTTTGCCGACACCATAGCGTTCATTTGAGGACATTGAATTGCCCGGCAGGGCCGGATATGCCACAGCAAGAGTTCGTCGGTTTGGCTCTGCTTGAAAAGACCGATCGCCTGGCGAACCACCTGGTCCCGATTAAGACAGGGTGGTCGCGGACATAGCGAACCATTGGAGAAAGCCGTGACCAAAAGCCCACGCCGCCCCGCCAATCCGCTTGATGCCGCCGAGGCTTTGTTCAAGCCTGCCAAAAAAACGGCCGCTGCACCTGCCATCGACCGACCGGCGCTGCCAACCGTCAAGGAGCAGGTCTCTCTTAAGCTCGACAGCGATGTGCTCGTCTATTTTCAGCAGGATGGCCCGGGTTGGCAGGACCGCATCAACGACGCGCTTCGTGCCGTCATGAGAAACGATCGCTAAGCATCTATGCCGCCGCTGCTTCGATTTGTTCCTTTGCCTTCGGTGTCGCGCGCTCCGCAGGGCGCCCTCTACTCGCGGACATCATCGTTTCTGGCAAAGCTTCGAAGTGGCAGGTCACGATGCAGCATGCGGCATTGAGAAGCTGCGTCGCCTGCCAAAAAAGTGCTGCGCGGGCCTTTCCCGGTAAAGAGAAGGCAAAGGGCCACCAACGGCGGCGGCCCTTTTTGAAGATCTAAGATATTGCTCGATCAGCCAGAAGCCTTGATGCTCGTGTTGCAGAGGCTCCAATAGCCGCCGCCTTTCTGGATCCACTTCAAATCTCCGAGCGAGCCGGCATCCTTGGCTGAATGGTATGCGTCCACGCAAGTGTGCAGACGACCCTTGCCCGGCGTTTCACTAGAGTATTTTTTGTCGACCGCTTTCGGGAACTTGACGCTCTTCGGCGCCGTCGTCATCGGTTTTTCCGGCTCTTTGTCGGTCGTCTTGGCGACATCCGCCTCGTCGGCCTTATCGTCGGCGGCGGCGTCCGCCCCACAGAACTTGGCGCGGAAATCGTTCCACTTGACATCCTTGGCGGAGCCGTCGGCCTTTGCCGCCTGATATTTTGTGCTGCATTCCTTCATGCTCAAGGCGTGCGCTGGCGACGACATGAGGAACGCTGCGAGGAGGGAGCCCGCGGCGGGCAGAAGCAGTTTGTGCAACATGTGATGGCCTCCGATATTGTTGATCTTGGCAGTATTAACTTCCACCGGCGCTATGACACGAACGATGGAAGGATTCCGTTGTAGGCTTGCCTGATGAAAGGCCACCGGAGATGCTTGGCGCGAGATTCCAGCACCCGCTTGGATCGAGCTAGAGCCGGTTAGCCCATGCTCCATTCACTATATAACGCAAAGGCTTACACCTCCTGAATGAACCTGAGATGAACGTCGCCCACACTGGTTCTGGTGCCGCTTGTTGCACCGTTATCATTTGCCCGGGCGGCTTTGTCAGGACATGGCAGATCAGAACATTGTCGGAGATATGGGCAGCCTCGATGAGCGGTCACTGACGCTAGAAACGTGTGGACAATAGAACAAAAGGGGAATTCGTTGTGGCCTTGGCCGTTCCAATCAAATATGAAGCCAGTTCAATGCTTGAGGTACTGATTTGGCCTATCGCTTCCTGCATACTGCGGACATCCATCTTGACTCACCTCTGAGAACACTTGCGCTGCGCAATCCGGAACTATCGGAGCTTATTGGGCTGGCGACGCGGCGAGCTTTCACCAGAGTTGTAGATCTTTGCCTTGAAGAGCAGGTCGACGCGCTGATTCTCGCCGGAGATCTCTACGATGGCGACCAGACGTCGATGAAGACAGCCCGATTTCTGGCCGAGCAGGTGCGGCGTCTTCACGAGGCTGGCATTCGGACATTCATTATCCGGGGCAATCACGATGCGCTGTCAAAGATCACGACAGAATTGGTGATGCCGGACACCGTCAAGGTTTTTGGCGCGACAGCAGAGGCTGTAGCGATCGATCGCGACGCTGGGCATTTTCCAGTGGCCATCCACGGCCTGAGCTTTGCGAAGTCACACGCTCCCCAGAGCCTGCTTGGTCACTACGCTTCCCCTGTTGCTGACGCGGTCAACATCGGGATCATGCACACGAGCCTTGGCGGATCGGAAAAGCACGACCTCTACGCGCCCTGCAGCGTTGGGGACCTCCAGCAGAGCGGCTTTCGTTACTGGGCTCTGGGTCATATCCACAAGCGGTCAGTCGTGGAGAACGCCGGTTCTGTTATCGTGATGCCGGGAATGCCACAGGGGCGCGACATTAACGAGGACGGCCCCAAATCAGCCTCCCTGGTGACGATCATGGATGACCGTTCGGTCATCGTCGAAGAGCGGCCAACCAACGTCGCGCAGTTCGAACGCCTTCTGGTCGATGTCTCGGATGCATCAGATTGGAAGGCTCTTGTCACTCAGGTTTCGATGCGCCTTGAGAGGCTGCATTCGACCGTTGCTGCGGAACATCTCGTCGCCCGAGTTCAGCTTTACGGGCAAAGCGAGCTTGCTTGGCGGCTCCGACGTGACCTCGATCTTCTTCGCACCGACATAGAAACGCGAGGGTCGTTTATCGGCAATGTTTGGATCGACAAAGTGCAGACCTCGTGCACTGCGCCAAGCGAAGGTGCCAGTTTCGCGAGCGGTGCGCTTGCTGAATTGACCGCGATAATCAACGAGGACGTCCTCTATTCGGAAGGCTATCAGCAGGAGCTTGCTTCGATCGCTGACGAGCTTCGTGGCCAGCTTCCGGCAGAAGCGAGACATATTTTCGGGGCAGGCGAGGAAGGGCTTCGAGACACCCTCGCTAGCTTTGCCGGTGATGGTTCGGCAAGCGTAATTGCGCAGCTTCGCGGTGGTCAGGGGGAATAGATGCGGATAAACCGGCTTGACCTCGTCCGCTATGGCAAATTTACCGACGGCATTATTGATTTCGGCTCCCGTCCCGTCGGATCGCCGGACATTCATGTCATCTATGGGCCGAACGAGGCGGGAAAGTCCACGACGTTCGATGCGATCGTGGATCTGATCTTCGGTATCGGCACGACCAGCAAATATGGCTTTCTGCATCCCTTTCCGACCATGCGCATAGGTGCGGAGGTCAATGTCGGCGGAAAAGATCGGGAATTCATTCGCATCAAGCGACAACAGAATACCCTTCTTGATGATATCGAACGCATCTTGCCGGAGTCAGACATTAGATCGGATCTCGGTGGCATCGATCGCGATGCCTTTACCACGATGTTTTCGCTTGATGACGACAGCCTTGAAAAGGGCGGCGAGGGTATCCTTGCGAGCAGGGGTAACCTCGGCGAGTTGCTGTTTGCCGCAAGTGCAGGCCTCGCGGACCTCAGCAAGCAGCTGACAACCATCCGAGGGTGCGCCGACAGCTTCTATAAATATCGCGGAAAAAGTGGCGCCCTTGGAGACCTCAAGGCTCGTCTTGGAGACCTCAAGCAACAACGCGACGCGCTGGACCTCCAGGCGAGCGAGTACCAGCGGCTCGTGTTGGAGTGCGATAGACTTGGCAACTCGTATGAGCAAGCGCTCGCTACAAGGACCGCGACACAGCGCAGGATCGATGAAATCAAACGCACACTCAATGCGTTGCCCGTCTTGTCCCGTCTCTGCGTCTTGAAGGATCGTCTTACAAACTTCGACGAGTTCCCGGTACCGCCGGAAACCTGGCGGCAGGAAGTCCAGGATCTCATAAGGAGCGACATAGAACTTCGGGTGAAGTCGCAGGACGCAGCCCGCGCCATTGCTTGCCTTGAAGACGAGGTTGCAAATATCTCAATTGATCCAGCGGCTATCGCGGCGGCTGGACAACTAGAAGACCTGCAGGAGCTTCGATCTCGCTACGTTACAGCCGACAAGGATATTCCAAAACTCACCTCGCGTGCGGCGGAGCTTTCAATCGCGAGCATTCTGGTTCAGCTCGGAAGGCCGGGAGAAACGTCTCCGGAGCGGCTGCTTCTCGGCGCGTCCACGGTTGGATCTTTGCGAGCGCTGATTAGCGAAAAGTCGGGCGTCGACGCCAAACGGGTCGCCGCCCAGGAAGAGTTGGGCAAGGTCGAACGTGCGTTACGCAGCGAAGCTGCGGCGGATGTCCCTATTGCGCCACCCGAGCTCATCAAGGCACATCACTCGCTCCAAGCAACGCTCAGAGCTCTGCCGAAAGGTAATCAGGAGATGGCGCTGCGGCAACTTTCTCGTCGCCGGGATGCGGCGTCCGGATCACTCGCAGATGCCTTGGCAGCCCTGAGACCCTGGCAGGGGACCGCGACAGAGCTGTCATCATTGGCGGTTCCCACCGGCTCCAGGCTCGAAGGTTGGAAGGTAAAATTCACATTGGCCGAAGATCGCCAGCGGGCATCTCAAGCCGAATTACAGCGCCTCAAGCCCGAAGCATGTCGACTCCAGGCTGAGGTCGACATCCTTCGTGAGCAGGCAGGACGTATCGACGAGGCGACAGCCACAGCCAGCCGGGCATCGCGCGAACGCGCGTGGGCGGAGCATCGACATGCCCTGAATTCGGGCACTGCGGAAAACTTCGAGAGGGTGATGCGCGCCGACGACCAACTGACCGCGCTGCGGCTTATGCACTTCGCGGAGATGGGCAGTCTTAACCAGCTTATGCAGCGTCGTGCAGCAGTCGCCGCAGACATTGAAAGCCAACAAAAAGCCTCGGCTGAGGCCAAGGCAGACATTGAGGTCGTGAATTCGGAAATCCACCTAGCTGTTGGTGGACCGGCCGAGGCTGGCGTCGCCGATGACCCTTGGGAGCTGGAAGAGTGGCTTCGCAAACGCAAGGTTGCGCTGAATGGCAAGGACGATCTGGCTGCTATAGATCAGGAAGTTGCTGAGCTTTGTGATCATCTGGAGCACTCGAAGAGGTTGTTGGCAGACGCTTTGAAGGCCGCGAAGATCACGTTCCCTGCAAATGCCGAGATCGGCGCCTTGGTCTCCGTCGCGGAGGAGGCCCTAGATGCATTTCACTCCGCCGCGGCCGCGGTTGAGCGCGTTACAAAACTTCGCGACGACCTGAAGGAGCGGACACACGTCTTAGAGGCTGCAGATGAGGCAGCCCAGGCGTGGTCAGGCAAATGGGGTGCCCTGTGCGGTGAATCCTGGCTTAGTGAGATTGGAGAGGTTCCAAGCGTCGGGGCGGTGACGGAGATACTGGGGGTTCTCGAGCGGCTGTCATCGGCGGTCGATGCAAGAGACGGTCTTATCGATCGCGTTCAGAAGATGGAGAAGGACAAGATCCTCTTTGAGGAAAAAGTGAACGAGCTATGTTCGTTGCTTGGTATTGCTCTCGACGGGACGCCCAAAGAGCTCTGCCAAACGATCTTCGAGAAGATCAAAACCGCTGATCTCGACAGCGAGCGGGAAGAGAAGCTGAGGCATGATCTCCTTGAACTTCGAGGTGAAGGCCGCAAATTGGACATCGCTCAAGAACGCCTCCTGGCGCGCGTGACGCAGATGAGCGATTTCTTCGGGGTGAACAACCTCGACGAAATCGAGCGTAGCATAGAGCTTGCCGCTCAGCGCCAGGACCTCATAAAGACCATTACCGACGCTGAGTGCGAACTTATCGAGATCACCGGAGCAGCATCGGTTTCGGAAGTGGAAAAGCTGATAGCCACGACCGACCGATCGCAGATGGAGGATGAGATCGCTAAGCTCGTGCCCGTGCTGGACGATCACGATGTCCGATGCCGGGAACTGTTCCACAACCGATCGAAGGCGCAGGATGCGTTAGATGCAATCGGCGGCGATGGGAAGGTTGCTATGCTCGAGGAGCAAAGGCGAACGACGCTTCTCGAGATCGAAGAGAGCGCTCGCCACTATATGGAAACTCGTGCCGGCGTTGCTGCGGCCGAGCATGCGCTACGATTATATAGGGATCGTCACCGCAGTGGCATGATGTCTCGTGCATCCGAGGCGTTCCGCACGATCAGCCGCGGCGCTTACCTTGGAGTAGCCGCCCAGCCGGGTAAAGACGGCGACGTCCTCATCGCGGTGTCGGCTTCGGGAGGATCGAAGGCGGCAAACGAGTTATCAAAAGGAGCCCGTTTCCAACTCTATCTTGCACTCCGTGTTGCCGGTTACCACGAGTTTGTTGCCAATCGAACACCTATACCGTTCGTCGCCGACGACATCATGGAAACCTTCGACGACTTCAGAGCAGAGGAGGCATTTCGCTTGTTCGCGGACATGGGTATGCGCGGACAGGTAATATATCTTACGCATCATCGCCATCTCACTGAAATCGCAAGGAAGGTCTGCCCGAGCGTGCGGCTCCATGATCTCGAGGATGTTGGAAAACGGCACGAAATTAGGTCGGTCGCTGCAGAGTAGTCAATGAGGGGCTTGCCGCCCCATTTGTATACGGCAAAACGAGCTGTCCGCCGACGCCTCGCCCATGGTGCAAGGCATAGGTCGGCCCGCATTGGTGTCACACCATTGAAAATGAGCAATTTGCTCCGCCGCAGCACTGTCGCTCGGCCTCATACAGGCGGAACAAGCGCTCTTAGTGCGTCAATCAATTCGGTCGTGCCATAGCAAACCTCGCCGGCATTCGGCGCGATGTCGACCAGACCACCCTCGTTTTTTGCATCGTTGGCCTTGATCAAGAGGTCGGCGAGGCTCGCTGGCATGGTCCGTTCGAACGTCTCTTTCCATCGCGACCGGGGCACCGCCTGTGCGTGAACCACCCGGCCCGACAGTTGGCTTACCGCCGCGGCGACATCATTGGCGCTATATCTGCGTGGCCCTTCGGCATGGATGACCTCCAGGTCTCTGCCGCTGTCAGGTCGCAACAGGAGGTTGGCGGCAATCACCCCGAGGTCCTGAGCAGCGATCGTCGGCTGTGCCATCCCAAGCGGGTCTTGAAACGTCGGCAAACTGCCGGAGGCAACGGCCATTGGGAAAACGCGCGCCCAATTGTGCATATGTTCGGCCGATCGCAGCACAAGCACGTGGGCATCGAGCCCGCCGAGCCGGATCTCCAGGCCGTGGAAAACACTGGGCATGCCGATGTCATCGGCGACGTGGGCTCCGTAGTCGGAAATGGCCAGCACCCGCTTCGGGCGCGCCTTTGCCAGCGCATCAACCACGCTTTCGATTGATCGGGTAAGATCGCCGGCCGGGTCCTTCGCCCGTGGCGATACCGGGACGATAATCTGCACGGCATCGGCATCGCCGATCGCCTTTGCGAGGGAACCGGCATCCTGCAGATCGGCCATCGCAATCTCGCAACCAATCTCGCTCAGTCGCGCGGCCTTTGCCGTGTCGCGCAGGATCGCCCGGACCGGGACGCCTGCCCGGCGCAGGGCCGACGACGTTGAAAAGCCGACGTTGCCGGTGGCTCCGATGATTGCAAACATGATATAATCCCTGGTTATGATCTCATTTCTTGCTGAATCTCTCCCAAGATCCCCGGCTCCCTGCTGCAAAGCGATGCGCTCAGGGCGCCGATCCGGCCGCATCCGGCTGACACGCAAGCGGTAATGACATCTATGGAGCCAAAGGATAAGGCACCGCGACACACCCTCATTGCACATACACCGGTACGACCGCAGATGTTTCATCACGGTAGGGCAGGCGGATTTGGAAGCGGTGTTCCCCGCTCTGGATGGGCCAGAAGACAGGCTTGTCGGGGTCGGTGACGGCGAAGGGCTGGCCGTCGACATACCAGACGATCTGCGGCACATGCGGTTGAACATCAGCCTTCAGAGGCAGCCGGTCGAATGCCGCCGGCTGTTCCGGATTGCGCCAGATCTGACTGTTGCGGGCCGGTGTCGAGATGGCGAGACGGATCTGTGGGTTGGAAGCGTCGGCGTTGGCGAGTGAATAATTCGGGCTCCTTTCGCCTGTTGCACTGATCGGCTCTGGTTTGAGGTTAGTGTCCGCGCCAGCCGATCGTGCAGCTACCTTCGGCATCTCGTCGGGCTTTAGCCATTCCACCAGCGTCTGGCTGCAACTATTGTCATTCGTCTGTCCATTGACGACACAGACCTGCATCGGCTTCCGGTCGGGCGGCGTCGGGAAACGAGCGTCGGCGATGTCGCCCGGCTTATTGCCATGCACCCTGTCGAGGATGGCGTGTACGAGGCGGGCGGCACTGCCGGCGCCGGTCATCCGGCTCATCGTGCCGTCATCGCCCCGTCCGATCCAGACGCCAACGATGACCTTCTCCGAATAGGCGATCGCCCAGGCATCCCGATAGCCTTGGGAGGTGCCGGTCTTGATGGCGACGGGGAAGGGATATTCCAGCGTGCCATAGCGATGGAAGCTCGGCAGCCGGGCCTGCGGATCGGACAGGAAGGAGGTAATCAACCGGGCGGTATCGAGCGAAATGACCCGAACGGATTGCGGCTGTGGCTGCTCGCGCGCCCAGCGCAAATCCTGCATCTGGCCGTCATTGGCGAGCGCCCCATAGGCCCGCATCAGCCTGTCCAGGCGGGTCGGCAGCGAGCCGATTGCCATCGACAGCCCGAAATAATCGGCTGGGGTTTCCAGGTCGTGCAGACCGAGATCGCGCAAAAACCGAAACGTCGTCTCGAGACCGATGCTGCGCAGCAGATTGGTGGCGGGCACATTGCGCGAATTGGCCAGTGCCTGGCGCGGCAGCATAGGCCCAAGGAATTCGCGATCCGCATCGCCGATGCCCGATGCGCCTTCCGGCAGATCAAGCAACATATCGGTTGGCTTCAGCAAGCCGCGCTCGAAGGCCAGCGCGTAGACGAAAGGCTTGAGGGTCGAGCCGGGCGAGCGCTGCGTCCGGGTGTAGTCGAAGGCGCCGGCATGCCTGTCGTAATAGTTGCTCGAACCCACCTGGGCGAGAACTTCGCCTGTTTGGCGCGACACCACCATGGCGCCGACTTGCTGCGCGCCCGCAGAACGCCAGTGATCGAGATATTGGCGCGAAAGAGCGGTAACGTCGGCCTGCAGGGTGAGGTCGATCGTCGTGTGGATCAGCGGTGTGCTGGTGGAGGCTGGCGTAATCTGGCCGTTCTCGATGAGGTCGTGAAACCGCAATATCAGGTGCAGGGCATCCGGGCGGCGGGGTATGTCGGGCATCCGCATCTGATCGAGCTGGCGATGGGCGATCTCTGCCTCGTCAGCCCTGATGATCTTCTGTTTCGCCAGCGCGTCCAGCATTTGATGGCCGCGGTGAATGGCCCGGCGCAAGCCCTCCGGCCGCAGCGGGTTCATCCGGGTCGGCGACTGCGGGATGGCTGACAGCAGCGCGATTTCGGCCCAGGACAAGTCTGCCACCGGCTTGTCGAAATAGAGCCGCGCCGCATGGGCGATGCCGTGGCTGCCGTTGCCGTAAGGCGCCAGCCGCAAATATTGCCCCAGCATTGCGTCGCGGCCGTAGCGCAAGGTCAGCAGGACGCCGGTGCCGGCCTCAAGGGCCTTGTGGATGAGCGTGCGCGATTCCGGCCGCTGCATCCGTGCCACTTGCATCGCAACGGTCGAGGCGCCCGAGCGGCGCCCGACGGTATCGAGATTTTGCCAGGCTGCGCGGCCGACAGCATAGGGATCGACGCCGATATGGTCGTAGAACCGCCTGTCTTCGAGGGCAAGCGTTGCTTTGACGACGCGGTCGGGCAATTGCTCCAGCGGCCAATAGCCGTAATCGATACGCCCACTTGCGCCGTCGGCATGGCCGATCTGAGCGAGGAACGCGCCGCCGCGATCAAAGAGTATCGGCGTCGGCGCAGGCGCGATCAGCTGGGCGCGCTGATTGATGAGATAGCCATAGACCAGGACGCCGGCTGCGAGAACCAGCGAGGAGAAACGGACAAGCGTCGATCGGCGGCTTCTCAAGCGTGTCATTGCCCGGCTGGCTGGCTCCTCGTCTGATATCTGTTCCGATTGTGAAGGCTCACTTCGCCACCACGATTTGTACGGCGGCACTCATTCCCTGAACGCCCTTTTGATACATGGTTTCGGCAAGGGCCTGGGGCTGCGTGTAGGAACCGGGGATCAAGGCGCGCGTCCGGTAGGCAAAGGTGTAGTTGCCCTTCGGCAGCCTCTCGGAAGCACAAAATACCTGATCGTCGCCATAGGAAACCCAATCGGTCGGCAAGGTCGGCGCGACTGCCGGTGTCGCCTCAGCCGGGGCGGTGGCAATGTTGGGGTTGAGAGGATCAAGCCCGGCTGCAAGCGGGAGGGTAAGGGCGACATGGGTGCGATCTTCCGAGACGACCAGTTCGATCCTTTCCTCCAGCACGTCGCCGACCTTGAGCTGGATCGCACCTGTAGCATCGGGGACCAGCTTCTCCAGCGGCGCGTTGCCCGTGGGGACCCGGTAAAGCGTGCGGGTAAGGGCAAATCCCCGGCTTTCGGCCTGCGCGGTGTAGCCGGCTTCGGCAGAAAGATAGGTGATTTCCACCAGCGCCAGAGCGGTCGTCGTGCCGGTATTCTGGATGGTGACGGCGCCCGGATCCAGGGTGACCTGTCGCAGCACGGGGGTATTTGCGTCGAGCGTCAGGTTTTGAACATTGCCGTTCTGGGCCAGCGTCAGCGGCAAGGGCGTCGTCGGCCTTTGCCATGCGGCGGCAAGCGCGCGGATCGCAGCCGAAGTGGCATTGGTCGAGCCCCAGCCATCGCCTTCGCCGAGTTGCAGCAAGGCGGTTTTCAAAGCCGGATAGCGCGGATCCGTTTCCGAGGTCAGAGCCGCGGCGCGCACCATTTCGGCGAGACTGCGGGTTTCGGAAGGCAGGATGATCGGGCTGCCCCCATCCTCGGCCTGGCCGTTATAAACCAGCTGGCCATTGCGGGAGAGGATGCGGACGCGTGACCACATCGTGTCGGCCAGACCGCCGACAAGGTGTGGGTCGGCGTCGGGCGCACCCGCTGCCGCCGCCGTCATTCTGGCGACGCTGGCATTCGGCATCAACGCCGCCGAGCGGGCAAGTTCGGCTGTATAGGCTGCGTCGAGCTTGCCGCCTTCGGCCAGTGCCGTCAGAGCCTCGACCCGTTCGCGTATCTCGTCGCCGCTGAGCAGATGCGGATAATCCGAACGCAGCGATAGTTTCAGTACGCTCGCAAGCCGATCCGACAAAGCCTTGTCAGTGGGCACGCCCGCCTTATCGGCCGCAACCAGGAAAGAATAGGCCCAGGCCGTCAGCGAGACATTGCCCTTGCTGTGCGGCCAGAAGCCGACAAGGCCATCGGCGTCGACCGCCTGGCCGATTGCCAGCACCGTGTTGTGCACATCGCCATCGATGCGTTTTTCAAGGTTTGTTGCCGCCAGGATCGGTGCGAAACTTTTGAAAGCGATGCCGGAGGAGGCGAGCGATATGCGTTGTTCGGTGGAGCCATAGGGCGATTCCACCAAAGTGTTGAGCCCGGCAACCAGCTTCACCAGTGCCGGATCGGCGGTGAACGTCATCGCACGCTGATATGATCCGGGGCGCACGTCTTGCTGGGGTGGCGGCAGCGTTTTCGAGCTGCCCGCCGGTATCTCGACGATCTCGTAATGCTTGGTCGGGATGCGGTCTGGTTTCAACGGCAGCGTGATTTCCACGGCGTCGCTGGCGTGGTCGGCGACACGCTCGACCCCGAAACGCAATAGCACGTCCTCCTTGCCGGGCTTTGGCTCGGGTACCTCAGCGAGAACGCCGATGTGAGCCGGCTTGTTCTCTTCCCAGGCGAAGGAAAGATCCTTGCTGCCCTCCAGCGTCAATCCATCGGAAGCAATGGATGCAGCACCGGCGCCGCCACCGCCCTCGATGACACGGGCAATGATGTTGGCCTCGAATTGGTCGCCATAGCGCAGGAAGCGGGGCAGGGCCGGTTGGGCGACGATTTGCTGCCGGATCAGCATTTCGCCGGTGCCATAGCCGAAGCGGTCGGGACCGCTGACGGCCTTGGCGCGCAGCTTGAAGACGGTCAGCGAGTCCGGCAGTTTCACCTTGATCTTTGCGACGCCATCCGGGCCGATCTTCACGGCGGGAAGATAGATCGGTACCGGTGTAAAATTCTTGCGGACGGAAATATTGTTGTCCGTGCCCCATTCCTCTCGCTCGTCGCCGCCCGGCACCTCGTCCAGCGGAATGATGCCGAAGGCCATGTTGCGGGTGTCGCGCAGCGCCATGGTGGATTGGCGCTTGACGATAAAATTCGGCAGCGGGTCCAGAGGCTGTTCCGGTGCCAGCGACAGCACGGCCTGGTCGATCATCCAGAAGGTGGCATCGCCCGCGATCGGCTGACCGGTATCGTCGGCCAGATGCAGCGTGACCTCGACTTCGTCACCAGGGCGGGCCTTCTTCGGATAATCCAAGGTGAGATTGACGGTGTTCTTCACCGGCTTCACCGTCACCGTCTTCGTCGCGGCGATCGTTACAGGCTTGCCCTGGTCGAAGGGTGCGTTCGGCGTGGGGATGCTGGTCTCCAGCCGGCCGCGCAGGATGAGGAAGTGCACGGGAATTTGCGGCGTATATTCCTTGCGGACGGGCACGGCATAATGGCCGTATCCATCGGCGATATCGACCCAATCATAGCGGAAATTTCCCTCAGGCTCTTCGACGACAGCGAGCGCGCGGGCCGTCTGGAAGGGCGACTGGATCAACAGGTTGGCGGTTTCGCCGGGAATATAACTATCCTTGTCTGTGGTCACGACCGCGGTGCGTGCGGGCGCCTGTGCCCAGGTAACCGGCGTGGTGCCGCCGACGAAGAAGTCGACGCTCACCTGCTGCCGGCGGCCGATCCGGTCGCTGGCCTCGAGTTGAATGACATAGACGCCTGCCTCCTTCGCCTCGAGCGCCAGGGTCTGGATATCCCTCGTGCTGGTAATCTTGCGCTCCAGCACGGTGTCGTCCATGACCTGCGTGACGTATTTTGCCGAACCCTGGCTGAAGTCGCTCGCCTGCAGGGTCGACGTCCAGTTGCGGTGGATCAGGCGCGCCGTCATCTCCAGCCCGGCGACGGGATCGCCATTGCCGTCGACCGCCAGGATCTCAGGCTCGATGGCGCCTGGATTTGGCACATAACGCGGCACCTTCAGGCCAAGCACGAAGGGCGGGACGGCAAAGACGTTGGTGATGCTGCGCACCTGCAGATCATCGTCACCGGTAACCGTTGCCTCGATCATATAGCGGCGGGGTTGCGCCGTCGGCTCGATCGTCGTGTCGAAGCTGATGCGCGAGGCGCCGCCGGCGTCTGTGCTGCCGTCTCGTTCGAGCGCCGGCGAGGATTTAAATTCATCGCCGCCGGAGTAACGGGAATCCGTCGAAAAAAGGAAGCCCTCGTGGCCAGGTGGCGTCCAGTTGTAGGGATACTGCACGGCGCGCCAGCGGATCGGACGATCCGCCAGCAGGCCACCGGCGAAATAGCGGGCGATCAGATCAACGTTGAAGGAGGAATCGAGTGGTACGGTTTGCGGATTGTTGAGCACGACTTCAAAAGTCGGCAGGCGATAGGCCTCCTTCTTGAAGGAGATGCTGCCGCATTGGACCGTATTGTCGGCCGGGCTCGCGGCGCTGCTGTCGCTATCGGCGGTCTGAGCCGTGTCGGCCTGGCTATCGTCAGCCTGCCCATCATCGGTCGCGTCATCACCCGCCTGGCCGTCGGCATTCCCGTCCTCACCGGATGTCTGCGCCGGTTGAGATTGGTCGGTAGCCCCCGCCGTGCCGCCGGGTTCGAAATGAACTTCATAATCGCCCGTTGCCGGCGTCTCGGCGTCGAATTTGTGGTAAAAGCCGCCGAATGCGTCCAGCCGCACCGGTATGCGCCACTCCTGTTTGTCAGGGCCGGTAATCACGATCTGGCCGCCTTGCGTCGGCAGCGTCAAGTGGCCGCCGAGATAGCTGCGGACATAGCCCTTGATATGCACGGGCTCCTCCGGGCGGTAGATCGGCCGCTCGGTGAAGACATGGCAAAGGGTGCGGCTCTGCTCGGTGCGGGTGTCCGTCGGATTGGTCGTCCAATCCAGCCAGGCGGCCGACGGCTTGGTCCAGTTGTCCTGAGCATATTGGGCCGGGGCATGATCGGGGTCGACGACCAGGGTATCCAGCCCCTTCGTCACGATGACGCGCCGGATCTTCGCATCGGCGCGCTGCTGCAGCTCCCAAGAAAAGAAGCCCTGTGCGTCTGTCGTCCCCGTCGCCAGCGTGACGAATTTGCCGTCGCGCAACCCGTCGAGGCGGATCTGCGCGCCGCTGATCGGATTGCCCTTGGCAAGCGAGGTGACGGCAAATCGTACCCGGTCCTGTTCCTCCACCGCGCTCAAGGTCAGGTCGGTGACCTGCACACGAAGCCAATGTCGGGTTTGATTGTCCACCGCACGCAGGCCGACGAGATAGGTGCCGGGCTGGTCAGGCCCAGCGATCCGGGCAAAAAAGGATTTCAGATCCAGGCCGAATTTGGTGGCGGCGCCGCCCTTGTGAATCGGCAGGTCCACGAATTCGGATATAGCAGGCGATCCGAGCGCCTTGACGCGCGCCTGGATCGCGTCGGCTGAAATCTCATCGCTGTCGGCCCATTTCTGCGGCTCCTTGCCGGGCAGAGGCGGCGCTTCGTAGTCATCCGTCTCGAGGCCGGGTTGCGGGAAAGGCCAAAAATCGCGGGACAGCGGATCGATTGCGTGGATGCGCACGTCGGCCCTGTCATAGCCGCGCCCACGCAACGGCACGAGTTGCGGGCCAAAACGCTCGACCACGCCCTGCGACGCATCCCAGACGAGCGAGGACTGTTCCGGTGCGAAGGCGAATTTCTGGCCGAAACCGGTCGCCAGCGGTCTGCCGCGGTCATCCGTCAAGGCGCCGGCGGTCACATCGAGCGTATAGACCTTGTCGGTGAGAAAGCGGCCATTGATGTAAAGACGGCCGTCGCTGGCTTCCGCCGTCAGATCGTCGACCGGTGGAGAAATGCGCAAGGCGTCCCGGACCGAAAACTGCTTCCCGGCCACCGGATTGCTCGAAAACCGGAAGATCAGGCCACGACCCGATCGAGCGATCGGCGCTGCCTCGGCATTGTCGAGCGAGTTGCCGTCATCATCGACCGCGGCGCTGTCGTCGCTGACGGTGGCGTTGGACGTGCAGCGCATGATGTCATCGCTTGTGGCGGCGTCGAAGCCTCGTCCGCAATCGGAACTGGTCATGGTGAAGGGCACTGCGGTACGCACGCGCAACTCGAAGGTCTGGTCGTTGAAGTCTGGCGTGTCGGCAAGCTTTAACCGCAGAATGGCAACGCGGCCATCGGGCACGCTGGCATGCAGCTTCACCACATAGGATTGCTGGTCGCCGCGGCTGTTGCGTTCGAGCGGCTGGATATCGAAATCCTGCGCCCCCAGCATCAAACCGCCTTCGTCGCCAATGCCGGGCGCCGGACGCAGCTCGATCGACAGAAGCCGGCTCAGCGCCGGAACATCGACGGGTTCGGCAAAGGTCAATGTGACCTGGTCGAGCTCGCTGACGGGATCATCGGGTGCGGCCGGAGCCGTCGATACCGGCACCGGCAGCAGCGGTATCAGTTCCGTCGTGCCGCCCGCGTCCTTGTCATGAGCCAGCATCGTTACCTTGACGCGCGACAGCGGCTGCCACTTGTCGGCCGGGCGGAATTGCAAGGCGCGTGCGCCGAGCCACTGCCAGGCGCCGGCAGCCGCCGGTTCCATGGTCACAAAACGCTCAGGCGAATCCTCCGGGCCGCCGGTTGCGGGGCCGGTATCGGTGGGGAAGAAGATCGTGACCGGATCATAGGCGCGCAGGAACCTCTCCGGCACGATTTTGACGCCGTCGGCGCGCTGCAGGACATCCAGTGCCAACGAGGCAGCACCTTGCTGGGCATGACCGCTTGCAACCGGCGTTGAAGAGGCAAGAGCGAGGGCAATGAGAAATACGATTTTTTTCATTGGTTTCACTTCGATCCCGTGGGCTTCAAACCGGCACGCTGCAAATAATCGCTGACAATTTCGGGCGGCGGACCTGCGGGCGGTGGTGACAATCCAACCACCGAGGGCCTGACGATGAGCGTCGGTGCGTCCGCCGGTGCGCGCGCTTCCAGGAGGTAAGAGCCTGGCGCGAGCTGCTTCAATTGATTGACGCCGTCGCCGAGCACTTGGCCCTTGGCATCCAGCAGCCGGCCGATGGCAAGATCCGGATCGGAACGCAGGCCGACACCGATATTGCCGCTATTTATAACCTCGAAGCCGAACAAGGCTGTCGCGCCCGGTGCAAGCACGACCGGGGCGCCGATGCCGTCGTTGACCGGGACGACCGGTGTTGCCGTCATATCCAGGTTGCCTGACAAGGGGCCCTCATGCGTGGAATAGAGCGTCAGGACTGCCTCGCCCGCCGCCAGATAGCGGTGGAATTCCGCTCCCGTCGGAAATAGCTGCAGGTCGCGGTGACCCCCTTGCTCCAGGCCGACAATGACGGGGGCGTCGGTGCTGACGTCAAGCACCATCGGTTGGGCCGGATCGAGGCGGAAGGCCATGGCCTCACCCTCGAGTGTCACGCTCTGCGGCAGGGTCATCGATTTTGGTTCTGGCTTGGGCCAGGGCGACTTGCGATCCCGTTCCAGCCACAGCGCCACGAGGCCGGCACCGTGATCGACGATCAGTTGCCCAGGTCCGGACACGGGAATGCTGTCACCACGCGAGACCCGACCGTCGGAGCCGATAAAGGTCGCCGCGCCGCCGGAGACGTTCAGGACATCTCCTTTCATGGCATCAACCGCGATTTCTTCCGATCCGACCGTGCCGAAGAACCGTCGCTTGATCTGATCATTGCCGAGCGTAACGGCTTGGCCCGGCGACAGGCTAACGCGCGCCGAGCCGGCATCCCCCGTCAGGTTGACGAGCCAGATCTCCTCAGTCGACGTCGCGATGCTGCGCGACAGCGGAGCTGCACCCGACCAGACGTTCAACAATTGCGAGGTTGAAGGGGCGGAGACGACGGCGATCCCCGGCGCCAGGTCGAGGGTGAGCCGTTTCACTGCCGGTGCGAGCTTCACCGGCCGCGCGCTGAAGGCTGGAATGGTGGTCGTCAAGGTGCCATTCAGCTGCACTGCCTCGAGCTCGGCAGCATCGACCGGTCTAAGCCGCAGCTGCAGGCTTTCATCGCTTGCGGCGTTCCAGATATGCAGATCCTGATTATCGGAGAGCGCGACCGCACTGTTGAGGCTGATGCCCATGCCGCGTCCGGCCGTCAGGCCCGGCTGTCCAAAAGCCGAATCCGCGCGCCACAATCTGACTTTGCCCGGCAAAGCCGGTGCGGCTGGGATAATTGCCTGATCTCCTGGCGCAAGCGTCAGCGCGATTTCTGCCTCGGGCTGCGCTGGGTTTACCTGCACATGGCTCGCTGCGCGGGAGACCAGCCATAAACGATCCGATTGCGGAGCAAAAAGTCCGGGCATGGCCGCCGTGAGCGGACGGTCCGCACTTGCGCCGACAAGCAGATCGGCGGCAGCGCCAAGGTCGACGAGGCCGGCCGATGGTGCATGCGCGAGAGCAACGTTCAAGGAGAGATCAAGGCCATCGATGGTCACCGGATCCAAGGCAATGTCGCCGGGCTCGCGCATATCGCGGGCGATGCTGCGCGCGGCGATTTTGATGGGTGCTGCTCCACCATCAAGGGTCCAGACCGATGCGCGCCGTTGTGCACCTCCCTCGGACGCCGGCCAGGCGATCAGCGGCGTGCGGCCACGGGCAAAGGCTTGCGGCTTCCAATTGCCGTCGGCGTCTCGTTTTTCGACGGAGAGAACCAGCTCACTGGTGGACTGGGCTGCGACCAGCGCAAGTTGATCCTTTGTGTTGGCCGGCAAGGGAAAAGCAAAGACGGAGGCGCCGTTGACCTCGGCGGTGCCGCTCTCGGTGAGGGCTGGCTGCGGCTGCTCCTGCGGCAGGGCAAACTGAACTTCGATATCCCCAACGTCGGCCTGGTCGTCGCTGGCCTCCTGCTCACCATCACCGGAGTCGGCGTCTTGATCGTCGGAACCGTCATCTGATTGACTGCTGGCCGGGCCTGACGCTGCCGCCTGATCAAGGGCCAGCGTATAGGATCCCGCCGGCAGGCGAGTGGAGAGCGCGATGTTCCAATCATCGCTGCGCCCCGTCAGGCGTTCGACTACGGCGCCATGCTCGTCCTTCAACACGCCTTTGATTTCGCTGCGGCCGAACGTGCCGAGGCTGACGACACGGTCCTTGTCGACATTGAAGGAAAGCTCGGCGGGAAGGTTGACGAAGCGTGCTTCGCCCGGCTGCAAATCCTGGGTGTTCAGGGTAATCTGATAATCCAGTCGGTCATCATGGGCGAGGCTCATGAGATCGATGCGATAATGCCCGGCCTTCAACGTGCCGGTGAATTGGGGAGCGGCGACAAATCGGGCGATCTGGTCCTTGTCGTCGCGAAACAGAGTGCCGATCATGCCTTCGGTCAGGTCGATGCTGACATCGGCATCGGCAAGGAGATCAAACGTCCAGCTATCGGCAACGCGTGCGTCGCTTTTGCTCTGAGGCTCGCGCCACTGAAATGCTTGGGACTGATTGAAGGCCAGTGGGTGTGGTCCGTGGCCCTGCAACTGCGGTGGGTCGATGACCGGTCTTAGCCGTGCGACAAACCGCGTGTCGACGTCGCGCGGCAGGATTACCAGACGGTAGTGCCCCGGGGTGAAATCCTGACTGAGCGTGGAAAGCGGGCCTGGCGCGGTGAGCGGCCATCCCTCCGCATCCTCGAGACGCGCGGTAAGGTCTTCGCCCAGGGAATAGAGATCGAGCTGATAGGTTCCTGCAGTTGCGATCTCGATCGGCACGATGGCGCCGCGCCCGCCTGAGAGGGCCCCTCGGCTGGTGCCATCGGCGACCAGGCTTGCCGCGGTCAACAGCGAGGCCGGCGTAACGGCGACGCCGAGATGGCCGGAGGAATTCTGGGCGGAGACGTCAACCTGATAGGTTCCCGCGCGCAGATAGGTTTGCAGCAGCGCATTATGGCCATCGCCATTGTCCGACGCTTCCCCCAGTCCCGGCAGGAATGAGGTGCCAAGGCTCAGCGATGTCTGCAAACGGCCAAGGGTTTCGATGCGGTAAAGCCCGCCCTCGGGAACCTCGAGCCGGTAGGATTTCTGCGCGTTTTCGGCGAGATCGAGAAACTGGCTTTGGCCGACAATCAACGAGGATGCGGGGGTCGGCGAGGCGATTTTCTGCGCCGCAGCAGCATCCGGCTGCCAGCTGACGACGATGGACCGGGCAGCGGCAGGGGCGGGGAAGCGCAGTGTCAACGTGCGGCCCTTTGCGTCGACACGTTGGTTGCTGGTCGCAAAAGCGACGGATGTATTGTGCATGTCGACGGCGGCGATGGTCCCGCCAGGGGGCACACGGACGTCGATCTGCAAATCCGCTGGCGATGCCGGCCGCGACAGGGCGTTCGCATCGTCATTCGCGGCGCCTTTGGCCTGCGGCACGGGCGCCGGCATATTGGACATCGGCTGATCTGGCAGGGGTTGCGGCTGCGCCGAGGCATCGACGGGCTGCCAAAGCGCCAGTGGCCGCACCTGCAGATCGGCGGGCAAGGCCACGGCACGAGGTCCCGTCAGCAAACCGGGCGCAGCATTGGTGATGATCTGGTAGCGCGTGGCCTTTTCGGCTTCCCGGATGCCAAAGGAAATAGTCGTGCGTGCCGGAGCGGCGGGTTGGACCGGTGGGAGGAGGCCCGGCGTGCCGAAGGAAAGGTCGACGATGCCGACGGCATTATTGTCGGGCAGCAGGCGCAGCAGATAATAGCCGGCGTCCAGATCGAAACGATCGGCGTTGCGGCCATCGGCGCGCGGGGCATTGCCAACCAGAACCGGGCTGATGTCGGCATGCAGCGCAACGCCTGAGGTGCGGATGCCGATCTGGCCCGCTTGGGTCATCTCGAATAGAAGCGATGTCGGCCCGCGCAAGTTGAAGCGTCGCCGCCAAGCCTGGCCTGGCCCCAGATGAGGCAGGTCGGAAGCGACGATGGTGGCTTTGCCACTGCTATCCTGGCGCACCAACAGAGCCGTGGCCGGAATTTCATCGTGGCCTTCGCCGGCAACGTCGAGACTGATGAGATTGGCCACCGAGCCTTTGAATTGGGTCTCGGTGCCGAACCGAAGCCCGCGGAGCTGGAAAGGCTGGCCTTCATAACCCGAGACTTCGACAATACTCACCTGGCTGTCTGTCGAAAGCGAAAGCGTGGCTATCGGTTCACGGCTAGCCTTATCGATCGCGGCGCTCTGAAAAGCCGTCCCTGTGTCGGAAATCCGACCGGCCCGGAGCACCGCCGGTGCCGATTGCGGCAGCTCCAGGCGGAAGGTATCGAGATCTGCCGGCGCCTCAAAACGTATCGAGCCGAAAGGGCCGATGACATTTTCGGCAATCCCTCCGGCCAGCGATATCTGCGTGCCGGTGCGAATGTGGAATGGCTCTGCGGCGTCCGAATTGGTCCAGACAAGCTTCTGGCCGCCATAGGCCGTCACGAGATAGCGGCCGGCCTCGACCTTTCCCGTCAGCGTGGCCCGGGTCATGGGGAGGCCCGGCTTCAGTTCGAAAATCGACATTTTCGGCGAGAGAGCGGCAATATCGGTGCCGTTTCGCCACAAGCGAAGATCCTGAAGCGAGCGTCCAACGGCCTCGATATCGACGCGCCCGGCATCGCGAATGTCGATCCAATAGGATCTTTGTTGCAGATCGCTTAGATCGGCATGGATTGGGGTGGCGGAGGTCAAAGCGGCGTCGGGCTGTTCAAGCTCCTGATAGGCCTGTGCGGTAAGCTTAACGTCGCCGGCGGCTCCCTTGGCGCCGAACACACGGATCTTGTAGGTGCCTTTATCGAGCAGGGCGTCGATCCGGCCGTCGCTGACCCCGGCGGCGCCCATGCGGTCCCCAGGGCCTGCGATCATATCGACGAGCTGCAATGCTTCACCCGAGGTGCTCTGCGTACGGATGGTGATATGGCCGGGCGTGTCGACGGTCAGCAAGGTGCTGCCATCCTGATCGGCAGGCAGTTGATCCGAGGCCAAATGCGGCTGCGACACAAGCCGGGGCAGGGCCTTTATGGGCGCGGGTTGAGGCGCTGCGGCAACCAACGGCGCCGATGTATCTTGTCCCGCAGCAGGCGGTGTCGTCGGTGCTGTTGATGGTGCAAGCTCGACGGCGGATTCTGCCGGCTTGTGGCTGGGAGACGCGCCAGCTGCTACAAGCGCTTCAAGACGCGTGTGATAGCTTGTTGTGAGGCATGCCGACAGCCGGACCGGATCGGTGTCTACACAGGATTTGTTGCGGTCAGCCAACCAGCGGCGCTGTTGCTGGCGTAGATCGTTCAGCTTTGCCGGGTCGCCGTTGAGATCGGTCAATGCCTGCCGATAGGAGGCCGCCAAGGCAGTGTCCTGAGCAATCAAGGCAGGGGAGGCACAAATCGCCTTTTCAATAGCGGACTGCGCCTTGCCGCAATCAAAGGATTGCGCATGGGAGACTGCTGAGAAAAGACAACCACTGAGGGCAACAAGCAAACGCAGGCGAGGGACGAAAGCCATGGATAACTCGTTTTTTTAAGTGGCCGGCATGCTAGTCAATATGAACTATCCTTGAGCAAGACAAGAGCCGGTTGCAGAAGCCGCGATCTCGGCTTCGCCGCCGACGATCTAAGCCTATCGGCCATCACCTAGTCCTATCGACATCGCAGCGTGATTGCTGCGGATCTGGAAGCGCCAATCGACGCTCGGTGCAGCCGTTCCAGCTGGCTTGCCAAGAAGCGTGCCGTCTTCATCGACGTCTGATCGCCGTCATGGAGATTGCCGGCGATGACCGCATCGATTATTCGTCTAGGCGCAGGTCAACCATTCGCCATCAGCGCCTGCTGTCGCTCCCGAGATCATCCAGCTCCGCATTGCAAAGTGCCAGGAAAGTCGAGCGATCGCAGCCTTTTGGTCGGGTCGGCAAAATGGGCCGGCATAACCGGCCCATCCACAATTACTGCTGCTCGGTCGGCGCCGGCACCGCAGGAGGTGAAGCCGGCTGCCCAAGCCGATCGGCGACCAGCATCGACAGCATCATTTCCACAAGACCATTGGTGGCGCCCTTTTCGCCGCCGCCACCACCGACCTGGATCTGCGGCACGAGCGGCAGCCTGCCGTTTTCGATCGCTTCAGCAAAGCGCATGAGGACCTGCGAGTGGAGCTGATAATCCGGTCCACCGAAGGCCGCGACCTTCTTCTCGGTGGCCTCCGCTTCCGCCAAACCGATGGCGCGCACCTTTTGGGCATCGGCAAAACCGGTCGCCTTGATGCGTTCGGCATCGGCGAGCGCGACGGCCTTGATACGATCGGCTTCGCCGAGGCCGGCGAGGCGCACCTTCTCGGCTTCGGCCTTTGCGGTAACCTGAATGGTCTCTGCCTGCTGACGGGTGCGGGCGAGTTGCGCCTTACCTTCGTTCTCGCTGATCTCGATGGTCAGTGCCGATGTGGTGATCTTCGCCTGCTGTTCGGCCAGCGCTTGCTTCTCGCGCAATGTGCGCTCCTGGACCGCCGCCGCCTCCTGCAATTTATAGGTCTCGACCTTTTCAACGGCTATCTGACGCTCGCGCAGCTGGATCAGAATCTGCTCGATGCTGTTCTGGCCATTGTTGGCCCGCGGCGTACCGATCAGCACTTCCTGCAGTTCGAGGCTGTAGGAGTTAAACTTCTCGCGCATTTCGTCGCCGGATTTACGCTGAATTTCGCTGCGTTCCTGCAGCAGTTCGATCAGGGTCTTGGTCTGGGCGATATTCTTGAAATAGGCTGAGACCATCGGATCGAGCGTCTGTTCGACCAGCCGTTTGATATCGCCGAAACGCTGCACGACGAGGGGCGCCTTCATATAGTCGATATGCACGACGACCGAGAGCGGCAGCACCGGTTCGAATGCATCCTTGGTGATCAGCGATACTTCGGAAAGATTCTCGTCCAGCCTGTGCTCGCCGAACTGTTCCTTGGTCCACTTCAGCACGAAGTTGGTCGTTGGCACGATGATGATATTGCCAGCAAAGGTGTTGAACGCATATTTGCCCGGCAGCAGCGGCGTCGACCAGACACCGCGGGCGCCCGTCTCGACCAGTTCGCCATGACGATAGGATGAGCCGGAAATGTCGGCGCTTCGCCGGCCGGTGTAGGAGACGACGACACCCACCGTGCCGACGTCGATGATCGTCTTTTCCACAAGTTCGACGGTTGCGAAGATGCGGTTGAGGAAATAACTGCCGTCGGCAAGCACCTGCAATTGCCGGCCGCGATAACCGCCGGCATTGAGAAACTTCTCCGGATCCTGAAAATTATTGTGGAAGTTCGGATCTTTCGGGTTGTTGGCAACGGTCGGCGCGATGATCTCGCCATCCGGCAGCGCCGGACCATCATGGATGGTGACGATGCCGATCAGGTCCTCGGCGTCGTGGATGACGACGGGCTCGAAGCCATTCCGGTCGGCAATCAGCGTCGACATGTCGGCGAACAGTCGTTGTTCCGATGCGTTCAGGTTGACCGCATAGTTCGATTGTGCGGTCAGCACGATGAACTGCGCGAGATTGATGGCATAGGTGCCTTCGCGTAGGATCTTGCGTTGCGGCCCCTTCTGGCCGCCTTTTGTGAGAAAGCCGCGCACATCCTGAAAATCATCGGCGTCGACATTGGAGGCAAGCGTCTGGGTCGGCGGCAGCGGCTCGCCGTCACGGGCGAAAACATAGCCGATCTGGCCCTGCGGAATGGTTACGAGATTGGCGCGATGCATCGAATACTGGAACGGCATGAAGAAATGCAGGCCGCCGCGCACGACTTCCGGCTGGAAGCCGGCCTCGCCATAGAGCGCAATGAAGCCATTGTCGACGGAGCCGCGAAAACTCCAGAGCTTCTCGAGAATGCCGAGCCTGTCGTTGGGGATGTAGCGGATCACGCCGCTCCACCGGAAAAGAATTGCCACCACGATGAGCGTGACGGCGATTTCGATCGCCTTCCATCCCATAGGGCTCAGGTATTGTAAGGTTTCCATCTTTTCTCTCGTATGGGCGCGCGGGTTCATCCACCCGATGGCCGCCCGGTTGGTGTTGGTTGATAAGACGGGGAGATGGCGCGCCTATTTGCTCGAGGCACTAAAGGTGCATCGAACGCTTGGGCTGCTCATTGTCTGGGAAAAACGACCGCGCGTCCCGAGTCCCCGATGAGGGGCGGCGTGGTCGTGAATGCTCTCACATCGGTGTCGCCTTGATAGACATGACGATGGACGACGTAAGGATTGCGCCTATAGGTTTAAAGATGCTCGATGCGGAAATCAGGCAAGTACTTCCAGCGATTTCGATATTTCGAGCATTCAATTCTACTGAATTATACCTGGTTCTCGAAATCCATATAAATAAAGGGGCTTCTGGTTTCTGCGATAACTCGAGAGATCGAAATTCGGTTCCGGCCTCTCGCCCCCGATCAAAGCGTTCAGCCGGGTTTTAGCCCTTGCCGACAAGCAACGGGTGCGGACCAGATGGAAGTTCGGGGCCCCGCAGCCCAATCGCCGGAACTGTTTGATGGTTGACCCTCAGAGCACGCCCTTCCTCAGGATGAAGTTCCCATAGGGGCGCGATTCAGCGGTCTGGATGATCGCAAACGATCGCATTGCAAGGGGATAGTAAGCAAACCTCTCGATGGGTTGGCTCGCGATCGAGCGCCCTTCCGCCTCACCGCACACATCGATGACGTCCCGGTGCACTTCCAGCAATTCACCCGGCGCGTCGACGGCCTCCATGTGCGTCAGCGGCGTGTCGCCGGATCTGTCCAGGGGCATCATCTTGAGGATCCCGCCCACCGCAGTTGGTGCATCGACCCCCTCCAAGATGAGAAGCTTTCCGCTCGTGGTCTGGGTCGACACCCGAAAGCCCGAGAAGTTTCGATCGACGATGGCCAATTCGTCGCCATGACCCATAGAGGCCATAACCCACAACAAGTCGGCAGTCACGAACGGCGGGACACCCTTCAGCACGTCATTTCCCTCCCAAGAGATGATCACGAATTGGACAGTATCGAGAAAAAAACGATTGCGCAAACGTTTCGATGGCGCTAGCGTAATCATATTCGCGGATCCTTGGAGAGCCTTTTTAAGGTTGGAGTTCCGCCTGGGAGGAAAATTTGAGACGTTTTCTTGTTGCGCTGCCGGCGAACGCCGGAGCGCGCTCATGACCACGATTTCCGAAGTTGCAAAGGCCGCGGGGGTTTCGGTCTCCACGGTTTCCCATGTTCTCAACAAGACGCGCTACGTGTCGCCCGAGAAGGCGAAGCTCGTCATGGAGGCCGTGGACGAGATCGGGTACATCCCGAACGCGGTTGCGCGCTCTCTCAAATTATCGTCGACCGGCACGGTCGGCCTGGCGATTTCGGCGATTTCGAACCCCTACTTCAGCGACATCATCTGCGCGATCGAAGCCGAGTGTTCCAAGCGAGGCTTGATCGTATTTCTGTGCGATACCCAGGACGATCCGGATCGGGAACTGGAGCTCGTCCGGCATCTGCACCAGCGCCGGGTCGACGGGATTATCCTTGCCGCGTCGGGCGATCCTCAGAAAGCGCTGGATTACCTCCTTGACTGCGATGTTCCCTGCGTGCTCGTCGACAGGCTCTCCGATGATCGTTTCGATCAGGTCGGGACCGACAATAGGGCGGCAATTCGCATGCTGGTCGATCACCTCGTCACGCTCCATCACCACCGGGTGGGGATCATCCTCGGCCAGCCTGGATTTGCGACGACCGTGGAGCGCACCAAGGCTTTCCGGGAAGCTATGACGGAGAGGGGAATAGAGGTCCCGCATGCTTTCATCAGCAACGGCAACCACAGCACTGCCGACGCCGCCGCTTCGACGCACCGTTTGCTGGAGCTGAAGGAGCCACCGACAGCAATCCTTGCCTCAAACAATCTTGCGATGATCGGCGCGATGAGAGCCATTCGGGAACGGGGACTTCGCGTTCCCGCCGACATTTCGGTGCTCGGGATCGATGATTTCGAATGGGCAGACTACTTCGAGCCGCGCCTGACGCTAATGGCCCAGCCTTGCGATGAGATTGGCAGGAAGGCGGCCGATTTGCTGATTGCACGGATCGGCAACAAGCACCGCCCCCGCGAGACCGTTCGACTGTCGCCGGTTTTGCGGGTTCGTGAATCGTGTGGAGAAGCAGCATGAACCAGGTTGTTCTTTCGGCGAAAGGGGTCACCAAGCATTTCGGCGGGGTTCAAGCGCTGCGTGGCGTGGACTTCGATCTTAAAGTGGGTGAAATCCATGCCCTGCTTGGAGAGAATGGCGCGGGCAAATCGACGTTGATGAACCTGATGTCCGGTGTGCACACGCCGGACCAGGGAGAGATCTTCATCGATGGCAAACCCGCCCGGTTTCACAGCCCGCGAGATGCACAGGCGGCGGGAATTGCAACGATTTTCCAGGAACTGGATCTCGTTCCTAGCCTGAGCGTCGCGGCCAATCTCTTTCTTGGCCGTGAGCTGGTCCATCCCCATGGCCTGCTCGACGGAAAGGCGATGCTGCGCGAAGCGCGCAAAAGACTGGAAGCAATCGACCGATCGATCGATCCCGCCCAGCTTGTCGGCGAGCTTTCGATCGGCCAGCGCCAGGTCGTCGCCATTGTCAAGGCGCTGTCCTATGCATCGCGCGCTCTGATCATGGATGAGCCGACGGCAGCATTGACTGTCGGCGAAGTCGATCGATTGTTCGATATCATGCGCGGGCTCGCATCGTCAGGCGTCGGTATCGTCTATATTTCGCATCGCCTTGAGGAAGTGCCGCAGATTGCCCATCGCGTAACGGTCATGCGCGACGGCAAGGTCGCCGGTATTACCGAACCGAACGCGCCACAAGCCCAACTGGTGCAGCTTCTCGTCGGCCGTCCGTTGAACGAGCTTTACCCGCCTCGATCGGATCGTGTCGGTGACGTGTTGCTGAGGATGCGGCAGGCCTCCTTCCGCCCGCACCGGGCGTCACCCGGCTGGCAAGCGCCATTAAAGATCGACCTGGATGTTCACCGTGGTGAAATTGTCGGCTTGGCTGGTGTGATGGGTGCAGGGCGAACGGAGCTTCTCAGCGCTCTCTACGGGACAGGCGTGCCGGGCAGATGGCAGGGTGAGGTTACCATTGGCGGCAAGCCGGCAAGGCTTAAATCCATCGCCGCGGCGCGTCGGGCGGGTCTCGCCTTCGTAACCGACGATCGGCGCGGCGCCGGGCTGATGCTGCGTATGTCTGTCGGCCTCAATCTGGTCATGTCGATCATTCGCCGAATATCCCCAAACGGCTTGTTGTCCGCGCGCCGACAGGACGATGCGATCAAGAGCTCGTTCGGGAATTTCGACATCCGTCCCAAGAATCCCGGGATCGCGGTGGGTGCTCTGTCCGGCGGCAACCAGCAGAAGGTCGTGCTTGCCAAGGAAGTGCTGGGTAATCCCAGCTTGTTGCTTCTCGACGAGCCGACCCGCGGTGTTGACGTCGGAGCAAAGGGGGAGATTTACGCCCGCTTGCGCGAATTTGCCTCGGACGGATTGGGCATCCTTGTCGCCTCAAGCGAAATGCCTGAGCTGATTGGCCTATGCGATCGAATAGTGGTTCTACGCAACGGCTGCAGCGTTGCCGAATTTTCTGGCGGGGTGAGCGAACACGAGGTTCTGGCCGCCGCCAACGGGAGGGAGGGATGATGTCCGAACAGCAAATTACGTCGAGTTCTTCGATTCAACCGGCAAAGCGCATCGATCCGCTTGCGGTGATCGTCCGCTTCCAAAGCCTGATCGGCCTTGTGCTGGTCTTTACAGGCGGCATCATATTCTCGCCGCGCCGGCATGGGGTCATCCTGTTCATTCAACCCGACAACATCGCCAACATCGTCCGCGCGGTGTCGGAAACCGGCATCATCGCCATCGGAATGACGTTCGTGATCATAACCGCCGGGATCGATCTCTCGGTCGGGGCCACCCTTGGTCTTGCGAGCGTCGTCACAGCAACATTGATGGTCTCCGGCGGTTTTGGGCTGATTACGACGGTGCTGGCAGTGCTGCTGATGGGCACTTGTTTCGGCTTGGTCCAGGGAGCGATCTCAAGCAAATTTCGGCTTGAAGCCTTTATCGTCACTCTTGCCGGTTTGCAGGCAGCTCGCGGGCTTGCACTCGTCGTGTCGGGCAATCAGTACATCAATATCTCTTATGGCGATGGCCCTGGGCTGGCTCCCCCCATCTTTGCGGTTCTCGGCGGGCGATTGTTCGGCAACGTCGTTCCGGTCGCCACGATCGTCTTCTTGATTTTTGCCTGCATCGCAACGCTGGTGCTGAACACGACCAGGTTCGGCCGTTACGTCTATGCCGTCGGCGGCAACGAGCGCGCCGCTCGCATCTCAGGTGTTCCGGTCTCGGCAATCAAGATCGCCGTTTACGCCATTACCGGCTTTGCATCCGCGCTGGCCGGCATCGTCCATGCCGGGCAATTCAATTTCGGAAGTGCCAATGATGGCACCGGATATGAACTGACGGCCATCGCGGCTGTCGTCATCGGCGGGACCAGCCTGTTTGGCGGCTCGGGGTCCATGGTCGGAACGATCGCCGGTACGATCATGCTTGGCGCCTTGGCCAATATTCTTCAGCTCAACAACATCACGCCGGCCATGCAGCTGCTGTCTACAGCGGCAATTATCGTTCTGGCGGCAGTCCTTCAATCCCTCGTTCGTCGCCGCGAAGGATTGGGCAGGTAATGTGGCGGCATCTTCCGGAGGGTGGATCCGGGACCAATGTGGAGGAGAAAGTAATGACACAGAATGCACTTCGATTTTCGAATGCCGGCCGCATGGCACTTATGGCGGGCTCATGTCTTTGTATTGCCGGCGTGGCCCAGGCTGCCGATCCGCTAGTGAAGGCTTGCGCCAAGGATGGCGAATTCGTCATCGGCTTCTCGCAGGCAAACAATGCGGAGCCCTACCGCCAGCACGTCAACGATGAACTGGAAGCAGCCGCCAAGGCAGTCCCGCAGTTCACACTGCAGATTGCCGACGGGGCAGGCAACGTCAACACGCAGACGTCGCAGGTCGACAATTTCATCACCCAAAAGGTCGACCTTCTGTTGATTTCGCCTTTCGAGGCGGCTCCGCTTACACCCGCCGTCAAGCGGGCAATGGACGCGGGTATCCCGGTCATCGAACTCGATCGCAAGACGAACGGTGAAGCAGGCAAGGATTACACAGCTTTCATCGGAGGCGATAACTACAAGATTGCGTTGGCGGCCGGCGAATATACCAGCAAGACGCTTCTTCCGGATGGCGGCGAGGCCGCCGTGCTGCAGGGGCTGCCGAGTTCGACACCGGCGGTCGAACGGCTCAACGGCTTCAAAGATGGCGTGAAAGCCAATTCCAAGATCCAGATCGTGGCAGAACAGGCGGCTGACTGGCTGCCGGATAAAGCGCAAACGGCGTTCGCCGCCATGCTGCAGGCCCATCCCGATATCAAGATGGTCTATGCGAGCAACGATATGATGGCGGCCGGTGCACTGCTTGCTGCAAAAGGTGCCGGCAAGAGCGTGAAGATCATCGGCACTGACGGCTTGCCTGGGCCTGCCGGGGGAATTGAGGCGGTCGCAAAGGGCGACTGGTCCGCGACCTTTACCTATCCTACCGGAGGGAAGGAGGCGATCGACATGGCAAAGTCGATACTGCTGGACTGCGCGTCGTCTGTTGAGCCGACGGTAACGGTCGATACCACAGCCATCACGCCCGAAAACGCGAAGCAAATGATGGGCAAGTAAAGGCGCAGGCTCAACCCGGCTGGGCGCATCTGCCTAGCCGGGTCGAGCCAATCAATTGGCTGGAGCGCATCGAGCCCATGCTGATCTCGATGCCGCCCCCGGTGGCCGGTTGTGGAACGCGCAAGCCTGGAGTGCTTGGGGATGCAGGGTATGGCCATCAACCTGCCGCTGTCAGTCCCTCGTCCTTCGCACGGCAAAATTCGATCAACTGCTCCGAGGTCATTGGTCGTGCCAGCGCGTAACCCTGCAGCAAATGGCAGCCAAGATCTTTCAGGATCTTCGCATGCTCCATTGTCTCCACACCCTCTGCGACGATGTCGATGTTCTGTGACCGGCCAATTTCTATGATCGAGGAGACCAGACGGCGTTGAGATGGAGAGGCGATAATCGGCTTGATTATTTCCCGATCGATCTTCAACCTTCGCGGCTCAAATCTCAGTAGACTGACGATACTGGCATGTTCGGTGCCGAAATCGTCGATCTCGATTTCAATGCCGAGCTCTTTGACAGCTGGAATTATCTCATTGAGAACAGGCTGGAGATGGTCGAAGGAGATTGTCTCCAGCAACTCGAAACACAGGCGGCCCTTCGCCAGGGGAAGCTCGGACAGTTCCGCAAGCAGATTTGCCTGTGCCAGTCGACGTGCTGAAATGTTGACCGAGACACGCGGGATCTGCATTCCCAAGCTGTCCCATCTTGCAAGCTCGAAGAGAGCCTTCTGCAGGATCAGCCGGTCCATGTCCCCGCTACGCCCCAGCCTTTCGGCGACATCAAGAAATTTGTCTGGGCCGAGCAGCCCTTTTTTCGGGTGATCCCACCGGGCAAGCGCCTCAACGCCGGCGATAGTCAATGTGTTCGCATCGAACTGCGGTTGGAAGAATGCAACGAGTTCATCGCAATCCAGCGCATGATGAAATTCGTCCGCCAGTTCTTTCGAAAGTATCGCCGCGCTGCGAAGCTCTTCGGTGAAAACGGCGGCGCGGCCGCGGCCCGTCTTTTTTGCCTCGTACAGAGCCAGGTCGGCATTCAGAAGCAATTGGCTGAGGTCACGGCCACGCGCCCCCGGGGTCTCCCAGGCGACACCGACGCTAGCGCCGACGGCACACTCCACGCCATCGATAAAGATTGTCTGCTCGAGGGTGCCGACAATCAGGCTGGCCAATGCCGTTGCTTTAGGCTCGGGATCAGCACTCCAGCTGGCGAAGATGAACTCATCTCCGCCGATCCGAGCGGCGACCTCGTTTGGTCCGGCCAACCCGGCAAGGCGCGACGCTGTCGCTTGCAAGACCGTGTCACCGCCGGCATGCCCTTTCGTGTCGTTAATCTCTTTAAACCGATCCAGGTCGATATGGATAAGTATCAGACAGTCTTCCGCATCGGGTCGCGGCGGCTGCGAGATGATCTGGTCGACAAATCGTCGATTGGGAAGTCCCGTGAGTGCGTCATGCAGCGACAGGTATTCCAGCCCCTGCCGTGCTCGAACGAGCTTTTTCTTATGTAGGCGAAGCTTTTCAATGGTTCTCTGGCGTGATTTCGTCAGAAAACCGACCCAGATAATCGGCGCAACGACACACAACGACAAGAGGCTCGCATAGAGCTCAAAAATGCCGATCTCGCTATTTTGGCCCCATCCGCCCTTGGGCGCCGCGGCGAGGGTCCATCGTCCATAAGTCATATCGACGGAGGCTTTAACCGGCTTCTTCGAAAAAGTTTGCAGGCTGCCGAGGAACACTTTTTTAGGCAGATCCGGCTCCGGTACGCTACTGATGGCGATCTCAAGATCGGTCGATTCAAGGCCGCTTTCTCGGTAGAGCTTTGGTATGTCGATCAGCCCAGACAGCAGACCCCAAAAGACCTGGCTCGTTCCGTTAGTGACATAAATTGGCCATCTGACAACAAAAGCGGTTCCACCTTGGACGAGGTCCACTGGGCCGGTCAGAACGATATTATGGGTGTTGCGCGCCAGCATTGCGCTATCCCGTTGCTTCTCATTCGTTCGGTAATCGAGCCCGATGGCCTTTTCATTGCCTTTTTCCGGATAAACCCATTTGACCACCATGCCGGGGGCTGCGGCGAAGCTGCGCAGTTGTGAGTCAGGTTGCAAGATCTGCGTGGCAAGCTTGGAAAATCGGTTTTGATCCATCGTCGGGTCGACGGCAATTCCAGCCGCCAGCCCTTGCAACAACTTCACATTGCTATTGAGGTTCGTCTGGAGACGAGATGATATGGTGGCGAGCTCTCCGGCAACAAGGGAGCGTTCATCGGCGAGCGAGCGCTCGAGCCGCCAGTTCGTTGCAACAGAGACGACGATGATTGCAATGATGGCAGCAAATATCGCGGGAGCAAATGCGCCTGTTTTGCCTACAGCGCCCGCGAGGCTGCGCACCATCTTTGGATGTCTTCGAAACTTCATCAGGTTGCCGGTGTGGATGACAAGCCTGCACCCTTGCACAGTTTGTTTAAGGCAACGCTAAACCGAGCACTGATCTGATGGGTTCTTTCGCCGTATCAATTCGTGCTCTTGACCAGCGTGCGGTGACTGTCATGGAATGAATAAACGCGCGCCCTTTGCAGGGCGCGCCGGGTCAGTCTCAGAGGCGATAGCGACTGCGTTCTTTTGCGACTTGTTCTGGACTATAGGGGTCGAGCGCGTCATCGAACCTGGTCCACCCCTCTTTGGTGTAAGCGGCGCGGCGTGTGGCCGGGTCGACCCAGTTTGATCGCTTGAGTATCGCTTCCGCTTCCGGGACAAGCGCGTCCTGGACCCTGGCGGTGACCAACGAGCCACCCCGGCGAACGCCTTCGGCATAGACATTTGCGTCCTCGTCAGAGACGCCCGAACTCGTCATTGCGCCGATGATGCCCCCTGTCGCACCGCCGGCGACAGCACCGGCGGCAGCGCCGGCGGCGGTTGCGGCCAGCCAGCCTGCTGCGACGACTGGGCCGACACCCGGGATGGCCATCAACCCAAGGCCTGTTAAAAGGCCGCCGGCGCCGCCGACGACCGCGCCAATGCCAGCCCCAGTACCGGCGCCTTCGCCAGCATTCGAATCTTCGCCGTAGCGATTGTCGGCATTATTCGAAACGATGCTAATGTCATTGGAAGGAACACCGGCGGACTCAAGCGCGCTGACTGCAGAACTTGCGTCGGTATAATCATCGAAAAGTCCAGTTACGGTTCTCATGTTCATTTCTCCTAAGTGCTTATTTATTGCGTCACTTGGCGACGATGTTTCCCTGGTAGTCGAGAGCGATCACGACGGCCTTGCCGTCCTTCATGCCCGATGCCATCCAGATGCCCTTGTCATCTTTCTTGAGGTCCTTGATCTCGGTATATCCGGCCTTTTCAATGCGATCCTTTGCCTGACCCTCGGTGAAGCTGTTGGCGCCTTCCACCGGGGCGGTCGCATTGTTTGATCCAGGCGTTGCAACGGCCGGCGTCTTGCCGTCATTCGTGGCTGCGGGCGCCGTCTGGGCCAGTGCTGACAATGCCGAAGCGCCGAGAAGCGCAGCAGTAAAAATAAACTTGTTCATGGGAATTTCCTCTCGTGCCGGACCTCTTAGATCCGTGAGCAGAAAACCTCATGCGGCCCTATTCGTTCCACGTTCCAGAACTTAATTTCGAATGCGGGGCTTTGCTGATTTGCTGTTGAATCAAAGATCTGGCGCAAGGAATCGCCGACCCTCCATCGGCGCGAGGGACGAATGGTGAGCTGGGCTTGCTTCGGCGGCATGCCTTGTTTGACTGCGGGATGGGGGGATGCCGTAGAGGGAGAGAGGGGAAGGGGATTTCGTGACGGGTTTGGAGGCTGGAGAAAGTTCCCGCCGGCTCGTCACGGAGAAACGATATGGCAGGGCCATTCAGAAGATCACGCTCAGTGTCGGACGCGATATCCCCTTTGACAAGCTGGTCTTAAGCCAGCAGAACGTCCGCAAATCAAGGCTGGCGTCTCGATCGACGAGCTTGCCGAAGACATAGCGTGCCGCGGACTACTGACCAGCCTAAATATTCGAGCCGAAGTCGACGGTGAGGGCAAAGAGACCGGCTTCTATCGCATCCCGGGCGGCGGCCGGCGCTACCTCGGCAGGGTCACCAAGGCGCAGATCCTGCAGGCTGCGGGAGGCGAAGGGCGAGCAGTCAGCCGAACTGATCGGCCATCTCAAGAAAGCCGACATGGCTCGTGAGGCAGAACGTCTGCTGGACGGCAGCGGCTGACTTCCCGAGCCGCTGAGACTGGCGTTCGACGCGGCATCGGCTGATGTCGCAATGACAGTGACAACGACGCTCAGAAAAAATGTTGAGCCGCTGGATCTTCCGGCATTCCTGACCGAAGACGCAAATGTCAGCGACCTGACAGGAGGGCCAAACGAGCCCTTCCAGGAGGAACGTCTCGACGCTGCCCAATAGGTTCCACATCCGATGAGTGAGGATCCGGCCGTCGAGCCGGGTCTTCCACCATTTCCCATCTATCCGCGCGGTCCGACTCCGACAGGAGACCGGGCCGCTTGTATTCTACGGAGATAAAATCATGGACAGCATCACTTCCAGCTCACGGCCCGTATCCTCTGCCTATAAAGTCGACATCTCGCGCGGTGAGCGCATCGGCCGCGTCTCGTCCGAATGGTTTTCACGGCCGAGCGACGAACGCTATCTTTCCCTCGGCGACCTCTACGGTGCGGTCAAATCACGTGCCGACCGAGCCCATGCCCGCACGGTAGAGAGCTCGGCGATCCGTCTCGAGGCCAGCCGGGACAGTGCCGAGCGCCTTGAACTGATCGTGCCCGGAAACCAGAGCCCGATTGCGCCGACGCACTGGAGCTATGGCCAGCTCTGCAGCCTGGTCGGGGCGCCTGCCACCTATATGCGCCAGCTTCCCGCGCCACTCGCCGCCATCAATCTTCAGCATGGCCTGCTCAACCATCGTGCCGAACTCGTCAAGACGCTGGAGATGGACGACGGCCGTGTGGAATTGCGAGCCGTGACCGGTCCCGACTACGGCAGAATCTGGGACCACGAACTCGTGTCTGCCGTGATGAAGATCGCCGGCAACGGAACCGGCGACACGATCTGGAAAGTGCCGGGTCTTCTCGATTGGGCGAGCATGACGCACAACCCGTTCATCGATATCTCCAAAGATACGACGACGCTCTACGCATCTGATCGCGACGTCTTCCTGTTCCTGGTCGATGATACCCACCCGATTGAGGCGGGACGGTTGCCCAATGGTGAACCTGACCTCTTCTTCCGCGGCTTCTATGCTTGGAATTCGGAGGTCGGATCGAAGACACTGGGCATCGCTTCCTTTTACCTCCGCGCCGTCTGCGCCAACAGAAATATCTGGGGCTCGGAAAACTTCGAACAGATCAGCATCCGGCATTCGAAATTCGCAGCCGAGCGATTCGCTCATGAAGCAGCGCCCGCATTGACCAACTTTGCCAATTCCTCGCCCGCAGCCTTCGTCGCCGGCATTCGGGCTGCGCGCGAGCGGGTCGTTGCTCGCAACGATGAGGAGCGCCAAAACTTCCTGCGCCGGCGTGGGTTCTCGAAAGGCGAAACCGGAAAGATCATCGAAACCGTTCTTACCGAGGAAGGCCGTCCACCTGAATCGATCTTCGATTTTGTTCAGGGGATCACGGCGCTTGCACGTGACAGGACACACCAGGACACGCGTCTCGAACTGGAAGGCAAGGCCAGGAAGCTTCTCGAAAGCGCGGCCTGAAACACTTCAGCCCTCATTATGTTGCCGCCGACCGCTTGAACCGGGTCGGCGGTATCTTTTCCAACTGATGCCGCTAAGTCCTCAACACCGTTTTAGGACAAATGGGACGCACGGGCGGGGGCAGTCGGTCCCGCCTCCCTGCAGGCCGCTATGCTGAGGCTCCTGCGGCTGCCCTTGTGCCGCCCTTAGCGTGGCGAGATTCCCGAAATTCCGCCTGCGGCGGCGCTATGCTAATTTCTCCGATACTCTTCATTGTTTAACTGGAACCCGCCTTGCAGGGCGGGTTGCCCTATAGTCCCTGGCGACTGCCGCCGGCAGCGCGATGAGGACCAACCAGTGATTCGTCATCCTGCCCCTTTCAAGGTGTTAAACCAGTCAGTTTGATCCCGCATCCTGGCTGGCGCGGAAAGCGCTAAGCTTGTTCAAAAGGTCCTGTGAGATCTCAAACTGCCGTGCCGTTCCCCGGCCCATCGAGTTCTTCACCATCGTCTCGTCCAGCATTCGCCGTTTTACCAGAAGATCAACAGTCTCCTTGACCCCGCTCCGCGTCAGCTCGGTAATCTCGATGATGTTCGAGAGGGTTAGCTTCTGGTGAGCCTGGGTCATCGTGTAGAGGATCGTCATCATGCCGATCTGCTTCAGTCTCGCCTGGGGGGTCTCGTCATCGAGCGGATGGTTGAGGATCTCGTGCAGCACGAGCCCGGAGAAAGCCAGGTTGTGCCATTGTGTTTTAAACGCGCTTGTCATGCTATTTAACTGTGTTATATAAGTTAGTATGATTGCGAGCAATCAGAACAAGCCCTTCCGCGTGCGATAGGGCGTCGTCTCGAAGGATATTGTCCATGAAAAGCCTTCTCCTGAATTCATTGCTGGCGGCCTGCTTCGTAGCGTCACCCTATCTTATTTCCGGCAGTAAAGCGCAGGCGGAAGATTGGGGATGCCAGGTTATCCTGTGCCTTTCTAATCCCGGCGGGCCGAGCCAATATGCCGAATGTCGGCCGCCGATTCAAAAATTGTGGCGGGAGCTTGCCGAGGGGCACGGGTTCCCGACCTGCAGCGGCGTCGGTTTTCAGAGTTCACGGCCTGGCTACGAGCCCTATTATTGCGACACGGGCTACAAGCTGATGGGTGATGATAGCCGCGGTGGCCGGCAAGTGACCTGCGTGTCGACGGCACCGCAGCCGGTGAGCGAAAGCCTCTGCTGGAATAGCAATGACACTTATCACACCAGCAATAACTCGGTCCTTTTGCCACGTTGGCAGCGCGTCGACGGGCGCCGCCAGTGCATGGGCTTCCCGAACGCCCGCCCGAATGTGCGATCGCAACCGCACTATATAGACATCTCCATCGATGGCGCTGGCAAACAGCGGGTCTGGTACTGACCGATGGGTGCTGTATTCATCGATGTTGCGCAAAACTGCGCGCCGATGGTTCAAGTGGAGACGCTGGCCGGGATCGTGAGCCTTGAGAGCCGGTTCCAGCCCCTCGCCATTCGCATCAACAGCGGCCCTCCACTGGCTGCGCAACCCACATCGAAGGCGGAGGCGATCGAGGTTGCCGCGTCTCTGATCGCCAATCACCAGGATATCCAGATCGGCCTTGGCGGCATCAGGACCGAGGAGCTTCAAAAACTTAAGCTATCCGTTTCGGGCGCCTTCGATCCCTGCCTGAACCTCAAGGCTACGGCCACGCTTCTCGAACAATATTATCGCGCCGCTTTGCGCGTGGGCGACGTCCCGGCTCAAGCCGAGACAGTGATGCTTCAATCCTACTACGGTCGCGATGATCCATCCGTCGGCGCCATAGTCGAATACGACGAGCAAGTGCGCCAGGCAATGAAGAGGCTATCGCCAACGATTGCCTCCCTCACCATCGGCGAGCCTGATGTCCGGGCCGAGCCCGACGGGCAGCCGCAAGGTGAGCTGGCGCCAGCTCTTCCGAAACTGCCCTCCCAAGCCTTCCAAACTGCTGAAGCCGCATCGTGGGATGTGTTCAGCTCCCGACGAGAATCCTCTGTTCTCGTTTTCCAGAATGACCGATCGGAGCAAAGTGAATGATCTCCAAAGCCAGACTACGGCCCCTTGCCGCATCCACGCTCATGGCGGCTTCCATTGTCATCTGCATGGTCGAACCGGCCTTCGCCCAGGCCGCCGGCATCGAAACCGTCCTGCAGAACATCGTCGACATGCTAACCGGCAATATCGCCCGCCTGCTGGCGGTCATCGCCGTCATCATCATCTGCATCGCCTGGATGTTCGGATACATGGATCTCAGGCGCGCTGGCTTCTGGATCATCGGTATCGGCGGCATCTTCGGCGCCACCGAGCTGGTCAACACTATCGTCGGGAGCTGAGCGCCATGGCGAGCCTTCTGAACCTCGAAGATGACACGCTTTTTCTCGCCTGCACTCGGCCGGCGATGATCGCCGGCGTCACCGTGGAGGCAATGGGCGTCAACATCATGCTGACGACGATCCTCTATATCACCGCGGGATCAATCGCCTACGCGCTGGTCGGGATCGTCTTCCATGCCCTGTTTCGCGCGCTCGTCAAGCACGACCACAACATGTTCCGGATCCTGATCGCCTGGATCGAGACCCGTGGCCGTTCGCGCAATGCCGGCTATTGGGGTGGCGCCTCGCTCTCACCTCTGACGCTTGCCAGGCGCTACGACGAAAGGGACCTCAGCCTTGCCTAGTCTCACGACGCTGCGGTCCCGCGAGCTCGGGGCGGAGACCTTCATCCCCTATGTCAGGCATGTCGACAAGACGACAATCGCGCTGGATTCCAGGGCGTTGATGACGATGATCGCGCTCGACGGGGTTTCCTTCGAGACCGCTGACGTCAGGGACCTCAACGGTCTGCACCGTAATCTGAACACGCTCTATCGCAATATCGCCGACGAGCGGCTGGCGCTCTGGACGCATGTCGTGCGCCGCCGCGACAATGCCTATCCCGATGGACGATTCGCCAATTCCTTCTGCGACGGCCTGAACGCGAGATATCGCGAGCGGATGGTGCGCGAAGACCTGTTTCGCAACGATCTCTACCTCACCCTCGTCTGGCACCCCGGCCGCGATCCTGCCGAAAGGGCAGCCAATCTCCTCTCCCGGCTTCGCAGGGCGCGCCGATCCAATATGGAACTCGACGAACAGGCTCTGAAAAATCTGCGCGACCGCGTGGCGGACGTCGTCGCTGGCCTGCAGCGTTTTGAGCCGCGATTGCTGACCCTTCACGAACAGGACGGCATCCTGTTCTCTGAGCAGAGCGAAGTTCTCCACCAGATCGTCGGCGGCCGGCGGGAACCGATCCCGTTGACGGAGGGACGGATTTCTTCGGCGATCTATTCCGATCGTGTGATTTTCGGGCGCGAGACCGTCGAAATTCGTCATGAGGCCGAAAGCCGCTATGTCGGCATGTTCGGTTTCAAGGAATATCCGGCGACGACGCGCAGCGGTATGCTCGATGGTATCCTGACGGCACCTTTCGAACTCATCCTGACGCAGTCCTTCGCCTTCAGCTCCAAGGCAGATGCCCGCACCATCATGGGCCGCAAGCAGAACCAGATGGTCAGCGCCGGCGACAAGGCGGCCTCGCAGATCGAGGAACTCGGGGAGGCGATGGACGATCTGGAATCCAATCGCTTCGTTCTCGGAGAGCATCACCTTGCGCTTGCCGTCTTCGCGCCGTCGGTCAAGGAATTAACCGATCACATGGCGAAGGCGCGCGCTTATCTCACCAGCGGCGGTGCCGTCGTCGCCCGCGAGGACCTCGGGCTCGAGGCTGCCTGGTGGGCACAATTGCCTGGCAATTTCCGCCACCGCGCGCGCTCGGGAGCGATCACCTCCCGTAACTTTGCGGCCCTTGCTCCCTATCATTCCTATCCCATCGGCCAGAAGGGCGGCAACGAGTGGGGGCCGGCGGTCGCCATGCTGAAGACCGCCTCGGGCTCGCCCTTCTATTTCAATTTCCATCACGGCGACCTCGGCAACACCTTCGTCTGCGGCCCGTCGGGCGCCGGCAAGACAGTCCTGTTGAACTTCATGCTGTCCCAACTTGAGAAGCACGATCCGCATATGGTCTTCTTCGACAAGGATCGCGGCGCTGACCTCTTCGTGCGCGCGGCCGGTGGCAACTATCTACCGCTGAGGAATGGCATCGCCACCGGCTGCGCGCCGTTGAAGGCGCTGGACCTAACTGCGAAAAACAAGATATTCCTCACCGGCTGGATCGCTAAGCTGGTCAGGCCAGCATCTGGTGAACTATCGATCACCGAGTTGCGCGACGTCGCTTCGGCGGTCGACGGGGTGGCGGACCTGCCGGTGGAGCGTCGCTCCATCGGCGCCCTGCGCACCTTTCTCAACAATACCGATCCCGAGGGCATTGCCGCACGTCTCCGACGCTGGGAGAGGGGCGGGCCGCTTGGCTGGGTCTTCGACAACGAGACCGATGATATCGGCATCGGCGCCAGGTTCATCGGCTACGACATGACCGATTTCCTCGACAATGAGGAGATCCGCACACCGCTCATGGCTTACCTGTTTTATCGCATCGAGCAGCTCATCGACGGGCGCCGCATCATCATCGTTATCGATGAATTCTGGAAGGCGCTGCAGGATGAAGGCTTTCGCGATCTCGCCCAGAATAAGCTCAAGACGATCCGCAAGCAGAACGGGCTCATGCTGTTTGCGACCCAGAGCCCGCGCGACGCCATCGTCTCGCCGATCGCCCATACGATCATCGAGCAGTGCCCGACGCAGATCTTCCTGCCGAACCCTCGCGGCGACCGCACCGACTATGTCGACGGTTTCAAGCTGACCGAATGCGAATTCGAGCTCGTCTCGCGCGAACTCTCCGTCGAGAGCCGCCGGTTCATCGTGAAGCAGGGGCACAACAGCGTCGTCGCCGAATTGAACCTCAACGGTTTCGACGACGAACTCGCCATCCTCTCCGGTCGGACAGCCAATGTGGAACTGGCCGATACGATCCGCGCGGAGCTCGGCGAGGGCTCCCAGCACTGGCTTGCCGAATTTCACAAGAGAAGGAGGACAGCATGATCCGAGGACACACGATAAGGCCCTTGCTTGCATCGGCCTTCTTGCTGGCGCCGGCGATGCTCGCGTCTGCCCAGGGCATCCCGGTCATCGATCAGACGGCGATCGCCAAGCAGATCGAGAGCATCACGCAGCTCAAATCCCAGCTCGACGCCTTGAACCAGCAACTCCAGCAAGCCCAGCAACTCTACGGGTCGCTGAACAAGATCACCAATATGGCCGATGTCGCCACGCTTCTGAACGATCCGTCTATCCGCAAGGCGCTCCCGCAGGACTTCACCGCGATCGAGGCCCTGCTCAAAGGGTCCGGGGCCGGCGCTTTCGGCAGCTCCGCCTCGAAATTCCTTCAGGACAATTCCGCCTATCGCACCGATGCCGACGATTTCTATGCGCAGGAGCTTTCGCGCCTCCAGAACCAGAACGCGGGGCAGATGAGCTTGGGACAGCAGATCTACGATGCCGCCACCAAGCGCATCGACGGCATCGACGAGCTTCGCCAGAAAATTTCCGGTGCGGCCGACGCCAAGGATATCGCCGACCTGCAGGCTCGCCTTCAAGCGGAAACCGCTTTCCTGCAAACCGACGTCCTGCGCATGGAGGGCTTGCAGATGGTCCAACAGGCCCAGGTGCAGGTTGACGACCAGCGCAAGGCCGAGGACTGGCGCAAGCGCATGGACACGATGGGAGCGGTGCTCAAATGAGATGGTTTCTTTACAGTATGGCGCTGCTTTTCCTGGTTGCTTGTTCCCCACAGGCGGACAAGGTCTATTCCGTCGATGAACTTCCAGCCGACGACGCGCTACTCGCGAAAATCATCGGCGAATGCCGCAACAATCCCGGCAATCTTCGCAACACGCCCAACTGCCGCAACGCCGAGGCCGCCGACGACACGCCGCGGCTGGAGCGGATGCGCAAGTCGCTCGGGGGCTGAGCAATGTATCAGGTCTTCAGCTTCGTCGACGGGCAATTCAAGACACCGCTCGAAAACTTCATTTCCTCCGGCACCTCGAACATCGCCAGCTGGGTCAGTGGCCCGTTGACGGCGGCCCTTACGCTCTATGTCGTGCTCTACGGCTACCTGGTTCTGCGCGGCTCCGTCCAGGACCCGATTCTTGAATTCGCGTTCCGGGCAATGAAGCTTGCCATCATCGTCATGCTGGTAAGGAACGCTGGCGACTACCAGACCTACGTCAGCAACATCTTCTTCGACATACTTCCACGCGAGATCTCGCAGGCGCTGAACTCCGGCACGACGCCGAGCGCTTCGACCTTCGACAGCCTGCTGGATAAAGGCCAGAAATGCGCCTACGAGATCTGGTCCCGCGCTTCCTGGCCAGTCGATATCGTCACAGGCATCGGCGGCATGATGGTCATCGGCGCGAGCTTCATCGTGGCGGCGATCGGCTACATCGTCTCGCTCTACGCTCGGCTGGCGCTTGCCATCGTCCTGGCGATTGGCCCGATCTTCATCGCGCTCGCCATGTTCCAGTCGACGCGCAGGTTTACCGAATCCTGGATCGGTCAGTTGGTGAACTTCGTCATCCTCGTCGGCGATGCGATGCAGCTGCAGCCGATCCAGGCAGGTGCGGCCTTCCGGGCAATCACCGAACGGACCGGCTTTGCCGAGCTTGCCGGCGTGCGCCGCCAGCGGCAGGAATGGGCGCGCGAGGCGTCACGGCTGTTTGCCCGCGGCAAGGTCGAGAAGGGGCTCGATGCCTATGCTGAGCATGGCCATCTGGTCGAGGCGGGCACGCGCGAGGAAGCGGTCGATCGGATCGTCGCCGATTGGACCGACGCACGCAAACAGGCGATCGATCGCTCCGCTTCCGAAGGCAGTGATGGCCGTCTTCGCGGCGACGAATTGCTCGTGCTCGCCCACACCAATGATGATGTCAAGCGCCTGAACGAGGCGCTGCGTGAAGTGATGACCCGAGAGGGGGCGTTGAGTGACAGCCGCAGCTTCCGGACCGAGCGCGGGACGCGGGAATTCGCCGTCGGTGATCGCATTATCTTCCTGGAGAACGCCCGCTTCCTCGAGCCGCGGGCCAGGCATTCCGGTCCGCAATATGTGAAGAACGGCATGCTCGCAACGGTCGTTGCCACCGGTGACAAAAACGGCGATCCGCTGCTGTCGGTGCGCCTCGACAATGGCCGCAAGGTCGTCTTCAGTGAGGACAGCTATCGCAATGTCGATCACGGCTATGCCGCAACGATCCACAAATCTCAAGGCTCGACCGTCGATCGCACCTTCGTGCTGGCAACCGGGATGATGGACCAGCATCTGACCTATGTGTCGATGACCAGGCATCGTGACCGCGTCGATCTCTATGCGGCAGGCGAGGATTTTGAGCCGAGGCCGGAATGGGGACGAAAGCTGCGTGCCGATCACGCCGCCGGCGTCACCGGCGAGCTTGTCGAAACCGGAAAAGCTAAATTCCGGCCGGATGACGAGGATGCCGACGATAGTCCCTATGCCGACGTTAAGACCGACGACGGAACCGTCCATCGGCTGTGGGGCGTCAGCCTGCCGAAGGCGCTCGACGATGCCGTCATCTTGGAAGGCGATACCGTCACGCTGCGCAAGGATGGGGTCGAAAGGGTCAACGTCCAGATTGCCATCGTCGACCAGGAGACGGGGCAGAAGCGTTACGAGGAGAGGCAAGTCGACCGCAATGTCTGGACGGCCAGTCGGATCGAAACCGCCGAAGCGCGCCAGGATCGCACCCGGCGCGAAAGCCATCGACCGGATGTGTTCAAGCAGCTGGTCGAACGACTGTCGCGCTCCGGCGCCAAGACGACGACGCTCGATTTTGAGAGCGAGGCCGGTTATCGCGCCCAGGCGCAAGACTTCGCCCGGCGCCGCGGGATCGAGCATCTTTCGCTGGCCGCGGCCGAGATGGAGGAAAGCCTGTCCCGGCGCTGGGGGTGGATTGCTGCCAAGAGGGAGCAGGTGGAAAAGCTCTGGGAGCGGGCAAGTGCGGCGCTCGGCTTTGCCATCGAGCGGGAGCGGCGGGTCGCCTACAACGAGGAGCGAACTGAATCCCACGTCGTCTCGGGCGCAAGCGCTGGTGAAGCACACTCTCTGATCCCGCCGACCACCGGCTTCGTCAGAAGCGTCGAGCAGGATGCGCGGCTGGCGCAGCATTCATCACCCGCCTGGGCGGAGCGGGAAACGCTGCTGCGACCGCTGCTGGGAAAGGTCTATCGCGATCCGGATGCAGCTCTTGTCATGCTGAACAGGCTGGCCTCGGATATCGGCAGTGAACCGCGCAGGCTCGCCGACGATCTTGCCGCAGCCCCTGATCGGCTCGGCCGCCTGCGTGGTTCCGCGCTGATGGTCGACGGACGCGCGGCCCGCAACGAGCGCAGTGTCGCGGTGGCGGCTGTGAAGGAATTGCTTCCCTTGGCCCGTGCCCATGCGACCGAATTCCGCCGGAACGCCGAGCGGTTCGAACTGCGTGAGCAGACGCGGCGTTCGTATATGTCCTTGTCGATCCCGGCGCTCTCGAAACCCGCGATGGCGCGCTTACTCGAGATCGAGGCGGTGCGCAGCCGGGGTGGAGATGATGCTTATAAGAGCGCCTTTGCATTTGCCGCCGAGGACCGCTCGGTCGTGCAGGAGATCAAGGCGGTCAGCGAAGCACTGTCGGCCCGCTTCGGCTGGAGTGCGTTCACCGCAAAGGCCGATGCGGTTGCCGAACGTAACATCGCCGAGCGCATGCCGGACGATCTGACCGCCGCTCGGCGCGAGACGCTCATCCAGCTGTTTGAAGCCGTCAAACGTTTTGCCGAAGAGCAGTATCTGGCCGAGCGTCAGGATCGCTCGAAGATCGTTGCTGCGGCCAGTGTCGATCTGGGCAAGGGACCAGAGACGGGACAGGGCAAGGAGAACGCCACCGTGCTGCCGATGCTTGCCGCCGTCACCGAGTTCAAGACGCCGGTCGACGAGGAGGCGCGATCGCGCGCCCTCGCAGCTCCTCTCTATCGCCAGCAGCGTGCGGCATTGGCCAAAGCCGCGACAACCATCTGGCGCGATCCGTCCGGCGCCGTCGGCAAGATCGAGGAACTGCTCCAGAAAGGTTTTGCTGCTGATCGCATTGCCGCCGCGGTCACCAACGATCCCGCCGCTTATGGTGCGTTACGCGGTTCTGGTCGGCTGATGGACCGGATGCTGGCGTCCGGCCGCGAGCGGAAGGAGGCGATGCGCACCGTGCCGGAAGCAGCAGCCCGCCTGCGTGCGCTCGGGTCGACCTACGTCAACGTTCTCGATGCAGAACGCAAGGTCATCACAGGAGAGCGCCAGCGCATGGCGGTTGCCATTCCCGGCCTGTCGAGAGCGGCAGACGAGGTGCTCGTGCAACGGCTGGCGCAGGCGCGGGCGAATGGTCGCAAGCTGAATACCTCGGCCGCTCCTCTCGATGCCAACATTCGCCGGGAGTTCGCCGATGTCAGCAGGGCGCTCGATCAGCGCTTCGGGCCCAATGCCCTCATTCGTGGTGAAGAGGCTCTCATCAATCGGGTACCGCCCGCGCAGCGTGAGGCCTTCGCGGCGATGCAGGAGAAGCTGAAGGTCCTGCAGCAGACCGTCCGCCATGAAAGCAGTGAGGAGATCATTGCAGAACGGCGCCACCGGGCTGTCAGCCGTGGCCGTGGCATTGGTTTGTGAGAGCCGCTGAATCGAAAGGGCATCATGGCTGAGCAGGAATTCTTCTGGCCTGATCGTTAGAGTGTCCGCGCAAATTCGCGATCATGATAATCCGCCGGCTCGCTACATTCCCGCGAGCCGCTGGCGAGGACCATAGACTTTGCGGTCACTTGTCGCTTTATCTCAAGGTTTGGGCGCGCAAGATGTCGAAACAGTGAGCGTCAACCGGGATGGTCATCTCCGATGAAACGCCGTCAAGCAGGAGATCGCGCAACGGCTGCCAATCCTTGTCGCCACGGATCGGTCCCCCGCGTACTCGCTATTGGTCCCATAGCCTATGCCGGCGACCCACTCGGGGGATGTGCTTCCGATGATCCTCAATTTCGCGCCCCTTCAGACTTCGCTGCTCCCAGGTGTTTGAAAACCCGCACCCAAAAAATGAAGTCGCCTGAACGCCCGTCGAAGCGCGCGCAGAGGGCGCACCAGGCCGCAGCCGATTTCGCATCTGGGCCATAAAGCGATCGCGCGGCAGCGCTTGTATCCCCAACATCTACATCACCCCAAATATCAGGTGCGGCTGCGGCACAGCCCACCGAGAACGTTTCGACTATTTCGCGCATGGAAAAACCCCGTAACCGTCCGGAAACAGGTCATCAATTATGCCGGACGTTGATCCCATCAAATGGGCCACGATCACGTGCCGTCCCTGGCAACTATACGCTTCTGCGCGAAATCCTTCCCGCGTTCAACATTATGTTGTAACAAAATAAAAAGGCAAGTTATAAAAATACCCGGGGTGAGAGCGATTTACGATTCAGGTAAGCCGTCTATGAGCCAATGGCGGGAGGAACCAATTAATATGACACAATTCGGTAAATGTTTTGTGGTATCAAAAACCGTCATGAGGGTCTCAGATTACGGGGCCTGCCAATGACCGAACTTCTGGCGATCGTATCCCGAGACGCTGATTATTATTTGATGCTCGAGCATATTTTGAAGGAAGCCGGATATAGGACAACGCTCGTGGATATTCCGAGCGAAGCCGTGCAGACAGCCGAGGAGCGCGACGCTGCAGCGATCATCGTCGACTGCCAGCCGGGGTCGCAAATTTTGTCTGATATCGCCTTCAGCCTAAAAGAAAGAGGGCTTGCCAGCAAGGTCACCCTCATTGCGCTCGTCGCCGAAAAAACAGCCTATCTCGACATCTTGAAAGCCAACGTCGATGAGAGCTTTACAAGGCCGATGCGGCCGAAGCGCCTCCTGTCTTACCTTCACGGTGCAATAGGCAATACCTCCGACGAGACGCGTAGCCGCCTCCCTCCAATATTCGACGATATGAAGTTGGACGCCGAGGGTCGGCGTGTCCTGGTGCGGGGCACGCCGATCAACCTCAGTCCGATCGAGTTTCGCCTATTGAACGCCCTTATGGGCGACGCGGGGCGTGTTCTCAGCCGCGCCGAGTTGATAGGCATCGCCTGGCCGCAGGGAGCGTTCGTTGAGCCGCGGACGGTGGATGTTCATATAGGCCGCCTCCGGCGGGCTTTGAAGCGAGCCCTTGGTCGCGATGTGATCCGGACGGTACCAAAGGTCGGATATGCGATCGACATCGCTTGAAGCATGTGAATGTCAACACGTTCACACCTTCACCGAAACTTCCTCAAAACTTGCCGACGCCTTCGTTGCATAAAGGATGGGCACGCGGTTAGCGTGTATCCCATCCATTGTTTGGGAGCACAACATGCAAGAGGCCGCTTCGGGCGCCGGGTCGCCCACGATATCGCACAGAAACACTGCCAGTTTGATCAGGCATGCAGGTCCTCACTTTGCCGCAGCCCATCTTGACGGTTTGATGGCACTCTATGTCCAGCCATCCGACGGTCGAGCGGTGTCGCTGCCAATTTCAGAGCATCGATCGGAGCGCATTGTCGACTTCGTTCGCTGCTCCTATCTCGGGCTCGACAATCATCCCTCGATTATAGAGGGCGCAATCGAGACCGTTCGGCGCTACGGAACGCTCCATTGGTCATGCGCCCGCACACGGCTCAATTTTGCAGTCCTCGGAAACCTTGAGGACGCTCTCTCTGATCTCTTCGGGGCGAGGGTGATTACCTACACAACGGTGCTTGCGGCCAACCTGAGCGCGCTTCCGCTGATCGCGTCCGGAGTTCTGACCGGCGGCAAGAAACCCGTGATGGTGTTCGACCGTCTCGCCCATGCGACGCTTGCCCTCAATAAGCCTGTCGTAGCCGAAGAATGTGAGGTCCGCACAGTAAAACACAACGATCTTCAGGCGCTCGAAGACATCTGCCGTCAGAACGAGACGGTCGCTTACGTTTGCGATGGTGTCTATTCCATGGGCGGCGGCGCGCCGATCAAGGAATTGCGCGAACTTCAGGAGCGATACGGCCTTTTCCTTTATATCGACGACGCTCACGGCATATCGATCTTCGGAGAAAAAGGCGAGGGCTTCGCCCGTTCGCAAATGCCTGAGGGTCTCGGAGAACGTACGATTATCGCTGCCTCACTCGGCAAGGGTTTTGGTGCTTCAGGCGGCATGCTTATGCTCGCAACTGCCTTCCAGGAAGAGATCTTTCGCCGTTTTGCTCTTGCGCATGCCTTTTCGGCTTCGATCAATGTTGCAGCAATTGGTGCAGCTCTTGCCTCCCAGGCGATCCATCGCACGCCGGAACTCGGCGTGCGACAGAGGGCGCTGGCCGAATACATTTCTCTTTTTGACGAACTGGTGCCTACCGCACAGGCCGGGTCCAGACTGCCCATTCGGACTGTCGTCGTTGGTGACGAGCTTGCGGCAATCGGTGCCGCCAGAGTGGTGCTTGACGCCGGTTACTATACATCGGCCATATTCTTCCCGACGGTGGCCAAGGGGAGGGCAGGGCTACGCATATGCCCGACTGCCAGCCACACGGCCGCGGAAGTGCACGAGGTCGCCGCTGCCATTAATCGTGCCCTCAAGAGTCAATGATCGGTCTTCACCCCCGGGCGGCGCTTCTCCTCCCCCGGGGGTGACTCTCATCGGATCCACGCATTCCATCGCGCGAGCATTATCGCGGCATTTTCATTGATCCATTTGGCGTCCGGAATGACGATGTAGTCCCTGATGTCGTCGTCGCTCGGTAGCGCCGCACGTGCTGCCGGCGACATCAATCCTATTGCCTTGCGACTGGGCGGCGTGCAGAGGAGTTCCTCGCAGACTTTCGCCTGAGCCTCAGGATGATCAAGCCAGTAGCCGACCAGCTTCAACGCGCTCGTGCGGTTCGGCGCGTCCTTGATGACGGTCAGCCGATCACCGACCAGGAAAGAAGCCTTCTTGGACCAGGCGATCTGGCGGCCTTCAGCCTTCAGGGTATTTGCACGTGTCAGCCAGATCTGCCCGATGCTGTAATCGCCGTTGCGAAAGCCCTGGACGCTCTGGTCGCCGGTCTTCCACCAGAGCGATATCGCGGGACGAATTTCGTCGAGCTTTTTCAGTGCGCGGTCGACGTCGAGCGGAAAAAGCTTATCGCGCGGAACGCCATCGGCCAGCAGCGCGGCAGCCATGACCCGCCACGGATCGTCGAAATTTGGAAACGACCGCCCACCCGGAAATTTCGTCTGGTCCCACATGTCGGCCCAGCTCGACGGATTTCCATCTTTGAAGCCGGTTGGGTCGTAGGCCATGAGCGTTGCGGTCGAAAAAAGCCTGGCCCCGGCACTGACGCAGGCATCCTCCACCAGGTCTGGCCGGTCACGGAACGGCTTGCAAAATTCGGTGAGGTCTTCAGACGTCAGCCGATGCGTTTCAGCGCTCGCCTGGATCTCGCCGTCCGGATAAAGGTCCCAGGTCACATTTCCAGTCTTGACCATGGCCGAAGCTTTCGCCCGCATCTCCGCATTTGTCGCGGCTACCGAAACTATCTTAATGCCGGTCTCTTCGGTAAATGGCTCGAACCAAAATTTTCGGAGCGCCGCATCGTAGGCGCCACCAGTGGTCGCAATGATAACCTGCTCTTCGGCCTGCGCCGCTCCCACACCAGAAAGTGTGAGGCAAACCGCGAGCAGCAAAAGCTTGATCTTGGGTTGCTTTTTCATCGCGTGTTCCTCTGTCCGGATGAATGTGGCCACGTTAGTCCTCCCCGCGGCCGGTAAGGAGATGGATGGAGCCCATGAGAATGAGCGATACCGCGACGAGCAGCGTCGAAACGGCGGCGATGACCGGGGTGAGATTGAAGTCGATGTCCTCGAACATCTTGCGGCTGATCGTTTTGCCGCCGGTATCGGAAATGAAGAATGCGACAGTTGCCTCATCGAAAGACGCCAGAAACGCAAAGACCGAAGCGGCCGCGACCGCCGGCGAGATGTTTGGGAGCACGATGCTGAAGAATGCGCGGCTCCGGCTTGCCCCGCAATTCAGTGCGGCAAGTTCAAGCGACGGGTCGAAGCGCTCGAGTGCCGCCGACACGGTGATGATAACGTAGGGGACCGAAAGCACCGTGTGTGCGATCAGGAATCCAGCAAAATTGCCGGTCAGGCCAAGCGGCGAAAAAATCAGGTAAAGGGCAACACCAAAGACCACATGGGGGACAATCATTGGCCCGAGCGACAATGCTTGCAGAAAGGCCTTTCCCGGCAGATTACCGCGAACGAGCCCGACAGCGGCCAAGGTGCCAATGGTCGTCGAGGCGATCGTTGTCGATAGCGCAATCTTCAAACTGAAGATCGTCGCCGCGCGCCAGTCCGGATCGGAAAGAAATTCGCTATACCAGCGAAGCGTCAGCCCCTTCGGTGGGAACTGGATGTAGCTGCTGCCATTCAGCGAAATCGGGATGACGAGCAGCGTCGGCAACACCAAAAAGAACAGGATCGCGCCAATCAAGAATCCTCCAAAAAGCCGCGAGGCTGACTTGCGAATAGGTCGGTGGTCGCTGTGCGAGCGTGGCGCTATAGCTGCGGGATCAGTTGACACTGTTCATTCCTTTGCTGAGGGAAAGCGCCTTGCGGAACACAAGGACAAAGACGAGCGTCGTGGTCAGAAGGACAGTCGCGAGCGCTGCCGCGAACGGCCAGTCAAGAAGGACGGTGGTTTGCTGACCGATCAGCGTTGCCATCATCAATGCCCCCGGTCCGCCAACGAGTGCCGGCGTAATGTAAAAACCGATTGCCAGAATGAAGCACATGACACACCCGGCGAAAATTCCAGGCAGGCTAAGCGGCAAGGTCACGCGCATGAAGGCGCCCGCTGGGCCGGCGCCGAGATTGCGGGCTGCCTGGCAGTATTCCGCAGGAATAGTGCGAAGAGCATTGCAGATCGGCAGGATCATGAAGGGCATCAGGACATGCGTCATCGCAAGGATGACGGCGCCCTCGGTATAGAGAAGCTTTAAAGGGCTGGTAGCGAGGCCGCTTTCCATCAACAAGCCATTTACAATGCCCTTTCGCTGCAACAGCACGATCCACGCGTAAGATCGCACCAGCACCGAGGTCCACAGTGGCACGAACACCGCCGCCGCGACGATCATTGCAGTCTTGCCCTTGGCGCGCGCCATGAGGAAGGCGACCGGATATCCGAGCAGCAGGCTTGCCACCGTGACGATTGCTCCAGTCTGCAACGTGCGCAGCAGGACGTCGATGTAAAGCGGCTCGGTAACGATCCGCTTGTAGTATTCGAGCGTGAATCCCGGCGCCATGAAGCTCAGAGAGATGAGCCGGCTGATCGGATAGACGAAGCCTGCTGCCAATAGGAGCATCAACGGGGCAATAAGCAGCAGCGTCAGCGCGTGCGAATAACGCCGGGCCGAGCGGGAAAATAACCAGCTTGCTGGAGGGGTCGATGTATGGGCGAGATCATCGGCGGTCACGGTCATCTCATGCCTCCAGTTCGGCAAAGAGCCGCAGGCCATCACGCTCGGCAACGACATCCACGAGTGTGCCCGTTGCAAACGGCGCCCTCATCCCATCGGTGGGGGTCTGGACCTGAATGATCTCTCCGCTCCCGAAATCAGTGCGAACGAGATGAAGGTCGAAGGAGCCTGCAAAGACTGAGGTTTCGATGCGGCCAGGAAGCGCGTTCTTTCCGCCTGCGCCACGCGCCGCAAGGCCGAGGCGCTCTGGCCGGAGCGCAAGGCGAATGCGATCGCCGATCCTTGCCGAACCATTGAAACCCGGAGCAGCGCCCGGCGTATCAATGACCACGTCATCACCCAGTCTGATCGTCTGGCTGCCAGCGATCTCGCCCAGGAATTCTCCGGTCAGAAAGTTCATCTTTCCGATGAAATCCGCGACAAAGGCACTCTGTGGATTGCAGTAAATCTCCGCCGGGGTTCCGAGTTGTGCGATTTCGCCCTTTGCCATAACAGCGATCCGGTCGGACATCGTCAACGCCTCCTCCTGATCGTGCGTCACATAGATGACCGTAGCGCCCAGACGCTGCTGCAACTGTTTTATCTCGAGCTGCATGGATTCGCGCAGCTTCTTGTCCAGCGCTCCAAGCGGTTCGTCCATCAGGAGTACGGGCGGTTCGAAGACAATCGCACGCGCGACCGCCACTCGCTGTTGCTGGCCGCCGGAGAGTTCGTGGGGATAGCGCCTGGCGTAGTCGGGGAGTTGGACGAGGTTGAGCGCACGACCGACGCGTTCGGCTCTGAGATTCTTGTGTATGCCGCGCATCTTCAGTGGAAAGGCGATGTTCTCAGCAACGGTCAGATGCGGGAACAAGGCATAACGCTGAAAGACCATCCCGATGTTGCGGCGATCGGGTGATATGGTGGTGACATCGCGCCCGCCAATAATGATGCGTCCGGCAGAAGGGCTTTCGAAACCGGCGATCATTGTCAGAAGCGTCGTCTTTCCCGATCCGGAAGGACCTAGGATCGACAGGAATTCGCCGGCCGGAATGTCCAAGGTCACTGCGCCAACGGCAGTCTGGTTGCCATAGGACTTTCCTATGCGATCGATGAAAACAGCTGCGCCAATCAAATGATATATCCCCTCATCGTGTGTGTTAAAACGTGTTGCAACCTCCCGGCCCCGCGGGTGCAGTGCCAGATCCAAGAGCGTAGTGCCGATAAGACCGGCACCATTCTGGCATCGCTTTTCGCGGCCAAGCCGTTGCTGATAATCACGATCCCGTTATGCTGTCACATTACAGGTTCGTTTTCCGGCGGCTTTGTTTTTGTTGCAACAAAAATGTGAAGAAGTCAACACGTGGGAGATTAAAATTGAACAAAAATACAACCATTGAGGAATCGCAGGCGTCGGACACGCAGGTGGGGCGGCTCAGCGACTTTGCCTACGCCTCCATCAAGGAGTTACTCGCGCGCGGTACTTACAAGCCGGGTCACAAGCTGCCCATCCGCTCGGTAGCCGAATTACTGAACGTTGGCGCCACACCGGCGCGCGAGGCGATCAACCGGTTGGTCTTTGAGGGCGCGCTCGCAATGGTGGGCCCTAAAACCGTCATCGTCCCGCATCTCGATCTCGCCGCGCTTTACGAAGTCACTCAGATGCGGCTTGCCCTTGAGGGGTTGGCTACCGAGAAAGGCGCGTCCCGGGCGACAGGCGAGACCATCGATAACCTGCTCTGTCTGCAAGAGAAAATAACGCTGTCACTTGACGAGATGCGTTATGGCGACGCTCTTCACGACAATAAAGAATTTCACTTTGCGATCTATCGGCTTTGTGAGATGCCGCACCTCCTTTCAACCATTGAGGCGCTTTGGCTAAGGGTCGGCGCTTCGTTCCACAATCTCTATCCCGAGTTTGCCGAGGCCAAGTATGGAGTGCACAACCACATGGCCGCGATTGAGGGGCTCGTGGATAAAGATCCGTCTGCTGTCCGCGCGGCGATGGAAAACGATATTCGCGACGGCTACCGGCGCCTAAAGAAGGCTGCACAGGAGCGTCTCAACCGGCAATAACGTCTGTCGTCATTTTTTTGTTGCAACTTCTTCAAGTTCATGATTTTTGTTATAACAAAATTATGAAGGGTTGCGCCGCGACCCCTGTTGGCCGGAGAAGATTGATGTTTCACCCAGATTTATCGCGAAGCGGCCGGGGCTATTCCCGGTCGAGGTCCGAACATTTCTTCAAGAGGGGGCGCCGGGTATTTCCGACGGGCATCACGCGGGTCACCGTGGATCATGAGCCCAGCCCGCTCTACATTTCCCGCGGGGAGGGAGCCTATCTCATCGATGTCGATGGCAATCGCCTCCTGGACCTCAACAACAATTTCACGACGCTGATCCACGGCCATGGTTTCCTTCCAGTCGCCGACGCGGTTGCAGACCTTCTTCACCGCGGCACGTGTTTCTCCAACCCTACCGAGCACGAGATCACGCTGGCCGAGTTGTTGATCGAGCGCATTCCCGCAGTCGAACATATTCGTTTCGTCAACAGCGGGACCGAGGCTGTGATGTTTGCGATCAAGGCCGCCCGTGCATTTACCTGCCGGCCAGGCGTTGCACGCATCGAAGGCGCCTATCACGGCGCTTACGACTGGGCGGAAACGGGGCAGGCGGTGTCGCCGGCTATCTGGAACGACCCACAGCGATCGTCGGCTGTGCCTTCCTATCGTGGTATGCCGCCCTCGGTTGGTGAGGAGGTCACCGTTGTCCGATTCAATGACGTCACGGATCTCGAGCGTCGGATAGCTTCTGCAGCCCCTTCATTGGCGTGTATCCTGATTGATCCGATGCCGAGCCGCGCCGGGCTGATTGCGCCCGAACCGAGCTTCCTTGCCGCCGTCGGTGCGATAGCCAAGCAATACGGAATCCTCGTCGTCGCCGACGAAGTCCTCAATCTGCGACAGTCATATGCGGGGTCTTCGGCTCGCTATGGCCTGCAGCCCGACTTGATCGCGGCTGGGAAGATCATCGGCGGAGGTTTTCCCGTCGGAGCAGTTGGTGGGCGTGAGGAAATCATGCGGGTCTTCGCGAGCGACAGCGGCAAGCCGCTGCTTCCGCAAGGCGGCACGTTTTCGGCAAATCCGGTATCAATGGTCGCAGGGCGGGTCGCAATGGAGGCGATGACGGAGGCCGCGTTCGGCTCGCTCGAAAGCCTTGGCGATAGCATTCGGGTCGGCCTTCGAAAGGAGATCGAGCGCCGCGGCGCGGCCTTCTGCGTGACGGGGGCCGCATCATTGTTTCGCATCCATCCGAAAGGCCAGGAGCCAACCGACTTCCGAGAGGCCTATCTCGTGCCGGAAGAGGCCGAATTGATGGCTCGCCTTTCCAGGCATTTCCTCGATTGCGGCATTCTGCTTCCGAATGGTGCCGCGGCATGCCTTTCGACGGCGATGACGAAGGCCGACGGTGATGCGGTTATCTCAGCCTTCGCAGATTTCCTTTCAGTCCTTGAAGCAAACCCAACAGAAGCAGGCATGTGACCATGGCAACTGATGTTTTCACCGTCGCCGAGCGTATCGCTCATTCTCTCAAGAGGCACGACGTCACCCACATATTTGCCCAGAGCCTGCCTTCGGCGGTGATCCTCGCCGCCGAAGCGATTGGCATCCGCCAAGTCGCCTACCGTCAGGAAAACATGGGCGGGACCATGGCTGATGGCTATGCGCGCCTGTCCGGGAAGGTCGGCGTGGTCGCAGCGCAAAACGGACCCGCCGCAACGCTTCTCGTTCCGCCGTTGGCCGAAGCATTGAAGGCCAGCGTTCCGATTGTCGCTCTTGTCCAGGACGTTGAACGAGATCAGGCCGACCGCAACGCATTCCAGGAACTCGACCATCTTGCATTATTCCAATCCTGCACAAAGTGGGTGCGCAAGGTGATCGTTGCGGAACGGATCGACGACTACGTCGATGCGGCCTTCACGACGGCAACCTCGGGCCGGCCGGGGCCGGTAGCTCTCTTGCTTCCCGCCGACCTATTGCGAGAGCAGATAGCGCCTTCGCCATTTCGGCGCGAGGCTACCCTGGGTCACTGGCCGCTTGATCGGTTGCGCCCGCGCAATGACGACATCGAGCGCGCAGCCTCGATGATCGCGGCAGCTCATGCTCCCATCATCATCGCGGGAGGCGGCGTTCACGCAAGCCGCGCCGCCGCCGAACTTTCGGCGCTACAAGATGAGGCCTCGCTTCCCGTCGTCACGACCAACATGGGAAAAGGTGTTGTCGACGAATTCCATCCCCTGTCGGCCGGGGTTCTCGGTGCTCTCGTGGGACCGCGGTCGCTCGGACGACATACCGTCGCGCTTGTCGAAGAGGCCGATCTCGTTGTTCTGGTCGGGACGCGGACCAATCAGAATGGCACGGATAGTTGGCGTCAGATTCCCCGGTCCGCGTCAGTTATCCATGTCGATGTCGATCCCGCCGAAATCGGTCGCACGTATGAAGCGGTCAGGCTGGCAGGCGACGCGGCCGAGATCATTCGGGCGCTTCGAAGCGAGCTCGCCGGAAGCGATCTCTCCCACCGCAAATCGAAGCGCAATCAACTGACTGACAGGATCGCCGGGTTCTGGCGCGCGTTTGACGCAGACCGGCAATCGGTTGCCCGGTCGGATGCCAGTCCGATCCGTCCCGAGCGGATCATGTTCGAGCTGCAACAGTTGTTGACGGCAGAGACGACCGTTGTTGCCGATGCGAGCTATTCCTCGATGTGGGTCGCTGGCCAGTTGCGGGCGCTTTCGCCGGGCATGCGATTTCTCTTGCCGCGGGGCCTTGCTGGACTTGGGTGGGGCCTGCCGCTTGCGCTCGGCGCGAAAGTGGCAGAGCCCGATAAGCCGGTCGTTTCGATCGTCGGGGACGGCGGCTTCGCGCATAGCTGGGCGGAGCTTGAGACCATGGTGCGAAGCAAGCTTCCCATCCTCATTATCGTGTTGAACAATGGCATCCTTGGTTTTCAGCGTGACGCGGAAACTGCCAAGTTCGGCAGGTTCACGACCGCCTGCAGCTTTGCGGATGTCGACCATCAGAAAATTGCGGAGGCCTGCGGCTGCCCGGCAGTCCGCATTTCCGATCCCGCCGATCTTCCCAGATACCTCGAACGCGGTCTTTCTGGAGACGGTCCTTTGCTGATCGAGGTCATGACTGATCCTTGCGCCCATCCGCCGCTATCGCTGTTTGCTGCAATGGATCAAGCGGCATGAGTGCCGACTGCAGCCCGCGTATTGCCGTCATCAGCGGCGGCACAACCGGGATAGGTCTTGCTGCCGCGTTTCGTCTGCTGAAAGCCGGCCATCGGGTTGCCGTCTTCAGCCATGGCGAGAAAGGCGTCATGACCGCAGGCGCAGCACTTGGCGAGGCTTTCGGACCAGAGCGCTCGATAGCGAGACAGGTCGATCTCCGCGCGCCGGCGGCGGTCGAACGGTTTTTCGGGGAAGTCGCGGATATCTGGGGTGCACCTGGTATCCTCGTTTGCAACGCGGGGATATCGCCGAAGGGTCCCGAGGGTCCTCTTAACGTTGCCGACCTTGCCCTTGAGGAGTGGAACGACGTGCTCGCCGTCAACCTGACGGGCACGATGTTGTGTTGCCGGGCTGTTCTGCCCGCCATGAAGGAAAGGGGTTATGGGCGCGTTATATTCGTCGGATCCCTTGCAGGCCGGACGAGACCGCGGATCGCCGGCCCGAGTTATGTGGCGTCAAAGGCCGCACTTTCAGGCTTCTCCCGCGTCCTGGTCTCTCAATATGGCCCTTATGGCATAACATCAAATGTCGTGGCGCCGGGTCGCATCCTGACGCCACTGACCGGTTCCCCGGAAAGCAAGACCAACAGCGACGCGCTCACCCGGATTCCGGCCGGTCGGCTGGGTGCTCCGGACGACGTCGCTGCCGTGATCGCGTTCCTGGCGTCGGAGGACGCCGGGTTCGTCAACGGAGCCATCATAGATGTCAACGGCGGCGAGTTCGCACCGAGTTGAGGCTTGTCGCCATTTAAATGATGAAGAGGCGATCGACATGACTCCTATCATTCTGGTTTGCTCGCAGGACGCCGAACTCTATCTGCTGCTCGCGCATGTTCTGCACAGTGAAGGTTTCGAGGCTCGTCTTGCAGCAAGCGAAGACGATGTTATGGACGCCTGCACATCGGAAGAAATTTCCGCAGTCCTCTTAGATTGTGCAGGCTGGCCAAGCGATCTTGCGCCCCTATGTGCGCTGCTGAAGGGCACCGGGCTTTCCGTGGGTGCTCTCATCGACGGGAATATGCGTGCGCAGCACCTGCAGTTGATTAAGGCGGGTCTTGACGAAGGCATTACGCGTCCTTTGTCGCCGTCAAAGCTTCTCGCCTTTCTGCAGGGAATAAGACCGCGGTCGGAAGCTGTGACCCGGTCGAGTTTCGCTGTCCCCGCCGAGTTTGTATTCGAGCCGCACGCTGTCGTCGTCTCGGGGAAGAGAATATCCCTCGCGCCTATGGAGGTGAGAATCCTGAGATTTTTGCTCGAAAGGCAAGGGCAGATCAGCACCCGTCAGCAGCTCATCGAGGCCGCTTGGCCCGACCGCCACGCTGTAGAAAGCCGGACAGTCGACGTGCATATCGGCCGCCTGCGAAGGGCGATTGCGGAACTCCGCGATTTGCGGGTCCGCACTGTTTATGGCGCAGGTTACGCGCTTGAGTTTCACTATGGTTGATGTCCGTAATGCCCGGTCTAAGACTGGGTCATTCCCAAAGGCTCGCCTATCAGAAGCTGCCGCCTCACAAGGTTGCGGAACGCCTGGGAGGAAGCCGGCGTATCGGAAAGACTAACAAGCGCCCCTTCGGCTTCCACACCTACATCAAGGCGCTCGACGTCGGTGGACGCGTCCCCTCTGTCGTCCAGGTACATCGATTAGAAGCCGAAAAAGCCGACGAAAATTTGAAGGAAGAAAAGCAACGGAAAAGCGAGTGGCTTCACCGCTCGAAGCTGCCGCCCTCGTTCGTGAGCTGAACTGAAAAAGTCTATTGGGAAGGGTCGAAAATGCAGTCATTAAATTACCCATGCCCAATTCCAAGGGCGGATAAATACGGGCCGGAGTTGCCGCACCCACTCGTATCCGGCGCCTCGGCTCGCTCTGTCGTCCTAGACGCGATATCGCGCCAAGCCGAACTGAAACTACACGCGAAACCTATGGCCGACCAAACGTTCGTCAGTGCCGCAAGAGACGCTGGCGTGATTGGCCCCCTCGAGACGGAGTTGATCCAACGATCAGAAAAGCTCTGACAGCGATATGGAGGATGCCGGCGCAATACAAACACCCAGGTGGGCCCCCGTTGCGTTAATCGTCAAACTGCTGCAAATGTCGAATCGCTCAACGTAGGGTGGATTCATGCCGTTTCAGATTAAACGTCTTATTCCAGAATATCTCTGCAGCGCTGCCGCCGTACTGGTAAGTGCCTACGCTCGACCTCCGTGGAACGAGGATTGGTCGCTCGAAGCGGCAGTTGAGAATGTAAAGACTGTGCTTGAAACGCCCAAATCGATTGCCCTTGCGGCCATCGAGGGAGACAAGGTGCTAGGGGTCGCGCTAGGAATACGACAGCGGCGCCACTCTGGTCCGGTCATTTACCTGGACGAGCTTTCGGTACTGCCTGAAGCGCAGGGCACGGGGATAGGGACAGCACTGCTTTCCGCAATGTACGAGACGGCAATGGCCGAAGGTTGTAACAGCGTCTGGCTGGTCTCACAGCGAGAAGGTTCCCTGTCGAAATTTTACCAGCGCTGCGGGTTCGCCATTGGCAGCGATCTCGGGCTGTATTCGAAATCAGATATTTAGAACTTGGGGGATAAGAACTGGAGCATGTTGGCTCGACCGATGTCGCAAGCTTCGGACCATCGCTCCGGCGTGAGAGAGCGGTAAGGATTCCGCGGAGATTGCGATGACAATGTATGGTGGTGGTCGCCGGCCACGGCAGGTTGGCGGCCGCGAGGCCGCGGTTTTCCTGCTTTCCGATTCAAGCTTTTGCAAAACAATGACACGATGTCTCTGGAAACCAATTTGGCCGCAGGGGTGAGGGTTCGTCCTGCCTATCAGATTTGTTTTTTCCAGCATCTCCAAAGGAAACCGGCGAGCGCTCATCGAAGCGCTGCTGGCTGTCCGTTCGAAAAGGGGCGGTCCTGTGGGCTATAGTTGAAAGCGACGGAATACGTATCGATACGGACTAGGGCAGGAAGGCGGAATGGCCTTCCCCGAAACCGCCAAGTCCGAAATAACGCGCTACCTTCCGGCACACATGATTATCGAACCGAGAATCGAATAATACTGTTGCCTCAACCCGACCGCATTGATTTCCGCCTAAGCACTCTCTGACTTCCGTGCCTTGTGGCTCGAACTCTGATTGCCGTCACCTGTATAAATCCTCGCAACATCCGAAGAGTGCGATAGCGCACGGAAACAATGATGGTGTGCCTTTGTTACTCAGAGGCTGCCTCACGCAAAGGGTTTCGTGACCTGCGGAGGCTTATGCGGAACGGAGCTTAGTGATGGACACAGCAACGCAATGGGCACTTCTTCTGGGTGTAATGACTCTGGCCAGCTGGATAGCCGGTGGCCTAGCGGCCGTCCTCGGGAACGGGGAGTTGAGTCAGCACCGACAAAGGGCGGTGGACTATCTGACAATCGGGTTGAACGGCGTCGGCTTTGTGTCGGCAGTTGCAATGGGTGCGATCTTGGTGATCTGATGACTTCGATCAATCGCGTGGTCGTAGATCCGAAATTCCCGCGGTCATCAGGCCTTTTGCTGGGGCTTGGTCTCGGAGGTTTCTTTGACGGTATTGTCTTTCACCAGATCCTGCAGTGGCATCACTTGTTCCGCTCGTGGTACCCGGTCGATTCTGTCGACACCCTAGAATTCAACACGCTCTGGGATGGTGTCTTTCACTCGGCGACATACCTGTTTGTCTTCACCGGTGTATTTATTTTGTGGCGCCACGGGCGCGAGCTGCATCTCCTGTGGTCGGCGAAGGAGTTGACCGGCACTGTGCTCGTCGGGTTCGGCCTATTCAACCTAGTGGAAGGTTTAATAAACCATCAACTGCTGGGAATACACCATGTGAACGAAACGGCCGATCGGTCGGCGTGGATCTACTACGACATCGGCTTTTTGGCCTGGGGAGCGGGGATGGTCATTGGCGGCTGGTTAATGGTTCGCAAAAGACGCATTGGATCCGTGCCGTCAATAGATGGTGACGCAACTCGGGAACCTGACGGCAGCGATTAAGACGATGAGGATCTGCCCGCCCTTCGTGTTATTCCGCTGCTGCTACTCTGCGCGTCTCGCCTTGACGATTGCCATCGAGCCTCTCGATCAAGGATCCGCCTCCCTTGAAATTTGTGCCTGTTCGCCGCTCCTGCCGCTGGAGCTCCAGGAAAGCGCCGCGCCGAGAACAATCAAAAGCCCAACCAACATGATGGCTCCGATGTAGATCATTAACGCTCGACGATCTGATCCCTGGTGCATCTGCCTCTCCATTCCGCCCTCGAACCAGGAAAAAGGGACAATGTTCCAGCAATGCGACGTTACCACGTGGCCTGCACCTTCCAGCAACCTTCGCTCCGGGTTCTCCGCGTCACCTTAATAGGTGCACTGCTGAAATCGTCGGGAACCGTCTCCCGGTCTGGTTGTTGGAGGCGCGTCTGGAATGCCAGCGACATCCGCCGCTGGCCGCCAATGAGATCCCCAAAAGGAGAAACCGATGTTTTATACGGATGGAAAGCTGCAATTCCCGGTGCGGGTTGAGACTCCCGATCCTCAGTTCGCCCGAGCATTGCAACAGGCTATCGGCGGCGTTGAAGGCGAGATTCGGGTCGCCATGCAATATTTCTTCCAAGCCTGCGGCGCACGCGGCGATCCGAAGTTTCGCGATCTGCTGATGAACACGGCCGCGGAGGAACTCGGGCATATCGAGATGCTGGCGACCGCGGTGGCGCTGAATCTCGAAGGCGCGCCGGTTTCGGTCAAGGACGAGGTGGCGCGTGACCCAGTGGCGAGTGCAGTCCTTGGCGGCATGAATATGAAAAACCTTCTGTCGGCCGGGCTGTCGGCGATGCCGGTGGATTCCGACGGCGTTCCTTTCGACATGTCGCACATCTATGCCAGCGGCAATATCGCGGCTGATATGACGGCCAATGTCGCGGCCGAATCCACCGGTCGCGTCTTGGCAACCCGGCTGTTCAACCTCACTAACGATCCGGGCATGAAGGAGATGCTGTCCTACCTCATCGCCCGCGACACGATGCACCAAAACCAATGGATGGCGGCGCTCGAGGAGCTCGGCGGGCCGGCGAGGGTCTTCCCGATCCCGAACAGCTTCCCTCAGGAGCAGGAGCTGCATGAGTTCAGTTATGCCTATCTCGGTTTTCAGCAGGACGGCAGCGAGCCGGTTGCGGGGCGCTGGTCCCAAGGCAAGTCAATCGACGGCAAGGGAAGTTTCGTGACCGCCGTGCCGCAACCGATGGGGCAAAAGCCCGTTCTCGGGCCAGCAAAGCCCAATAGCGGCGCGCAGGCGGAGCAGATTTGAGTGAAATTAAAGGCGGGCGTTTCGCCCGCCCCCCATCCAACGCACCAGGAGAAAAATGATGAGGCTGATATTCCAAGCGTGCCTTCTCTTCGTGATTGCCGCGCCCGCGTTCGCCGCCAATGAGGCCGCGCGGCAACAGGCCACCGGTTTCGCCGCCCGCGCCGCGACGGCAAATATGTTTGAGCTCCAGGCAGCCGAGATCGAAGTCGCAAAAGGCGCGGCCGAGGATGCAAAGCAGTTCGCCAACGACATGCTGAAGGATCACGGGCGTGCCGGTCCGATTTTGACGGATGCCGCCAAGGAGGACGGCATTCAGGTGCCGTCGTCTCTTGACGATGAGCACAAGAAAAAACTTGACGCGCTCCAGCAAAGTGATCGGGAAAATCTCGACCAGGCCTATCTTTCGACGCAGGTGACTGCGCATGAGGAGGCGGTATCGCTCTTTGCAGACTATTCGCAACACGGCCCTGATGGGGCTCTGAAGCGAGCGTCGCAGAAGATCCTGCCGGATCTCAGAATGCATCTGACGAGAATTCATGGTCTGACGTCGAAGTGAAGGAGGCGGCAACCAAGTATACGGCAGGCGAGGGGCTCAGGCCGTTTACCAGCAATGAACTCGGCCGCGCGCGAAGACTGAATGCGCTCCTCGGTCTTCTTCCACGCTACCACACCGATCGGCGCTGGAATGCAATTACTATTCAGGCCCTGGTTCGGACGATACAGTTCCTGGTTCCGGATAAGCTACGCCGCCACAATGAAATCGCTGGCGGGCGGGCCATGTCCAGTGACAGGCGCATCGGCGTAAGGTTGATCCTGCCGAAGGGTGTTCGCCGCGGCCTCTATGTTCATTTCCATGGCGGCGCCTGGGTAATGGGCAACGCCCGCTTGGACGACAGCATCACCCGTCCGATCGCAAGGCATTGTGAAATGTTGGTGGCAGGCATCGATTTCCGCAATGCTGTAGATGACCGCCTCGATCTAACCCTTCAAGACTGCAAAATGACGATCGATTGGCTGGTAGACCATCTGGCTGAGCTTCAGGTTGAGCACATCATCCTCGGCGGCGAGTCGTCCGGTGCACATCTTGCTGCGGAGGCACTTCTTCACTTGCGCGAGCGCGGCAGGGCAGGGGTAGTTGCCGGCTTTGTCTCGATGTGTGGTTGCTTCGACCTGACGGGATCGGAAAGCTTGCGGCGGTCGAATAGCGAGAGCCTCTTGATCAATGGGCAATCGGCGCTGCGCAATCTCCGGCGGCTGACTCCGAGCCTATCGGGGCGCCCGGCCAAAGGCCCGCTATTTGCCGATCTTTCCAACCTCCCGCCCGCCTTGCTCATCGCCGGAGCACTTGACCCGATCGTGGACGATAGCCTTTCAATGGCGCAGCAATGGCAGCAGCAGAGCGGCAATGCCGACTGCGTCATCTTTCCCGAGGCGGCGCACGGCTTTAACCGTTTGCCGACCAAGCTTGCGGCAAGGGCGAACAGTCTTGTCCGTGAATGGATGTCGACGACTATTGCGAAAGTTTGGCTAGGTAAGTCTTGATGCTCCGGAGTGCCGGCCGTCCGCGGAATCACCGGTCTACTTCGCCGAAGACGATGTCGAGAGAACCGAGAACGGCCGATATATCTGCCAGCTGGTGGCCGCGGGACATGAAATCCATCGCTTGCAGATGGGTAAAGCCCGGTGCGCGGATCTTGCAACGGTAAGGCGCATTTGTGCCGTCCGCGACGAGATAGACGCCGAATTCGCCTTTTGGCGCTTCCACGGCCGCGTAGACCTCGCCTGCTGGCACACGGAAACCCTCAGTATAAAGTTTGAAGTGATGGATCAGAGCCTCCATCGACCGCTTCATCTGTCCGCGCTTCGGAGGCACCACCTTGCCATCACTCGATGTCACGGGACCCGTGCCGAATCGCGGAGTAGCCGGTCGACGCATTGCTCCATAATCCGCACCGACTCCCGCATTTCCTGCATGCGAATGAGATAGCGGTCGTAGCAGTCCCCGTTCTTACCGATGGGAATGTCAAATTCCAGATCCGAATAGCACTCGTATGGATTCGCGCGCCGGAGATCCCATGCCGCTCCCGAGCCGCGGATAAGAACCCCCGAAAAACCCCACGCCCAAGCATCGGCAAGCGAAATCACTCCGATGTCGACATTGCGCTGCTTGAAGATGCGGTTATTGGTCAGAAGCTCGCCGATATCCTCAAGCGTCTTCGGAAAATTCCGGCACCATTCGCCAATATCCTCGACCAGATTGGCCGGGAGATCTTGATGCACGCCGCCGGGCCTAAAGTATGCGGCATGCATGCGCGAGCCCGACGCGCGCTCATAGAACACCATCAGCTTCTCCCGCTCTTCGAAGCCCCATAGAGGCGGCGTGAGGGCGCCGACATCCATAGCCTGAGTAGTGACGTTGAGCAGGTGGGACAGGATTCGGCTGATCTCCGCATAGAGAACGCGGATGAGCTGTCCGCGATAAGGCACCTTGACGCCGAGCAGTTTTCCACCGCCATGCAGTAGGCGTGCTCCTGGCACATCGGAGCAACATAGTCGAGCCGGTCGAAATAGGGCAAAGCCTGAAGGTAGGTCTTCTTCTCGATCAATTTTTCTGTGCCGCGATGAAGCAGGCCGATGTGAGGATCAACTCGTTCGACGATTTCACCGTCCAGCTCCAGCACCAGACGCAGGACGCCGTGAGCGGCCGGGTGTTGGGGGCCGAAGTTGATGCTAAAATTTCTGACATCACGTTCTGTCATTGATCTGCTCCAGGGGTGCTGATAACCGTCCCTACTGCTTTGGCGGCTCAAGGGTCGTCTTCTCGTCGCCCGGAAGATGATAGTCTGTCCCCTCCCAAGGGGAGAGAAATTCGAAGTGGCGATATTCCTGCTTCAATTCCACAGGTTCATAGATCACGCGTTTTGCGGCATCGTCGTAACGCACCTCGACGAAACCGGTGAGCGGAAAGTCCTTGCGTAAAGGATGACCTTCGAAACCATAATCTGTCAGGAGCCGGCGCAGGTCAGGGTGACCGGTAAAAAGTATGCCGTACATGTCCCAGGCTTCGCGTTCGTACCAGTCCGCACAGGGAAAAAGCGCGCAAGCCGAGGGGACGGGCGTGTCCCCGTCGGCGGAGAGCTTGATGCGTACCCTCAGGTTCTGGGAGGGTGACAGAAGATGATAGACGACGTCGAAACGTTCGGTTCGAGCTGGCCAGTCGACGCCGCAGATGTCAAGGAGACAACTGAAGAGACAGCGCCCGTCGTCCCGCAGGAAGCCCAGGAGTTCAATGAGGTGATCCCTGTCTGTCAGGAGTGTGAGTTCTCCCAACGTTAAGTGGTGGGCGCGAACCGCGCGCGGCCGCTTCGTGAGGATGTGTGATGCGAGATCAGGTAATTGCCCGGCCAAAAGTCCCTCCATCCGCCGTTACGAGCACTGACGGTCCGAACTCGTCGCGGTTCGGCAAGTTCCTGGCTGATCTAAATAAACCGGCTGCCACACCTCATGCCCCGCGGTGCCACCGTTTTTAGGATCTTTCTTGGCTCTGTCGGGCTCGCCCGAGTAAGTACGATTCCGTACGCGCGGTTGAAATCGGAAATCCTAAGATTAGGATCAGCTCACGTAATGGGGAGGGATGCGGATGACCCAGCATTCGGGGATTATGAAGCCAGCGCTGCAGCCTGACGACGTAGCCATGCTGAAAGCTGTGCTCAGGCAATGGTGTCAGGAAAAATCATGTGACATTTGCAGCCCGGCCGCGCAGCACGTTGCGAGGGAGCTCGTCTCGTGGTTCGAATGCGGCATTCGCAACGAGCATAAGCTCACTGGGCTGATGCGGCACATGCATCTTGAGTTGATGACTTCGCCGCTTGCGAGTTGTGCGCCTTGTGTGGGCTCGCGGCCAGCCATGGAAACCAACCAGTTGGTGGGTCACAATGGATAAGGGCCGACACACTGCGTCGATCGCTTTGGACGCGTATGGTCTGAGTTTTCCGAACCGGCAGGTCGCCCTCACGCACATCATCGATGACCTTCAGTATCTCCGCGACAGCGCCGTAGGCGCCTCTTCGGATCGCCGCCCAGCGCTCGATCGTCTGCTTCCGATAATCCGCGCGTCAATTGAATCGATCGCGAATGCCGATGATGATTGCTGGAAAAATATTATTAAGGAACTTCTCCAGCTTCGCGAGACGTTGCTGCGTCTCAAACCCGGCGCAACTCGGACCTGCCATTGACTTCCCCGATCGGCTGGGCGCGAAAACAACGGGGCGACGGTTTCGGCGAAGACCTGAAGGCCTGACCAGCCAACTGCTTATAATGCAGTTGGAATTCCACGAGATGCCCCGCTTCGCCATTTCTTAACATCTTAATAGTCCGACCTCGACAGCTTCTTCGCCGGCATTTCTCCATGCGCTAGGAACCCAGGTCGGTTCACAGATTTCGAGGCATGCGGATTAGAAATCTCGTACCGACCTTTTGGTTCTCAATTCTCAATTCGGCCTTCAGCTGCTGCACGAGTGCGCGGATGATCTTCATACCCAAGCTCTTCGCGTCATTCTCGCCGAATGAAAAGTCCGGCGGCAGACCTTGCCCCTTGTCGGCGACTTCTAACCAGATGTCTTCACCGACGCTGTGCGCACCGACGCTGACGGCCCCTGATAAACCAGGATAAGCATGCTTGAATGCATTCGTCACCAGTTCATTGACGAGGAGGGCCACTTGGATTGCGCGGTCCGCGTCAATGACGCACGGATCGGCGCTGACGGCAACGGTATTGCCGGAGGTCGACTGCTGCAGGCGTTGACATAAACTTGCAAGGAAATCTCCCAGATCCACCGTTTCGAGGTGTGGTTGACGCCACAACTGATCGTGCACCTCGGCAATTGTTCCAACACGCGCCTCGGCATCGCGAAGGGCCTGTCCCACCTCCGGCTGTTTGGCGGAACGGGCCTGCATAGCCAGCATGGCCGCGACCAGCGACAAGCTGTTTTTAACACGATGACTCATTTCCCGCATCATGATCTGCTGGTGCTCATCGGCAAAATGACGTTCGGTGTCGTCTCTGAGGACCTTGAGAAAGCCGGCTCGTTGATGATGGGCATGCAGTGGCATCGTCAGCCCGCTTCCCCAGAATGTAGACCCATCTTTTCGCAAGTGAAATCGTTCGTTTTCCGCGCGACCGCGCTCGAGCGCCGTCTCCATTTCGCGTTCCGGGGCGCCGCCGTCACGGTCCTCCTCCAGAAAGAGAATGCGTGCGTCGCGACCGAGGATTTCATGCTCGTCATAGCCGAAGATGCGGCAGGCCCCGGTATTCCAACTGATGACCAGTCCATCTCTGTCGAAAGCAAAAATTGCATAGTCGATGGCGCTTTCGAGAATGAGCTGCAGGCGCTCTTCGCTGGCGCGCAACGCTTCGTCCTCCTGAAGCGTTCGTGTTCGGTCACGGACGATTTTCAACAGGCCATAGATCATGCCAGCATCGTTTTGAAGAGGCATCATCAACCCCGAAGCCCAAAACATGCTGCCGTCCTTCCTGACATGCCATCGAATGTCGTCGGCGCGGCCTGAGGCAAGGGCTAACCTCATCTCCTTTAGTGCTGCTCCGGCAAGTTGATCCTCGAACGAGAAAATCACGACACCGTTTTGGCCGATCATGTCGTGGGAGGAATACCCGAAAAGTCTCGCTGCGCCGGCGCTCCACGTTGCAATGGTTCCGTCTAGATCCATCGTGAAGATGGCATAATCCACGGCGCTCTCGATTATGTGCCGATAAATTCCGGCGTCGTCGCTCGGAAAGGTGTATTGATCCATACAACAAACTCCCCGGAATTGCCGGTGGCGCAATATTAGCACCCGCCGTGGTAATGTCGTTGCGTGTGCGTTTGCGTACAAAAAATCAAGTCGAGACTTGTAGGCCTGAAGGATCAGTCGGGTGTCGCGGCCTCCAGGTAGCCGGCCGTGTCATTGAATTGTCGCACCGCTCCATACGGCTGGCCATGCCACCGCTTGTAAGGTCCAGCATCTGACCGGGAAACCATCTTTCGATGGCGCTTTCGATAAGCCCGAGCTTTGCCAAAACCTCATCTGGCGGTGATGGGCCGATCACGGCTTCGCCGCGGTTCGAGCTCAGCCTTCAGGCTGGAAAGGCGTCATGCGTCATTGCCTAGAGAGCCGGGGCAAATCCTCGCACGGCAAGAGCCTCAAAGAGCGTGACAATGTACCTCCTGTCTGCGTGTTCAATCCGCCAGCACGCTCAGGCATCGGCTATTTGTGTACTTGCCCGGCAGATCCTTTTCGCTCGTCGCGGCCGCCGGAAGCCTGTTCTGTGATCCTTCTCTATCGGACGCACGCACAGGGGCCGTGGGTGCACTACTCACATAGAGGCCCAGCCCGAGCGCGCCGACGGCAACGACAAAGGCGCCGGCAATGGCGAAGACCGATCGCCGGCCGTCCTGTTTGATCATTCCGAAAGCGAGAGCGATTCCCAGAAGTGCTGCCCCTCCCGCCACGGCAAAAAGCCAGATATAATTCATCGTCGTTTTCCCAATATCTGAGCACCCAACCTTGAGAAATGACGAAGGTTCCCGATTCGACGGCCGCTCGCCCCGCGCCGAGTTAAATCGGAGTGATATAGCAGCGGAGAGAAACGGCGCCAGGTTCGCAGATGGAGCGGTTTGTTCTCGTTCGTGGCAACCGGTCACAAGCTCATGGTCGACCCTCCCGCCGCCGCCAGATCCATGGTCTAATTCAGCGGTCTAGTGGCCGAGCTAGCGCATTCGGCCGAATGCGCGGGGGCCTCCCAGCGTGAAGGGACGACGGTTGCAGAGATAGAGGCCGTCTGGCCGTCGGAACCAATCGGCACCACGTGTGTTAATTCTTGGTCGCGCGGCAATCATTCCTGCAAAGATTTGATGACATGACGGTCAGCTGGCGACGGTCGTTTGGTTCAACTTCAGGGGAATTCATATGGAAAACGCAGGAATCGGCTGGATTGCAGCAATCATCATTGGCGGTTTAGCAGGATGGCTCGCCGAAATGTTCATGAAGAGCAATATGGGCGTTCTCATGAACATCTTGCTTGGTATAGTCGGCGCGATCGTCGCTAACTTCATTCTCTCGCTCTTCGGCGTCGTTCTCGGCGGATGGGTGGGATATCTCATCGCGGGCTTCGTTGGAGCCTGCATCCTCATCGCCATCGCGCGCATGGTCCGACGACCGGCCTGATTGAACAGGCTCTCCGTCTGTCTTGAGCGACGGGCGGTGTGGCTCATACCCATAGCCTACCGCCCGAACAAACGATTTTCGTGCAGGCCGCCAGCTCGGCCGCAAGTCCGCTTCGCCAACAGAGTTACCGCTTAATCGCGAACACTGTCGCTGATCCGATTTCGGCGGCGGCCGATCGCGTTGTGCCGGATCGACGCCGCGCCGCTAGTGCGGATCTAGTGTAGCAGTCGGCGAACTTGGCGCTCGCCCTGTTAGTACACGTGCTCCGCTGACACTCGCAATCAATCCCATTACCACTCATCATTCAGAACGGTGAGTGTGACATTCCAACTTCGAAGATCTCAATCTGGAGCGGCGTCGCATATTCACTATGTGATGAGTGCCGAGGGGGCGTCGCCTGCGTTCGCCCAGCGGTCGCAACCTCATGTGGCGATAGGATTCGAAGTTCTTTGGAGGCTTTCCGTATGACCGAAGACGACGGACTGAGAAACGAAATTTACAGGCTGGCTGCTGAGGCGGAGGCCCAGGCGGAAATCACCGCAGATCTGAAGTCGCTAGCTGTCCAGCTCTGGGCGAACTTCGACGAGTTCTCGGTCGAGGATCTGGAGGAAATCCTCCGGGACGAATGGAGGTCTCGCGGACTTTCCTTTAACGACAACTCCGACATCGCTTGACCGGAACGCCAACGATGTCGGCCGGCGAAAAGTCTTACTGGAACTGCATCGCGGTCAAGGACGGAGCCTACCTGCGCCCGAGCCTCCACAAAGGAAGCTCTGCTATGGCGGAGCAATAAGTTCGGTTTCGAACTGTCGCGTCAGGGACCGAGGAGGCATTTAGAAGCGCGGAACCGTCAGCCGACTAAGCGAGGGCGGCGAGCCAGCGTTGGTCTGGACTTGACGATCACAAAACAGAGGCAGCCGCGCCTCAGCGGCCAGCTTCTTCCGGAACAACCACGCGCCCCAACCTAACGGAGCGTGATGATGGTCACTTTGGTAGGAACCGAATCCGACATCAAAGATCTGGTGAAGAACCTTCTTTATCTCGAGCACGACGCGGTCGCCGCCTACGATTCCTGTATTGAGCGCCTCGACAGCCGCGAGCTTGCGAGCCAGATCGCCGCGTTCAAGGAAGAACACCTGCAGCATGTTCACGTTTTGATCAGGATGGCTCGCGAACTTGACGTCGACGCGTCAACGGAAGGCGACATGAAGCAGATGCTCACTACCGGCAAGACTGCGCTGGCCGCCGACCGCGGCTACACACAATGTGGCAGCGATGTTGAAATGTCCGCCGTTGCGCAAAGTTAAAATGTCCGTTTCGGTGTCCACACGGCAGGACGACCAGCCCCGATCTGAGCGGCTGGTCCGGGTTGCAAGATCAGATCGGGGCGGGTGAGGGGCACCCTTCGGCTTTAGCTTTGAGACGATGCGATCGACGTCTCACTCGGCAGCATCAAGCTTTGCCAGCGCCGCTTTGCGGCGTTCGATCACTGCCGGATCGTTCATGAAATCCTTCCGACGTCCCGGACCGTGAGCCCGTCGCACATAGCCGTTCTTCTCGCTGTTGGTCTTCACCACCGGCTTCGACGGCTGCTCCTGGCGCTCCTTGATATAGGCCAGACCATCGCCGAGCCGCTTGTTCTCGGTGATCACCGCATGCGTCACCCGCTGGTCCTTGTCGAACACCTTGTAGGGCAGGGAATCTTCCAGCGCCGTCCAATCGACCGTCCGCATAGACATAGGTCTCGACATAACGACCGACCAATCCGCGCGTCACCTCGGTCTCTTCCAGCATGATCCGCTTACGCTCGAACGAAAACGCCAACTGCGATCCGACATAGCGCTGCTCACGCTTGCACAGGATCTCCTGCAGTCGATCCGGCGCCAGATTCACCGGTCGGTGCAGGTCATCGGGCCGGGCAGGGACAATCGCAAATCGCGCATTGTAATGCTCCATGAAGCCAGGCAGGAACACATTGCCTGCCTCCATGTCGTCGATGCCGGCCAATCGCAATTCCTTGACCAGCCGATCCTGCAGCGTCCGGTTCATTCGCTCGACGCGGCCCTTGGCCTGGCTCGAATTTGCACAGAGAATCTCGATGTTTAGTTCGCAGAGCGCCCGCCCGAACTGGGTCATGCCCTGGCCACCCTTGGCGTCCTTCTTCGTCACCCGGAACACCGAATGCTTGTCGGAATAAAAGGCAATCGGTGCGCCGTGATGCTTCAGATAAAACTCAAGTGCCTCGAAATAACTGAAGGCGCTTTCGGAGCGCACGAAGCGCAACTGCATCAACCTTCCCGTCGCATCGTCGACGAACACCAGCAGCGAGCACGGATCACCGCGGTCTTCGAACCAGCGATGTTCGGACCCGTCAATCTGCACCAGCTCGCCATAAGCCTCGCGCCGCAACCGCGGCTGATGAAACGTCCGCCGCTGCCTGCGCGACAGCCAAAGTCCGGCCTCCGACATCCATCTGCGCAACGTCTCGCGCGACACACGCAATCCATCGCGTTCGGCAAGCTTCTCGGCCGCCAGCGTCGGCCCAAAGTCCGCATAGCGTTCGCCAACCAGCGTCAGCGCGTAATCCCGAACACCGTCGCTGATCCGATTGTTCGACGGCCGGCCGATGGCCTTGTGGCGGATCGACGCCGCGCCGCCAGTGCTGATCCGGTCGAGCAGCCGCCGCACCTGGCGCTCGCTCAGCTCAAGCACATGCGCCGCCGTCACCACCGTCATGTGGCCGGCAATGACTTTCGACAAAACCTCGATCCTCTGCAGATCGCGCTCGCTCATCGCAATCAGTCCCATCTGCAATCTCCCAGTCGTCGTCATTCAGACGCAGGGAGTGTGACATTCCAACTTTGCAGAAACAGGACACTTTAACTTTGCGGTGTGACTTCTAATGTAAATGCAACAAAGGCTTAAAGGCTACTACAGGGCAGGGAGATCAGCCCCCGATCCGACCGGCTGGGCCGGGTTGCAAGGGCGGAGCGGGGGCGGGTGATGACGCACCCCTTC
>NZ_WUFT01000167.1 GCF_010668805.1 Rhizobium phaseoli | reverse complement strand
AGCGTGGCGGACTACAAAGTCTGCCCCAGGCTCGACGCCCCGGCCACGCCGGAACGGGTGCTCATGGCGGTGGAGAGGATGAAGCGGGTGTAGGATGGGTCCGGCTGGTTTGTTGCATGAGCAGGACAGAGGGGGGTAACACAGCCACTTACCTATCGGCCATCTCCCCATGACCGACCTCCCCACCTTCCTCACTGCCCACCCCGACAGCATCCTCGTCGACATCACCGGCACGCAAGGCTCCACC
>NZ_WUFT01000166.1 GCF_010668805.1 Rhizobium phaseoli | reverse complement strand
TCTTCAGCCAGGCAGCCAACCGATCCGCAAATGGATCAAGCTTGCTCGGCCGCTCAGGGCCCTTGAACTTCGGCTCCACGCCGCCGGCACGCAGGTATTTGCGGATGGTATTCCGGGATAGGCCGGTGACCTGCCACTGAATTTTCATCCGGCGGCGATTAGAGCCTCGGCGGTTTTGAATACGCCAAGTGGCGCGGTGTGAGCAACCGGCGGAAACGCGAAGCTTTCATCTCGCGCAGCGTTGGAGCCGGTT
>NZ_WUFT01000165.1 GCF_010668805.1 Rhizobium phaseoli | reverse complement strand
GAACAGGATGATGCCGATGGTGCGGAACTCGCCCCGCTTCAGGGCGCGGGCGGCGCTGTTGGGTCGGTAGCCGAGCTCCTTCATGGCGGCCAGCACCTGCTGCCTGGTGGTCTCCACGACGCCCGGATGTCCGTTGGAGACCCGGGAGACGGTCTGCGAGGAGACCCCGGCGAGCCGGGCGACGTCGGCCATGGACACTCGCCGCCTTCTGGTCTGCATCAGCGGTACTTCCCGTCTGCCGTGGTTTCCGTGCCGGTCCATGTGCGGATCTGCGCGTCTCTGTTTGGTTACGTAGGTCTCAGTATCGCGGTCCGGCCCTTGACGCCTACCTGGGGGCAGTGTAAACATCACGCGAAATCGATGTGCCGGACCGCGATAC
>NZ_WUFT01000164.1 GCF_010668805.1 Rhizobium phaseoli | reverse complement strand
GAATTTTGGAATCTTACCTGCAAAATACTCGATGGCTTCTAGACTGATTCCCGCTTCGTTAGGACTACAAGGTCCCGGGGAGATCATCAAGAAATCTGGATTTAGCACTTCAATTTCAGAAAGTGTAATTTCATCATTTCTTTTTACAAGAAGCTCATGCCCTAGCTCACCTAAATACTGTCCTAAATTAAACGTAAAAGAATCATAATTATCAATCATTAATATCATCTTTACTCACCCTCACTCAGCTCATTTTCGCTCTGCTCTTTTGCTTTCCATAGTGCAATTGCTTTTTTCAGTGATTCTTTGTATTCGTGTTTCGGATTTGAATCAATCACAACACCCGCACCAGCCTGCACATAAGCTTGGCCGTCTTGAAT
>NZ_WUFT01000163.1 GCF_010668805.1 Rhizobium phaseoli | reverse complement strand
CTATTGGTAATGTCCGTGCCGTTCGAGCACCTCGATCTTGTAGCCGTCCGGGTCCTGAATGAAGAAGTAACGCGCGAGCAAGGCGCCGTCGTCGTTCTTGAATTCGCGCACGTCGTTCGGCGTCATGCCGAGCTGGATCAGTCGCTCGCGCTCCCGCTTCACGTCGTCGACGACGAACGCGACGTGCCCGTAGCCGTCGCCGGGCGAGTACGGGTCTTCGCGTCCTTTGTTCCAGGTGAGTTCGATCTCGTTGTCGGATTCGTCGTTGCGCAAATAGACAAGCGAGAAATCAGGAAAATCGAGCCTGTGCGAAGGCTCGAGCCCGAACGCGCGTTGATAGAACTTCAGCGAGCGGTCGAGATCCTGAATGCGGACCATCG
>NZ_WUFT01000162.1 GCF_010668805.1 Rhizobium phaseoli | reverse complement strand
AAGCTGGGCTCCACGCGCGGGCGGCCGATGCCTTCGATGCGCGAGCCCGGCGCCGTGAGCGTGCCGTCTCCCGTGCGCCAGTAGGCGGCGAACACCGATCCCGCCGGGTCCGCGACGCAGACCTGCGTGGCGTGCCGCTGGAAGCGGATGTAGCGGCCGATGGTGGCGCTGGTGCCGCCCGTGCCGGCGCCCACCACGATCCAGCGCGGCACGGGATGGCGCTCGCGCTGCATCTGCAGGAACATGCTCTCGGCGATGTTGTTGTTGCCGCGCCAGTCCGTCGCCCGTTCGGCATAGGTGAACTGGTCCATGTAGTGCCCGCCGGTATCGGCGGCGATCGCGCGCGCCGCGTCGTACACCTCGGCCGCGCTGTCCACGAA
>NZ_WUFT01000161.1 GCF_010668805.1 Rhizobium phaseoli | reverse complement strand
GCTTAAGCGTCGCCTGGTTGCGTTCGAACTCGTCCCAATCAATAAAGCCGGGATGCGCATTCTGGATTAACACCTGCCAGTTCTCGCGGTCAACCTTAAGTCCGAAGGATTTGCGTCCCTGACGATATGCTCCGCGTGTGCGACCGTATACGAAGGCACCGGCATAACGGGGGTTGTGCAATATCTGAATAACGCGACAGTGCTCCAATGGCCCCCAAATCAGATCTCCCTTGCCAATCCCCCGGCGGATGCGACGCGGAAACAGCCAGCCTTCCTGGCGAAATCGCTTGACCGTGGCTGTAGCTGACGCAGCCTGTCGAAACGTATCGAATAGCAACTGCAGCGCGCCCCTGACCTGTTGATCAGGATCGAGAACCACTG
>NZ_WUFT01000160.1 GCF_010668805.1 Rhizobium phaseoli | reverse complement strand
CTCCTGTCATCGCCGGTCGCCATTGGCCGCGATACGCTTGCCGCGTGGCTTTCCCAACTCTCGCCCGAATCAGATTCTCGAAAGCAGCAACTCGCGATGTCCGGATGAGCGGCTGCGTTTCCGCCAAGGGCAAGTGCCATCAACATAGCGCCCGTCTGTAGAGGCTTGCGCATGGACTTCTCCCGTCGCTCGAACATCCTGTGTTCAACGGTCCGACTCGAACTGAAGCATGGGACGTCCCGCGTCGGGCCAACCTGAGTCCCATCTCAAGTCGAGTGGGATAGGCCACCTGGCCGCGCGGATCGTCATTCATCATTCGTCATTCACCACGCAGCACAATCTGTTCAGCATAAACGCTGAAGTCACCTTAGGCAATCAACC
>NZ_WUFT01000159.1 GCF_010668805.1 Rhizobium phaseoli | reverse complement strand
CTTCCGGCGACAAGAACGGCGTATTATTTAATGAGCTGGATGCCAGGCGACTGGTCAGCATACGTAAATCACGTTCAGCTTGCTGATCAACCGCATTTTTCAGCCAGGTGAGGCGGGTAGATTTGACATCATCGAGTTCTTCAGCAGAAAAACCATGCTGATCAATGGTTGCCAACTCTGCCATTAATGCATTCGCAGCATCCTGCATATTATCGTCTCGTGCATTTACACGGAAAAACAGCGACTGATAATCGGGTGCAATTTTAACGCTGCGCGCAGTGCCGCCAGAAATAGTCTTCAACTCGCCCGACTGTATGCGTTCCTGCAGACGTTGATTGAACAGCTGAACTAACATGCTCCATTCAGCTTGTTCGACAAAGC
>NZ_WUFT01000158.1 GCF_010668805.1 Rhizobium phaseoli | reverse complement strand
TGCTTGTAGTATCCATGGTTACAGGCAAAAGTGACTGTGATTGTATTATCATCATTCAAAACGGCTGTTCTGCCAAAGGTATTTGTAAATAGTTCCAGCCTTTCGGCAAGGGGTTTGTCAGCGTGTTCAAGTGCGAAGGCTTTACGTTCTTTATCGTACCCAGTACCACTACAACTTCCGTTTTGCTCGTATAGTCGGAAGCGTTGCTCCTTGGTGAGCTGTTCTTCCATCGCTTTTATAAAATTTTCATCGCATTCGTCTCCCTTATATGTTTGAACAATGTGCTCAAACAAAGGCAATATATCATCAGGAATTTCGTTTTTACGCATTCGCATAATTTTCAGCATAGTTTTCATTTGCCTAGACCCTCCTCTTTAATAT
>NZ_WUFT01000015.1 GCF_010668805.1 Rhizobium phaseoli | reverse complement strand
CATCTCGTAGCCGCCGGGCGCCTCCAGGCCGACGATCGTCGGCCTGGAGGCGCCCAGCCTGGCGATTAATTCCTCAAGGCCGGCGTGGTCGTTGCTGACCGCGAAGTGCTCGCCCGAAGGGTGCAGCGCCACATCCAAGCGGTCTTTGGAAACATCGATACCGACAACCACGCTCTCATTCATATCCATCTGATCCCATCCTTGCCTAAGCGGGCTTTGCTTTCGCAAGCGGCCCCGGCGACTGTTCGGGTTCAATGGAACGGCGGACGGAGACCCGTCCTTCGGACCCCCCACGGGCTTGGTGTCCCAAAGGTGCAACGGTCTTCCATCCGCCACCGCAATAGGCAGTACTACGCCAATAGCGGGTAAAGGGAAGTTACAAAGGTGGCGGCAGCCGGATGAGGGGGCCGCGCGGCACGCCACTTCAAAAAAGTTCTTCACAGCCCCGACGTCTGCTGCAATCTTCCGCGCGCCTCGATCATCGGGATCGCTTCGGAATAGCTGACGCAGGCGACGTCGGTGCGGTGGCAGACGTCGGCGACCAGACGGTCGAGGGCGCGCCAGTAGGCGCCGCCGTTCATCTCGACGAAGTGGAAGCCGAGCTGGAGGGGGATGCGGCCGCCGGCATATTGTTTTTCGAAAGCCTCTTTGAAGGCTGAATAGGCGCGCTCCTCGAAGGCCGCGCTGTCTGCGGTGTCTTCCTCGCCCTTCGAGTGCCGCACGAAGAGATTGTAGTCCATGCCGATGATCGGCTTCTCGCTCGGGCCCTCGGGGATCAGCGGCAGGCCGAAGCGGATGATGCCATCTTCCTCGACAGGCATGGCGGGGCCTTTGGTGACAAGGCTCGCATCGTAACTGAAACCCGCCTTCTTTTCGGCGGCGATCATGTCGGTGCCTGCCGTCGCTGAGAGGTAGGGCGCGCGAAAACCCTTGATGCCGTGATCGACCAGATTCTGCCAGCCGGCCGGCTCCTCGAGGCCGACGCTTGTCCAGGCATTTTTCAGGGTCGCGTGAAAGGCGGCATATTCGGCCGACCAGTCGGCCTCGCTCCAAAGACGGCCGTCGAAATGGCCGCAGGCATGGCTCGATATGTCGTGGCCTTCGAGATGGGCATGCCAGATATTGCCAAGGCGTTCGCGGATTTCGTCGTCGCTCTGGGCGAAGCCGACATTGGATTTTCCGCGTTTCTGGTGCGGCGCCTGGTAGGCCTTCTTCGCGTCCTCGTTCATCAGGAAGGTGCAGGAGAGGAAATAGGTGAAGTGGGCGTCGTTCTTCGCTGCCATCTCGCGGCTTTTCAGCCAGAGCGCATTGTCGTGGGCGCCGTCGAACGAGATGATGACCAGTTGTTTCGGCCGGTCAGCCGCTTCCGCTATGGCGGGGAGGAGGAAGGAGGCAGCCAGACAGGCGGAGAGCAGAGGACGAGACATGGGCACCCGCGACAATTTGTTCGCGGTTTACCTCCGATAGAATTGAGGCGAAGCTGCGGTCTCAACTGGTATTTTTTCCCGCCAGCCGGTAAGTCATGACAAACGGCACGGAAGGGACCCGCCATGACTTTGCTTATCGTCGGCATCTTACTTTTCCTCGGGGTGCATCTGGTGCGGGTGGTGGCCCCCGGCTTTCGCCGTTCGATGATCGCAAACCTCGGCGAGAAGGGCTGGCGGGCGGCCTATTCGATCGCGAGTCTGGCGACGCTGATCCTGTTGATCTACGGTTTCGGGCAGGCGCGTGAAGTAACCGGCATGCTTTATAATCCGCCGGTCTGGACGGCGCATATCGCGATCACGCTGATGCTGATCGCGATGATCTGTCTCGTCGCCTCGCTGCTGCCGGCGGGGCATATCGCCACCAAGACCAAACATCCGATGGTGCTGTCGGTGAAAATCTGGGCGCTGGCGCATCTGCTCGCCAATGGCGAGACCTCGTCGGTGCTGCTGTTTGCAGCCTTTCTCGCCTGGGGCGTCATCCTGCGCATCTCGCTGAAACGACGGCAGCGCGCGGGCGAGATCGTGCTCCGGCCGTTCGTGTCGGCCAAATACGATCTCTATGCGATCGTCATCGGCATCGTCGTCTGGGCGCTGATCATCTGGAAGCTGCACGAATGGCTGATCGGCGTTTCGCCGCTCTAAAGCGCGTCGCGGTTAACTTGATTCATGCGACGCGCTTTAGCTCTTTGTTTTTTATGCATGTCGTTATCCGGGAACCGCTGCACACTTCCCGGCGACATGCATTGGACGTAACGAATCTTTCATATCCCCCTTACAACCGCGGCAAAATGGGGTAGAAGGCCCGACAATGTGCATGTCATGAACATGCTATAGGTATTTCCGCGGCCGGAGACGAGAATGGCATTCAACGACGACAGCTTCATCCGTGAAGTCAATGAGGAATTGCGCTCCGACCAGATGAAGGGCGTCTGGCGCCGGTTCGGCCGCTATATCATCGTCGTCGCCATCCTGATCGTCGCCGGCACCGCCGGCAAGGTTCTCTATGAATATTGGGACGATACCCGCTCCTCGGGCGCCGGCGACCAGTTCCTGGCGGCGATGAAGCTTGCCGACGAGAACAAGAATGACGAGGCGCTGGCCGCGCTCGACAAGCTCGAAAAGGAAGGCCACGGCGCTTATCCGGTGCTGGCGCGCATGCGGGCCGCGACTGTCGAGGTGCAGAAGGGCGATACCGCCGCGGCGATCGCTTCCTTCAACGAGATCGGCAAGGACAATGGGGTTCCGGCCGCCGTGCGCGATGCCGCCAAAATGCGGGCCGGCTGGCTGCTGATCGAGAACGGCTCTTACGAACAGGTTTCGGCCGCGATCGAGGAAATGGCCGTCCCGGGCAATGCTTTCCGCCATTCGGCACGCGAAGCGCTCGGCCTTGCTTCCTATAAGGCCGCCAACATGGCGCAGGCGCGGCAGTGGTTCCAGTCGATCGTCGATGATACCGACAGCCCGCGCAATGTTGCCAATCGCGCCCACATGATGCTTGATCTCATTACCGCATCCGGCAAGGCACCCGCCGCGCAGGGCTGAGTTTTAAGGAAAAAGAATGAGTTTCACGGTCGCGATCGTCGGTCGTCCGAATGTCGGCAAGTCAACGCTTTTCAACCGCCTGGTGGGTAAGAAGCTGGCGCTTGTCGATGACACGCCGGGTGTGACCCGCGACCGCCGTCCGGGTGATGCGCGGCTGATGGGCCTGACCTTCACCATCATCGACACGGCCGGTCTGGAAGAGGCCGACGCGGAAAGCCTGCAGGGCCGGATGCGCGCCCAGACGGAAGCGGCGATCGACGAGGCGGATCTTTCGCTTTTCGTCGTCGACGCCAAGAGCGGCTTGACGCCCGTCGATACCGACCTTGCCGAAATGCTGCGCCGGCGCGGCAAGCCGGTGGTTCTCGTCGCCAACAAATCCGAGGCACGCGGCTCCGACAGTGGCTTTTATGACGCCTATGCCCTCGGGCTCGGCGAACCGACACCGATCTCGGCCGAACACGGCGAGGGCATGCTCGACCTGCGCGATGCGATCGTCGCGGCAATCGGCGAGGATCGGGCCTATCCCGCCGCCAAGGAGGATGCCGCCGTCACCGACGTCGACATTCCGCAGTCTGAAGAGGGCAGCGACGAGGACGAAGAGCCCGCCTATGACGACACCAAGCCGCTGCGGGTGGCGATCGTCGGCCGGCCGAATGCCGGCAAATCGACGCTGATCAATCGCTTTCTTGGCGAGGACCGGCTTTTGACCGGGCCGGAGGCAGGCATTACCCGCGATTCCATCTCGGTCGAATGGGACTGGCGCGGTCGCACCATCAAGATGTTCGATACGGCAGGCATGCGCCGCAAGGCACGGGTGATCGAGAAGCTGGAGAAGCTTTCCGTCGCCGACGCGTTGCGCGCCATCCGCTTCGCCGAGACGGTGGTGATCGTCTTCGATGCGACGATCCCCTTCGAGAAACAGGACCTGCAGATCGTCGACCTGGTGCTGCGCGAGGGCCGCGCGGCCGTTCTCGCTTTCAACAAGTGGGACATGATCGAGGACCGGCAGGCGGTGCTTGCGGACCTGCGCGAAAAGACCGACCGGCTGTTGCCGCAGGCGCGCGGCATCCGCGCGGTGCCAATCTCCGGCCAGACCGGCTGGGGGCTCGACAAGCTGATGCAGTCGATCATCGACACCGACAGGATCTGGAACAAGCGCATTTCGACGGCGAAGCTCAATCGCTGGCTGGAGACGCAGCAGATCCAGCATCCGCCACCGGCCGTTTCCGGCCGCCGCATCAAGTTGAAGTACATGACGCAGGTCAAGGCCCGCCCACCGGCCTTCATGATTTCCTGCACCCGCTCCGACGCGCTGCCGGAATCCTATACGCGTTATCTGATCAACGGGCTGCGTGCCGATTTCGACATGCCGAGCGTGCCGATCCGCATTCATTTCCGTTCGGCTGAGAATCCGTTCGAAGGCAAGAAGAGGCGGACGTAGGGTTATTTTGGGGCGCTGCTCGGGCTTGGGGCACCCCCCTCTGCCCTGCCGGGCATCTCCCCCACAAGGAGGGAGATCGACTGGCGGATAGGATCTCCCCAAACAATCGATGTTGAAGCGAGCGGGTCCGCCCAGCCGATCTCCCCACCTGTGGGGGAGATGCCCGGCAGGGCAGAGGGGGCGCCTCAGGCACGACCTATCTTGATCGTCCTGAACCTAAGCCGCGCTCTTATTCAGCGCCTCGAGCAGCGCTACGATCTCGGCCTGCAGCCGGTTGAGATTCGCTGCATCGGGGCCGCTCGCTGCCACGTTGCAGCCAGGAATGCCAGTCGCCTTTTCTTTCAGCCGCTTCCCCTGCTGCGCGTAGCGCAACAAGTAAGGGCGATTAGAGTTCTTTGTCTTCACGCAATTCCGGACGCAAAACCGTTTCACACTTTTGCTGGAATTGCTTTAGTCTGCGGAGGGGAGAGGCCCGGCGGTTTCGCCGGGCTTTCTGCTTCTAGGCAGCGACTTGGCAAATTGCCAGGCCTTCTTCCATTTCGGCGTGATCACGCCGTTGGCGGCGCGGATGTTGTTGATGAACTGCAGCGTCGCCGCTTCCCACGAATATTGCATGGCAAGCTCGCGCGCCTTGACGCGCGAAGCGGAGAGGGCGGCAAGGCAAGCGGTTTGCAGGTTCTGGTCGAGCGCGCCGACCGCGCTGTCCTCGCCGATGATATCGAGCGGGCCGGTGACGGGGTAGGCTGCGACCGGCACGCCCGATGCCAGCGCTTCGAGGATGGTGTTGCCGAAAGTGTCGGTGAGCGAGGGGAAGACGAAGACGTCGGCCTGGGCATAGGCTTTGGCCAGATCCTCGCCGAACATCACCCCGGTAAAGTGCACGTCGGGATACCGCTGCTCCAGCTCGGCGCGTGCCGGTCCGTCGCCCACGACAACCTTCGAACCGGGCAGGTCGAGATCGAGAAAGGCCGGCAGGTTCTTTTCCAGTGCCACGCGGCCGACCGTCATGAAGATCGGGCGAGGGAGGCCGAATGGCGCCTCCTCAAGCGGCATGGGGTGGAATTGCGTGGCGTCAATGCCACGGGTCCAGGGCATCAGGTTCTTGATGCCACGTGCCGAAAGTTCGCGAGCAAGGCTCGGGGTCGCGACCATGCAGCCGGCGCCGCCATTATGGAACCAGCGTACGAAGGCATAAAGCCAACTCTGCGGTATCGGCAGGCGGGCGGACACATATTCGGGAAAGCGCGTGTGATAGCTGGTGGAGAAGGGCATGCCCTTGCGCAGGCACCAGCGGCGGGCGGTCAGCCCCAGCGGTCCTTCGGTGGCGATATGCACATAGGAAGGATTGTGTTTTTCGATCTCGCGGGCGATGCGGCGGTAATTGGCGATCGACAGGCGGATCTCGGGATAGGTTGGGCAGGGGATGCTGTTGAAGCGCTCCGGTGTGACCATCGAAACCGCAACGCCCATCTTCGCCAATTCGCGATTGGTGTTCTCGATCGAGCGCACGACGCCGTTGACCTGTGGATGCCAGGCATCGGTGACGATCACCAGCCGTTCGGGCAGGTTGCCGGCGGCTGTAGCATTGGCCCAGCTCTCGCCATGATGAGTGTTTGCTGGACGTTGCAGCATGTCATGATTTCCATCCGCGTTGCCTCGATATGCCAACGCTTAGCCCCAAAAGCGGGGCTCCGGAACGGCGATTCCCGCCTGCCTATTTTGAGGCATGATCATGATGGAAATATTACAGCCGCATGCCAGCGTTTGCAGGCTTTTAGCGGCCGGATCGCCGCGAGTATGTCAGCGGTCGATCGCGGCTTCCGCGCGGAACGAATGACGGCGCCGGTCGTGGACCGGCGCCGTTTGGGAGGTTAAGCGGCAGCGGAAGCCGAGCTTGCAGTCGGCACTTCCGAAATCGTCTTCAGAACCTGCGAAGCGATCTGGTAGGGGCAGCCCTGCGAGTTCGGACGGCGGTCTTCCAGATAGCCCTTGTAATCGTTCTTGACGAAGGAGTGCGGGACGCGGATCGAAGCGCCGCGGTCGGCAACGCCGTAGGAGAACTTGTTCCACGGTGCCGTTTCGTGCTTGCCGGTCAGGCGCTTGTCGTTGTCAGGACCGTAGACGTCGATGTGGTCCATCAGGTTCGTTTCGAACTGCGCCATCAGCGCTTCGAAATAGGCCTTGCCGCCGACTTCGCGCATGAACTTGGTCGAGAAGTTGCAATGCATGCCCGAACCATTCCAGTCGGTATCGCCGAGCGGCTTGCAGTGATACTCGATGTCGATGCCGTACTTTTCAGTCAGGCGCTGCAGCAGGTAGCGAGCCATCCAGATCTGGTCGGCGGCTTTCTTGGAGCCCTTGCCGAAAATCTGGAATTCCCACTGGCCCTTGGCCACTTCGGCATTGATGCCTTCGTGGTTGATGCCGGCAGCGAGGCAGAGATCGAGATGTTCTTCGACGATTTCGCGGGCAACGTCGCCGACGTTCGAATAGCCGACGCCGGTGTAATATGGACCCTGCGGAGCCGGGTAGCCCTGCTCGGGGAAGCCAAGCGGACGGCCGTTCTGGTAGAAGAAATATTCCTGCTCGAAACCGAACCAGGCATCTTCATCGTCGAGAATGGTCGCGCGAGCGTTGCTCGAATGCGGTGTGACGCCATCGGGCATCATGACTTCGCACATGACGAGCGCGCCGTTGGTGCGGGCCGGGTCGGGATAGATGGCGACGGGCTTCAGCACGCAATCGGAACTGCGGCCTTCGGCCTGCATGGTCGACGAACCGTCGAAGCCCCAGAGCGGAAGCTGTTCCAGCGTCGGGAATACGTCGAATTCCTTGATCTGCGTCTTACCACGCAGGTTCGGTACCGGAGTGTACCCATCGAGCCAAATATACTCGAGCTTATATTTTGTCATCGTGACTCTCTCAATGCGACAAAGGTGAGCAAATCCGGAAGCGATTTCGGCGCGCAAGCACATCCGACCGCCAGGGGATGACACTTTAAAAGCACGTAGCGTGCCAGTTTGCCTGAGGGAGAAGAAAAAATCGCAAATCGGCAGACCAACATGCATTTTCTTTTGCCGAAACCACCCGGTTTTGACGGGGAAAGGCCGTATCAATCAGCAAGAAACCGAGTTTTTCGCTGCGGAACCGGATGAAAATTTCGGCGTTAGTTGAAGATGATGAAGTGTTGAACAAATAGGCGGACGCTCTCGGCACGGACAGCATATCGATCAATCATAATATAGCGATGCATATAAATTGTGCAATTTGCATAAACTATGGGCATCATGTTATGGTCGTGGCCTTGAATGTTGATGCGCCGAACTGAATGGAGGCGATCTCATGCCCACCGGTTTCCACCGTGAATCTGCAACGATCTACCAGTTTCCCGTCAAGCCGACGCGGACCGCCAACCGGTTCGAACGCGCCCGGCTGATGGAACGCGAGGCAGCTGACGTCTGCGACGCAGCGCTCGACAGCTGCTGGTACCATGACGAGGCGGTTCGCGAGACCGATCGGCCGACGAAGTCCTGATTTTTTATCCCCTCAACCCGGGGCAAAACGTTAACAGGCGAGCGCGCTTGCGCGCGGGCTCAGCCGCACTTCAATCCAAGCTTGTCCTTTGCCACCAGCGCGCCGTGTTCACTGACGACGCGGGCTGCAACGCCTGCGGCGAAGCCGGCTGCTGCGGTTGCGTCCTCTGTTTCAAGATAGTGTGCGAGGAAGGCGCCATTAAAGCTGTCGCCCGCGCTGGTGGTATCGACCACCTTCTCCACCTTTTCGGCCGGAACGAAGCTCTCTTCGCCGGCAAAATTCAGCCTGACGCCGTCCGCGCCGTTCTTGACGACGACGTTGGCAGCGCCGAGCCCGTGATAGCGGTGGATCGTCGCCTCGATGGAATCGTCACCGAAATGGGCGGCCTCGTCGTCGAAGCTCGGCATCACGAGAACGGAGGAGCGGGCGCCCTCGCTGATCGTCGCGTGCATGATGTCATAGCTCGACCACAGACGCGGGCGGATGTTCGGGTCGAACACCACCAGCTTGCCGGCGGCCTTGGCGCGGCGGATTTCTGCAAGCAGCGTCGCGGCATCCTCCTGCGGCAGGATGGCGAGGGTAATGCCGGAGAAGTAGACGACATCAGCACTCTCCACCGCTTCACGCAGGCGATCCGGGTCGGCTGCGAGGCTGCGGGCAGCCGAATTATCGCGCCAGTAGCTGAAGGAGCGCTCGCCGTTCTTCAGGTTGATCATATAGAGGCCGGGCGTCTTGCCCTTGATTCGGTGAATAAGGCTGGTGCCGATGCCTGCCTTGTCGATGAAGGCCGCCATCTCATCCGACATGGCGTCCTCGCCAAGGGCGGTGAAATAATCGACCGACCAGTCGGCTGCAAGGCAGGCGCGGGCATACCAGGCGGTGTTGAAAGTATCGCCGGCGAAGCCTTTGCGCAGCAGGCCGTCACCTGCCTGCGAGAGTTCCACCATGCATTCACCGATCGATAGAAACCGTCTGCTCACCTTGTCCTCCCGGCATTGCTCTTCATCGCTGATACGCGGAGCTGGGCAGAGTGACAAGCGCTGATATCGTTGGCGCTGATATCATTGGCGCCGATGTCGCGGGAGGTAAAAACCCGCCTTCGCGGACGAGGCGAAGGCAGGCATCGGCGAAGGCTCTTTATTCGTGGATGGTGTAGCTGCCCATCTGGCAAAGATCCTGCGTATCTTCGGTGGTGTCGAGGTTTGATCCTTCCTCGAACTCGAAGCGCATATCGTATTTGCAGACGGTGCGGCCATCGGCGATGGTAATATCCATGCTTTCGCCCGGATTGAGAACCTGATCGCCGAAGACGTCCTCCTCCCAGTTATCGACACCGGTCGGAGCGCTGTAGAAGCGCTGCAGGACGGAGTTCGTGCCGTTGGTCAGCTTGAATTTCAGATCTTCGGCCTGTGCCGAAACGGCGGAGGCGGCGATAATCGCGGCCGCAACCGCGATCAATCCTGATAGTTTCGATTTCATATATGCGTTCCCCAGCCCATGATTGGACGGGAAAAAAATAGCACGTGCGCAGATAAATCTTTCTTATCGGGGATTTTAGAACCCAAAATAAGTCCGCTTTCCACGCACTTCATCCCGAATTTGCGTGGCCGCTTAAGGCCTGTCCATATGATAACAGGCGGCCTTCTGACCGGGGCGAACCTCCTCGGTCGGCGGCATCTCGGTGCGACAGATATCGGTCGCTTTCCAGCAGCGCGGTGAGAAGACACAGCCTTTCGGCGGGTTGAGCGGCGAGGGCGGATCGCCCTGCAGGCGGATGCGGGTGCGCAGCCGCGCGAGCTTCGGATCCGGGATGGGTGCTGCGGAAAACAGCGCCTGCGTATAGGGATGGGCCGGATGATCGAAGACGGTGGCGCAATCTCCGGCTTCCACCACCCTGCCGAGATAGAGCACCAGCACATCGTCAGAGATCAGCCGCACGACCGAAAGGTCGTGGCTGATGAAGATCAGCGTCAGGCCGAATTCCTTGCGCAATTTGCGCAGAAGCGTGATGACCTGGCCCTGGATCGAAACGTCGAGGGCCGAAACCGGCTCGTCGCAGATGATGAGCTTCGGTTTGGTGATGACGGCGCGGGCAATGCCGATACGTTGCGCCTGACCGCCGGAGAATTCGTGCGGATAGCGGTTGATCATCTCCGGCACTAGGCCGACGGCGGTCATGATTTCGCGGACGCGTTCGGTGCGTCCGGCCTTCGAAAGCTTCGGCTCGAAGACGGTGAGCGGCTCGGCGATGATGTCGCCGACCGTCATGCGCGGGTCGAGCGAAGCGATCGGATCCTGGAAGATGATCTGCATGTCGCGGCGCGCGGCGCGCATTTCCTCTTCAGACAGGTCGAGAAGGTTGCGGCCTTGCCAGAGGATGCGGCCCTTCTGCGACTTCAGCAGCCGCAGGATGGAGCGGCCGAGCGTGGACTTGCCGCAGCCGGATTCGCCGACGATGCCGAGAGTGCGGCCTTCGGCGAGATCGAAGCTGACATTGTTGACGGCGGTGAGGAAGACCGGCGGCTTGAACAGGCCCTTCGCCGGCAATTCGAACTGGGTCGTCAGGTTCTCGACCCGCAGAAGCGATCGGTCAGCCATGGTTCAGCAACTCCTCGCGACGCGGGAACGGGTGGTAGCAGGCGGCGCAGTGGCGCGGTGCCAGTGTTTCGAGTGGCGGCGGAAGGTCGATGCAATCGTCCTGGACCTGCGAACAGCGCGGCGAGAAATTGCAGCCCTTCGGCAGGTGCTGCAGGTTCGGCGGGCGCCCAGGGATAACGACGAGATCGTCGACATCCTGGTCCGGCCGCGGGATCGAGGCATGCAGCGCAGCCGTATAGGGATGGGCTGGGTTGTCGAAGAGTTCGTCGACGGGCGCCTCCTCGACGATGCGGCCGGCATACATGACTGCGACACGGTCGGCGAGGCCGGCGACGACGCCGAGATCGTGGGTGATCATGATGAGGGCCGTGTTCATCTCCGCCGTCAGATCGTTGAACAGATCGAGGATCTGCGCCTGGATGGTGACGTCGAGCGCCGTCGTCGGTTCGTCGGCGATCAGCAGCTTCGGTTTGGTCAGCAGCGCCATGGCAATGACGATGCGCTGGCGCATGCCGCCGGAAAGCTCATGCGGATAGAGGTGGAAGCGCCGCGTCGGGTCGGGGATGCCGACGCGTTTCAGCATGTCGAGGGCCGCCTCGGATGCAGCTCGCGCCGTCAGGCCGCGGTGGACCTCGAGCTGTTCCGTCAGCTGCCGGGAGATCTTCAGCGACGGGTTCAAGGCGGTCATCGGGTCCTGGAAAACCATCGCCATGTCCTTGCCGCGGATCTGGTCGAGCGCGCGCGGCCTCAGCGACAGTACGTCCTTGCCTTCGAGCAAGGCTTGGCCCGTCGTCCTGCCGTTCTTGGCGAGCAGGCCCATGATGCCGAGGAAGGTCTGGCTCTTGCCGGAACCGGATTCGCCGACGATGGCGATGCGCTCGCCGCGCCGGACGGTGAGGTTGATGTTCGAGACCGCCTTCACCTCGCCGTCGGGCGTTTTGAAGGTGATCGAATAGTCCTTGAGTTCAAGGAGTATTTCTTTCTGCGTTTCATGGGGCATTCTAGCGATCCTTCGGGTCGAACGCGTCGCGCAGGCCGTCGCCGATGAAGAGCAGGCTGAGCAGCAGTGCCACGAGGAAGCTTGCCGGGAAGATCAGCAGCCACGGCATGCTTTCCATGGCATCGCTCCCCTCGGCGATCAGCGTGCCGAGCGAGGTCAGCGGTTCCTGGACGCCGAAGCCGAGATAGGAAAGAAAGCTTTCGGTGGCGATGATTTCAGGCACGGTCAGTGCTGCGAAGATCACTACGGGTCCGACGAGGTTCGGAATGATGTGCTTGAGGATGATCTTGAGCGGCCTCTGCCCGGAGGCACGGGCCGCCTCGATGAATTCCCGGTGCTTGATCGACAGGGTCTGGCCACGCACGATGCGGGCCATGGTCAGCCATTCCAACGCGCCGATCGCGGCGAAAAGCAGATAGACGTTGCGGCCGAAGATCACCATCAGCAGGATGACGAAGAGGATGTAGGGGAATGCGTACATGATGTCGACGAAGCGCATCATGATCGCGTCCAGCCTGCCGCCAATATAGCCCGAAATCGCACCGTAGAGCACGCCGATGACGACCGAGACGACGGTCGCCGTCAACGCCACCGCAAGCGAGATGCGGGTGCCGTAAAGCACGCGGGCGAGAAGGTCGCGACCGTTCGGGTCGGTGCCGAAATAATGGCCGGTCTCGATCGAGGGCGGGATGCGGAAGGCGGCCCAATCAGGATCCTCGTAATTGAAGGGAATGAACCAGGGGCCGAGGAAGGCGGCGAGGATCAGTAGCGCCAGGACCACGATCGACAGGACGGCCGCCTTGTTGCGCCCGAGACGGCGCAGTGCATCCCTGGTGAGCGAACGGCCTTCGGGTGCCAGGCCCTCGGCTTCCAGCAGCTCCTGGGCGAGCAGTTCGCGTTTTGCGGGGTTGAGAATCATCGGTTTCTCACTTTCGGGTCGAGCCAGGCATAGGCGATATCGACCAGAAGGTTCAGGAACACGATCAGCACCATGTAGAAGATGACCGTGCCGAGAACCATGCCGTAATCGCGGTTCAGCGCTGCGTTGACGAAGTAGCGGCCGATGCCGGGCAATCCGAAGATGCTTTCAACAACGAGCGAACCAGTGAGAAGATAGCTTGCCGCCGGCCCAAGATAGGAGACGACAGGCATCAGCGCCGGTTTCAGCGCATGACGCATTACCGTCAGCCGCGGGCCGATGCCCTTGGCCTTGGCTGTTCGGATGAAGTTCTGGTTCATCACCTCGATCATCGAGCCACGGGTGATGCGCGAGATGCGACCTGCATGCGGCAGGGCCAGAACGACGATCGGCAGGATCAGGTATTTGATCGAGCCATCACCCCAGCCGCCGACCGGAAACCAGGCGAGATGGATGCCGAAGACAAGCTGCAGGATCGGCGCGATCAGGAAGTTCGGCAACACGACGCCGACCAGGATGAGGCTGCCCAGAATGTAATCCGGCGTCTTGTTCTGGTAGAGCGCCCCAAGACAGCCAACGGCGACGCCGATGATGATGGCAAGCAGGAAGGCGGCCGTGCCGATGGTGAAGGTGTAGGGCAGACCGATCATGATCTGCTGGGCGACGGTAAAATCCTCACTCGCAAAGGAGGGGCCGAGATCGCCCCGGAGCAGGTCACCGACATAGATCAGGTACTGCTGGATCAGCGGCTTATCGAGATTGTAGTGGATCGCGAGGTTCTTCAGGATCACCGGCGGCAATGGCCTTTCGCCATCGAACGGGCCGCCGGGGGCGAGGCGCAAAACGAAAAAGCAGGCTGTGACGGCGATCCACAAAACGGGGATCGTCGAAAGCAATCGACGGAGGGCGTATTTGATCATGATCGTGGGCCGGTCCTTCCCGCAACGAGCGGGAAGGACCGTTTTCCCTTACTCTTTCATCGACAGCCAACGGGTGCGGTGGATGTCCTGGATGTTGTCGACGAAGCCTTCGATCTTCGGGGAAACGACGTTCTTCGAAACGTAGTAGTAGATCGGCAGGGCGGCGGAATCATCCAGCGCCAGCTGCTCGGCCTTCTTGAAGATTTCGGCGCGCTTCTTCAGATCCGTCTCGGCGTTGCCGTCCTTGATCAACTTGTCGTACTCGGGATTGGACCAGCGCCCGTAGTTCATCTGGACGCCGGTGACCAGGAGGTTCAGGAAATTGTCCGGATCGTTGTAATCGGCGAGCCAGCCGGCGCGGCCGATCTGCACTTCGCCGCGCTGCAACTGGTCATAGTGCACCTTGGTCTCGGCATTGACGAGTTCGACATTGACGCCGAGCGGCTTCCACATCGAGGCGATCGCCACGGCGATGCGCTTGTGATTGTCGTTGGTGTTGTATTTGAGCTCGGCAGTCAGCGGATGATCCGGACCGAAACCGGCTTCCTTCAGCAGCTTCTTGGCTTCTTCGACCTTGTCCTTGTAGGGAAGATCCTTCCAGGAGACGTAGGCCGGTTCGCCATAGTTTGCCGTGCCCGGCGGGACCCAGGAATAGGCCGGCAGTTCGCCGGTGCCGAGAATTTGCGGGCCGATGACTTCGCGGTTGATCGCCATGGAGAGAGCCTGGCGCACGCGCTTGTCGGCGAAGGGCGGTTTGGTCGAATTGATGACATAGTAGTAGAGGCCGGAAAAGGGAGCCACATGCGCCTGGCCAGGCAGGTTCTTCTTCATCCACTCGTACTGGTCGGTCGGGAAGTCGGTGAGGATATCGAATTCGCCGGCGCGGTAGCGTTTCAGCGCGGCTTCCTGATCCTCAAGCACGAAGAACTTCGCGCCGTCGATCTTCAGATCCTTGGCGCCGTACCACTGGTCGTTCTTGACCGTGGTGACATGCGAGCCCGGAACCCATTCGACCGGCTTGTAAGGACCGTTGGTGACGATGTTGCCGATCTTGACCCAATCCTGGCCCTTCGCTTCGACGACGTGCTTGGGCAGTGGATAGGCGGTGTAATGCATCAGGGCATTGAGGAAATAGGGTGTCGGGTTTTCGAGGGTGATTTCGAGGGTCTTGTCGTCGATCGCCTTGACGCCGAGCTGGTTGAGGTCGGTGATCTCACCCTTGTTGATCTTTTCGGCATTCTTGATGGTGAACTGCAGATAGGCATAGTCGGCGGCGTTCTTCGGGTCGACGAGGCGCTGGAAGGCGAAGACGAAGTCTCCCGCCGTTACCGGCTGGCCATCGGACCACTTGATGCCGTCGCGAAGCTTGAAGGTGTAAACCTTGCCGTCAGGCGAAATCGTCCAGCTTTCTGCCTGGCCGGGGACCGGATTATCCTTGGCGTCCTCGGTGACGAGGCCTTCGAAGATGTCGCCGGCGATACGATTTTCCCAGTCGCCGGAAAGCTTCTGCGGATCGAGCGACTGCGGGTCGCCACCATTGTGAATATTCAGCGTTGCCGCTTGCGCCGAAAACGCCAGCAATGTGCCAAGCATTGCGGAGGCGAGAAATTTTTTCGTGAACTGGTTCATGGTGGGTCCACCTTTCAAGGCTTTGCGCCTTTATTAGACATCTGTTCCCGACATTTGACCTCTTACGTGCAGGTCAGCGCGCACCTTATCGCAAAGGAATCGCGTTGCAACCCCAAATCCGGAAGCTGGAAACGGGTTGTGGACAAGCCTATATACGTCTCCCCCTTGTCGGATCGCGACGACCCGCCGCTGCCTCCTAACCGTCTCCGTTAAGGCCGCACCCTAGTTGTCTTTTGCCCCGTCCGCTTTAGTGTGGCGGCGCAGACGAGGCAGGAGATGTAGTCGATGGCATTGCAGGCAGGCGGGAATGCGGACTGGTGGCGCGGCGCGGTGATCTATCAGGTTTATCCGCGCTCGTTTCAGGACACCAACAGCGACGGGCTCGGCGACCTCAAGGGAATCACCCGCCGGCTGCCGCATATCGCCAGTCTCGGTGTCGACGCCATCTGGCTTTCGCCCTTCTTCAAGTCGCCGATGGCCGACATGGGCTACGACGTTTCCGATTATTGCGACGTCGACCCGATCTTCGGGACGCTCGCCGATTTCGACGAGATGATGGTGGAGGCGCACAGGCTCGGCATCAAGGTCGTCATCGACCAGGTGATCTCGCATACCTCGGACCGGCACCCCTGGTTCGTCGAGAGCCGGACGAGCCGAACCAATGAGAAGGCGGACTGGTATGTCTGGGCCGATCCGAAGCCGGATGGCACGGCGCCGAACAATTGGCTGTCGATCTTCGGCGGGCCGGGCTGGGAGTGGGACGGCGTGCGCCGGCAATATTACCAGCACAATTTCCTGACCTCGCAGCCGGACCTGAATTTCCACAGCACGGCGGTGCAGGATGCTGTGCTGGAGACGGTGAAGTTCTGGCTCGACCGCGGCGTCGACGGTTTCCGGCTGGACACGGTCAACTATTATTTCTGCGACAAGCAGCTCAGAAGCAATCCGCCGCACGAGCCTGATGAGGGCGACGCAGGTCTCGATGCGCCAGACAGCAATCCCTATGGAATGCAGAATCACCTCTATGACAAGACGCAACCGGAAAACGTCGATTTCCTAAAGCGCTTCCGGGTGCTGCTCGACCAGTACGAGGATCGCACGACCGTTGGCGAAGTCGGCGACGGCGGGCGTTCGCTGAAGACGGTGGCCGCCTATACCAGCGGCGGCGATAAGCTGCATATGTGCTACACATTCGACCTCTTGGGGCCGGATTTCACCGCCGAGCATATTCGCGGCTGCGTTGAAGCTTTCCAGAAGTCGGTGACCGACGGCTGGGTCTGCTGGGCTTTTTCAAACCACGACGTCATGCGCCATGTCAGCCGTTTTGCGCTGACGGCCGATGAGCGGCCCGTCATCGCCAAGCTGGCGATCTCCGTGCTTGCAGCGCTGCGCGGCTCGATCTGCCTCTATCAGGGCGAGGAGCTCGGTCTGCCGGAGGCCGAGCTCGCCTTCGAGGATCTGCGCGATCCCTACGGCATCCGCTTCTGGCCGGCCTTCAAGGGCCGCGACGGATGCCGCACACCGATGCCCTGGGAGGCGGGCAAGGCGCATGCCGGCTTCACATCGGCTGAGAAGAGCTGGTTGCCGGTCCCCTACGAACAGGCGGCACTTTCCGTGGATACGCAGGAGGGCAGCGGCAGCTCGGTGCTGCATCACTACCGCAGGACGCTCGCATTCCGGAAGAGCCATGCCGCGCTGATCGACGGCGAGATGACCTTCATCGGCACCAACCAGGACCTTCTCGCCTTCACCCGCGAGAAGGAGGGCGAAAGATTGCTTTTCGTTTTCAACCTGACGCGCGAACCGGCGGAATTCCGCCTGCCTGAAGGCGTGGTGCTCGGGGAACGGCTTGAGCTGCCGGGCTTTGACGCGGTGGCCGGTTCGGGGCTGGTGAAGCTTGCGGCGCTGGACGGGTTCTGTGCGCGGGTTTGACGGCCGGAGATCGATGACCTGATGGCGGAAATGGCTGCGTTGGCCGAGGCGGTGGATGTGCATTTCCGCTGGCGGCCCCAACTGTCGGATCCGCAGGACGGTACTCGAGGCGGCGGTGAATGGACGTGCGGATGCGCTTGTGACGTGCAATATCCGGGATTTCGAAGCAGTGAAGGACCGGTTCGGGCTCCGGGTCATTCGTCCCTCGGAGTTGCTGGAGGAAATCAGGAAATGAGCACGAACACCTATCCGCTCAAGCTTCCAAGCTCAATCAAGGCGGCTGCTGCCCGCCTTGCGAGGGAAGACGGCGTGTCTCTCAATCAGTGGATCGCATCGGCGGTCGCGCAAAAAGTCGGTGCCGTCGAAACTGCCGAGGAATTTCTCAAGAGACGGGCCGGCGGCGCGACTGGTGATGGTTTTTTGGAGCTGCTCGACAAGGTGCCGGATGCAGAACCCGCCGAGCATGATGAATTACCGGAAGGCTGGCGAAAGGCACAGTCTGTCTTCCTCCGGTGCTCGGCAGGCAGATCACCCGATCAGTGCGAATTTGTCCACATCGACCATGCCGCGGTCGGAGATCTTCAGGTGCGGGATGACCGGCAGCGGCAGAAAGGCGAGTTGGAGGAAGGGTTCCTCCAGCGTGGCGCCGAGAGCGAAGGCGGCCTTGCGCAGATGGTGCAGCGTATCGCGGACCGTCTCATAGGGTTCGAGGCTCATCAGGCCGGCGATGGGCAGGGCGATTTCGCCGGTAACCTTGCCGTCTTCGACGACGACAAAGCCGCCCTTGATCTCGCCGAGGCGGTTTGCGGCGCGGGCCATATCATCCTCGCTGACGCCGACGACGCAGATATTGTGGCTGTCATGGCCGACTGTGGAGGCGATCGCGCCCTTCTTCAGGCCAAAGCCCTGGACGAAGCCGTTGGCGTGGTTGCCGTTCTTGCCGTGGCGCTCGATGACGGCGACCTTGATGATATCGTTGGCAAGATCGACCGCCGTCTCGTTGCCCCTGACGGGCAGGCGGTAGCGGCGATGCTCGGTGATGATTTTGCCCGGCATGACGCCGATGACAGGCGTTTCGCCCTCGGCGACCGGCACGCCGAAATGGGCGGCGTTGACGGGCCGGGCCTTGACGCTGTCGAGGCCGATCGGGGCAACCGGTCTGCGTGAGGAAAAGAGCGCATCGGTGACGCGGCGGCCGGCGGAGAAGACCATGTCGGCACGGCAACCCTCCAGGCTGTCGAGTACCACTAAGTCGGCGCGCCAGCCCGGCGCCACCAGGCCACGGTCCCTGAGGCCGAAGGCGCGGGCAGCCGAGATCGAGGCGGCGCGGTAGATCGCCAGGGGCTCGACGCCGCTGGCGATCGCCGTGCGAATCATGTGATCGAGATGGCCCTGTTCGGCGATATCGAGCGGATTGCGGTCGTCGGTGCAGAGCGCCAGAAAGGGTGAAAGCCGCTCGGTAATAATGGGCATCAGTGCGGCAAGATCCTTGGACACCGAGCCCTCGCGCACCAGGATATGCATGCCTTTGCGGATCTTTTCCAGCGCCTCGGTGGCGGTCGTGCATTCATGCTCGGTGCGGATGCCGGCTGCGAGGTAGCCATTGAGGTCATTGCCGGAAAGAAGCGGCGCGTGACCGTCGATGTGGCCGCCCTGGAAGGCGTCGAGCTTGGCCATGCAGACCGGATCCTTGTGGATCACGCCGGGGAAATTCATGAATTCGGCAAGGCCGATGACCTTCGGATGGTGGCGGAAGGGCAGGAGGCGCTCGATCGGCAGATCCGCGCCGGAGGTTTCGAGATGGGTTGCCGGAACGCAGGAGGAGAGCTGGACGCGGATGTCCATGATCGTCTCGAGCGCGGATTCGAGAAAGAACTCGATGCCGGCTGCGCCGAGCACATTGGCGATTTCGTGCGGATCGCAGATCGCGGTGGTGACGCCGTAGGGCAGGACGCAGCGGTCGAATTCATGTGGCGTCACCAGCGAGGATTCGATGTGCAGATGCGTGTCGATGAAGCCGGGAACGACTATTTTTCCCGATATGTCGATCTCGGTTCCGCCCCGATAATTGCCTGAGGTGCCGACGATGCGATCACCGCCGATGGCGATGTCCGACTGGACGAGCTCACCGGTGACGAGATCGAAGAAATGTCCACCCTTCAGGACGATATCGGCCGGCATGCGGCCGACGCCCTGGTCGATGAAACGCTCAAGTCTGCTGGTCATGGCATTGCTCACATTGCAATCGATTCCAAAGTTATAGCCGATCTGCGGCGACATGCGATGCCTGCAAACAAAACCGGGCGCCGTGGTGGCGCCCGGTCGCTGTCTCGATATGTCGTGGCTTACTCGGCGGAAACGATCTTGCCGCCTTCCCACTTGTAGAGCGAGAAGCTTTGCGAGGTCAGGTCGCCGGTTTCGCCATAGGTGACCTTGCCGATAGCGGTTGGGATCTCCTTGCCGTCCTTCAGAGCGGCCGCGACGGCTGCACCATCCTCCGCACTGCCGGCCTTCTCGATGCCGGCCTTCAGCACTTCGACAGCGGCATAGGCGTTGAGTGTGAAAGCTTCGGCCGGGATGTTCTTGGCAGCGAGCGCCTCGGCTGCGGCCTTGGAATCCGGGCTCTTCGTTGCATCCGAGGCGTTGGTGAAGACGGTGCCGGCGGCGGCATCGGTGCCGATTGCCCAGAATTCGGTGTTGGAGAGGCCGTCGCCACCGATGATCGTGGCGTTGGCGGCGAGGTCATGCAGCTGGCGGGCGAGCAGGCCGCCTTCCGGGTGGTAACCGCCGAAATAGACGACGTCGACCTTCTCCGACTTGATGCGGGTGGTGAGCGCGCTGAAGTCCTTGTCACCAGGGGTGATCGCGTCATTGACGACTTCGGTGATGCCGCCCGCGTTCAGCGTCGCCTTGAAGGCGTCGGCGAGGCCTTTGCCATAGGCGCCCTTGTCATTGACGATGGCGACGCGCTTGTCCTTGAAATTCTTCAGCACGTATTTGGCGGCAACTTCGGCCTGCTGGTCGTCGCGGCCGCAGGTGCGCAGCACGGTGGTGAGGCCGCGCTTGGTCAGGTCGGGGGCCGTCGCAGTCGGAGTGACCATCAGCACGCCGTTTTCAGCCAGCACGTCCGAAACCGGAATGGCGACACCCGAGGTGACCGGGCCGACGACGAAGCGAATGCCGTCGGCGACGACCTTGTTGGCGGCGGAAACGCCCTGCTTCGGTTCGCCGGCATCGTCGGCCAGTTCGAGGACCACCTTCTCGCCGAGAATGCCGCCCTTCTTGTTGATCTCGTCGACGGCGATCTGAGCGCCGTTCTTTACCTGGTCGCCATAGGCGGCGACGGGACCGGTCAGCGGCGCAATCAGGCCGATGGTGATATCGGCGTGAGCAAGCGATGCAAAGGCGAGCGACGCAACGAGGGTCGCCGTCAATGTCTTGAGGGTCATAGTCTGTCTCCTTGGATGGGGTCATTGACCCGCGATGAGGTGCCGCGCCGGTTTTCCGGATCGTTCAACAGCGCTAGGCTGTGCCAAGGACGATCGATTTCGGCGCGATCAATACGTCCTCCGGCCATATTTGGCTCGGATGGATGCAACGGCAAGATTTCTAAGAATTTTGGTGAGATTCCGCAAGATGATAACAAAATGAAACGAAAATCGCGGCAGCCCGGCACGGTTTCGTCGAAAATCGTTCGATCCGGCCCTGTTTTCCGCTTTTCGGCGGACGCTCAGGCAGCCAGTATCAGCGATGAGCGGATGTTCTCTCGTATCTGAACTTCAATTTTGTCTGAGATTAACATTTGATTCTACCAATCGGAGTAGAACCATTGTTCGTGCATATATTGCTGCGATGCAAAACGGTCGACGATAGACAGAGAGATATTTCAGGAACAGAGATCTGCATGCTCAAGCGTATCGAAGCCAGACAGGTGCGCACCGGAATGTTTGTCGAGGCGATCGAGGGTGTGTGGCAAGATCCTCTTCTGTCCAAGAGAAGATTTCTCCTGCGCCGTGAAATGGATGCCCTGACTCTTCGCAAGAGCGGTATTCCAGGCGTAGTCATCAATACCAGCAGGGGCCTCGATATTGATGGCCTGCCAGCTGGCAATATCGAGATCGACACCAAGGCCGCACACGAGACGATTCAGAAATCCGTGCAGGTGCTGGAGAATGTTTTCGGTCGGTTGCAGCATGGCGATGGGATCAGCGTCGATCAGGTGGCGCCGGTGATTTCCTCGGTCTCCAAGTCGATCGATCAGAACCCGACCGTCTTCCTAAGCGTCACGCGGCTGAAATCCAGAGACGAGGTGACGTTCCTGCATTCCATTTCCGTGAGTGCGCTGATGATCCTTTTCAGCCGCCATCTCGGACTTGACGAGACAACCGTGCAGATGCTCGGCACAGCAGGATTGTTGCACGACGTCGGCAAGCTCGAAATTCCGCTCGAGGTGCTCAACAAGGAAGGACGCCTGGACGAAGACGAGATCAAGATGATCCGCGACCATCCGGAAAAGGGACACGCAATCCTGTCGCGCCAGGAAGGCATGCCGGAGATCGTTCTCGACGTCTGTCTCAACCATCATGAGCGGATCGACGGCAAGGGTTATCCCCGCAAACTTTCTGAGACGCAGGTCAGCTTTCATGCCCGTCTTGCGGCGATTTGCGACGTGTATGACGCCGTCACCTCGGTGCGGCCCTACAGGGCGCCATGGAGCGCCAGCCAGGCACTGAAATGGATGCTTGGCAATGAAGGGCATTTCGATCGCCGGCTTCTGAAGAAATTCGCCCTCTGTCTGTCCGTCGCCGCCGTGACCTGAGGTGGATCCATCAAAAAAGGCCTGCGTGGACTTGCGCCCGCCGCAGGCCATGATGCCGAAAGCCTGAGAACTTTCTCAGATATTGTTCTGCAGGATGGTCCGCAGCTTGCCGAAGAGTTCATCGATGTGGTGCTTCTCGATGATCAGCGGCGGAGAGAGTGCGATGATATCGCCGGTGGTGCGGATCAGCAGACCGGTTTCATAGGCCTTTAGGAAAGCGGTGAAGGCCCGCTTGGTCGGCTCGCCCGCGATCGGATCGAGTTCGATCGCGCCGATCAGGCCGGTGTTCCTGATGTCGATGACATTGGGGCAGTCTTTCAGTGAATGCAGCGCGTCGGCCCAGTAATCGGAAAGCTCGGCGGCGCGTGTCAGCAACCCCTCTTCCTTGTAGGTGTCGAGCGTGGCGAGGGCGGCGGCGGAGGCGATCGGGTTGCCGGAATAGGTGTAGCCGTGGAAGAACTCGATCATATGCTCCGGACCGTTCATGAAGGCATCATGGATTTCGGAGGTGACGAAGACCGCGCCCATCGGAATGACGCCATTGGTCAGTCCCTTGGCTGCGGTGATCATGTCGGGCTTGACGTCGTAATATTGCGCGGCGAAGGGGGCGCCGAGGCGGCCGAAGCCGGTGATGACCTCGTCGAAGATCAGAAGGATGCCGTGCTTGGTGCAGATCTCGCGCAGCTTCTGCAGGTAGCCCTTCGGCGGGATCAGCACGCCGGTGGAGCCGGCCACCGGCTCGACGATGACGGCGGCAACGGTGGAGGCATCATGCAGGGTGACGATGCGCTCGAGCTCGGTGGCGATGTCGCCGCCATGCTCGGGCTCGCCGCGGGTGAAGTTGTTCTTGCCGGGCTGGTGGGTATGCGGCATGTGATCGACGCCGGTCAGCAGCGTGCCGAACATCTTGCGATTGCTGACGATGCCGCCGACGGAAATGCCGCCGAAGTTGACGCCGTGATAGCCGCGCTCGCGGCCGATCAGGCGGAAGCGAGACCCATTGCCTTTCACCCGGTGATAGGCGAGCGCCACCTTGAGCGCCGTCTCGACGGATTCGGATCCGGAATTGGTATAGAGAACGTGGTTCAGGCCTTCGGGCGCGATGTCGACCAGGCGGTTTGCCAGTTCGAAGGCCTTGGGGTGACCCAGCTGGAAGGCCGGGGCGTAATCGAGCTCGCCGGCCTGCTCACGGATTGCCTCGGTGATCTTCGGGCGGCAGTGACCCGCGTTGACGCACCAGAGGCCGGCAGTGCCGTCCAGCACCTGACGGCCGTCATGGGTCGTATAATACATATCCTTGGCGCCGACGAACATGCGCGGCTCCTTCTTGAACTGGCGATTTGCCGTGAACGGCATCCAGAAGGCGCGAAGATCGTTCGGTGCGTTGAGGCGATTGGACATGCTGTTCTCCTGGCCGCTGGCGGCCCTTTCCCGGGGCTTCACGCCCAAATTTTGACTGCCCGGTCAAATTATCAGGGCTTCCCGAGGCGTCAACGGGAAAACGCCAGAGCGCCACTGGTGGCGGGAGGTTCGAGTTGCCCCAATCAATCTGGGAATAGCTCGGGGCCGACAGGCGAAGTCAAAAAAGCACGACCGGCAAATCGCAAGGTTTGCCGGTCGTACCATAAGGTTCAGGTGCTGAAATATCGTTGCCGCGCCTCCGGGAACATCCCCTTAGGTCGCGACATAGGCTGACATTCATGTCAGCGCTATCATCAAGCGGCGGATCTGTTCCGGTTCTGCACGAGGTAAATGTCTTCGAGCGTCGCCAGGATCTTCATCACCGGCTCGGAGGTGCTCGAATAATAAATGGTTTGTGCGTCTCGGCGGGTCTTGACCAGCTTTTGAGCGCGCAGTTTCGACAGGTGCTGGGAGAGGGCCGACTGGCTGAGGCCGACCTGCGTTGCAAGCACGCCGACGGCCACTTCGCCCTTTACGAGGCTACACAGGATCAGCAATCTCTTCGGGTTGGCCATGGCCGATAATAACGCTGCCGCCACATTGGTGTGATCGGCCAAATCCGTGGTGTCCATATTGTTATCTTCCTAATGCGAAACGTACATCATCCATGTGGGCACTGGCCGCCAGTCGGTATTTTGACCGACGCCAGAAAACTAGCAACTGGGGTCGAAGATTGTATATACCTAAATTTAAGGTATCGAGTATGCTATTTTAGATATGTTTGAACAAATGTGATCGGCATCCCCAGCGAGGGTTTCGAATTCGTATCGCAGCATATAATCGCCGGAAATCATGTCGAAACCTGAGGGATCGATACCACAAATGCGCCAAGAAGCTGATTCCGGCGCCTTTAGCCTGGTGGCGAGGGTCTCGGCCACATTGGGGTAGCGCGCTACTAAATCTCGCACTGCTTCTGCCGCTCCGGCGGCGACTTCTTCATTCGCGGACGACTGGATTGCGAGATCGTTTGCGTCGAGCAGGTAGGCGCGGCCGAATCCGCCATTGAGGCTGGCCCGTTCCGGCTTGAGACGGAAGAACAGGAAATCGGGAAAGTCGATATAAAGCGCCGCCTTGGCGTGGCGAGCGAGAAAACGCGTGCGGATGCGCTCGTAGAACGCATTGCCGCGCTCGACGGGTTCAGCCAGGCATTGGGTTGTCAGGCGAGGGTGGGCGAGGGGATCTCCCTTGCCGGGCTCGCCGGTCAGAAGTGAGGCGCGCGGGTCCTTGGCGAGCGCCCTGGTATGGGCCGACAGTTTTGAAACGAGGATGACGGGGGTGCCGTCAATATCGGTCGCGACCAGTACGCGGCTGGCGAAGGGGAAGCCGGTCTCGGGGTCGAGAACGGCAATCGCCGCGTGCCGCGCGGAGCGCAGAAGCACGCGGGCGAGCTTGCGGGCATCGTCGTCGGTTTCGCGTATGGGCGAGGGTTGATCTTTCATATCCGCTTTGTGGCAAAGCGGATTGAAAACATCAAGCGTCCTGCTTGCGGCGATGGCGGGTGAGGCCGGCAACGATATCCTGGGCCGAGACGGTGCCGACGATCGTGCCGTTCTCGACGATGCCGATGCTGCCGGGCTGGCGGGCAAGGGCATCGAGGATATCGACGAGCGGGGTCGCGGCGCGGGCCGTGGCGCTGACGCTCATGCCGGCGGCCGTCTGACCGAGGCCGGGCTGCATCACGTCGGCGGCCGTCAGCATGCTGATCGGGTTGAGATGCTGCACGAAATCGGCGACATATTGGTCGGCGGGGTTCTTGACGATGTCGTGCGGCGTTCCGCACTGGATGATGTGGCCGCCCTCCATGATGGCGATGCGGTTGCCGATGCGGAAGGCCTCGTCGAGATCGTGGCTGACGAAGAGGATGGTCTTCTTCAGCCGCCGCTGGAACTCCAGGAGTTCGTCCTGCAGGCGGGTACGGATCAGGGGATCGAGCGCCGAGAAAGGCTCGTCCATCAGCAGGATCGGGGCGCCGGTGGCAAAGGCGCGGGCAAGACCGACGCGCTGCTGCATGCCGCCTGAGAGTTCGTTGACCTTGCGGTCGGCCCATTTCGTCAGGTTGACGAGTTCGAGCTGTTCGCCGACGCGCCGCTTGCGTTCGGCCTCCGGCATGCCGGCGAGTTCGAGGCCGAAGCCGACATTCTCGGCGACGGTGCGCCAGGGCAGAAGAGCGAATTGCTGGAACACCATGGAGACGGTGTGGGTGCGCAGCTCCCGCAGCGCCCTGGCATTGCATCTGTAAGGGTTGACCGGACCATTGGAGGTCGAGACCGAGACGTCACCGCGCACGACAGGGGCGAGGCCGTTGACGGCGCGCAGCAGTGTCGACTTGCCCGAGCCGGAAAGCCCCATCAGCACCAGGATTTCGCCTTCCTCAATGGTCAGCGAGGCGTTGGCGACACCGAGGACCAGGCCGGTGGCGGCGCCGATTTCGTCACGTGTTTTGCCCTGGTCGACCATGGCAAGCGCTGTTTCCGGCCGGTCGCCGAAAATGATGCTGACATCCCTGAAGCTTACCGCGGTCATGCGCCGCCTCCTTCACCCGCCGTGCGGAATATGCGGTCGAGAATGATCGCCAGGATGACGATGCAGAAACCGGCTTCGAAGCCCTTGGCGATATTGACGGTGTTCAGCGCGCGCACGACCGGCACGCCAAGCCCGGGAGCCCCGACGAGGGCGGCGATGACCACCATCGACAACGACAGCATGATGGTCTGGGTGAGGCCAGCCATGATCTGCGGCATTGCAAAGGGAAGTTCGATCTTGCGCAGCACCTGGGTCGGCGTTGCGCCAAAAGCAATGGCGGCTTCGACGAGGGAAGGCGGCGTCGAGATGATGCCGAGGCGCGTCAGCCGAATGGGGGCGGGGATGGCGAAGATGACGGTCGCTATCAGGCCCGGAACCATGCCGAGGCCGAACAGGATGAGCGCCGGAATCAGATAGACGAATGTCGGAATGGTCTGCATCAGATCGAGCACCGGGCGCATGGCGGCATAGACCCAAGGGCGGCGGGCAGCGGCAATGCCGAAGGGAATGCCGATCACCATGCAGACAAAGGTGGCGGCGAGTACGAGGGCGAGCGTCTCCGTCGTCTCCTTCCAATAACCCTGGTTCACGATGAGGAGCAGCCCAAGACAGGTGAACAGCGTGACTGCGATCGACCGGCGCAGCCAGAAGGCAAGGGCGGTGATGGCAGCGATGACGATCAGCGGGTGGGGCTTCTGCAGCACGAAGAGCAGGCCGTCTATGGCGCTCGACAGCAGGAATGCGAGCTGGTTGAAGAACCACTCGCCGTTCGATGTCAGCCAGTCCACGAAGGATTTGGCCCATGAGCCGATGGGAATCTTAGCGTCGGTGATCCAATTCAAGGGGCGCGCCTATCCAAAAAAATCAACAATCGGACAAAAATGAAACGGGGCGGCGAGCCGCCCCGTCATATCATCAAAGGCCGAGGCCGGTCTTGGCAGCCGCCAGAGCGTCGCCCTTGCCGTCGCGGGTCTTGACGCCTGCAAGCCAGGGGTCGAGGGCGGAGGGGTTGGCCTTCAGCCATTCGGTCGCCGCAGCTTCCGGCTCCTTGCCGTCGTCGAGGATCTTGCCCATGATCTTATTCTCCATATCGAGGGAGAATGTCAGGTTCTTCAGCATTGCGCCGACATTCGGGCATTCGCCGAGATAACCGGCGCGGACATTGGTGTAGACCTTGGCGCCGCCGAAGTCCGGACCGAAGACGTCGTCACCGCCTGTGAGGTAGGTCAGCTTGAAATTGGTGTTCATCGGATGGGGTTCCCAGCCGAGGAAGACGACGGGCTTGCCTGCTTTTTCGGCGCGAGCTACCTGGGCGAGCATGCCCTGTTCGGAGGATTCGACGACTTCCAGATCCTTCATGCCGAAGGTGTTCTTTTCGATCAGATCCATGACGAGACGGTTGCCGTCATTGCCGGGCTCGATGCCGTAGATCTTGCCGTCGAGATCGTCCTTGTGGGCGGCGATATCCTTGAAGTCCTTGATGCCGAGTTCCGCACCCTTGGCGTTGGTGGCGAGCGTGTACTTGGCGCCGACGAGGTTGGGGCCGAAGGATTCGACCGACTTGTCGTCGAGATAGGGGCGGACGTCCTTTTCCTGCGTCGGCATCCAGTTGCCGAGGAAGATGTCGATGTCCTTGTTCTTCAGCGAGGTATAGGTGACCGGTACCGAGAGGACCTTGATGTCGGTCTGATAGCCGATGCTTTTCAGGACGACGGAGGCAGTGGCGGTGGTTGCGGTAATGTCAGTCCAGCCGACGTCCGAGAAATGAACGGTGGAGCAGCTGTCGGGATCCGCAGCGAAAGCCGCGGTCGCAATGGAGAGTGTGGCGATGGCAGTGGCAGTGACGAATTTGAACGTGCTTGTTGTTTTCATTTTAGACTCCCAGTCTTTAAGTTCCCAAGCCAACCACCAATAGCCGAGTTTGACAAGCGACCTCAGTGCGTTTGCGTCGTATCGACCCATGCGATTGCGACGTCGGGCAGATTTTGGGAAGCATCTTGTTTTTGGGGCTTTCAGCAGTTTTTGAGCGGGATTCCTGTGATTATCACTGTTGCAGGGCTTTTCTTTGCCATTGTGAGCTTTCAATAAGCCGATCAAGGAGAGATCGGATGGCAAAACTCTATTTCAACTACTCGACGATGAATGCCGGCAAGTCGACGATGCTGCTGCAAGCCTCCTACAATTATCAGGAGCGCGGCATGCGCACGGTGCAGCTGATCGCTGCCTTCGACGAGCGCACCGGCCGGGGCGTCATCGGCTCGCGGATCGGGCTGGAGGCGAGCGCCATTCCCTTCGAACCGCATGAGGACCTGTTCCGGCTGATCGCGACGCTGAGCGGCGAAGGGGCGCCGATTGCCTGCATCTTCGTCGACGAAGCGCATTTCATGACGCCCGTCCAGGTCTGGCAGCTTGCCCGCGTCGTCGACAGGCTCGGCATTCCTGTGATGGTCTACGGGTTGAGAACCGATTTCCAAGGCAAATTGTTTCCGGCCTCGCAGGAACTGTTGGCGATCGCCGACGAAATGCGTGAGGTGCGCACGATCTGCCATTGCGGGCGCAAGGCAACGATGGTGGTGCGGCTCGACGCGGAGGGGAAGGTGTTGCACGAAGGCGCGCAGATCGAGGTCGGCGGCAATGAGAAATATGTCTCGCTCTGCCGCAGGCATTGGGACGAAGCGATGAACGGGGCCTGGGTCGCCGAGCCGGTCTGAAGCCGCGACGCCGGTTGTTTCTTTGGCGTCGCAAGCAAGGTGCTTTCGATTTTACGCAGATGCGGACGGAAAACCGCTCACACTTTTCGGCATCATGATCTAGCTTGGGAAGCATGAGATTCCCTGGAGAGGCCTGGTGCGTAAACCTCCGCCATTCGACAGCCAATACGAAGCTGCAGGCATCCTTGCCGAGAGGATTGCGGCCGACGGAGACTATTGCGTGGCCGCAATCAACGCCTTCAGCGCCGATGAAGCACGTTCGGCCGACGAGGCCTTCCTCGAGCAGAATTCTCGTTTCCAGGCCCATATCGCCGATGCTGCGGCGCTCGACGCCCTGCAGGCGGAGCTGGTCTTTTCTCTCGACCGGCTGACGGCGGAGGTTTCGGCGGATCTCGACAGTTTCAGGGGGCTGACGCTGCGCGAGAAGATGGCCGGCTGGACGTCGCGCCAGCGGATGTGGCGCATGTATACCGAACGTGTGCGCGAGGCCCCGGTCATCGAACGGCTGCTCGAACTTTTGACGAAATCGGATGCGCTCGCCCGGCTGATCGCCGGCCAGCGCGCTTCGATCACCGAACGGCACAGGGCCGCCGAACGCGGTCTCGTCGACATCATCGAGCAACGGCGCCGGCTGGTCGATTCCATCGATATTGCCCGCCTCAAGATGAAGGAGCTCAATGCCAAGGCGCTGACGACCCAGGGCCGTATCGGCGTCTACGGCAACAGGGCGCACTGGGAGCAGATGGAGGCGGAGCGGCGGGCGCTGAAGGCGGAGGCCGAGCAGATTTCCGCCGGGGAGCACGAAATGCGCGACGACAGCCAGCGGCGCGAGCGGTTTATCGGCCTGTTCCAGACCTTTGTCGATTCGCTGAATGGCCGGATCGCCGCCTGTAACGTGCTGCTGCGCAAGCTGATGATCGACGTCGAGGAGCGGCTGATCATCTACCAGGCGCAGGTCGATACCGACCGGCCGGGCATGAAGATGCGGATCAAGCCGGAAGTCTTTCCCGATATCGCCGCGCCGATCAGGCTGTTCGAAAAGGGCATGCTGGTCGCCCAGGATCTGGAGCGGCGCAAGAGCCGCGCCGATCTGGAGTTTACCGGCAGGTTTCCGACCTACGCCGAGCCGGCGCCGGAAAAATCGGGAGCCCCTCTGATCGACACGGCGCGCAGGTCCTTCCGTTTAAACCTGCCTTTCCTGCGTTACTGACGCGAAAGACGCAGTCAGTGCCTCTTTTCCGCAAGGCGTCCGTGCGAAAAATCGGAGGGCTCGTGTTGTGCTCGGCCCATCGAGCGCATATGTGGATGCGACGGGGCCGCGATGTCCCGATGTTCGCCTCGCCTGACAGGAGACGACGATGCTTGACCGGATAGCCGGTTTTTTCAGGCTGATCGGCCAAACGATCGGCCGTTGGGTCCGCCTGTTTTCCGCCTGGGCCTTCTGGCCCTTTCTTGCTGCGCATGGCTGGTATCAGCGTCGGAGCTGGATGATCCGGCTGCCGGTGATCGCGTTCGTGGCGCTCTTCGTCGTACTCTACGGCTATTTCTTCTGGCAGACGCAGGTCTGGTCGAATTTCAACACCGCCTTCGTCGAACAATATCGGCTTTCCGAACGCAAGGTTGCCGCTGGACAGGAATTGCCGGTCACCGAGGGAAGCAACGCCACGACGGCCAAGGCCTGCCAGCGTTCGGCAATCATCGACGTCACGGCCGACCTGACCGACTTCAACGTCAACCAGAACGCATGGATCTCCTCCATGCTGCTCTACAAAATGGGCTTTTTCGGTATCGACTGGGATCACACGCCTTTCCTCGACAACAAGGCGTCGTTCCAGCGGGGCATCAATCAGGCGGTTCGCCGGACGTCGGCGGAGCTCGTCGATACGCTCGGGCGCGTGCGCGGCACGTCGGGCATCAACAACGACCTGCAGAGCGCCCGCGGCAATCTGCAGTTCGACGAATACAGCTGGTATTTCGGGCTCAACCCCTTCGGCCCGAAGACGCCGACACCCTCCTACTACCGCTCGGCGATCGGCAGCCTGCGCAAGTTCAATACCGATCTTTCCGTGTGCAACGTCATTTTCGACGGCCGCGCCGACAACCTCATGGAATTCATCGACCGCATCGCCAACGATCTCGGCGGTACGTCCGACATGCTCGCCGAGCGATCGGAAAACCACAATCGCGGCTGGTTCGATACACGCGCCGACGACCGGTTCTGGTTCGCCTACGGCCAGCTCTACGCCTATTACGCCATCCTTGCCGCCGCGCAGGCGGATTTCTCGCAGGTGGTGCAGGAGCGCAATCTCGGAGCTGTCTGGGGCAGCACGATGCGGCAGTTCCAAGCGGCGCTGCGCATTCAGCCGGCGATCATTTCGAACGGGCGCGAGGACGGCTGGATCATGCCGAGCCATCTCGCCACCATGGGCTTTTATATTCTGAGGGTGCGCTCGAACCTCGTCGAGATCCGCTCGGTGCTCGACCGTTAAACATTCTCGAGTCAGCGTGGTGTCGTATTGTCCTCGAAACCGACGACGCGCAGCCTCTCGTCGAATTCATAGGTGACGCCGACGATGCCGCCGCCGCTTTCACCGTCACGAAAGCGGCCGACGCTTCGCACCAGCTTGTAACCGCCGAGCCGGTTGTCGACGCGGTATACGAAATGGAAGCCAACGCCATGAAGGCTTGCCTCTTCGAAGGTCTGGGCGATCAGGCTGCGATCCTCCTCATGGATGCGCGACATCAGCTCTGTCAGGTTGACGGGGCCGTTGCTGTAGGGAAGGTCGAAGATCTCATGTACATCCTCGCTCGCAAAGAAATGTCCGGTCTCGATGTCGATGCGCCAGAAGCCGAAAAGGCGGTAGGCAGCAAGCATCTGAAGGATTTCCGCATCGGTGATGCCGATGTGGGCGCGGGATTGCTCTGTCTTGTCAATGATGGGCTGTTCGAAGCGAAGAGACACGATTCCCCCAGATGACGGGTCCCCCAGATCACGGGACGACGTGCCGACTCTCTTCCGATTCCTCAGTTGATCAGCTTCAATCGAATTGCCTTAGCTACCAACTGGGTGCGGTTGACGCAATCGAGTTTTTTGATCGCGTTCGTCATATAGGCGTTCACCGTGTGGTCCGACAAAGTCAGGATCTGGCCGATTTCGATCGAGGTCTTGCCCTGGGCAGTCCAGCGGACAACCTCTAGTTCTCGGGTCGACAGCGCGTTATACGCGCATTCCTCGTTGCGCTTGACTGCATTGTATGCATCGAGTGCATGCAGAATGATCATTGCCAGCTCATTGACCTCGCTCTGGCCAAGTGCGGCGCGCTCGCCGCAGAACCAGAAAACCAAGCGCTGGCCGTCGGCCGCAATGGTGGGCATGGCAACGCCCGCCGGTATGGCATGGCGCAGCATCAGGGCACGCAGTTCGGCGGGGAAGGCCTGACCGTTGAAAGCGTCGTTGAGGTGCCAGACCGGGGGGACGGCGGATTCTCTCAGCCGTAAGCCGAAAGGGCAGCCGCGCATCATGTGGGCGCGGTCGAATTCCCTGATATAGGCGGCCGGAAGCGAACTTTCGATCAGCAGGGGTTTCAACAGGAGGTCTTCCGGGGAGGGAGCGTGCATCAGCGTTGCATGCGACAATCCGAAGGCTGCGGAAACCCGGCCCAGCGCCTGCGCAAACAGGCTGCGCGTTCGTACAGTGGCAAGTTCTGCCGAAAGCAATGACTGTCTTTCAGAGGTAGTCATATAAGACATTTGTACGCCCCCGGCAGCCCTAATGTTATCGCTATCAAACACAGAAGGGCGGCCGAACGCTAGTCGAAATTGACTCAGCCTCTACCGATTTACTCATATTGTGTAAAACTAGCGACAGGAGGTCGCGCTTTAGTTGAGTTTCGACTTGCGGATATAGCGTTGTGGTATCTTTGATTTCCTCCATGCGCATAGTCATGGGTCTCGCGCTGCGATGCAGGCAGAGAATCACCTTGGAGAGAGCCTGGCGGCAACACTTGTCGAAAACCGGCTTGCTGACGATCAATGCAATTGCTAAGCGTCGTACCATGTATAACTGAGGCAATTTAATCGTGCGCTCTGCGATTTCGTTTTTCGTGAAGTTCTTATTTCCCCTGATATTACTTGTTTTATTATTTCTGACCCTTCCGCTCGGCGCGGCAACCTCGCAGGCTGCTGGGCAGAAGCAGCAGGCAGGCCAACCGCCGATGCGCTTTATCCTCGTGCGCAGTCTCCTCTGCATGGAAGACTGTCCGGAATGGATATCGGCAGAAGGACGCATAACCTCCGATACGTCGGCCCAACTCAGAAAAATTCTGAAGACAATCGGCAACCGGAAAATACCGATCGTCTTTCTTTCGGAGGGTGGTGAAGTAGACGCTGCATATGCAATGGGCAGGATGATCCGCAAGGCCGGTCTTGAAACCGCCGTGGGCGGCACACGGCTGAAGGATTGTCCAGAAGGTGATATGCGTTGCGATGCTGCTATCGCGAGGAATGGGCACTCGCTTGGCGATACCTATTCCTATGGCGCATACTGCTTTTCCGCCTGTCCGCTGGTCTTTTCCGGCGGAACCTCGCGGGTCGCGTCGCAATGGGCTTTCATCGGCGTTCACCAGATCACGACAATCTACAGCAAGGTGCGTGTTTCCTACCGCATCGAATACAAGATGGTAAACGGCAAGAAGACCGAAATCTCCCGCAAGGAGGTGGGCCGAAAGTCAGCAGGGAGGAGCAGTTCCACCAAGCTGGGCAAGAAGGCCACCGCTGCTCTCACGGCCTACCTGAAGGAAATGGGCGTTAGCGCCGATTTGATTGGCCTGATGATGAGCGCCACCCCTGACCGCATCAACATCGTGCCGGCCGCAGACGCACTTGAAATCGGTCTCACGACGGACATGTTGGCTTACAACGAATGGCCTGGCATGCCGCTCTGTGCTGCGGATGCAGCGGCCGAGGCCGTTTGTCATCGCCGTTCGGCGGCGGAGACGCCTGTATCCAAGGCGTCTGTGCAGGCTACGGTCGCGGCCACAAACGAGATTCTGCCGGAAAACCGGCCGATGGATTTTCTGCTGATGTATAACGGCAATTGCCAGGACGAGTGCACGCAGTGGATTTCTGCGGAAGGAGAGATCACGCCGGACACGCCGGCTCGGCTGTCGTCGATCTTGAAAACGCTTGGCGAGAGAAAGCTGCCGGTCGTCCTTCAATCCTATGGCGGGGACATGGATGCGGCTTTCGCGATGGGGCGGATGATCCGGGCTGCAGGTCTGGAGACTTCGATTGGCAGAACGCGGTTGCCGAACTGCCCGACGCTGGATCCGCGTTGCAAGGCGAGCATGGCCAAAAGCGGACCGACCAAGGGCGAGGTCTCCGCCGGCGGTGCATACTGCCTTTCGACCTGTACTCTCGTCTTGGCGAGCGGAACGCCGCGGCTTGTCGGATATTCCGATATCGGCCTCGACAGGCCCACGACGGCTGAATATACGAAATTCTTCGCCTATTTCCACGAGATGGGCGTCAATGCCGAGTCTTATGAGACGATGATGCTCGCGACCTCGATTGAGCGAAAGAATATACTTCGTTCTCAGGCGCTCGATCTTGGCATCATCAATGGTATCATCCCTTATGGTGAAGAACCCGGTTCTCGCCTCTGTGGACCCGATGCCAAGGAAAGTCTTCGATGCCCCAGAAAAGCTGAGGCAGAGATGGTTCCTGCTTCTGCTTCGCTAAATTGATATCAAGATGCGAAGAGCAGTTCGGCGTTTTGCGTCGGGCTGTTGCTTGTTCGCCCTTCGAAGGCGCCTCTGTGCCGCCCTCTAAGCGCGTCACAGGTCACTTGATTCATGCGACGCGCTAGCTCTTTATTTTTATGCAAGTCGTTGTCCGGGAATCGCTGCACACTTCCCGGCGACATGCATCAGGCCTTATCCTTCAAGTCATTCTTCGATGTCGCGCTCATCAGCTTCTCCAGGAAGCCGAGCATGACGGCGGAGACGACGAAGGCGAGGTGCATCAGGGTCAGCCACATGATCTTGCCGTCCTCGTATTTGTCGGCATTGAGAAAGACCTGCAGCAGGTGGATGGAGGAAATGGCGACGATCGAGGAGGCGACCTTGATCTTCAGGCTGCCTGAATCGAGCTTGCCGAGAAAAGAGACTTCATTGTCGGCTTCGGTCGCCTCATCGAAGCGGCTGACGAAATTTTCATAACCCGAGATCATCACCATGACGATCAGGCTTGCGACAAGGGCCGCATCGATGAGGCTGAGCATGGCAAGGATCATCTCGGCCTCGTCGAGAGCGAAGACACCAGAGGCGATCTTCAGGAGCTTGTAGCCGAAGGAAACGGCATAGACGGCGAGCGCCGCCACCAGGCCGATATAGAAGGCGACGAGGATCCAGCGGCTCGACAGGATGATGCGCTCGATGATGAGTTCCAGTGCTTTCATGTCTTTATCCTGTAAAACCGCGATCGTTGACCGCCTCATAAACACCCAGCGTGGCGGCCGCAAGGCGCAGTGCTATTCACACCCCGCCGATATTTCGCTATCCCGATAGATAGAGAAAAAGTACCTCCGCGTTCGCGGAAGGCCGGGACGGGGAACATCCATGCCATCAATCAAATCCGATATCGAAATCGCGCGCGCTGCGGCCAAGAAGCCGATCTTCGAGATCGGGGCGAAACTCGGCATTCCGGTCGAACAGCTCGTTCCCTACGGTCACGACAAGGCAAAGGTCAGCGCCGAGTTCATCGCCGGGCAAGCGGGCAAGAAAGACGGCAGGCTGATCCTCGTCACCGCGATCAATCCGACACCGGCGGGCGAGGGCAAGACGACGACCACCGTCGGCCTCGGCGACGGGCTGAACCGGATCGGCAAGAAGGCCATCGTCTGCATCCGCGAGGCTTCGCTCGGCCCCTGCTTCGGCGTCAAGGGCGGCGCGGCCGGCGGCGGTTATGCGCAGGTCGTGCCGATGGAGGACATCAACCTGCATTTCACCGGCGATTTCCATGCGATCACCTCGGCGCACAATCTGCTGGCGGCGATGATCGACAATCACATCTACTGGGGCAACGAAGAGAATATCGATATCCGCCGCATCACCTGGCGCCGGGTGATGGACATGAACGACCGGGCGCTCAGAAGCATGGTCTCCTCGCTCGGCGGCGTTGCCAATGGTTTCCCGCGCCAAGGCGGGTTCGACATCACCGTCGCCTCCGAAGTGATGGCGATCCTCTGCCTCGCCACCGACCTCAAGGATCTGGAGCGGCGGCTCGGCGACATCATCATCGGCTATCGCTTCGATAGGACGCCGGTGCATGCGCGCGATCTGAAAGCCGACGGGGCCATGGCGGTGCTCTTGAAGGATGCGATGCAGCCGAACCTGGTGCAGACGCTCGAGAATAATCCGGCCTTCGTGCATGGCGGGCCGTTTGCCAATATCGCCCATGGCTGCAATTCGGTGACGGCGACGAAGACGGCGTTGAAGCTCGGCGACTATGTGGTGACGGAGGCGGGCTTCGGAGCCGATCTCGGCGCCGAGAAATTTTTCGACATCAAGTGCCGCAAGGCCGGACTGAAGCCGGATGCGGCGGTCATCGTCGCCACCGTCCGGGCGTTGAAGATGAATGGCGGGGTGAAGAAAGAGGACCTCGGCACGGAGGATGTCGCGGCGGTGAAGAAGGGCTGCGCCAATCTTGGCCGGCACGTCGCTAATGTCCGCCGGTTCGGCGTGCCGGTCGTCGTGGCGATCAACCATTTCGTCTCCGATACCGACGCCGAGATCGCGGCAGTGAAGGAATTTGTTTCGAGGCTCGGCGCCGAGGCGATCCTTTGCCGCCACTGGGCGCTGGGTTCGGCCGGCATCGAGGAACTGGCGCACAAGGTGGTGGAACTGGCCGAATCCGGACAAGCGAAATTCCAGCCGCTCTACGGCGACGACATTTCGCTGTTCGAGAAGATCGAGATCGTCGCCTCAAAGATCTACCATGCCGGCGAGGTGACGGCCGACAAGGCGGTGCGCGACCAGTTGCAGACATGGGAGGAGCAGGGTTACGGCAAGCTGCCGGTCTGCATGGCCAAGACGCAACATTCCTTCTCCACCGATCCGAGCCTGCGCGGCGCGCCGGAAGGCCACATCGTCACCGTGCGCGAGGTGCGGCTTTCGGCGGGAGCCGGCTTCGTCGTCGCCATCACCGGCGAGATCATGACAATGCCCGGCCTGCCGAAATCACCCTCGGCGGAGCGGATTTTCCTGAACGACCAAGGTTATGTCGAGGGTTTGTTCTGATCCGGTGACGGTTGCTATCTGCCCAATGGGAACTGCAAGCTTCAATGGCCAATGGCCAATGGCCAATGGCTAATGGCAATAGCGATAGGCGCCCTTTCTTTCGATCACGTCGAGATGAAAATGGGTCTCGTGGGCGGCGTCGCTTTCGGGGTCGAGGACGGTGGTGAAATAGAGGCAGCCGGCGGCGCTGACGGTGCGCTGGAAGGCGCCGGTCAATGTCGGGTCCTCGCGGCGGGAGCGGATGGCGACATCCTCGCCCTTTTCGAAATGGAAGCTTGCAATGTCGATGGCGTTGCCGCGGGCATGTTCGGAGATCTTGCCGGTTTCGGCGCTGTTGCGCAGGCGGCAGATATAGGCCGATGCCTGGTTGACTGTCGTCAGGCGGCCCTGCTCGGGCAGAGCGGCGGAGGCTGCGGGGATGACGCTTTCCTTCATCCAGCGGGCAAGGGCGAGCGCGGCCGGGCAGCGGATCGTTGCCTCCGGCTTCAAACTGATGCCGGGCAGAGCTTCTGAGACGATGATCGGCTTGTCGATGCCGCAGCCGTTGCCGTCGTCGATGCGCGGTGCATCCTTGAATACGACGCCCAAGGCCTTAAGCGCAGCAGTGCATTCGGCGTGCTCGGCATCGCTTTCGGGTTCGATCGTCAGGTGCTGCTCTTCGAGTGTCTGTTCGGCCGGCGGTTTATTCTCCTCCGCCGGAGCCTGCGGGCCTTCGAGCTTGCCCGGCGGGAGCGGCGGACCTTGCATCGGTTCTGCCGGTGCGGGCTTTACCGGTTCGGTCTTTCCCGGTTTGGTTTGGGGCGCTGCCGGCTGGTCTGGCGCCGCTGGCTCCTTTGTATCAGGCTTTGGCTGAGGCGCGGGTACATCGTCCTGTGCGGGCGGTTCAGCCTTGTCAGGAAGCGGGGTAGGGGTGGTTGCAGCACCGGCGTCCGGTCGAGGTTGGGGTAAAGGGCCGTACGGGGGCAGGCGGGCGCCGGCAAGAAAGGCGGTTGCGGCGAGAAGGATCGCCAGTATCGAAAGTTTTCTCAACGCATCCGGTTCCGTCATGTCGATCGCGTAGGGGATAACGCGTCAGCGCGGTTTTCGTTGCAATTGCGCAACGGGAGGAAAGATCGTTAAAACTTGATAAATTAAATCAACATATAGCGTCAGTTTATGTTGACAAAATACCTCATGTTTTTTATGCGGCGAAAAGAAGGCGAAATTCAGCATCGCCTTCATCCGCAAAAGCCCAGCCAGCCCCTCGAGCGTTCGACGCGCCACGACCAGCCAGCCCGGTAACCATCATGAGAGGGTAGGTTATGATCGTCCGGTATTGGCGCTCGGTTCTATTGGTCTGCACGGCAGCCGCAGTTGTTCTTCCTGTTTCGCAGTCTTTCGCGCAAAGCGCCTCGGCCACCACGCCGCAAGCAACGGCCGACGACAGCACCGTCCTGCAGAAGATCGTCGTCAAGGGCAAACGCGTGGCGCCGGGCAGCGTCGCCGACACGCCGCTTGCAACCGAGATCACCGACAAACAGCTCGACGAGAAACAGGTCACCAATCTCGAAGACCTCGGACGCAGTGTCGATCCCGGCGTGAATTTCTCGCGCGGCGATGCCGGCGTCAATCTGCGCGGCCTCTCCGGCGCACGCATCCTGACTGTTGTCGACGGCATTCCGATTCCCTATCTCTCGAACAGCTCGCGCCAAGGTGCCTTCGCGCCGGCCAACGCCAATGGCGGCGGCGATACGTTCGATTTCAACTCGCTCTCGTCGCTTGATATCGTGCGCGGCGCGGATTCGAGCAAGGGCGGCTCGGGGATGCTCGGCGGCGCGATCGTCGTCAATACGCTGGAGCCGGAGGATATCATTCCCGAAGGCCGCGACTGGGGCGCGGTCGTCAAGTCCACCTATGACAGCGAAGACAGCAGCCTTTCCGGTTCGGCCGCCGCCGCCAAGAAGATCGGCGGCACGTCGATCCTCTTTCAGGGCGGCTACCGCAAAGGGCATGAACGCGACAATATGGGCGATAACGACAGTTACGGTCGTTTGCGGACCGAGTCGGATCCCGCCGATTTCGACCAGCACAACCTGCTCTTCAAGCTCCGCCAGGAGCTGGAAGGCGGTCATCGTATCGGCCTGACGGCGGAGCGGTTTCGCCGCGATCTCCAAACCGACCTGAGAGAGCTGCAGGGAACCGGGCGCACCTACATGATCGACAATTATGACGGCCGCGAATTGCGCGACCGCGATCGTGTATCGCTCGACTATGACTATGAAGCGCAGTCCTCAGATGCATTCTTCACCAGCGCCCGGGCCACGCTCTACTGGCAGGATCTGAAGAAGGAGTCGGGCAGCCATGGACGCACAGCGGCCAATGTCGCCTACGGCCGAAACAATGAGATCGAAAACAAGACCTGGGGCTTCCACGGCACGGTCACCAAGGATTTCGAATATTCCAACGTCCGTCATTCCGTGAAGGCAACGCTTGACGCGACGACGTCGGCCTGGAACCAGTACAGCTCCGCACTATGCCCGACGCCGACCACGTGCCCTTCGCTCAACAATCAGTCGGAAGTGCCGGACGTCGACAGCAAGACGATCGGCCTGTCGATCGAAGACAAAATCGAGTTCGGCGATACGAATTTTGCGCTGACGCCGGGCATTCGTTTCGACTGGTTCAGCTATGATCCGTCGACGGGTGGCGGTTTTGCCAGCAACCCCGCGCTTGCAAAATTCGGTACGCTGTCCGATCGCAGCGATCAACATGCGTCGCCGAAGGTGCTCGCTACTTACCAACTGACACCCGATGTGCAGCTCTACACCCAGCTGTCGTCAGCCTTCCGCGCCCCGACTGTCGACGAGCTCTATAGCCGCTTCTACAATGCGGGCGGCAATTATGCCCAGCTCGGCAATCCCGACCTGAAGCCCGAGACCGGCTACGGTGTCGAAATGGGTGCCAATTTCGACGCCGGCGATTTCAACGGTCGCTTAGCGCTCTTCCACAACCGATATCACAACTTCATCGAAACGGTGACGAGCGTCAACGCCTCCACCGGCATTACGGAGTTCAACTATACCAATGTCAGCAGTGTGACGATCTCGGGTGTCGAAGCGAGCGCCGACAAGACGTTCAATAACGGCATCAACCTGCACGCAGCACTTGCCTATGCTTACGGCAGGAACGAGGAAACCGCCCAGCGCCTGCGCTCGGTCGCGCCCTTCAAGGCGATCGTCGGCGGCGGCTGGAGCAACGAGACTTTTGGCTTCGACCTTTCCTCGACGCTTGCCGCGGGCATGCTCACCGACCATCTCAAGACCGTCGGCTCGACCGCCGATACGACCTTCGATGCGCCCGGCTATGCAATCGTCGACCTGACCGGCTGGTGGACGCCGGAACAGGTGCCGGGCCTGCGCGTGCAGGCGGGCGTCTACAACATTTTCGACCAGGAATATTTTAATGCGCTCGCCCTGCGCGACCTCAACCCGAACTCGGCCGCATCGCAGCCGCAAGATTGGTATTCCGAGCCCGGCCGCACCTTCAAGGTCTCGCTGACGAAAACGTTCTGATCGGGTCGGAGCAGGACATCAGATCGGGCGGCTTTCGGGCCGCCCTTTTTCATTACGCAATCGCCTCTTGCGTGGCGGCCGATCTCAGGCTAACAATTTTCCCATGATCAAGTCCTTGAACATTGCTGTTTGGTGGTGGGCTCGCTGAGGCGGCCTCGACCAATCGTGTCCAAAGACGACGACGAGTGAGCCGCCCGAAACTTCGAGGCGGCTTTTTTATTTATCGCCGCCTGTCGTCCGGGCCCCGATAACGGAGTGGAACAATGGTAACGATCCTGCGGGATGATGGTGCGGAAATCTACGAGACCAAGGGCGGCATATCGGTCACGCGACAGCGGCGGGCAATCCCCTACGGCGATGCGGTCTCTTCCTATATCGACAAGCTCGACGAGCGCCGCGGCGCGGTGTTCTCGTCGAACTACGAATATCCGGGACGTTATACGCGCTGGGATACTGCCGTCGTCGATCCGCCGCTCGGCATCTCTTCCTTCGGGCGGGAGGTCTGGATCGAAGCCTACAACGAACGCGGCGAAGTGCTTCTCGGCTTCGTGACCGAGCGGCTGAAGACTGTGTCCGACCTCGTGCTCGGCGCTTCCTCCGCCCGGCGTCTCGACCTCTCGGTCAAGACGCCGGACCGGGTATTCACCGAGGAAGAGCGCTCGAAGATGCCGACGGTCTTCACTGTGCTGCGCGCTGTGACCGATCTGTTCTATTCGCAGGCGGATGCGAGCCTCGGGCTCTACGGCGCCTTCGGCTACGACATCGCCTTCCAGTTCGACGCGGTCGATCTGAAGCTGACGCGGCCCTCCGACCAGCGCGACATGGTGCTCTACCTGCCCGACGAGATCCTCGTTGTCGACAATTACGCCGCCAAAGCCTGGATCGACCGTTACGATTTCGAGAAAGGCGGCGTGTCGACCGAGGGTAAGGCCGGCGATATCGCGCCCGAACCCTTCCAGCACACGGATTCCATCCCGCCGAAGAGCGATCATCGGCCGGGTGAATATGCCGAGCTCGTCACCAAGGCGAAGGAGAGTTTCCGCAAGGGCGACCTCTTCGAAGTCGTTCCCGGACAGAAATTCATGGAGCGTTGCGAAAGCAAGCCTTCCGACATTTCCAAGCGGCTGAAGGCGATCAATCCGTCGCCCTATTCCTTCTTCATCAATCTCGGCCATCAGGAATATCTGGTCGGCGCCTCACCTGAGATGTTCGTGCGCGTTTCCGGCCGCCGGATCGAGACCTGCCCGATCTCGGGCACGATCAAGCGCGGTGACGACCCGATCGCCGACAGCGAGCAGATCCTGAAGCTTCTGAATTCGAAGAAGGACGAATCCGAGCTGACCATGTGCTCCGACGTCGACCGCAACGACAAGAGCCGCGTGTGCGAGCCCGGCTCGGTCAAGGTGATCGGCCGCCGGCAGATCGAGATGTATTCGCGCCTCATCCACACGGTCGATCATATCGAGGGACGGCTGCGCGACGACATGGACGCCTTCGACGGTTTTCTCAGCCACGCCTGGGCTGTCACCGTCACCGGCGCCCCGAAGCTCTGGGCGATGCGCTTCATCGAGAGCCGTGAAAAGAGCCCGCGCGCATGGTATGGTGGGGCGATCGGCATGGTCGGCTTCAACGGCGACATGAACACCGGCCTGACGCTGCGCACCGTGCGCATCAAGGACGGTATCGCCGAGGTGCGCGCCGGTGCGACGCTGCTCAACGATTCCATTCCTGAGGAAGAAGAAGCCGAAACAGAATTGAAGGCCTCTGCCATGCTTTCCGCCATCCGCGACGCCAAGACCGGCAATTCCGGCAAGACCCAGCGCGACGTCGCAAGCGTCGGCAAGGGCGTCAGCATCCTGCTCGTCGACCATGAGGACAGCTTCGTCCATACGCTTGCCAATTATTTCCGCCAGACGGGGGCGACCGTTTCGACGGTGCGCACGCCGGTGCCGGAGGAAATATTCGACCGGCTGAACCCGGACCTCGTCGTGCTGTCGCCGGGCCCCGGAACGCCCAAGGATTTCGACTGCAAGGCGACGATCAAGAAGGCGCGGGCGCGCAACCTGCCGATCTTCGGCGTCTGCCTCGGGCTGCAGGCGCTCGCTGAAGCCTATGGCGGGGAACTGCGCCATCTGGCGCTGCCGATGCACGGCAAGCCCTCGCGCATCCGCGTGCTCGAGCCGGGCATCGTTTTCTCCGGCCTTTCCAAGGAAGTGACGGTCGGCCGCTACCACTCGATCTTTGCCGATCCCTCGACGCTGCCGCGCGAGTTCATCATCACGGCGGAAAGCGAGGACGGCACGATCATGGGCATCGAACACGCCAAGGAGCCGATCGCCGCAGTGCAGTTCCATCCGGAATCGATCATGACGCTCGGCGGCGACGCCGGGATGCGGATGATCGAAAACGTCGTGGCGCATCTGGCGCGCAAGGTGAAGACGAAGGCCGCCTGAGCCTAATTCCCTCGCCCTTCCTGTATTTGCGGGAAGGGCGAGCTTCCACCGAAGAGTTCGGTTGACTTTCTCACGCAAATCAGAACATTTCAGGAACGATCAACCGGAACCCGTTGCCGTGGCCAGTGAAAAATTCATCGTTCTCCCTTACCGCAAGAACCGCGGCAACCTCGTACCCGGCGAAATGCGCCAGGCATCGAACTCCGTCAGCGCGGAAAAGATCGCTTCGGCGATGGCGGAGCGTTTCGTCGGCGTGGCGGCCTATGCCGTAATTGTCGACGAGGAAACCGGCGACATGTCCTCGCCGCGGCTGCTCGCGCGATATGGCGAGATTGCCGATCTCAACGCCGCCTGAAGCATCGTTCTGCCATGGAGACGTCGCTTTACCTGCCCGTCAAAGCTTTCCTGGAGGCGGCTGGTTATGTCGTGAAGGGCGAGGTCGGAAAGTGCGATCTCGTTGGCTTGAGTGATGGCGAGCCGCCGGTCGTGGTGGTCTGCGAACTGAAACTCTCCTTCAACCTCGAACTGCTTCTGCAGGCGGTCGACCGCGCGGCGATGAGCGATGAAGTCTGGATCGCGGCGCGTGTTTCCGCCAAGGGCCGCGGGCGGGAGGCCGACAGGCGTTACCGCGACCTCTGCCGGCGGCTCGGTATCGGCATGCTCGGCGTCTCCGATGGCGGCGAGGTCAGCATTATCGTCAGTTCCATTTCACCGATGCCGCGGACCAACCCAAAGCGGCGCTCGCGCCTCGTCAGCGAGCACCAGCGCCGCCGTGGCGATCCTGCCGTCGGCGGCGGTTCGCGAGCACCGATCATGACCGCTTATCGCCAGCAGGCACTGCTCTGCGCCTCGGCACTCGAACGAGGTCTGGTACGACCGCGGGAGATGAAGGCGCTTGCGGCGAATGCCGGGCCGATTCTGCGCGACAACGTCTACGGATGGTTCGAGCGTATAGAGAAGGGTATCTACGCCCTGACGCCCGCAGGGCAGGCCGCGCTCTTGCGCTGGCCGCAACCTGTCCTTTCCGACGCGGCCCCTTGAACCGCCCGGCACCCGCCATCGGAGGTTACGCAGCCCTCAATGGGGGAGGCCCCGCCTGTGAACGCCGTTTCATTCCCTTTGACAAATCCTCCTTCATCGCCCATATCACCCCTCAATCTGAACCGCCTTCGCGATCGTCGCGTGGGCGGTTTTGCGTTTCAACGGCTTAAGAGCTGCAATTCATTCGCAACCGCAGGGGGACGATATGAGTGACAACGGCGACCTTACGGTTCGGACGCTGGCGATGTGGGGGATTCCGCTGTCGCTTGGCGTCATGGGCCTGAAGATGGTGGCCTGGTGGGTCACCGGGTCGGTGGCGCTGCTGTCGGACGGCCTCGAATCGACGGTCAACGTCGTTGCCGCCTTCATCGCCTTTTTCGTCATTCGCTATGCGCAGAAGCCGGCCGATCACGACCATCCCTTCGGCCATCACAAGGCTGAGTATCTGTCGGCGGTGACCGAGGGCGTGCTGATTGTCGTCGCCGCGCTTCTGATCGTCAACGAGGCGGTTGGTTACCTCGCCGCGCCGCGCATGCTCGACGCACCTGTGCTTGGCCTTGCGATCAATTTCGCGGCCGGTGTCATCAATGCGGTCTGGGCGCGGCTGTTGATCAGGACCGGGCGCAAGTATCGCTCGGCGGCGCTTGCCGCAGACGGGCAGCATATCATGTCGGATGTGGTGACCTCCATCGGCGTGCTCGCCGGCCTGCTGCTGGCGCTGGCGACCGGCTATGCGATCTTCGATCCGGTGCTTGCCATCCTCGTTGCCGTCAACATCATCTATCAGGGCTGGAAGGTGATCTCGCAATCGATCGGCGGGCTGATGGACCAAGCCGTCGAACCGCGCGAGGAGGAAGCGATCAAGCAGGCGATCGCCACTCATGCGGCAGGCTCGATCGGCGTGCACGACCTGAAGACCAGGCGGGCCGGCGCCGTCACCTTCATCGATTTTCACATGGTGGTGCCCGGCACTATGTCGGTGCGCCAGGCGCATGATATATGCGACCGCCTTGAGGATGCCATCAGTGCGGTGCACGAGGGCGCCAAAATTGCCATTCACGTGGAGCCGGAGGGCGAAAAGGCCCATGGCATCCGCGTCAAAGTCGTCAAGGAGGCATGATGCCGAATACCGATACCTCCAGCCTGTCGATGCTGGGCCAGCAAACCGAAACCGCGCAGTCGCCGGAGGCGGCGGTACTTGAAAAAGTGCCGTCCAACCATGCCGGCACCGATTACGTGGTGCGCTTCACCGCGCCAGAATTCACCTCGCTCTGCCCGATGACCGGCCAGCCGGATTTCGCCCATATCGTCATCGACTACATTCCCGGCGAATGGCTGGTGGAATCGAAGTCGCTGAAGCTCTTCCTGCATTCCTTCCGCAATCACGGCGCTTTTCATGAGGATTGCTCGATCTACATTGCCAAGCGCATCGTCGAGCTGCTCGATCCCAGGTGGTTGAGGATCGGCGCCTACTGGTATCCGCGCGGCGGCATTCCGATCGACGTGTTCTGGCAGACGGGCACGCCACCGGAAGGCGTGTGGCTGCCGGAGCAGGGCGTCGCCGCCTATCGCGGGCGTGGGTGAGCCGCGGTCGGGCGCAGCCCGAGCAATCGATCCAGTGAATCGATTGCAGCGGCGAACGCCCTGAGTTTAAACGAAGGGCCGGTATACGGTGCGGCAATCTAAAACCAACTGCCGCCCATTTCTGCTCGTTAAACCTCAAACATCCGTAACGTCGCCACCGGATGAGTCGTCGGTGTAATCATCGCCGTCGTCGTAATCGGCCTGCTGCACATTGGCATTGTCGTTGTCATCGACAGCGTTGTCGGAGGCCTGGCTTTTGTCGTCATTGCCATAATAGTTGTTGATGACGGTTTCCTCGGTGGGCGCGCTGGCATTGCCGAAGGGGTTTGCGCCGAAGGGCGAGCCCCAGCCGAGCGAGGACATGTGATTGCCGAAGATGCCGCTCAGTGAATTGGCAAGCAGCATGCCGCCGGCAACGCCCGCTGCCGTGCCGAGCGCGCCGCGCAGGAAGCCGCCGCCGGCCGAAGGCGCAGAGGCTTGCTGGGTCCAGGGGCCGGTCGGCTGCTGCTGCGGCTGGCGGGCATCGCGGTCGTAGCCGCGGGGTTCGTCATAGGCGCGGGATTGCTGGCCCCAGGGACCGGAAGCGCCGGGGCTGGACGGGATGGGTGCCGGCTGCTGCGTCTGGGTGTTGCCGAAGATCGAGCTCAGGAAGCCGCCGCCCTGTTCGGCCTGGCGGTGATCGTTCGCGCCGGCTTCCAGCTGGCGGACATGCTCCTCGAGCTCCTTGATATGGTTGGCCGCCGCCTCCAGTCCCTTTTCCTGAACGATGACGGCCTGAGCGAGATAATAGGTGGCCGAGGGCTGCTCGCGCGTCGCCTGGTCGATCAGGGCTTCGGCGTCGCGGTCGCGCGGCTGTGCGGCTGCGGTGCGTACACGATCGAAGAGGGCAGTCAGCAGTTGGCGTTCTTCGGGTGACATGTCCTGTCTCCTGTTGCTCCAGAGCGCTCCCGTGTCCGACCGGACGCGTTAAGAATGCTCGATGTTTCGGTGCAGCTTTCGCTGCGTGAGGTTGAGGTAGGAACCGATTTAGGCTTTTCAAAGCCTTTGCCCGTTACAATTCGGTAAGGCTTGCAGAACAGCGCGCGGCTTCTTAAGGATATCTCCATCGCTTCGGTGCCTTGTGTTTTTCCCACATTGTTTTAGGCATTGAGTCGCACTATGTGCGGGGAAGCCGAATTCATCTCCAAGAGGTTCGAATGAACGACGAAGACCAGGACGACAAGACGAAGGAACTGCCGCTCGGCAAGGAAACGGAGGCGAATCTTTTCAAGTCGCGTTCGATCTTCATCTACGGACCGATCAATCAGGAATTGGCGCAGAAGGTCTGCTCGCAGCTCGTGGCGCTTGCCGCAGCCAGTGACGAGGACATCCGCATCTATGTCAACTCGCCCGGCGGCCACGTCGAATCCGGCGATTCCATTCATGACATGATCAAGTTCATCAAGCCGAAGGTCTGGATGATCGGCACCGGCTGGGTCGCCTCCGCCGGCGCGCTAATCTATGTCGCCACTCCTAAGGAGCGGCGCCTGTGCCTGCCGAATACCCGCTTCCTGCTGCATCAGCCCTCTGGCGGCACGCGCGGCATGGCATCCGATATCGAGATCCAGGCGCGCGAGATCATCAAGATGAACGACCGCCTGAACAAGATCATGGCTGAGGCCACCGGTCAGCCGCTCGACAAGATCGCCAGGGATACCGATCGCGACTACTGGCTTTCGGCCGAAGAAGCGAAGGACTATGGCCTCGTCTCGCGGATCGTGACGTCGCAGGCAGATATCTGAGTTCTCTAATTCAAAGCTGCTAAGAACCCGCCCTTGCCTGCAGATCGCAGGTAAGGGCGGTTTGCTTTCAGAAGTGCTTGAGCTTGTATAGCGCTCCTGCCGGCGAGGACTGAACGGAAAGGCTTGAATCAGGACTTGCGCCTGCGACAACCATCATGCTCCATGCGCCGTTCTCACAGTCCAAGAGTTCCGCCATGCTCAAAGATTTTTCCGTCCAGGCCCTGTTCATGGGGCTGCTGACCGCCTTCGTCGGTTCGGCCAGCTCGTTTGCCGTCGTGCTGCACGGGCTCGAAGCGGTCGGTGCGACGGATGCGCAAGCGGCTTCGGGGCTGATGGCATTGTCGATCTCCATGGGTGTCTGCGCAATCGTGCTCTGTGCCGTGACGCGATTGCCGATCAGTATTGCCTGGTCGACGCCGGGCGCGGCGCTGCTGGCAAGCACCGGGGCGATCGAGGGCGGCTTCAATGCGGCGGTCGGCGCATTTCTGATCTGTGCTGCGTTGATTGTCGTCGCCGGACTTTTCAAGCCGCTCGGCCGGGCGGTTGCCGCCATTCCCGCGCCGCTCGCCAATGCGATGCTATCAGGCGTGCTGATCGGCCTCTGCTTCGCGCCGGTGAAGGCGATCGGCTTCAACCCGCTTCTCGGCCTGCCGATCGTCATCGCCTGGATCGTCGTCGGCGCCTTCAAGCGGCTCTGGGCGGTACCGGCAGCGCTCGCAGCCTTCGTGCTGGTGCTGGTCTTTGGCGTCGATATTCCCGACGGTGCACTGAGTTCGCTCGAACGGTCGCTGGTGCCGACGGCGGAGATCGTCTGGCCGGTGTTCAATCTTGCCGGCCTTGTCTCGATCGCGCTGCCGCTGTTCATCGTCACCATGGCCTCGCAGAATATTCCAGGTATCGCGGTGCTGAAGGTCAATCACTACGATCCGAAACCCGGCCCGCTCTTTGCCGTTACCGGTTTCTTCTCGCTGCTGTCGGCGCCGTTCGGCGGCCACGCCGTCAATCTGGCCGCAATCACCGCGGCGATGTGTGCTGGACAGGATGCCCATGCCGATCCGAAGAGGCGCTATTGGGCAGCGCTGATCGCCGGCGTTGGTTATATCATCCTCGGGCTGCTCGCCGGGGCGGTGACGGCCTTCGTGGCGCTCGCACCCCCCGTCCTGATCCAGGCGGTGGCGGGATTGGCGCTGGTCGGCGCCTTCTCCTCCTCGGCAATGTCGGCGTTTCAGGCCCCCGAGTCGCGCGAGGCGGCGGCGATCACCTTTCTCGTCACCGCCTCAGGCGTTTCCTTCGGCGGCATTTCCGGCGCTTTCTGGGGCTTGATCGCGGGCGGGTTGATGCTGGCGCTGGCGAAGCTGGTGAGTGTTTGGAAAGATCGAAGCCAGCCGCGATAGCGGAATGTCGTTGCGCCATCGGCCGCCAAAAGCCTGGCAAGGGCTTGCCAGTTCCACCGCCCGAGGTTATAAGCGCGGCCATGAAGACCACTGGCGCCAGAATTTCCGACACGATTGCACGCGGCCGCATCGCCCTGCGTGACAATACGCGCGCCCTGACCTCGCTTCTTCTCCTCGGCCTTACGCGCGGTTGCCGGGTCCTTTGAGGAGCGCCCGGCGGCCGAAAGCCCGCCCGGCCATCGCTCCTCGCGACTCACTTTCAAAATTGACCTATTGACCGACAAAGGTCCGCATTTGTTTATCGCCAAGCCCGATACGATCGGCTAAGAGCGGGCAAATGCCGGGACGAGGAGACGATACGATGGACGCGAAGACGCAATCCTCACGGAAGACTGCCCCGACAAAAGGCATGCCCGACGCTGCGGTGAAATACCGGGCGTATCCGCAGGTGAACATTCCCGACCGCACCTGGCCGACGAAGACCATCACCAAGGCGCCGGTCTGGTGCTCGGTCGACCTGCGCGACGGCAACCAGGCGCTGGTCGACCCGATGGGTCACGATCGCAAGGCGCGCATGTTCCAGCTGCTGCTGGAGATGGGCTTCAAGGAAATCGAGATCGGTTTCCCTTCGGCCTCGCAGACCGATTTCGATTTCGCCCGCTGGTGCGTCGAAGAGAGCAACGTGCCCGCCGACGTCTCCCTGCAGGTGTTGGTGCAGTGCCGCCCGGAACTCATCACCCGCACCTTCGAGGCGCTGGAAGGCGCAAACCGGCCGATCGTGCATTTCTATAACTCGACCAGCGAGCTGCAGCGCCGCGTCGTCTTCGCCAAGGATGTGCAGGGGATCAAGCAGATCGCCGTCGATGCCGCCAAGATGATCACCGACATGGCCGCCAAGGCAGGCGGCGGCTATCGTTTCGAATATTCGCCCGAGAGCTTCACCGGCACCGAGCTCGAGGTGGCTTTGGAAATCTGCAATGCCGTCATAGAGGTCGTCAAGCCGACGCCTGATAACAAGCTGATCATCAACCTGCCGTCCACCGTCGAGATGGCAACGCCGAACGTCTATGCCGACCAGATCGAATGGATGTGCCGCAATCTCGATAATCGCGACAACCTGATCGTTTCGCTGCATCCGCATAACGACCGCGGCACAGGGATCGCCGCTGCCGAATTGGCCTTGCTGGCAGGCGCCGACCGCGTCGAAGGCACGCTCTTCGGCAATGGCGAGCGTACCGGCAATGTCGATATGGTGACGATGGCGCTGAACATGTTCACGCAAGGCGTCGATCCCGAGATCGACTGCTCGAATATCGAGCGCATCAAGGAAGTGTTCGAATACTCGAACCAGATGGCGATTTCAGAGCGTCATCCTTACGTCGGCGAGCTGGTCTACACGGCCTTCTCAGGCTCGCATCAGGATGCGATCAACAAGGGCATGAAGGCGGCGCAGGTTGCCAACCATCCCGTCTGGGAAGTGCCCTACCTGCCGATCGATCCGCGTGATGTCGGCCGTTCCTACGAGGCGATCATCCGCATCAACTCGCAGTCCGGCAAGGGCGGCATCGCCTATATCCTGCAGCAGGATTACGGGCTCAACCTGCCGCGCAACCTGCAGGTGGAGTTCCGCGAGGATATCCAGCGCATTACCGACGTAGAGGGCAAGGAGCTTCCTTCAAAGCGGATCTACGACCGTTTCATCGAGCGCTACGTGACGCAGCCGAGCGCGCGCCTCAAATTCGTTGACCATCACACCTATCCGGACACCGAGCACAAGGGCCAGCGGATCGTGGCGGCTGAGATCACCGACAATGGCGAGATCAAGCGCATCGAAGGACGCGGCAACGGCCCGATCGACGGCTTCATCAATGCATTGTCGCATTATCTCGGTATCGAAATGTCGGTCGAGGATTATTCCGAACATTCGCTGCAACACGGCTCGAATGCGGCGGCGATCTCCTATGTCGAAACTTCCTATCCCAGCGGCAAGCTGTTCGGCGCCGGCGTCAATACCAACATCGTCGCGGCATCGCTGGAAGCGATCGTCTCGGCGGCCAACCGCGTGCTCGAGGTGAAGGCCGGCAAGGCCTGATCGAATAGGGTCAGAGCCGCGATCGTCTCGATACGGCGCGGCCTGGCAATTAGATTGACTTCGTTGCGTCTGCGTTGAGCGCACGCGAAAGCAATGAAAGGCGTGCCGTGCGGCCCCCTCATCCGCCTGCCGGCACCTTCTCCCCGCTGGGGAGAAGAGATATGCCGCAACGTCTCGCTTCCTCTTATCCGCAAGAGGGCGCCGAAGGACGGTAGGCCACCACTCGCTCCCTCTTCTCCCCAGCGGGGAGAAGGTGGCCCACAGGGTCGGATGAGGGGGCGGCTGGCGCTGATAGTCGATTTTGCCGTGGTGCCGCCTCAGCTCCGCTGGCGGTCATCAAATCGCGGTGGCGATCTTCATGGCGAGCTGGCCGAGCGTCGCTTCGGCGGAGGGGCCGGCAAGCACATAGGAGGTGCCGGCATTGTGCCAGGTCACGAGGCCGATCTCGTCCTTGATCGTTTCCTTGAAGTCGTCGGTCTCCGGCGGCTGCGCGTCCTTGCGGAAGCAGATGGAGATTACGTCGCCATCGGCGTTGGAATAGACGAGCTGGCCGACAGGGCGATTGTCGCCGAGGATGACGCGCGCGCCCTGGAAGGTCCAAGTTTCGGCGCTGAGATCAGGCACGCGGAAGGGCACGCCGATCGCGGTCGTCAGCCAGCTGGAGATTTCCTCGGCCTGCGAGGCGGGTACTTCGACGAGATGACGAGGCTGGCGGATCAGCAGCCGCTGATAGGCTGTGACGTCGCCCAGCCAGTCGCTGGTATTGGCCGGTGCGGTGGCGGAGGTCGTGGTGGCTATTTCGTCGGCATCCGGGGCGGTGCCGACGAAATAGCCGATACCGCAACCGACGGCGAAGAGGATGAGAGCGGCGGCCAGCGCTTGCGGGCCGCTCGGCGCCAGTTTCACATGCGGGCGCGTCGCGCGCTGGGCGATCGGCGTTTTCGGCGGCTGCGTGCTTTTGATCGCGCGGACGAGGGCGAGCGGCACGGGCTCCTTCAGGATATCGTCGAAGCGGTGGCGGCCGAAATCGGCGCCGTGGCGCAGCTTCTCGTGCAGCCGGCGCGTGCTCTCGTCGGTTGCCAGGCGCTGCTCCAGTTCGTGGCGCTGTTCGGGCGAGACCTCGCCATCGAGAAGGGCGGTGAGCTGGGCTTCGAGCGGCAATTTCCTGAGATCGAGCAAATTCAGTACCTGTGGATCGGGTGGGTGCCGGCAAGCCGGGCAAAATGCAGCCTTGCGGTCGCAAGCTGGGAGACGACATTTGCCACCGGCGTGCCCATGATGTCGGCCGCCTGCTGGTAGCTGTGGCCTTCGACATCGACGAGCAGGAACATGCTGGAAAGTCCGTCCGGCATATCGGCGATCATGTGATGGATGCCGTCGGGATCGGCTGCAGCCGAGCGTTCGCGCGCGGCCTCGCGTATATCGGTAACGTTGCCGCGGACGGACGCCTTCGGCTTTCGCTTGCGGCTGTCGTCGGTCCATTGCTGGCGGGCAAGCGTGTAGATCCAGCTTTCCAGCCGGCCTTCACCGCTCCATTGATGACCCTTGGCGATGGCGCGCTGACAGACGGCCTGAACGAGTTCGTCGGCCACGGCAGCCTCACCCGCGAGCGTGATCGCGAAGCGGCGAAGGCGGGGCAGAAGGCCGACGAGATCACGCCGGAGATCGATGGTCGTTGCGGGTTGACGCATTGTCTATCCAAGAAGCATTCACAATGGTTTCGCGGACGAAGGGTTCGCCGTCGAACGCGAAGCCGGCCTTATCGACGCCGACGATGCCTGTGCTTTATGAAACAAGTCTGCTGCACTTCGCAAGCATCCGGTCGTCTTCATCCCCTTTTCTCAAGGGATTTTCGTATTGTTGCCCGCAAACCTTGCGTCAATATGTCTTGTAGCCGTTCAAGCTTTGCAGCAGAGCCCGATAGGCCCATGTGCCTTCGCCGCCGCGATCGCGGATTTCGACAAGCTGGACGCGGGCTCCCTGGATGTCTCCCTGTTCCACCAGCGCCATGCCCATGTAAGAGCGGGCTAGGATGTAGTTCTCATCCGCCTGCAGCGCCTTACGATAGTAGGACATGCCGAGCTCCATGCGACCGGCCTTGCGGTTGGCGTAGCCGAGATAGTTCAGGATGCGCGGGTCGTTCTGATTGCGGGCGAGATTGAGCACGGTGATGGCATTGTCATACTGATCGGCGTAGGCAAACTCGCGGGCGAACTTATAGAGATCGTCGTCGTTGAAGCTGCTCTTCTTCGGATTGACGCATTCCTTCTTGGTCTTGTCCCAGACCTTGCCGCCGGTGCAGGTCTTGGTCGTCTGGGTCTTCGGCGGCGGGTTGGTGTCATCGTTATTGTCGCCGACCGCGAAAGCAGCCGTGGCGATGCCGAAGGCAAAGCCGGCGGCGAGCGAAATTCTAGACAGGTGACGGAAAGAAGACGTCATTGGCGGGCTCCGTTCTTGGGCGATGCAATCGCCTGGATTGTACGCCTACCGTTCAAAATACCAAGAGGATAAGCGGCCGCCATGGTGATTGTTGCGACGATGGCCAGACGTCCTCTCAGATCGGTTCAAGTGCTGGATAAAAGGAGTCCGGAACCGGCGCTAACGCGCGAAAATATCGGTGCTTTCCGGCGTCACTGCGTCGCCGGACCTGTTGACGCTGAAGCGCTCGCCGCTGAGCTCCCAGGCGCCCGGAGAACCGTCGATGGAGAAGAGATTATAGGCGGCGGGCGGCTTGATGCTGCCCGGTCCCTGCGAGGCCGACGCAATGCCGACCACCGGCACCGGCTGCACCTGGCCGCGCAGCCAGTGCAGCGTGTTCAGGTGCGTATGCCCGTGCAGCACGAGTTCGGCACCACCGGTCGAAATCACTGCGGCGAAGCGGCGGATGCCGATCATGCGCTTGTGGAAGGCGGTGGCGCCGCGGATCGGCGGATGATGGATCATGACAACGCGAAAGAGACCGGCTTCCCCGGCCGCTCGCAGCATGTTGACGGTGTCGCGCGCCTGGCGCGCGCCGAAAAAGCCGGAGGCGGCAAAGGGAGGGGTGGCGACCGCCGTTGAGCAGCCGACGATCGCAACCTTGTCGCGGATGCGCAGATAAGGGAAAATATGGCGATCCTCCTGCCATTGCGGCGGAGAGAGATCGCCGCGGACATAATCGTACCAGGCGCGCATCGACTTTTCGTAGGCGCCGGGAACATAGGCGTCGTGATTGCCGGGGACGACCGATGTGGCGGCGGGATCGCCGAGTTCGCGCAGCCAGGCTGCGGCAGCGCGGATCTCGATGCCGCTCGCCAGATTGACGAGATCGCCGGTGACGGCCAGGTGATCGGCCTGATGGGCACGGATGTCGTCGAGCAGCAGATCCAGCGTGCTGCCGAAAAGGTGCTTGCGTCGGTTTCGATGCCAGTTCACAAAGCCGGTTATGCGTTTTGAAAACAGCTCTTGAATGGAAAGACGGGGCAACGGCCCAAGGTGGACGTCGGAAATATGCGCGAGCTTAAACATGCTACGAGACATAGACCAGCTTATTGACAAATCAAACACATCCGGCGCGATGAAGAGCTGAAACGGAGCGATGGTGGATAAAGAGAAGCGGCCCCCTCACATCAGGCTGGCCTTGCGCCTGCTGCATGTCTATTTCTCCTTCGCCCGGGGCATGACGATGGGTGTCAGGGCCGCGTGCTTCGATTCGGGCGGTCGGATTTTCCTGGTGCGCCACAGCTATATCGGCGGTTGGCATATGCCGGGCGGCGGACTGGAGCGCAATGAGACGGTCGAAGAAGCGCTGGCGAAAGAGTTGCGCGAGGAGGGCAACCTGAGGATTATCGGCAAGCCGCAGCTGGTGCAGGTCTATTTCAACACCACGAACACCCGCCGGGATCATGTCGTGTTCTACCGGGCGAGCGTCGAGCAGACGGCGCCGCGCCCACCGGACTGGGAGATCTCCGATAGCGGCTTCTTTCCGCTCGACAGTCTGCCCGAGGGCACGACCGAGGCGACGCATCGCCGCCTCGCCGAGCTTCGCGGCGAGCAGGAGCACGACCACCGCTGGTGAGAGTGTTCAGGTGGCGGTACGTAGCAATTCGAAGTGCTAAGGCGCGTCGCGATCTTTCAGATTCGCTCCTCGCGCTTTAGCTCTTTGTTTTTGCGCATGTCGTTGACGCAAAACCGCTGCACACTTTTGCGCGACATGCTTTAGAGCGTCCTTTACGCGTCTGAAAAGACGCGGGGCGCAGTCGCGCGGCCACGCGGGCTGTCGAGATCAAGCGCGGGGCCGACGGGAACGATGCCGGTCGGGTTGATCGTCTTGTGGCTGCGGTAATAGTGTTCTTTGATGTGCTTCAGGTTCACCGTTTCGGCAATGCCGGTCGTCTGGTAGAGATCACTGAGGTAGCCGGACAGGTTGCGGTAATCGGCGATGCGGCGGATGTTGCACTTGAAATGGCCGACATAGACGGGATCGAAGCGCACCAGCGTGGTGAAGAGGCGCCAGTCTGCCTCGGTCAGCCTGTCGCCGAAGAGGTAACGGCTCCTGCCCAGGCGCTCGTCGAGCATGTCGAGCGTCTCGAACAACTTGCCGACATTTTCCTCATAGGCTTCCTGGGTGGTGGCAAAGCCCGCCTTGTAGACGCCATTGTTGACCGCGTCGTAGACGGTGGCGTTCAGCGCATCGATTTCGGCGCGAAGGTCGTCCGGATAGAAATCGGCCTTCGAGCCAGTCAGTCCGTCGAAGGCACTGTTGAACATGCGGATGATCTCGGCCGATTCGTTGTTGACGATCGTGGCGGTGGTCTTGTCCCAGAGCACGGGAACGGTGACGCGGCCGGAATAGTGGGGATCGGCCTTGCGGTAGATCTGCCAGAGGGTGTCGGCGCCGAAGAGCTGGTCGCCGGTGGCGCCGTCGCCGACCTTGAATTCCCAGCCGTTCTCGACCATCAGCGGATCGACGACGGAGACCGAAATCAGCTCCTCCAGCTTCTTCAGCTTGCGGAAGATCAGCGTGCGGTGCGCCCAGGGACAGGCAAGCGAGACATAAAGATGGTAACGCCCGGCTTCGGCTTTGAAGCCGCCGCTGCCGGAAGGGCCGGCCTCACCGTCCGATGTCACCCAGTTGCGGAACTGCGAGGGCTGCCGCTTGAATTGGCCCTTGCTTTCCTTGGTGTCGTACCAAACGTCATGCCAGACGCCGTCCACCAGCATTCCCATGATCTTCATTTCCTTTGGTTGCGTGTCGGGGCCGAAGTTAGCTGAGATAGCGGGGCTTTGCAGGCGGTAAAGGTTGAACAGTGTGTCACGCGGTTTGGCACTGCATCGTTCCGAGCGTTGTAGCCTGCATTTTGCGTTGGACGGCGGAAATTTTTCCTGCTATCGGCCACGTCACGATTTTGGGATCTCTGCCTGATGTTCATTTCCAGAAACCCGCGACGACGCTGATGCTCCCGAACGCCCAAGGCGTGTTCGAGACCCATTAATCTGTCAATCCGGTTTCTGTCATCATGTACAAGCACGATCTCGTCTACCTCACCGAAGACGCGTCCCATGACGCCGCCATCGAACACATCAACGAAGAAGCTTTCGGTCCGGGCCGCTTCACGCGTGCTGCCGCGCGCATTCGCGAGCAGGGGCCGCATGATCTGTCGCTCTCCTTCATCTGCACCGACAACGGCGAGACGATCGCCTCGGTGCGCATGACGCCGGTGCTGGCCGGCACGGTGAAGGGCCATCTTCTCGGCCCGCTCGCCGTCCGGCCCTCCCATAAGAACCAGGGCATCGGCCGGGAACTGGTGCGGATCGCGGTGGAGGCGGCAAGACGCAAGGGCTCGGAAGCCGTGATCCTCGTCGGCGATCCGCCCTATTACGGCCCGCTCGGCTTCGAGAAGGTCGCCTACAACGCGCTTTCCTTCCCGGGACCTGTTGATCCCGGCCGCGTACTCGTCGTTCCGATCGCCGAGGGCGTGCACGAACGGCTGAAGGGCATCATCGCCTGGCACGGTTGATTAGAGGCTTTTGCGGAGAAAGCTGCGTGTGCGACCTTGCGGGAAATCCTCAAGCTCGCCGAAGACTTCATAACCCTGACGCAGATAGGCGCGCAAAGCCTGCGGGCTGAAGGTGTCGATCCAGGCACCGCGGCAGCCGCGCGCCTTGGCCTCTTCTTCCGCCTTTGCGAGGATTTTGCCGGCGAGACTGGTGCCGCGCAGCGTATCCGGAATATAGAGCATCTGGGTGAAGAGCCAGCCCCAAGCGGTGAAGCCAGACAGGCCACCGGTCACCTTGCCGTCGGTGTCGCGGATGAGAACGGTGAGCGGCCGACGATCGGAGGGGCCGACATCGCTGGCGTTGAAGGCTAAGAGCGCATCGGTGATCGCAGCCAGTTCCTCCGGCGAGGGTGAAGCGGTCAGCTCGAATTCCGGCATGCGATCATCGCCCTTCACGCCACCACATGGTTCCGAAGGCGAGCAGCAGAATGCCGACGCCGGCAAAACCGGCAAAGAGCGGCAGCGTGTTGATGCCCTTCAAGACTGTTTCGCTGGTCATGCGGATCATCATGCGATCGTTGTCGGCGACGCGAACCTGGCCGCGCACCGGCAGGATCGGCGGGATAGTGATTCTGCCATTTTCGTTGGAGACGCGGGTGACGAGACCCTTGCTTCTGTCGGCGACCGGCTTCAGCACATCGGTCGTCGAGATCATCGCCTTGAATTCAGGCGCGTCGACGGCGCCGATATGGACGAGCGTCGACAGCTTGCCGTTGCGGATTTCGAAGAGGCCGATTTCGTCCATCCTCTTTTCGGCCTTGTAGAGCCCCGGTTCGGACTGGGTGAGCGGCAGGGTTTCAGTCTTGCCTGAGGGGTAACGTACGGTGGCGTTGCCCGGATTGTCGCCGATCGTCTGGCGGGTGACTTCCAGTGTCCGGCCGGAGGCGCGCGCCGTCAGCGCTTCTTCCTCGAGCGCCGGCTCCTTCATCAGCCAATGGGCAATCCGGCGATAGAGCGAAACGTTCGGACCGCCGCCTTCGAAGCCACGCGCCCAGAGCCAGCCCTGATCGGAAAGCAGCATGGCGACGCGACCCTGGCCGGCGCGGTTCAGCACCAGCAGCGGGTGGTTGTCGGCACCGAGCATGATCGTCTCGCCCTGCGGCCGGTCGACATCGACGCTACGGAACCAGCGGCCCCAATGCGGCGGTTCCTCGCCCGAGCCGTCCAGGCCGCGGGTGACTGGATGTTTGCGACCTTCCTCGGAGAGGCGGGGATAGAAGGCCTTCTCGATCATCTCTCCGGTGGGCGTTGCCGGCAGGACCGAGGAAAGGGGCGTCAGGGCGATGGAATCCGGGCCGGCATGCTCGGGACCGGCCGCGATCAGCAGCGCGCCGCCGTTTTCGACATATTGCGCGATGTAATCGTAGTAGAGCAGCGGCAGCACGCCACGGTGCTGGTAGCGATCGAAGATGATCAGGTCGAAATCCTTGATCTTGTCGACGAAGAGCTCGCGCGTCGGGAAGGCGATCAGCGACAGCTCGTTGATCGGCGTGCCGTCCTGCTTTTCCGGCGGGCGCAGAATGGTGAAATGGACGAGGTCGACGGAGGCATCGGATTTCAGCAGGTTGCGCCAGGCGCGCTCGCCGGCATGCGGCTCGCCGGAAACGAGAAGGACGCGGAGATTCTGGCGGATACCGTCGATTACATGAACGGCGCGGTTGTTGGCGATGGTGACCTCGCCGGGGAGCGCTGCAACGGCGAATTCAAGCACGTTGCTGCCGCCGGCCGGCACCTTGAAGGAGAACGGCGTATCCTGGCCGGGCGTCGCCTGCAGGTTGGCGATCTCGTCACCATTCAGCTTCACCGTGACATTGGCCGTGCCACCGGGGCTCGGGCCGTCGTCGAAGACGCGCAGAACGACCTGCTGCTCCTCGTTGACGATGCCGAAGCGCGGCCCCTTGATGACTTCGATACGGCGATCGAATTCGTTGGCCTTGCCAGTCACGAGACCATGGATCGGTGCATCGAAACCGAGCGCCTGATTGGCGGCCGGAACGTCGTGGACTTCACCGTCGCTCAGCATGATGGCGCCGCCAATGCGGGCAGGCGGGACATCGGCAATGTTGGCCGACAGCGCGTCGAACAAGCGCGTCGACGGCACGTCGGAATTAGGGTCGCCTTCGACGTCGACGAAGCGCGGCTCTATCTGGGGAAAGCGGGCGAGCTGCCCCTTCAAGGCCGCAAGCGCATCGTCGGTCATCTTGACGCGATCGGGTGTCTGCTGGCTCTGGCTTCGATCAATGAGAACCGGGACGATCGTCGACAACTGATCCCTGTCCTCCTGCAGCAGCACAGGATTGGCAAGGGCTGCCAGCATGGCGAGGGCTGCCAGCGTTCTGATCCAGGCGCCGCGAATGCCGCGCCAGATCGCGAAGGCGGCGATAATGGCGCTGACGGCGGCCAGCGCGGCCAGAACCGGCCAGGGCAAGAAGGGCGAAAAGTCGAAGGTCATCTCATTGTCCTAACCGTTCGAGAAGGTCGGGAACATGGACCTGGTCGGTCTTGTAGTTGCCGGTCAGCATGTACATCATGATGTTGACGCCGGCACGGTAGGCATATTCACGCTGCGCTTCATCGGAGGGCACGGTCGGCAGGATCGGTATGCCGTTGTCGTCGATTGCCCAGGCGCCGGCGAAATCATTGCCGGTGATCAGGATCGGCGAAACGCCGTCGGCCGTCGCCGCCGATTTTTCACTCGGCTCGCGACCGCCCTGCCGGGCCTCGATCCAAAGGGGGCTGCCGGTGTAGCGCCCGGGAAAGCTCGACAGAAGATAGAAGGATTTCGTCAGCACGTGATCGGAGGGCACCGGTTCCAGCGGCGGAATGTCGAGATTGGCGAGGATTGCCTGCAGCCTCTGGCCGTTGGCGCTGACATTGCCGCCATTGTCCAATGCGCTGATCTGATCGCGCGTATCGAAAAGCACAGTGCCGCCATTGCGCATATAGGCGTCGATCCGGCTGATCGCTGCCGTCGACGGCACCGGCGCCGTTGCCGAAACCGGCCAGTAGATGATCGGATAGAAGGCGAGCTCGTCTTTGGTGAGGTCGATGCCCACGGGCGGCGCCGGCTCCAGCGTCGTGCGGAAAGTCAGGAACTGGGTGAGGCCCTCGAGACCGCGCTCGGATATATCGTCCACCTCCTGTTCGCCGGTGACGACATAGGCGAGGTGCGTGTTGTCGAGCCTCTGCAGGATGAGGTCGTCGCCGGGCTGGGAGTCGTTGGCATGAAGCGTGCCGGGTTGCATGAGAAAGCCGGCACTGAGCGCAATGGCGATCATCGCCGCTGTGCGGGTAGCCGGGCGTAGTCGCGAGAAGGCGCCATTCATGAACAGGACGACCAGGCTATCGGCCAGCAGCAGCAGAAAGGCTGCGAGAAAAAGCGCGGGCTTTGCCGACCAGCTTTCGCCGCCGATCAGCCCCTCGCGCACGGCATTGGTCCCTGTTGTGTCGAGCGGCGTCAGTTCGGCGTTCTCAGGCAGGACGTTCAGCGAGGTGAAACCATCTTCCGAACCGTAGAGCCCGGGCGGATTGTCGAAATTCGCCGTCGGTTCGGCTCCGGCCTGTGGAATGAGCGGCCGCGCCGAACCCGTCTCGGAGACGAGTGTGCCCTTGGCCGTCAGCATACGGAATGGCGGTAGGGTTTCAGCGACACGCGCATTGCCGCGCGCCTCCGACGTCACGCCGCCCGAGCGCGATATCTGCAGGAGGTGGCGCAGCATGTCGACGAAAGTGCCTGAGATCGGCAGATCGGACCAAGTCGCTTCCGCAGTGACATGGAACAGGACGATCTGGCCGGAGGCGAGCTGCTTCATCGTGACGAGTGGTGTGCCGTCAGCCAAGCTCGCCCAGGTGCGTTCGGCAAGATCAGGCGTCGGTTCGGCAAGAACCTGCCGCTTGACGACGACATCGGTGGGACGCGCTATGCCGGCGAAGGGCCCGAAACTCGGAAATTCGGCAAGTGACTGCGGCTCGCTCCAGGACAATGTGCCGCCCAGCGCCCGCTCTCCCTGGCGCAGGATGACAGGGATCAGTGGATCGTCCGCAGGGGCTGCGGCCATGCGCGGGCCGGCGAAACGCAAGAGCATGCCGCCATTCGAAATCCAACGCGTCAGAGGTTCGTAGGTGTCCTCGGGCAGCCGGCCGATATCGGCCATGATGATGATGGAGGGGTTGCTGGCGAGAAGTTTCGGAATGGCGATCGAAAGATCGGAATCGGCCGGTTGGATCAGATCCGCGTAAGGCTGCAGCGCCCGCTGGATATAATAGAGCGGCGAGAGCAGCGGTTGAAATTCATCCCCACCTCCACCGGACAGCAAAACGACGCGGCGGCGCTTGAATGCGTCGTCGAGAAGGTGGACGGCGCCGGCTGTCGCAGCGTTATCGACACTGACGCGGGCGAAATCGTTGCGCATCTCGAAGGGTGCGGTGATCGAACTCGTCGCGATACTCTGGCCTGGGGCGAAATCCACCCTGCCGTTGGCGATCGAGCGGCCTTGGGTATCGACGGCGTTCAGTGCCACGGATGCGGCGTGCGAACTGTTGAGCCGTGTGACCTTGACGGTCATGGCATCGGCGGCATTGTTGGCCGCGGTGATGGCGACCGTCCGTTCGGCATCACCCTCGATCAGGCGGAGATCGGCGGGCTGGAGTTCGGCGAGCCTGCGCACTGTCGCGTCGTCGGTCTTGGCGGCGGCGCCGTCGGCCAGGAAGGCGAGGGTGCCAGGCTTTATGCCGTTCAGCGCGGCGCGCAGCGCCTGGAAGGCGCGCTCGCGGTCCGGCACCAGCGGCCGCGGCTCGGCGGCGCGCAGCTTGTCGCGGGCGGCAGCGGCACTACCTGGAACGGCGTTGTTGGTCGGATCGGCGGTGAAGGCGATCGACACAGGTGTGCCGGCGGATTCGGCGTCGTCTATCAGCGCGTCGGCCGTCTGGATGCGGCGCTGCCAGTCGGGCGCTGCCGCCCAGCTGTTGTCGACGAAGAGGACGAGCGGGCCACCGGATGCGAGCGAACTGGTGCGCGGATTGAAAACCGGATCGGCGATCGCAAGGATGATGGTGGCGGCGAGCAGCATGCGCAGCAGCGTCAGCCACCACGGGCTCTGCGCCGGCGTCTCCTCGCGCTTCAACACAGAGGCGAGGATCTTGAGCGGAGGGAAGACCTCGGTCTTCGGACGTGGGGGCGTCAGCCGCAGCAGCCACCAGATGACGGGGAGGGCGACGAGCGCGCCGAGAATGGCGGGAAAGGCGAAAGCGAAGGGAAGGGCGGTCATAGCTGCCCTCCATGCGTTGCCTTGGCCGGCATGCCGGACAGATACATGTGCACAGCAACCAGCGCCTCCGACGCCAGATGATCGGTGCGGTGGGTCGCAAAGGTCCAGCCGAGATGGCGCAGCGACTGGCCGAGGCTGTCCCTGCGGGCGAGGTAGGCGTTGCGATAGGCATCGCGGATGTGTTCGGCGCGGCCGGAAATCAGCTTGGCGCCGCTCTCCGGGTCGGTGAATTCGGTGCGGCCGCTATAAGGGAATATCTCTTCGGCGGGATCCGCTATCTCGACCACGTGGCCGCGCAGGCCGCGGCGGGCAAGGGGGCCGAGGCGCTCCATGATCGCCGGCGCATCATCGAGGAAATCGCCGATGAGGACGAGGTCGCTCCAGCCGCGGATCATCGCCGTTTCCGGCAAGCCGCCGGTCAGCGGCGTATGCATGAGCGCAGCCGCAAGGCGCTCGGCGGCGTTGCGGGCGGAGGCGGGTTCCATGATGCCGGGGCAGCCGATGCGCTCGCCGGAGCGGGCAAGGATTTCAGCCAGCGCCAGCATGACGACCAGCGCGCGGCTTTCCTTTGAGACGCTGCCATAGCTCGACTTGTACATCATCGAGGGCGACATGTCGCACCAGAGCCAGATCGTGTGGGCCGCTTCCCATTCGCGCTCGCGCACATAAGTATGGTCGTCGCGGGCGGAGCGGCGCCAATCGATGCGCGACAGACTTTCGCCCTCGGTGTAAGGACGGAACTGCCAGAAATTCTCGCCGATGCCGCGCTTGCGGCGGCCATGCCAGCCGGCGATCACTGTGTTGGCGATGCGCTTGGCTTCCACCAGGCAGTCCGGCACCAGGGCGGCCCGCTGCCTGGCGCGGGAAAGGGCATCGCTGCCGGGTGTCGGGTTGACGATCTGTCCGATAGATGCCACGCGTCCGGCTTCCTTATCCCTTTGCCTGCTTGACCAGTCCGGCGATGACGTCGCGCACCGACATGCCTTCGGCGCGGGCAGCGAAAGTCAATGCCATGCGGTGCTGGAGAATGGGTTCGGCGAGCGCAAAGATATCGTCGAGCGAGGGCGCGAGACGACCTTCATAGAGCGCCCGGGCGCGGGCGCAGAGCATCATCGCCTGGCCGGCGCGCGGGCCCGGACCCCAGGCGACGTTTTTGTCGGTCGAGGCATTGCCCTGTCCGGGACGGGCGGAACGCACCAGCGCCAGGATGGCATCGACGACCGTGTCGCTTACCGGCATCTGACGCACCAGGGTCTGAATCTCGATCAGCCGCTGCGCGTTAATGACGGCTTCCGGCCGGGTTTCTCCCAAGCCCGTCGTCTCGAGCAGGATTTGGCGCTCGGCGGCGAGCTCGGGATAGTTGACGTCGACCTGCAGCAGGAAGCGGTCGAGCTGGGCTTCGGGCAGGGGATAGGTGCCTTCCTGCTCGAGCGGGTTCTGGGTGGCGAGCACATGGAAGGGGGCCGGCAGATCATACCGCTGGCCGGCGATGGTGATGTGATATTCCTGCATCGATTGCAGAAGGGCCGACTGGGTCCGCGGCGAGGCGCGGTTGATCTCGTCGGCCATCAGCAGCTGAGCGAAAACAGGGCCCTTGACGAAGCGGAAAGAGCGGCGTCCACTGTCGTCCTGGTCCATCACCTCGGATCCGAGAATATCCGAGGGCATCAAGTCCGGCGTGAACTGAATGCGATTGGCGGCGAGGCCGAGCACTTCGCCGAGCGTCGTCACCAGTCTGGTCTTGGCAAGGCCGGGAACGCCGACGAGCAGAGCATGACCGCCGGACAGAACGGCAAGAATGGTGTTCTCGACGACGCTTTCCTGACCGAAGATCACTTTCGAGACTTCTCCGCGGATGGCGGCGATATCGGAGAGCGCCTTTTCGGCTGCGGCGACGATCGCCTTTTCATCGAGGCTGGCTTCGGTCTTCATCATACCCATGGGCATCTCCAACGGCTGAAATCATTCGGCAGCGAATCGGCGGACTTATACATGTGCCTCATACCCGATAGAGTTATGGAGATGTGACGGGCTGACAAGTTCGTTGCGAATGACTATCTCGTGACATCACTTCGTTAAGGACAAACCGGGACGGAAGAATGGCAGCCGAGGAAATCAGCGGACGGGCGGATGCGGCGGGACTTGCTGCGCTGATTTCGCGCGCGTCTGATGAAAGCGGCGGAAAAAAACGTGGGTTACCGCCGGTCGAGCGGTGGAATCCGCCTTTCTGCGGCGACATCGATATGGAGATCAGGGCCGACGGCACCTGGTTCTACATGGGCACGCCGATCGGCCGGCCGGCGTTGGTGCGGCTGTTTTCGACGGTTTTGAGGAAGGATGACGACCAGAAGACCTATCTCGTAACTCCTGTGGAAAAGGTCGGGATAAGGGTCGTCGATGCTCCGTTCATCGCCGTTGAGATGAGCGTGACGGAGGGGCAAGGCCAACGGGTGCTGACCTTCCGCACCAATGTCGGCGATGTCGTGGAGGCGGGAGGAGAGCATCGGCTGCGCTTTGCGATTGCGGGCGAGAATGCCGAACTGAAACCCTATCTGCATGTGCGCGGGCGGCTGGAGGCGCTGGTGTCGCGTGCGGTGATGTATGAACTGGTCGCGCTGGGCGAGATTTTCGACGTGGAGGGGCGGGCGATGTTTGCGATCCGTTCCGCCGGCGAGGTCTTCCCGGTCATGCCGGCCGACGAACTGGATGCTCTTTGCCGATGAATGATGCGATCACCCACCGTTATCCGCTGTTCTCAGCAGCCGAATTCCGCCGCCGCGCGCTCAACCAGAATGGCGGCCCGGTCGATCATGCCTGGCGTGATCACGGGGACCACATCCTCAATCCCGATATCGTCGCCGAGGTCGAGACCTTCAAATTGCGCGACGCCGCCGTGCTTGTGCCCGTCGTCGACGATGGTGAGGAGGCGCGTGTGATTTTCACCAAGCGCACGGCGACGCTGCGCAAACATTCCGGGCAGATCGCCTTTCCTGGCGGCTCGATCGATCCTGCCGATATCTCACCTGAGATGGCGGCAATCCGCGAGACGGAGGAGGAGATCGGGCTCTCCGGTTCCTTCGTCGAGACGGTCGGGCGGCTGCCGAATTATCTTGCCTCGACCGGCTTCCGCATCACGCCGGTGCTTGGCGTCGTCACGCCGGGCTTTGCGCTGACGCTGAACCCGGCTGAGGTGGACGACGTGTTCGAGGTGCCGCTTTCCTTCCTGATGGACCCTGCCAATCATACCCGCGACCGGCGTGTCATCGACGGCATCGACCGGCATTTCTACCGCGTGCCCTATGAAACCAGAATGATCTGGGGCATCACAGCCGGCATCGTCCGCACGCTTTACGAAAGGCTTTATGCATGACCGGTCTTGCCGACCAAGCATGGTTCCGCGACCCGGCGCTCGGCCGGATCCTGGCACTTCTCAATGACGACGGTGGGGCCGATGCTGGGGCCAGTGGCGGGGAAGCGCGGATCGTCGGCGGCGCCGTGCGCAACAGCCTGATGGATCTGCCGGTCAGCGATATCGACATTGCCACGACACTCAGGCCGGAGGCGGTGATGGAGCGGGCGGCTGAGGCCGGCATCAAGGCGGTACCGACGGGCCTGCAGCACGGCACGGTGACGCTGGTCATCGACGGCAAGCCCTTCGAGGTGACGACGCTTCGCACCGACGTCGAGACCGACGGGCGCCATGCCAAGGTTGCCTTCAGCACCGACTGGAAGGCAGATGCCGAACGGCGGGATCTGACGATCAACGCGCTTTATGCCGATGCCAAGGGCGAGGTGGTGGATCTGGTCGGCGGGCTTGCCGATATCGAGAGGCGCAACATCCGCTTCATCGGCGATGCGGCAAAGCGTATCGCCGAGGATCATCTGCGCATCCTGCGGTTCTTCCGCTTCTTTGCCTATTACGGCTCCGGACGGCCGGATTCAGAGGGGCTGAAGGCGTGTGCGGCGGCGCGGTCGAAACTGAAGACGCTTTCCGCAGAACGCCTCTGGTCGGAACTGCGGAAGCTGCTCGGTGCTGCCGATCCAGGCAGAGCGCTGCTTTGGATGCGGCAGGTGGCAGTGCTGACGGAAATCCTGCCGGAATCGGAACTATGGGGGATCGATGCCATTCCTTCGCTGGTCGCCACCGAAAAGGCGCTCGGCTGGACGCCCGATCCGCTGCTACGGCTTGCGGCGATCGTGCCGCCCGATGCAGCGCGGCTGGAGGCGCTGTCAGGCCGGCTCAAGCTCTCGAATGCGGAAGCGGCTACCCTCAAGGCCTGGGCAATGGCCGCGCCCGCCAATGACGACATGTCGTCGGCCGCCTTCGAACGGCTGCTTTACCGCAACGGAGCCGACGGCATCATGACGCGGCTCAAGCTGGCGCTCGGCGTTGCGCGCGGCAAGGCCGAAGGGGATTTCGATGAAATGGCGCGATCGGCGCGGCTCACCAAGCTATTGGATTATGCCGCGAACTGGAAGAAGCCGCAATTTCCGCTGAACGGCGGCGACGTGATGTCGGTCGGCATCGCCTCCGGCCCGCGCGTCGGGGCGCTGCTTGCCGGCCTGGAAAACCAGTGGGTGGAGGAAAACTTCGTTTCCGACCGGGCGGCGCTGCTCGCCCGGCTGCTGGAACAGGTACAATAATCAGGCTGCATTCACCTCGTCACGAATGCGAGCCTTGATATTATCCACCATGTTCTCGCGGATCGTGGTTTCGCCGTGAGCGTTTTTCAGGTGCTCGACGGCGCGGCGGACCACCTCGGCGTCGCTGTCCGCCCGTGTATGCCAGGCGCAGCCCGGCACGAGGCTGCCACATTCGAAAAGTCGCATGGTCTTCTCCTCTGTTCGAAACACAAAGACGATCGCAATCTCACGCGATTTATGAATGTGCGGGGGGGAGGGAAGGTTCCGGCCGGCATCGATATGCCGGCCGGTAAAGGCAATGTCAGTCGGGCATCGCCCAGGCCTTGTAGGTATCCGAAAGCTGGCCGGGCATGTTGCTGTTGGCGGCGGCTGCTTCGTTCTGCAGCTGTTCCGGCGACTTCCCGCCAGCCAATTGCAGCTTGACCTGCTCGATGAAGCAGGACAGCGGCAGATCCGAGCCGCTCTTGGTCCGCAATTTCTCGGCGATGCGCGTCAGAAACTCGGATGTGTCGATCGTGTGGGATGTTTCCTGGACATCCGTGGACGCAGGCGAGCCACTTTGTATCGTCATGACAATCCTCCTCCGATTGTTACGCACATACATATAAAGTTAGGACACGCTTAATTTTCGTGAAGGCCCATCAACTCGAATTTATCGATGAGTTATCACAGTGTCACGGCCAGCGGACGACGGGGGGCAACGATGAGAGAATGGATTCAACGTTGCCGCCGGTCTTCAGGCCGAAGATCGTGCCGCGATCATACAGCAGATTGAATTCGACGTAGCGGCCCCGGCGGATCAATTGTTCGTCGCGGTCAGCCTCCGTCCACAACTTATTGAAGTTGGAGCGGACGATCTTCGGATAGACCATGGCGAAGGCCCGGCCGATATCGCGCGTGAAGGCGAAATCGGCGTCCCAGCCGCCAGCTTCCGCGCTCGAATGCAGCCAGTCGTAGAAGATGCCGCCAATGCCGCGGGCCTCGTTGCGGTGCTTCAGGAAGAAGTATTCGTCGCACCAGGCCTTGTAGGCATCGTAGTCGGCGACGGCATGATTGCGGCAGGCGATCTCCATGGCCTTGTGGAAGAGCTGGCTGTCCTCGTCCTCCTGGGTGCGGCGGCGCGACAGCACCGGCGTCAGATCGGCGCCACCGCCGAACCAGCGGCTGGTGGTGACGACCATGCGGGTGTTCATATGCACGGCCGGGACGTTGGGATTGACGGGATGGGCAATCAGCGAAATGCCCGAGGCCCAGAAACGCGGATCGTCCTTGGCGCCGGGTATCTGCGCCCGGAAGTCCGTGGAGAACTCGCCATGGACGGTGGAGGTGTGGACGCCGACCTTCTCGAAGACACGGCCCTCCATCATCGACATGCGGCCACCGCCGCCGGCGCCGTTTTCGCGCGACCAGTCCTTGGCGACGAAGCGGCCGGGCTCCTGATCGGAGAGCGGGCCTTCCAGCTCGTCTTCAAGGGCTTCGAAGGAGGCGCAGATCGTATCGCGCAGTCCTTCGAACCAGTTGCGCGCGGCCGCTTTCTTATCTTCTATATCTTCAGGCAAGCCGATCGGCAGTTCGGGTCTTTCCATTCGCGCCTCCGGCGGTCGGCATCTCCATAGGAAGCGACTCGCTCATTCTCGATTGCCCGCCCCGTTTAGCAGGTGGCGCCGCATCTCGCCAAGCCAAGGCAGCATGCCCAAGCGCTTCCAAGATTCGACTCGCAAATCGCGAATTTCGATACTACCTTTTCCAAAGAGGTAGGTTTGATGAAAAAAGTTCCAGGACCTCCGTCCTTTGACGGCCTGAAGCGCAGGATTGCCAAACATCGAGCGGAAACTTCAACGCCCAGGAAAGGCCACTTCGTGCGTGAGACCTATTGCCTCGGCCTGACCGACGCACGCGCCAAGGCGCGCGAATGGTTCGACGAATATCCGAAAGCCGCCTACTGGACAGAGGTGGAGAGCTGGCGCCAGCTCGACGGCGACCAGATCGAATTCACCATGCGCCGCCTGCCTTCGGCAGATTAATCGTCATTCCGCCGCGGGTCGCACACGGCTTTCGATCAGCAGGCCACTCTCGTCCATGATCGGATGCGCCACAGAGACAATGTGGGCGTTGACGCGTTTCAGGTCGCGCAGCATGTCGAGATGCAGCGAACTGGTCTGCAGGCTGTCGGCGCGGCCGTCCCGCAGGCGTTCGAGATGGCGTTCGGCCGACTGCTTCTCCATCCGGCGCACCTCAACCTTTATCTCCATCATCTGCCGCGCGAGATTGAAGTCGCGGGTGACGAAGATCGTCTGGGCGACGCGCAGATTGTCGATCGTCAGGTCGAACAGCTTGCGCAGTTCCTGATGACCGTCATCGGAAAATTTCAGGCCAAGTGAAATCTTCTTCGCCACCTGTTCCCGCAGGCCCTTCTCGATGATGTCGCCCATATGTTCGAGATTGATCGCATAATCGATGACGACGATCGAACGGCGGGCGTTCTCGTCGGTGAGTCCCTCGCGGCCGAGCTTCGAGAGATAGATCTTCACTGCCTGCTGCAGCCGGTCGACGCGCTCTTCGAGAGCCGGGATTTCGGCAAGTTTACTGGCGTCATTCTGCTCGAAGGCTTCGGAGACCCTAACCAGCATGCGCTCGATGAGGTCGCCGACGCCGAGCACTTCGCGGGTGGCGCTCGCAAGGGCAATGACCGGTGTCGAAAGCTCCTGCGCATCGAGATATTTCGGCGCGTTATCAGGCTCCGGCTGATCCGGCACCAGCCGGGCCATCAGGGTGGCGAGCGGCCGGGAGAATGGCCAGGCGAGTGCTGCGAGCAGAAGGTTGAAGGCGAGATGCGCATCGACCGGCAGCTTGGCCGGGCCGAAGGGCAGCATCTGGATGAGTTCGGCGCCATAACCGGCCAGTGGCAGGGCAATGAAGCAACCGAGCGTCCGGACGGCCAGATTGCCAAGGGTGACGCGCCGCGCCGAAACCGGGCCGGACAATGTCGCGATGACAGGCGGTATCGCGCCGCCGAGATTGGCGCCAAGCACGAGCACGATGACCAGTTCAGCCGAGACCAGGCCCGCCGAGGCGAGCGACAGGATAAGCACGACCACTGCCAGGCTCGACGAGGAGAGGAAGGCGAGGCCTGCCGAGAAGAACAGTGCTACGGGAAGCGCGCCGTCCAGCAGGCCGATGAAGGCGGCGAGGGCCGGAGAGTCGCGCATCGGTTCCGTGGCGAGGCCTAGGAGATGCAGCGAGAGCAGCATCAGACCGATGCCGATCAGCGCGCCGCCACCGCCCTGGCGGGCGCTGGAGCGGCCACGGTAAAGCACGATGCCGGTCAGAATCAGCAGCGGAGAGAGCCATTCGATGCCCGTCGCCACGATCCAGGCGGTGATCGCGGTGCCGACATTGGCGCCGAGCAGGACGATCTGCGCCATGCGCGGTTTGATCAGGTCACGTTCGACGAAGGATGCGGTCATCAGCGCCGTTGCCGTTGAACTCTGCAGCGCGATGGTCGCCACCAACCCCGACAGGAAGGAACGGAAGCCACCGCGCGTACCGCTTGCCAGCCCTGTTCTCAGCCGCGCGCCGAAGGCCCTAGACACGCCGTCCTTCACCTGCGCAAGGCCGAACAGCAGCAAGGCCACGGCGCCGAACAGGTTGATCATGATGATTGTGGAATCCATTTCTTGTTTTTATTCTTCTTTCGTAGTCTTGAGAAGTGGTGCTTTCCTCACATGGCGTCCAACCTATTGGAATCATGGAGGCTATGCAGCATTTTTGATTGCTCGGCTAATAAATATACGCCGGTTTGACGGATAGACAACGCTATTTTGCGACATATTCCTCAGCAGATCCGCAATTCTGCGGGCTTTTTGCTCTGCCCGCGCCAGCAGCGGTCAGGCCCAGACGGTCTGGCGCATTGCCTCGCCGACGATCATCGCAGCCGAGACGGCGACGTTGATCGAGCGCTGGCCTTCGACCATCGGGATCAGGATGCGGGCATCGGCCCTCTCATGGACCTGATCCGGCACGCCGGCGCTTTCGCGACCGAAAAGCAGGATATCGTCGGGGCGAAAGGCAAGATCGGTGTAACGATCCGCAGCCTTGGTCGAGGCGAGGATCAGGCGGCGGCCGCTGGTCTGACGCCACGCCTCGAAGCGGTCCCAGCTGACATGGCGGGTGAGGCTGGCTGCGGCGATATAATCCATGCCTGATCGTTTGAGGTTGCGGTCGGAGACGTCGAAGCCGGCGGGCTCGATCAGATCGACGGCGAAGCCCAGGCAGGCTGCAAGACGCAGGATCGTGCCGGTATTGCCGGGAATATCCGGCTGATAGAGTGCCAGTCTCAGGTCCGTCATCATGCCCGCTTCTTGGGTTCCGTTTCTACGCGAGAGGCCTAATGCAACCTTGCTTTCGGCGCAACAGGGCGCAGTTTGGCCCTGAAACGTTCAATTTGCGCCATAATGGGGCTGGAAATTTCGCGATTTTCGCGTTATCCATGCATGTCTTCAGCCGCCAGCAGGGAGGGCCGTCATGAATATTTTGCTCAATATGCGCTTTCCCGCCGTGATGCCGATCAAGGCGACATGGCGCCGCTAGCGCGCGTTTCTTTCTGAAATCCCCCTTTTGATCCATTGTGCGGCTGTTTTCAGCCTCGCCCCTTGAACGTTCGGTTCCCATATGTGCTTGCATGCGCCGGGATGGCGCGAAGCCGGGAGCCGGAACGCTGACGTTTCGGAGCAATTTCATGTTTGGCTGGTTCGAACAGCGACTCAATCCCTTTCCGAGCGAGGAGCCCGTTGCTCCGCCGAAGGGTCTCTTTGCCTTTTGCTGGCACTACAGCAAACCGGCGGCGCCATGGCTCGGGCTGATGGCCCTGTTGACCGCGCTGATCGCCGTCGGCGAAGTGGCGCTCTTCCAGTTCCTCGGCGACATCGTCGACTGGCTGACCAATGCCGATCGCGCCAACTTCCTGGACAGGGAGGGCCATAAGCTGTTCTGGATGGCGGCGCTGGTGCTGATCGGCCTGCCGCTGACGGCGGGGCTCGATTCTCTGATCATGCATCAGATGATGCTCGGCAATTATCCGATGATCGCACGCTGGCAGATGCACCGCTTCCTGCTGCGTCACAGCATGACGTTCTTCGCCAATGAGTTTGCCGGGCGCGTGGCGACCAAGGTCATGCAGACCTCGCTTGCCGTGCGCGAAACGGTGATGAAGATCCTCGACGTTTTCGTCTACGTCGTGACCTATTTCCTGACGATGATCATCGTCATTGCGGCGGCAGACTGGCGGCTGATGATCCCGATCCTCGTCTGGCTCGCCGTCTATATCGGCATCGTCGCCTATTTCGTGCCGCGGCTTCGCAAGATCGCTGCGACGCAGGCGGATGCGCGCTCGATGATGACGGGGCGCGTGGTCGACAGCTATACGAATATCGCCACCGTCAAGCTGTTTTCGCATGCCGGCCGCGAGGAGGTCTATGCCAAGGAGGGCATGGACGAGTTCCTGCAGACCGTGCACAAGCAGATGCGCAAGGTGACGCTCTTCCACATCAGCGTCTATCTGAACAACTGTGTCGCGCTCTTCGTCATCTCCGGTCTGTCGATCTGGTTCTGGCTGAACGGGGCGATCTCGGTCGGCGCCATTGCCATCGCCATCGGACTTGCGATGCGCGTCAACGGCATGTCGCAATGGATCATGTGGGAAGTCTCGGCGCTGTTCGAGAATATCGGCACGGTCTATGACGGCATGGAGATGATGAGCAAACAGCACGACATCGTCGACAAGCCGGGCGCTCCCAGTTTGACGGCGAAGAAGGGCGCGATCCATTACGACCGCATCCGCTTCCACTACGGCAAGAGCAAGGGGGTCATCGACAACCTGTCGCTCGACATCAAGGCGGGCGAGAAGGTCGGTCTCGTCGGCCGCTCCGGCGCCGGCAAGACGACGTTGATGAACCTGCTGTTGCGCTTCTACGACCTGGAGAGCGGGCGCATCACCATCGACGGGCAGGACATCGCCGGCGTCTCGCAGGAAAGCCTGCGCTCGCTGATCGGCGTGGTGACGCAGGATACCTCGCTGCTGCATCGCTCGATCCGCGACAACATCGCTTATGGCCGTCCCGATGCCTCGGACATCGAGATCATCGAGGCCGCCAAGCGCGCCAATGCCTGGGAGTTCATCGAAGGGTTGGTCGACATGCAGGGCCGCGAGGGGCTCGACGCGCAGGTCGGCGAACGCGGCGTCAAGCTCTCCGGCGGCCAGCGGCAGCGCGTCGCGATCGCCCGCGTCTTCCTGAAGGACGCGCCGATCCTGGTGCTCGACGAGGCGACCTCGGCGCTCGATTCGGAAGTCGAGGCGGCGATCCAGGAAAACCTCTTTGCCCTGATGGAGGGCAAGACGGTGATCGCGATCGCCCATCGGCTTTCGACGCTGACGGAGATGGACCGGCTGATCGTGCTCGACAAGGGCCGGATCATCGAGGCCGGCTCGCATGTTGAACTCGTCGAAGGAGGCGGCATCTACGCCGACCTCTGGAACCGCCAGTCCGGCGGCTTCCTCTCCGATCACGCCGAAGAGGCGGAAGAGGCGGCGGAATGATAAAAGCCTTCCCGGCGGAAGCCGGGAGGGCTTCTTAACAGTTGAGAACAGTTAAGAACACGTGTTGCATTTCTTTATCTGAACGAGGAATGTTGCTTATGGCGACCGTGACGATCTCATTGCCGGACAGCCTCAAGGCTTTTGTCGAAAGCCAGATGGCCAGCAAGGGCTATGGCAATGTCAGCGAGTATTTTCGAGGCCTCGTTCGGGATGCGCAGGAGCGTGAAAACGAGGCGCGGCTGGAGGCTTTGCTGCTTGAGGGCCTGGCATCGGGCAATGCTGTGGAGGCAACGCCCGCGTTCTGGAGTGATCTGAGAAAAGAAGCTGCACAGTTGCTGGCGGCGCAGAGCAATAAGAAGTCGCCGTGAAGCTTGCCGTCAAACCGGCAGCTCGCAACGACATGCTGTTGCAGCTCTCCATCTTGCGGAGCATGGCGGAGAGGAGCTCGGTCTGCGGTTTTTGCGTGCTGCCGAGCAGTCTTTCACACGTCTTCTCGAATATCCGAATTCCGGCACACCGAAGACATTCAGCAATTCAAATCTCGTTGGCGTGAGATCATGGCCTGTTCCGGGCTTCGAGGATATTCGCGCCTATTATATTGTTGAAAATGAATCGGTTACGATCTTGCGCGTTCTGCACGGCCGTCAAGATGTTGTCGGTATTCTCGGCGGGAATTGATGCCCTCCTGGCGACGATGCCGCGCGTGCTCTCCGCTTAAAGACTGTCGGCCCAGTCGATGACGCGGTCATGTTCGACGAGGATGATGGTATTGGCGGCGGCGAGCGTGCGCAGCGCGACGATACGGCGGCGCTCCTCTTGGTCGAGCCAGGCGGTAACGGCCTCGGTGACGATTTCGTCGCGCGGCAATGCCAGGTCGAGAGCCAGGGCATCGAGCCTTTCCGCGAGCGGAAGCGGAATATGCACATCGAGCATTTTCGGTTCCATGGATATTCTCTCCGGTGAAGCGCGATCGTATCGTCAGATTGTGACGGGTTCGGGGGTAATCAATGGCGATGCCGCCGATGTTATCGTTCATTACCAAAATATAAGGTTGCGTCCGCTTTTCATTCCCTTTGCCGCTCGGCTCAATCCGCCTATATCGCTTCCATGTTCCTGCGCCCCATCCTTCGCCTGTTCGAAACCTGGATCGATCCGTTCCGTCCGCGCGCCAATCTTCAGCCGCCGGGCTCGACGCTCGGCTTCATCCGTTTTTATATCGGCCAGGCGAAGATGCCGTTCGTCGCCATGCTCATTCTCGGCGGCACATCGGCGGCCATCGAGGCCGCACTTTTCTGGTTCGTCGGCCGGCTCGTCGATATCCTTGGCAGTATCAAGCCCGGCGCCGGCTGGAGCGGTCTTCTCGCGGCCCATGGCGGCGAGCTGTTCGGCATGCTCGCGCTCATCGGGCTGGTGCGTTTCGTCGTCGCGTTCCTGATCGCGCTCGTCGATCAGCAGGTGATCACGCCGGGTTTCTACAATCTAGCACGTTGGCAATCCTATCTCCATGTCTCCAGGCAGTCTTTATCGTTCTTCCAGAGCGATTTCTCCGGACGCATCGTTACCAAGGTCTGGTCGGCCGGGCAGGCAACCGGGGATCTCGTCACTTCACTGATGGAAAGCGTCTGGTTCGTCGGAATTTATGCCGTGACGACGCTGGTGCTGGTCGCCCGGCTGGACTTTTCCCTTGCCGCCGTCGTGCTGTTCTGGCTTGGCGCCTTCAGCCTGCTTGCCCGCCACTTCGTTCCACGGATACGGCTTCATTCCCGCGAAACGGCGGAGGCCGGATCGATGCTGAACGGCCGGATGGTCGATTCCTACAGCAACATGCAGACGCTGAAGCTGTTTGCGCGCGACGAGGAAACCGATCGATATATGCGGCAGGGCTTCGATATCTTTCAGGATACGGTGCTGCGCTTCACCCGGTTCATCACCGGCGTCAGGGCTTCGATGGCGCTGCTCTCCGGCCTGATGATCGTGACGATGGCGGGGCTGAGCGTCGATCTCTGGCTGCGCGGCCTGATCAGCTCCGGTGCCGTGGCATTCTCTTTGGCGCTGGTGCTCAGGCTGAATTTCCTGCTCGGGCGGCTGATGACACAGTTTAACGGTATCATGCGCAATCTTGGCACCATTCAGAACGCCGCCGAGCTGATATCCCAACCTCTGGGGCTCGTCGACCGGCCGGATGCAAAGAGCCTGCTGATCCGGCAGCCCGGCATCTGCTTCGACAATGTTTCTTTTCGCTACGGCAAGGGTCACCTGCCGGTCGTCGAGAATTTCTCACTGACCATCCACCCGGGCGAAAAGGTCGGGATCGTCGGCCGTTCGGGGGCGGGAAAATCGACGCTGATGAACCTGCTGCTGCGCCTCTACGACATTCAGGACGGTCGCATTCTCATCGACGGCCAGGATATCGCGGCCGTGACGCAGGAATCGCTCCGGATGCAGATCGGCGTCGTCAGCCAGGACACTTCGCTGCTGCATCGTTCGGTGCGCGACAATATCCTGTTCGGACGGCCGGATGCCGGCGAGGAGCGGTTGGTCGAGGCAGCCAGGCGCGCCGAAGCCATCGACTTCATCGAGCGGCTGCAGGATCAGCAGGGCCGCAGAGGTTTCGATGCGCATGTCGGCGAACGCGGTGTCAAACTGTCAGGCGGCCAGCGGCAGCGCATCGCCATTGCCCGCGTCATGCTCAAGGACGCGCCGATCCTCGTCCTCGATGAAGCCACGTCGGCGCTCGATTCGGAAGTGGAAGAAGCGATCCAGTCCAATCTCCATCGGATCATGGAAGGCAAGACGGTGCTTGCGATCGCCCACCGGCTGTCGACGATTGCAGCCCTCGACCGCCTGATCGTCGTCGATCTCGGCCGGATCATCGAGGAGGGCAGCCACGACGAACTGCTTCGCCGCGGCGGGCTCTATGCCGAGCTCTGGGCGCGTCAGTCCGGCGGCTTCCTGGCGGCGGGCGACGATCAGAACTCAGGGGTCGACGACGAATTCCGCCATCAGGCCAAAATGATTTGAACCGAAACTGTCCTGGATGCGGCGGACAGATTTCAGCCGCAGCGGTGCTTTGCTGAAGACGTGATCGATCGGAATGCCGAAGGCGCCTGCCTTAATCGGCCATGTCGCCGGCTCCAGCGATACCGTGCCGAGGCCCTGGCCGCGCATGAGCCACTGCACGTCGGGCGCCAGGATCGACGTATTGAAATCACCGGCAAGGACGAGCGGCCCTGGCAGGGAGGGAATTATCTCCGCGAGATCCCAGATCTCCAGGCCGTGGAATTCGTCATAATAGGGTTTGGTGAGGTGTGCCGCGAGGAAGTTGACCTTCTGACCATCGAAATCGATGGTCGATATCGTCAGCCGGTTGCGCCAGAGCAGGCCGAGGTTGCGGATGCGGGGTTCGATGAGCGGACGCTTCGACAGCACCAGCGTATCGCATTCCTGCATGCCGACGCCACAGCCGATGTAATAGGGATAGGTCTTCAAGAGCCGCGGCAGTTCCGACAAAACCGGTTCGGCCTCCAGGATGTTGACGACATCGGCGCCGGAGGCGATGGCCATGTCGGCGATTGCGCGGCCGTTCGCGAAATTATCGTTCTCGATATTGAAAGACATTAGCTTGAAGAGGGCCGGGCGGTTCTCTTCCACAGCGGGCTCGGCGAATTCGCGCATCATCATGACGCCGTGGACGGCAAGGACCACGGATACGCTAAGTGTCAGCACCCCATACCAGTGCCGCTTGACGAGAAGGGCTGCGATAGACGCCGCCGCTGCGGCCACCGCCAGATGGACCTGGAAGCTGTAAAAGAAGGAAAGCAGATAGAAATCTCTGACGTAGCGCAGCGAGACGACGGCAAGGACGAGCGTCGTGAGGACGCTGAATACGCAAAAAATCGTGTCTCTCATTCGTTCCGGTCCGGCTCGCTGGCGTGGCTGCCATCGCGCCTATCACGGCGACCCTTTTGTTGCAATGCAGCATAGTAGCAAGCTTGTGTTTGCCTTAAAAAATTCATCGGAAATTCCCGCGACATTGTGCCCTCATCCCCTTGCCAAGGCTGGACATAATTTGCGATCAAGCTTAGAACGCGCCGGATTGCCGGGGAATCTATGGCCGAATTGTGTCTGGATCGATTCGCCGGCAGAGGGGGCAGGGCGGAATTCCGCGATAATTGCGCAGAGGATGGTTAGGCCGTGAGCGAACACGTAACGACAAGCGAGGCTTCAACAGAGCCTACTCGCCGTGATTTCCTTTATCTCACCACTGGTATGGCGGGTGCTGTCGGCGCCGTCGCGGTTGCCTGGCCGTTCGTCGACCAGATGCGCCCGGATGCGTCGACGCTGGCGCTGGCCTCCATCGAAGTCGATGTTGCGAGCCTCGAGCCCGGCATGTCGCTGACGGTCAAGTGGCGCGGCAAGCCGATCTTCATCCGCAACCGCACACCTGAAGAAGTGAAGGCTGCCGCCGATGTTGCGCTGGCGGATCTCAAGGATCCGATCGCCCGCAATGCCAACCTGCCGCCCGACGCTCAGGCAACGGGTGTCGACCGTTCAGGTGGCAAGGACAAGGAAAACTGGATCGTCATGATCGGCACCTGCACCCATCTCGGCTGCGTGCCGCTTGGTCAGGCCGGCGAATACAACGGTTGGTTCTGTCCCTGCCATGGCTCGGTCTATGATACGGCCGGCCGCATCCGCAAGGGGCCTGCGCCGCAGAACCTGGCGATTCCGACCTTTTCGTTTATATCCGATACCAAGATCAAGATCGGTTGAGGGGAGACTGATTAATGAGTGGCCATTCCAGCTACGAGCCGTCAACCGGCCTTGAGAAATGGGTCGATGCGCGCCTGCCTTTGCCGCGCATGGTCTATGACAGCTTCATTGCCTATCCGGTTCCCAGGAACCTGAACTATGCCTATACCTTCGGCGCCATGCTCGCCGTCATGCTGATCGTGCAGATCCTGACGGGCGTCACGCTCGCCATGCATTATGCCGCCGATACGACGCTGGCTTTCAACTCCGTTGAAAAGATCATGCGCGACGTCAATCATGGCTGGCTGCTGCGCTATATGCATGCCAACGGCGCCTCCTTCTTCTTCGTCGCCGTCTACCTGCACATCGCCCGCGGCCTTTATTACGGTTCCTACAAGGCGCCACGCGAAATCCTCTGGATCCTCGGCGTGGTCATCTACCTGCTGATGATGGCGACCGGCTTCATGGGCTACGTTCTGCCCTGGGGGCAGATGTCCTTCTGGGGCGCGACCGTCATCACCGGCTTCTTCTCGGCCTTCCCGCTGGTCGGCGAATGGATCCAGCAGTTCCTGCTTGGCGGCTTCGCCGTCGATCAGCCGACGCTGAACCGCTTCTTCTCGCTGCACTACCTTTTGCCCTTCATGATCGCCGGCGTGGTGGTCCTGCACATCTGGGCGCTGCACGTCACCGGCCAGACCAACCCGACGGGCGTCGAGGTCAAGACGAAGACCGACACGGTGCGCTTCACGCCCTATGCAACGATGAAGGATGCGCTCGGCGTTTCCGTCTTCCTGCTGGTCTATGCCTATTTCGTCTTCTACCTGCCGAACTTCCTCGGCCATGCCGACAACTACATCCCGGCCGACCCGTTGAAGACGCCGGCTCACATCGTTCCGGAATGGTACTTCCTGCCGTTCTACGCGATGCTGCGTTCGATCACCTTCAACGTCGGCCCGATCGACTCCAAGCTCGGCGGCGTTCTGGTGATGTTCGGTGCGATCATCGTGCTGTTCTTCCTGCCCTGGCTCGACACCTCGAAGGTCCGTTCGGCCGTCTACCGTCCCTGGTACAAGCTGTTCTACTGGCTGTTCGTTATCAATGCGATCATCCTCGGCTGGCTGGGTTCGCAACCGGCGGAGGGCCTGTTCACCACGATTTCGCAGATCTGCACGCTTCTCTACTTCGCTTTCTTCCTGGTCGCCATGCCAGTTCTCGGCCTGGTGGAAACGCCGCGCCGCATTCCGAACTCGATCACCGAAGCGGTGCTCGAAAAGCGCAACAAGACAGCTGCTGCCAGTGCAGCGGCCAATGCGTAAGCGCACGGCGGAAGGGAACAAAAATATGAAAACGCTTGTTACAAGCATTCTTTCGCTCGCTGTCGCTGCTGTTCTCGGCAGCGCTGCCTTCGCCGAGGAAGCCACGCCCGCCAAGGGCGCGGCACCCGCCCATCACGAGGAAGGTGCGACGCCGCACTATCCGCTGAAGGAGCCGAAGGAGGAAGAGTGGAGTTTTGCCGGTCCGTTCGGCCATTACGACAAGGCTCAGCTTCAGCGCGGCCTCAAGGTCTACACCGAGGTCTGTTCCGCCTGCCATTCGATGAACCTCGTGCCTTTCCGCATGCTCGACGAGCTGGGCTATTCCGAGGCGCAGGTAAAGGCTTTCGCCGCGAACTACGAGGTCCAGGACGGCCCGAATGCGGCCGGCGAGATGTTTACCCGCAAAGCGGTTCCCTCCGACCACTTCCCGGCGCCTTTCGCCAATGTGGAGGCGGCTGCCGCTTCCAACAATGGTGCGGCTCCGCCTGACTTTTCGCTGATCGCCAAGGCCCGCGAAGTCGAGCGCGGCTTCCCGCGTTTCGTCGTCGACATCTTCACGCAGTATCAGGAAAACGGCCCGGACTATATCCACGCGCTGTTGACCGGCTACGAAGAGCCGCCGGCCGGTTTCCAGGTGCCGCAGGGCGGACATTATAACCCGTATTTCCATGCTGCCGCCGTTCTCGCCATGCCGAAGCCGCTTTCCGATGGCCAGGTGACCTATGACGACGGCGCGCCGCAGACCGTTGACCAGTACTCCAAGGACGTCTCCTCCTTCCTGATGTGGGCCGCTGAACCGCATCTCGAGGAGCGCAAACGCATGGGCTTCATGGTCATGATCTTCCTGGCGATCTTCACTGTGCTGATCTACCTGACGAAGCGCTCGGTCTACGCCAGCAAGGAGCATTGAGCGCTCCTTGCCGGAATCTTAGAGGCGGCTTGCGAGCCGCCTTTTTTGTTGGTTCCGCCCCTGGCAATTGATAGGGTGCGGCGAATTTCGCTCGCAGATATGGACTTTCGATGGACAAGAATATGACTTCGGAGCTGGCAGCCAGCATCCGCTCCATCCACGACTACCCCAAGCCCGGCATCATCTTCCGGGACATCACCACGCTGCTTGGCAACCCCCGCGCTTTCCGCCGGGCGGTCGACGAACTCGTGCAACCCTATGCGGGCACGAAAATCGACAAGATCGCCGGCATGGAGGCACGCGGTTTCATTCTCGGCGGTGCGGTGGCGCATCAGCTTTCCTCCGGCTTCGTGCCGATCCGCAAAAAGGGCAAGCTGCCGCACGAGACCGTGCGCATCGCCTACAGCCTGGAATATGGCGTCGACGAGATGGAGATGCATCGCGATGCGGTGCAGCCCGGCGAGAAGGTGATCCTGGTCGACGACCTGATCGCCACCGGCGGCACGGCAGTGGGTGCCACGAAGCTGCTGCGCCAGATCGGCGCGGAAGTGGTCGGCGCCTGCTTCGTTATCGATCTGCCGGACCTTGGGGGTCGCAAGAAGCTGGAAGAGTTCGGCGTCGTCGTTCACACGCTGGTCGAATTCTCCGGCCATTGACTAAAGCATATCGCGCAAAAGTGTGTAGCGGTTTTGCGGCAACGACATGCGCAAAAACACAGAGCTAAAGCGCGAAAAGCGAATCTGAAAGATCGCGACGCGCTTTAGGCATTCCACACGCGGCGTCAGTCGAATTCCAAGACGCCGCTTTCGAAGCGCATGACGGGATCGCCGTTTTGATTGACGCCCTCGCAGAGGATGGCGTTGAGGTGCCAGCCCGGCCGCGACGCGAGCGGCCGGCTGGAGAGGAGGGCGACGGAGTAACTTACGACGTCGCCTGGGAAGATCGGCCGCAGCCATTGCAGTTTCTGGAAGCCGGGTGAGGGGCCGAGGTTCGGCGCCGTCATGCCCCTTTGCGCGAGGGCGACGCTCTGGCTTTTCCAGAAGGCGAGGAAGGTCCGCATCCAAGCGGCGGTGGTGTGCCAGCCCGAAGCGCAAAGGCCGCCGAAGAGGGTATCCTTGGCTGCTTCCCTGTCGACGTGAAAACGCTGCGGATCGAAGCGCTTGGCGAAGCGGATGATATTTTCCTCGGTGAAGGTGTAGCTGCCGATCTCGGCCTTTTCACCGATGGCGTAAAGTTCGGACATTCTCATGCTGTAATCTCCGTGCGCATGCGGATCATGACCGAATTTTCCGAGAGGCAGACGAGTTCGCGGCGCTGGTTTTCCACCTCGTGACGGAACTTGACGATGCCCATACCGGGGCGCGAGCGCATCGGCCGGGCTTCGAGCACGGTCGAGCGGCCTTGCAACGTGTCGCCTGCCAGCACCGGCTTGCGCCATTCCATCAGGTCTATGCCCGGGGCTCCCTCGCAGAGCGCGTTCAGGATGTAGCTGTCGGCCATCATGCGCATGAGCATCGAAGAGGTGTGCCAGCCGGAGGCCGCGAGCCCGCCTAAAATGCTGGCGCGGCCGGCAGCCTCGTCGAGATGCATGGGCTGCGGGTCGAATTCCGCTGCAAACTCGATGATCTCCTCGGCGAGCACCGACTTCGGGCCGAGGGCGAAGCGTCGACCGGGCTCAAAATCCTCTAGGGAAAGCTTTTCTGCCGACATTCGCTTCTCCCGCCATATGCAGCGCCTAGAACAGGATGATTTTAGCCGGATCAGCCTAAAATCTGAATCCTGTTGTACATTAAAGAGTTAGAGCATGATGTCGCCCGAAAACCGCTCACACTTTTCGGCATCATGCTCTATTGCTTACAATAGCATCCGCGTGGGCTCAATGATTCCGGGGAGATAAACCGGCATGACGGAACTAAGGTCTATACTCGACGAGGCCGTGCGCCAGGACCTGATTTCGCCAGAGGCTGGCGGGCGCCTCTTGCCGTTCTTGAGCGAGCGCGGCGTCGCTGTCGTCGAAGAGCGGGCAACGAGCGCCGAGGGGCCGGCCTGGTCGGATACGGAGACGCCGCGCTTCGTGCGAGGGTTCCACGACGTGCTGATCACCATCGGAGTCATCGTGGCGCTTTGCGGCCTCTGGGGGCTTGCCGCACTTTATGCTGTGCTGCCTGCCATCATCGTGCTTTCGGAAATCCTGGTGCACCGCCAGCGTCTCGCTTTGCCGGCTGTCAGCCTGACGATCGCGCTGTTCTGCTGGACAGGACTGCTGATGTCCCATTTCTTCCCGCCGTGGACGCCGACCTCCCAATCCTTCGGAGCGGAGGCGACGCAGTTCGTTGCCGGTTTCCCGATCCTTCTCGGCGCCTATTATGCCCGCTACCGCGTGCCGCTGTCGCTGGCGCTCTCTATCATGTCGGCGCTTGCTTTCGTCCTCACCCTGCTGTTGCGGTTGGTGCAATGGGCAAGCGGCAATCCGGCGTTTTTCCTCGATCATCCCGTCGTGCTGGCGCTGGTTGCCCTGATGTGCGCGCTCGGACTGTTTGCTCTGGCGCTTTTTTTCGATCTCGGCGACCGGCTGCGGCGGACAACGCGTTCGGATATCGCTTTCTGGCTGCATCTCGGCGCGGCGCCTGCGCTGCTCTACAGCACCGTTTCCCTGCTGTCGTTCGGGGCAGGCGTCCGTATCTTTGACGTCGGGAACATGTCGGCGCGGACACCCGTGGTCGTCACGACGGTGGCGGCGCTGATGCTGATCGGTCTCGTCATCGACCGGCGCGCCTTCGTGACGTCGGGGCTGCTGTCGCTTGGCGTCGCGATCTTCAGCGTCTTCCGGCAGGGAAGCGCCACAGCCGATACCTACATCTTCACGACGCTGATCGTCGTCGGCGCGATCGTATTGATCATCGGCACCGGCTGGATGGCGCTTCGGCGGCTGGTGCTGCGAGCACTGCCGCAGGCGATCGCAAACAGGCTGCCGCCGGGTTGAGGCGGCAGCCAATTCCTATCAGGTGTTGAAGCGGAAGTGGATGACGTCGCCGTCCTGGACGACGTATTCCTTGCCTTCGTCACGCGCCTTGCCGGCATCCTTGGCGCCGGCTTCGCCGTTGTATTTGATGTAGTCGTCATAGGCGATGGTATTGGCGCGGATGAAGCCACGCTCGAAATCCGAATGGATGACGCCGGCGGCCTGCGGCGCCTTGGTGCCGCGCTCGATCGTCCAGGCACGCGTTTCCTTCGGGCCGACGGTGAAATAGGTGATGAGGTGGAGCAGCTTGTAACCGGCGCGGATCAGCCGGTCGAGGCCTGCCTCGTCAAGGTCGAGGGCGGAGAGGAATTCCTTGGCCTCATCCTCGGGAAGCTGAGCGACCTCAGCCTCGATCGCCGCCGAGATGACGACGGTCTCAGCGCCCTGTTCCCGAGCCATGACGGCGACGGCCTCGGTGAATTCATTGCCTGTGGAGGCCTCGGCCTCGGCGACGTTGCAGACGTAGAGCACAGGATGCGAGGTCAAAAGGTTGAGGCTCTTGAGGATTGCGATTTCCTCGGCATCGAGCGTCGACAGCAGCGTGCGCACCGGCTTGCCTTCATTCAGGAGCTTCAGCGACGCGTCCATGATCGGCAGCATCGCCATCGATTCCTTGTCCTTGCCGGTGGCGCGCTTGCGCGTCTGCTCGGTGCGGCGCTCCAGACTTTCGAGGTCGGCGAGCATCAGCTCGGTCTCGATCGTCTCGGCATCGGCGACTGGGTTGATGCGGCCTTCGACATGGGTGATGTCGCTGTCTTCGAAGCAGCGCAGCACATGGACGATGGCATCGACTTCGCGGATATTGGCGAGGAACTGGTTGCCGAGGCCTTCACCCTTCGAGGCGCCGCGCACCAGGCCGGCGATGTCGACGAAGGAGATGCGGGTCGGGATCAGCTCCTTCGACTTGGCGATGTCGGCAAGCTTGCGCATGCGCGGATCGGGCACGGCGACTTCGCCGGTGTTCGGCTCGATGGTGCAGAAGGGATAGTTCGCCGCCTGTGCCGCGGCCGTCTTGGTGAGTGCGTTGAAGAGGGTCGATTTGCCGACGTTCGGCAGGCCGACGATGCCGCATTTGAAACCCATGGCGAATACCTGCTGTTCTTAAATTCGTTGCTGGTGCCTATGGGATAAAGGAGCAATGTGGTCAAGTCTTAGAGAGCTTTTACCTTGCTCACTTGCCGATGGATTGGTGCTGACCTATTCTTGACGGCGACGGGGATTTCGGCGCACGGCGTATGTCGCCACTATGCCGGTTACCACTTGACCCTCTCGATGCCAGACTGGCGCTGCTGCATTTAAAACGGGGAATTGCGGCGACGGTCCGTCGAAAACTCGTCATCGACAATGACGAAATGGTTTTGACATTTCCTGACCCATGTCAACGGGTGGATTTTTCCGATGAGTGACAATGACATTGCCCTTAAGCCGAAGACCAAGGTGAAGCTGAAGCTGGACAAGCCGAAGCTCTACAAAGTCATTCTCGTCAATGACGATTATACCCCGCGTGAGTTGGTCATCGTGATCCTGAAGTCCGTCTTCCGTATGAGCGAGGAGGCTGGCTACCGGGTGATGATGACTGCGCACAAGCTCGGCTCCTGCGTGGTCGTGGTCTGCGCCAGGGATATTGCCGAGACCAAGGCCAAGGAGGGCATAGACCTTGCGAAGGAAATGGGCTTTCCGTTGATGTTCACGACGGAGCCGGAGGAATAAGTTCGGATTCAGGGCCGGCGGATCTGAAAGCCGGTCTTACCTCGCACGAAGCCGCAGTTTTCGTAGAAGCGATGCGTTGCCGGGTTCGTCGAGCCGGTGAGCAGCATCACCTTGTAGCAGCCGGCCCTCCAAGCCTCAGTCACAGCATGGCCGATGACGCCGCCGGCATAACCGCGCTGGCGGTGATCGGCATGGGTGACGACGTTTTCGATCAGCGCATAGGAGGCGCCGTTCCGCGTCAGGTTCGGCACGACGATCAACGTGGCGGTGGCAGCGGCGAGATCGCCTGCAAAGCCGATGAATACGGTCATGCCGGGCTGAGCGAGGATGGCGGAGAAGCGTTCTTCGGCCATGGCTTGGTCGAGAACCGGATCGGCCGGGTTCAAATGCTGATAGAGGAGGGTCAATCCCGGTAGATCGCTTGCAACGGCGGCGCGGATGGCGACATTCTGCTCCGGCACCGGCCTTATTCCCCCTTGTTGCCGAACATCTTCTTCAGAATATCGGCCATCGGGCCGGTGGCCAGCACCTTCGGCTGATTGTGATTGCGGGCCTGGTGGATATGCGACTGGCCGGCCGGCTTCTTTTCGGTCGTCTTGGTGTCCTTCCGCGGCTTCTCCTCCTCGGCCTTGCCGCCGAGCGCCAGCGCGATCTTGTTCATCAGTTGCGAATCTTCGTTTCGCACCAGCATGTCGGCATTGTCGGCGAGGGTATCGAGAAGCGGCTCCAGCCAGACCTTGTCGGCCTTGGCGAAATCGCCGAGCACGTGGTTCTGCACCATTTCCTTGATGCCGGGATGGCCGATGCCGAGGCGTAGCCGCCGGTACTCCTTGCCGCAATGGGCATCCAGTGACTTGATGCCGTTGTGGCCGCCATGGCCGCCGCCGGTCTTCAGCCGTGCCTTGCCCGAGGGAAGGTCGAGTTCGTCATAGATCGCGACAAGATCGGCGGGCTGGAGCTTGTAGAAGCGCATCGCTTCGCCGACGGCCTCGCCGGAGAGGTTCATGAAAGTCTGCGGCTTGATCAGCAGAACCTTCTCGCCGCCGAGCTCGCCCTCGGCGATCTCGGCCCTGAATTTCTTCGACCAGGGCGAGAAGCTGTGACGCCGATGAATGGCGTCGACGGCCATGAAGCCGATATTGTGGCGGTTGCCGGCGTATTTACCGCCGGGATTGCCGAGACCCGCGATGATCAGCATGGCCTGTCGTCCTCGCTTAACTTTTGCCCACGTTCACCACCCGGAAACGAAAGCAAAGTCAAGCGGAAAGGGCAAGCCCGCCCGCCGCGTCACTCCGAAAGGTTCATGCCGTATTTCAGGAAGATCTGTTTTTGGTCGCCATCGGCGATGAGCTTGTCGAGGGCAGCCTGCATCCTGACAAGCAGATCGTCCGGAAAGTTCTTCTCGCAGGCGATGCTCATCGGCTGGGCGGAAAGTACGGTCACCATTTCCACCGGCTGGTCGGCCTTCAGCTTTTCGAAATAGAGTTCGGAGATCGGCATCATGTCGATGCGTCCGCCGAGCAGCTTGCGCAGCGTCGCGTTGAAGTCGCTGGCGACATCGAGCTTGGTGAAACCCTTCTCCTTCAGGATCGTCTCGGTATAATCCTCGCGCTGCGTGCCGATGGTGTATTTCTTCGCCTCGTCCAGATTGTTGGCGGTGACACCCGAACCCTTGCGGGTGATCAGGATGTTGCGATCGATGAGCAGTGGCTCGACCCATTTGAACAACGGGTCGCGGGCGCCATTGTGGGCGGTCGCGAAGACACAGGTCATCGGCGCCGTGCGGGCGAGGCCGAAGGCGCGCGCCCACGGCATGATCTCGATCGTGTAGTCGACGCCGATCGCGGCCATCACCTTTTCGACCTGCTCGACCGTCGCGCCCTTGATCTCCTTGCCGTCGCGATAGTTGAAGGGTGCGTAATCCTCGGTGGTGAAGGTCACCGTTTGCGCGTGGGCGGCGCCGGGCAGCGCCAGACATGCGAGAAGCAGCAGCTTTTTCATCATATCATTTCCTTCATGAGGCGCGTGCGACGGCCGATTCCGAGGCCATCAGTTGCTCGATCAGCATGGCTGCGTGCTGCGGACGATGGAAGAGGTAGCCTTGGCCATAATCAAGCCCCATCTGGTGAAGCGTGCGGCATTCCTCTTCGGTCTCGATGCCCTCGGCGATGACGGTGCAGTTCATCTTGTGGGAGAGCGTGGTAATGCCTTCGATCAGCATGCGGCTCTTCTGGCGCACGTCGTCATCACCGTCGTTGATGGCGCGGGTGAAGGACTGATCGATCTTGATGATGTCGACAGGGAAGCGGTTGAGGTAGCTCAACGACGAATAGCCGGTGCCGAAATCGTCAAGCGCGATGCGGCAGCCGAAGCGGCGAAGCTCGGTGACGATCATACGGATCTGCGGGTTGTCGTGCATCAACACGGCTTCGGTGATCTCGACGACGATTCGCTCGGGGCGGATGCCATGGCGACCGACGATGGCAGCGAGGCGGGCCGGCAGCGCCGGCTCGAACTGCAGCGGCGAGAAGTTGATGGCGAGATAGGTATCTTGCATGCCTGGTATGCGGGAGATCTTGGCGAGATTGCAGATCGCCTTTTCCATGATGACGTTGCCGACGCGGACGATCTTTGCCGTCTCTTCGGCGACGCTGATGATCTCGGCCGGCGGCATCAAGCCCTTGTGCGGATGGTTGAGGCGCATCAGCGCTTCGAAGCCGGCAATACCGCGACCGTTCAGATTGACGATCGGCTGCAGGAAGGCCTCGAACCAGTTGTCGACGAGGCCGGCTTCGATATTGGCCTCGATCTCCGCGCGGCTGCGGGCCCGGTCGAGCATGGCGTTGTCGAAGAGCTGCGCGCCATTCTTGCCGTCGCGTTTCTTGGCATACATCGCCAGGTCGGATTTCTGCAGCAGTTCGGCCGCGGTTGCAGCATGGTGCGGATAGATGGCGATACCGACGGAGGCACTCAGATGCATGTCGGGGGCGAACGGCGTTTCGAAGATCGAGGCGATCTGCTCGCACATCACCTTGGCGCGTTTTTCGGCGTCTTTGGCCGGCAGCAAGATGGCAAATTCGTCGCCGCCGAGACGGGCCGCCTCATCGGAGGGGGCAAGATAGGTCTTCAGACGCTCGACGAGTTCGATCAGCGCCATGTCGCCGGCGGCATGGCCCATATTGTCGTTGATCCATTTGAAGCGATCGAGATCGACAAAGAGGCAGGCGAGCTCCTGGCCTGCCGCGTCGGCGGCGGCGATCTTGTTGTCGAGGACGGCTTCGAAGCCCTGGCGATTGAGAAGCCCGGTCAAATGGTCGGTGATCGCCTGGCGGTGGTTGCGATCCTCGGAGGCCTTGAGTTCGGTCACATCGGTCATGACCGATAGCGAGAGACGGTCGTGAACGCCGGCTTCCGCCTCCGATTCCATGATGAGGACGTCCATGATGCGGCCATCCAGGCAGACGAACTTGACCGTGACGGTCATGCCGCTCTCAGCCAAGCGGCGCTTGAGGAACTTGTCGCGGGTGGTTGATGTGACCAGATCGGCGAAGTTGCGGCCGATGACGGCGGCGCGGTTATATCCTGTGGCAAGCAGCCAGTAATCGCTGACGGCGGTGATGCGACCTTCCTCATCGAGCGAGAAGAGCATGGCGGGCGTCAAATTATAGATGTCGGTGGCGCGGCGGTGGGCGAGCTTCAGCTCCTTTTCCTCGCTTTCAAGCTTGGTCTGCATCTCGTTGAAGCTGCGGGCAAGCCGCCCCATCTCGTCATTCGACTGCCAGTCGACATGATGACGGGAGCCCAGCTGGCGGGTGGCCTCGATGGCTGCCGTCAGCCGCATCAGCGGCTGGATGACGAAGAAACGGTTGCCGATCAGCGCGGTGCCGAAAACGGTCAGCACCGCGAAGATGAAGATCGAGATGAAGACGACCTCTTCCTGCTTCAGGCCGGAAAACAGACCGAGCGCCGGATAATAGACGCTGATGCTGCCGAGGTTCTTCGGACCGTCGACGGTGTTGTAGATGATGGCACGCGACACCTGGACGAGCTTGCCGTCGAAGGAGCGCGGAATGGTGGACTGACTGATGTCGAGCTGGCCCGACTGGTCGCGCACCTCGACCTTGACGATGGCACCCTGCGAAACGACCGTCGCGCTGATCTGGGTGACGCTCTCCTCATCGAGATCCCAGAGCGGCTTTGCCAGCGCCTGGGCATTGGCGACAAGAAGAACGGAAATATGATCGCGTATTTCCTTGTCGGCTCGTTCCGAGGAAAGAAAAAGGAAGAGAACAAAGAGGGGAGCGACAAAAACAAGCAGCGCTCCGCAAACTATCGCAAAAAATCTGTTCTCAACGGAATTGTTCATCGGTTCCGTCTACTCCCCCAGGCCGGCCAAATTTGCTGCTGCGTGTTCGGGCAGGCTTCTTCGCAGCTGACGGGGCATGCTTTCACGAATATATTAAATTTGCTGAAACGCAGGCCTTTGCTGGGCAATGAAAAGCCCGCTCTCCAGGGGAAAGCGGGCCATATGCTTTACAAATTGGTCGAAGCGATCAGGCTTCGGCTCCGCCTTCTGCAGCGGTCTCGTCAATGCCGCCGGCCGGGGCAATGATGGTCGCGATCGTGAAGTCGCGGTCGATGACCGGGGTGACGCCCTTCGGCAGGGTGACTTCCGAAATATGGATGCTGTCGCCGATCTTCTTGCCGTTGAGGTCAACGTTGAAGAATTCAGGGATCGCATCGGCCGGGCAATGAACTTCGACTTCATGGCGAACGATGTTCAGAACGCCGCCGACCTTGATGCCCGGGGACTTCGCTTCATTGATGAAGTGAACGGGGATTTCGACGGTCACCTGGGTGTTGCCGGAGACGCGCAGAAAATCGACATGCATCGTGAAGTCACGGACCGGATCGAGCTGATAGTCCTTCGGCAGAACCTTGTACGTCTTGCCGTCGACTTCGATCGTCGCCACGGTGGTCATGAAACCACCGGCATGAATGCGCTTCGTCACCTCATTGGTGTTGAGAGCGATGGCAATGGGGGCCTGCTTGTCACCATAGATGACAGCGGGAATTAAACCGTTGCGGCGAAGTTCACGGGCGGACCCCTTACCAACCCGTTCGCGCGCCTCGGCCTTGAGCTCGTAAGTTTCCTGGCTCATGGCTATTCCTTTCGAGGTTATTTGGAGAGTTCGACGGCGGGCAAAAGCCTTGCTCCGACGAACCGGAGGCGGGTATGACCCAACCTCATCCGCATTGCCTCCAAGGGTGTCTACGCGGACCGGTGGCCTATATTATAAGTCGCTCGGAAACGCAAGTTACGGATTGAGGGTGTTTTCCGCTGGTATCCGCCCTTCGGCAAGCGTAGCTGCACTCGACATCGAGTGATGACATCGACGGTGATGGAAGCGGCAAAATTGCTATTCCCACTGCGGTCGAGGTTGACATCGGCGCGCTTCACCTCTTTGGATGCCGCATTCAAAAAGCGGTTGAGGAGAAATCGGACTATGCGTCTCAAACTTGTCACGGCAACGAGCTTGCTGGCACTTTGCCTTGTCACTACGGCGCAGAGCGTCGAGATCAACCAGGACGGCGCCAATGCGGTCAAGGATACTCTGACGAAGCTGCTTCCCAAGGAGTTGGCGAAGAGCGGCCTGGTCACCGTCAATCCGGCGGGCACGCGCTACGAGATCATCTACGATCTGGCGAAGCTGCTGACCAAGGTCGATCCGGCGACGTTCACGATCAACGGCCTGGCGCCGTTCTCGACGTTCGCCACACCGCTCGATAGCGGCCTCTGGAACATCGAGGGTGACAACAAATTCAACGTCTCCGGCCATTTCAAGGGCAAGGACGAGAAGCCGACGGATTTCTCCTATTCCATCGCGTCGCTTGTTTACGCCGGCGTCTTCGACCCTGCGATCAGCTATCTGCGCTCCGGCACCTCTACGGCCAAGGACATCAAGCTCACCAGCAAATCCGACACCGACGAAGTCAACGCCAGCATCGCCAGCATGGACCAGAAGCTGAGTTCGACGGACAGCGCAGGCGGCAACGGGCGTATCGATCTTACGGGCAGCGGCTCGATGTCGACTTTCGTCGAGCAGGTTTCCGGCGCGCAGATGCCGCCCGTTGAAATCCGTGCCGACTCGATCAATGTCGAGGCCAAGGTGAACGACCTGCCGGTTAAGCAGATCCGCGAGATGGTCTTCTTCATTCTCGATCATGTCGAAGAGAAGGAGTTGAGCCCCGAAAACAGCGGCAAGATCAAGGGAATCCTCAAGGAGGCCTTCCCACTTCTCACCTCGTTCAGTGAGACGATCGGGGTCAACAATCTGACCGTCAACACCCAGATGGGCAATGGCGGCGTCAAGGCGTTCGGCTATAACGTCGCCATGGATGGGCCGAGCGACGCCATGCGTTTCGGCTTCGGCATGAATGCGCAAGACATCAGCCTCGACAGCCCGTTGATGCCGGCAAGCTATTCGGCCTTCATGCCGACCAGCTTCGATCTGCAGCTTGCTGTTCCTAACCTGGATTTCGCAAGTTTTGGCGATGCCTTCATGGCGATGGATTTCAATGACAAGGCACCGGAGACGAGCGGCGAGGAGATGGGCAAGAAGCTCTTCCGCGACGGCCAGCTGACAGTCGAATTTCCGAAGATCAGCGCCAAGTCGGATGTCTACGATATCGACATGACTGGCAAGATCGAAGGACGAGTCGATAGCCAGAAGGACTATTCGATGGAGGCGACCATCCTTGCCCGCGATCTCGACAAGACGATCGCCGCGGTCCAGGAGCTTGCCAAGACGGATCCTGATCTCAACCAGGTCTCCTTCGGCATCATGATGGTGAAGGGCTTTGCCAAGACCGATGCGGATGGACGCTCGCGCTGGGATATCAGCATCAGCCGCGATGGCGCGATCGCCGTCAACGGGCAGGTGGTCAAGGGGCCGGACGGTCCGGATCAAGAGCAGGGCCTGGAGCCAGACCAGGAGCAGGAGCCGGATCAGGGTCAGGACGCGGTACCGCCGCAGCAGCCCTGAGCGTTATCAATCCGGATAAGAAATAAAGAGGCCGGCCTTGTGCCGGCTTCAGCCTGTTGACCAACTCCGTTCTTTACCCGGCGTCATCCACCGCCTAGTGCGACTGCTGTCCGGTTCTCGCGGATGGCTGCCCTCGCCCTAGCTAGCTCGCGACCGGGGTCGAGCCGCTGGTCTCGACCCGTCCTTCGGACCCCCGTAAACGGGGCGAGGGGACGTGCCAAACGCAGCGTCGAGGGTACGGAAAGCCGGTGCGACACATCCTTTCGCCCCGCGTGCGGGGAGAATCGGAAATAGCCTGATCCATCTGATGCAGAGATTGAAAGAGCCGGTCAAATGCCGGCTCTTTTTAATCGAAGAGGCTGGAGACGGACTCTTCCTGGGCCGTTCGGCTGATGGCTTCGCCGATCAGCGGCGCCGTCGTCACGATGCGGATATTGTGCGCCGAGAGCACGGCCGTGGTCGGCTGGATCGAATCCGTGATGACGAGTTCGCGAAGCTTCGAGGAGGTGACGCGGGTGACGGCGCCGCCAGAGAGAACGCCGTGGGTGATATAGGCGGTAACGCTGGCGGCCCCCTTGGCCAACATCGCGTCGGCCGCGTTGCAGAGCGTACCGCCGGAATCGACGATGTCGTCGATCAGCAGGCAGTCCTTGCCGGTGATGTCGCCGATGATGTTCATGACTTCTGAGTCACCCGGCCGATCGCGACGCTTGTCGACGATGGCGAGAAGACAGTCCAGCCGCTTGGCAAGCGCCCGGGCGCGAACCACGCCGCCGACATCGGGTGAGACGACCATGACGTTGCTGAGGTCGTAATGGCTCTTGATGTCGCGCGTCAGCACGGGCATGGCGAAGAGATTGTCTGTGGGGATATCGAAGAAGCCCTGGATCTGCCCGGCATGAAGATCGAGCGTCATGACGCGGTCTGCGCCGGCTTCGGTAATGAGGTTTGCGACCAGCTTGGCGGAGATCGGCGTGCGGCCTGAAGCCCGACGGTCCTGACGCGCATAGCCGAAATAGGGAAGCACCGCGGTGATGCGGCGGGCCGAGGACCGACGCATCGCGTCGATCATGATCAGCAGTTCCATCAGGTGGTCGTTAGCGGGAAAGGCGGTGGGCTGTACGAGGAAAACGTCCTCGCCGCGCACATTTTCCTGGATTTCCACGAAGATTTCCTGATCGGCAAACCTTCGAACACTGGCTCTCCCCAAGGGAACGTTGAGATAGGTGCAGATCGCTTCGGCGAGTTGCCGGTTCGAATTGCCTGCGAAAACCTTCATTTTGGTCCGCCTGTTATGCGCTGATAGCCGCGCTTTTTAGCCAGCTTCCCCGTGAATGCAAGGGGAAAGGCGCCACAGGCATTCATATTTGCAAAAAGTTTGTGACTAACCGCCCTGCGCCTGCCGCCACGAGGAGAATTCCGCGATGGTTTTCGAGCCGATCTGTTGCATCACCGAGGCAGGAACGCCCGCCCAGGGGTCGGCCGCCGCCGTTGGCACGCTTTCCTGCCCCTGGATGCGGTGCAGGCGGCCGCCGCCATTGTCGAGAATGTCCCAGACATAGACCACGGTGACCTTGCCGTCGTCGCTGAAGGCGGAGAGATAACCTTTGAGAATGTAGTCGCTGCTCGCGTCTGTCGAGCTCTTGATGGAAAGGCCGTGCGCGCGGGCCTCGGCGCCGAGCTGGCGCGAGAGCGGCGTCACCGCCTGCACCGGTGCGCCGATGATCGGCAGGAAGCGCACCGTGTTGCCCCGGCTAGAGGAGGCGCCGGCGTTGAGAGCGGCGGTCTGTTGCGGCTGTTGCGCCTCGGCCGGTTGCTGCGTCGACTGTGCGGGAAGTTGTTGTCCGTCGGAGGCCGGCGGTGGCAGCGATTGTCCCTCGATCGGGGCGGAGGCGGCGGGCGAGGAACTGCTCCGCGACAGGGCGTCTGCCTGCTCCTGCATTGTCGTCGGCGGTGCGCCGGTGCCCGCCCGATAGGCTTGCTGCGACTGATCATAGGCTGGATGGTAGGTGCGCGGCTGCGAATTTCCGGCGAAGACCCGTTGACGGGAGCCCGCCAGATCCTCGGCCTCGCTCTGCGTCACCGGACTCGACGACGCGCGGCCGGAAGAATCGCCGATATCGACCTGCGGTGTCAGCGCATCGGTGGTATTGCAGGCGGTCAGCAGCGCCGTGACGACCAGGAGCGTGGGCACAATCGCAGCTCGCGTCATCCCTTTTCCGTCCTTCCCATCGCATCAGCCCCGCCCAAATTTATGCGGGTGGGGGCAGGCGTCTGTCAATTCCGGATTCTCAAGGGTCAAAGACCGATGAAATCGAGCGGATGGCGGGACAGCGCGCGTGGCGCATCCGCCGTCGTCAGATAGGTCTGGCCGAGCGTCATCGCGGTGCCCGTGTCGGAATCGGCGATGATCATGTGCACGAAGAGCGACATGTTCGGCTCGATCGGCTGCGGATTGCCGACATGGAACATCTGATGCTCCATCCAGGAGGGCGAGAAGCGGGCGCCGAGCGAATAACCGCAGGCATTCAGCCGGTGGCGGGCGAGGCCGCGCTCGTCCATGATCCTGGCATGCATGTCGAAGACATCGCCGAAGGTGTAGCCGGGCTTCAGAACGGTCTCAATCGCCTCGATGGTTTCGCGGCAGGCATTATAGAGCTCGCGGTGGCGTTGCATCGGCTCGCCGATGACGATCGTGCGCATCATGGCGGCATGGTAATGCGCGTAAGTGCCTGCCCATTCGAGCGTCAACTGGTCGCTGGCGTCGAGTTTGCGGCGGCCGGCCTTGTAGCGGCAAAGCAGGGCATCGGCGCCGGATCCGATGATGAACTCGTTGGCGGGATAGTCGCCGCCGCCGGAAAAGATCGCGCCCTGCATGGCGTCGAGGATATCGGCCTCGTCGGCGCCGGGTTTTGTCAACCCGATCGCGGCATCGAGCGCATCGTCGGCGAGGACGGCGGCGCGCTCGACATAGGCGACCTCGGTCGGGCTTTTGACGAGGCGCAGGCGGCTGACGAGGTAGGAAGCGTCGGTGATCTGACCGAAGGTGGTCAGTTGCGCGTCGAGCAGGCGGGCGACGCGGCCGGTCATGCCGTGCGTATCATATTCGACGCCGATGCGGGCGCCGAGCAGATCCATCTCGACCAGCAGGTTCTTCAGGTCGAGTGTCGGATCGGCGTTGATCCGGTCGACCCAGATATGGATGTCCTCGAGGATCGAGGTATGCCTGGCCTGGCGAAGATCGGCAGAGCGGGTGATCAGCGCCATGGTGCCGTCGCTCTTGACAACCAGCGTCTGGAAGAAGCAGTAGCCGAAGGTGTCGTAGCCGGTCAGCCAATACATGCTTTCCTGAGCGAAGAGCAGCAGGGCGTCGAGCTTTTCTTCCTTCATCTTCTCGGTGAGGCGCGCAAGCCGGCTTGCGAATTCGGCCTTTTCGAAGTGCAGTGCCATTCTGCTTACGTCTCCCTGATTGCTATCGCGGAAATCTGGCGGCCGTAGTCCGGCTCCTTGCGATGTGTCGTCCTGCGGTAAGAAAAGAAGCGCTCGCTGTCCGGATAGGTGCAAAGGCCGAGGCTTTCGGCGCGTACGCCGGCTTTCGTCAGCCGGTCGACGGTCAGCGCCGGCAGGTCGAACATGGCGCGGCCGGACGTTTCGGACGGTACGAAAAAACGCGCGTCCGCCGGGTTCCCGGCGACGAAGCGCTCGACGAATTCGGGGCCGACCTCATAACTTGCCTGGCTGATCGAGGGGCCGAGGCAGGCGACAATGTGCGTGCGGTCGGCGCCCAATGCTTCCATGGCGGCGATGGTATTTTCGAGCACGCCCGTCAGCGCGCCTTTCCAGCCGGCATGGGCGGCGCCGACGACGCGATTGTCCGGGTCGGCAAACAGGATCGGCCCGCAATCGGCGGCAAGCACGCCAAGCACGATACCGGGGGTGCGCGTTACCATCGCATCCGCCTCGGGGCGAGCGCCGTCGTAATCGGCATCGATCGTCACGACATCAGGGGAATGGACCTGATGCACGGTTGCCAGCCGCTCGACCGGCAGGTCGAACCAGGCGGCGACGCGGCGGCGGTTTTCCAAAACCTTGTCGCGTTCGTCACTGGAACCGAGGCCGACATTGAGGCCACGATACAGCCCTTCGGAAACGCCTCCGGCTCGGGTGAAATAACCGTGGAGGATAGTGCTGCCCGCCGCGTCGTTCAGCAGCGCGCTTTCGATCGGTGCGGGAGAGGCCGCGTCCTGCATCTGTGATTCCGGGGTTTTTTAAGGGGTTTGTTATTATCCCGAGCGCATCGCACAGGCGGCGCGCTTCAAGTTCTTGTTCGTGCGGATGTTGAACCAGCCGCGTGCGCCCTGTCAATCCACCGGACGAAAGGGCATGAGGTCGACTGCGGGATGAGAGACCGCCATCACCTTGAAGAGTTCGCCCATCCGGCCTTCACCGGCGCCGGCGAGCCGTTCGACTGCCGTCTGGATGACCTGCTGGGTTTGCGGCTCGCGATCGTGGCCGAGGGCAGCGGCACGCTCGAGGATGCCGAGGCCGCTCAGAAAATCACCCTGATGCAGGGCGCCGTTCAAATGAACGCCGGCCGCAAGCGCCGTTTCCGCGAGCTGCTGGAAGTCGACATGGCTCGTCAGATCGGCTTCACCGGGATGGGCGAGCGGCGGGTCGAATTCATGCATGCGCACGGCCTGCAGCGTATCGCCGAAGCCGGTGACGAGATGGCCATAGTCGATCGCGAGCGCCGTTCCACCGGAGGCGCGCAGCCGCTCGCAGATCGCCATCATTACGGCCTGGCGGGCAGGTGATATCTCGAAGAGCGTGCCGAGCGGCAGGTTCTGCACCGGTTCGGGGAGAAGGGCCGGATCGAGGCCTGCGACGCCGGCGGCAAAGCTCAGCGCGCCATCGGCATCAATGCCGATCATGCGCTCGCGGAAACCCGTCGGCATGCGGACAAACTGGCGGATCGGGATGGCATCGAACAATTCGTTGGCGGCTATCAGCGTGAAGCCTGGCGGCACTTCGTCGAAGCCGTCGTGCCAGGCGATCTTTTCGCCGTAAGCTTCGAGCGTCTGGGCCTGGACGTCGCGCAGGCGTTCGCTGGTTTCGACGAGATGCACGGTCATGGCGTTGAAAAGCGGCGGGGCGATGCGGGAGATGACGCGCAGCATGTCGGCCATCATGGTGCCGCGGCCGGGGCCGATCTCGACGAGGCGGACGCCCGCCGGCGCGCCATGACGTTGCCAGGCATGGACGATGAAGACGCCGATCATTTCGCCGAAGATCTGGCTGACCTCGGGCGCGGTAACGAAATCACCCGAACGGCCGAAGGGCTCGCGGGTGCGGTAATAGCCGTGTTCGGGATCGGCCAGGCAGAGCGAGAAATAATCGGTGACGCTGATCGGGCCGTTGGCCTGGATGATCGCCTTGATCTTTTCGCCTAGAGCGGTGGTCATGTCGCGCGTCCTGGAATTTTCAGAGCTGCAGCGCAGCCTGGCGGCGGGCTCTGAGCATCGCCCAGAGGCCAAGCAGGATCATCGGGGAGGAGAGCACCATGCCCATAGTCAGCCAGTTCGTGCCGAGGAGGTAACCGAGCTGGGCGTCAGGCTCGCGGAAAAATTCGACGAAGATGCGCGACAGCGCATAACAGCAGACGAAAACACCGGTGATAAAGCCGGGGCTTTTCAGCGCGCGCATGCCGTAAACGAGAGCGGCCAACACCAGCAGAAGAACGATGCCTTCGAGGCCGGCTTCGTAAAGCTGGCTTGGGTGGCGGGCGAACGGACCGCCGCTCGGGAAGACCACGGCCCAGGGCACGTCGGTCAACCGGCCCCAGAGCTCGCCATTGATGAAATTGGCGATGCGGCCGAAGAAGAGGCCGAAGGGAACGACAGTGGCGACGATGTCGAACAAGCTCCAGATCGGGATGCCGTTGCGGCGGGCAAACAAGATCATGGCGATCGTCGTGCCGGTGAGGCCGCCATGGAAGGACATGCCGCCGTTCCAGATCTCGAGCGCGCGCACGGGACTGCGCAGGACGGCGGGGAGATCATAGAAGAAAATATAGCCGAGACGACCGCCGAGGACGACGCCAAGGGCTGCCCAGACAATGAAATCGTCAAGCTGCGTCCGTGAGATCGGCGAGACATTGCCCGGCCAGAGTCCGTCATTGGCGGCCAGGCGGCGCGCATAGGCCCAGCCGAGCAGGATGCCGGCGACATAAGCAAGACCGTACCAATGAATCGCCAACGGGCCGACCGAAAAGGCGATCGGATCGATGTCAGGGAAAGGCATGATGGCAAGGAGATTGGCTGCTGTCGGCAAGGTTTTCCCACCTGTTTGTTTGCGCGGAACATGCCGCCGCGATCCCGGACGGTCAAGTCCATTGTTCGTGATGGCCCTTTCGCAGCCGGTTCAGCCACGGTTATCCCATGCAAAGCGCTTGCATCGCGGCTAGCGAAGCCCTACCTCAATCTTCGAGGCCCCGAAGGGCTGAATTCACCTCATGCGAAGGGAGAAAACCGCCATGACGACCGGAACGAACCGCATCATGGACGAATTCGCCAAGCTGATGACCGATGCGGCCGGCGCCGCCCAGGGCGTCCGCAAGGAGATCGAGACCGCCTTCAACGCTCAGGCGGAGCGTTGGCTGAACAGCATGGATATCGTCAAGCGCGAGGAGTTCGAGGCGGTGCGCGAGATGGCGATCAAGGCGCGCGACGAGAACGAGGCGCTTGCCGCCCGCATCGCGGCGCTCGAGGCGAGGCTTGCCGGCGACGGTCACTAAAGCGCGTCGCGGTCTTTTTAGATTCGCTCCGTGCGCTTCAGGTCTTCGTTTTCCCGCATGTCGCGCAAAGCCGCTGAACACTTTTGCGCGACATGGCTGAAAGTCCCGATATGACGCAGATGCGGCGTTGCCTTCGTGCCACACACCGCATCCGTCACAAAAAATTCAGGTGAGTTTTTCCACCTGTGGACACTGCCAAAAAAGCCAATTCGCAGAGTCGCTTATTCTCCCTTCTGAATTGAATTTCGAAGAGCCTTTCCACAGTGGTCCGGCCTATTTTCCCCTCAGGGGGCTGGCAGGGGGCAAGGCGCATTATACACTGATTTTAAATGATGATTCGAAGTGACTTGGTAAGCTCCGGGCAGGTTATCTGCGTTAAGTCTGGCAGCGGTTCAACGATCATCCGAGTGGTGGTTCCGGTATTTGCGTGTGTCTTTTCTTGTGTGTGTACACCAAGTTAGGTCGCATTCGTTCCGGTCAAGAAGGTGCTGCATGAACCTGATGGAATTGGAAGTCGAGCGTCAGTCGAACCCGGTCGATATGATCGAGTACGTTGCCTCCAACAACGACTGGTCGTTCGAACGGTCCGGCGAGGACGAGATCGCGATGACGGTCGAGGGGCGCTGGACGGACTACCACGTCTCCTTCTCCTGGATGGAGGAATTCGAGGCGCTGCACCTTGGCTGCGCCTTCGATATCAAAGTTCCCGACATCAGGGTCAACGAGGTGGTCAAGCTGCTCTCGGCGATCAATGGGCAGGTGCTGATGGGGCATTTCGACCTCTGGCGCCAGGAAGATGTCGTCATTTTCCGCCAATCGCTGCTGCTTGCCGGCGGCGCGGAGCCGACCAATCGCCAGGTCGAAGTGCTGCTTTCCAGCGCGCTCGACACCTGCGAAGCCTATTTCCAGGCATTCCAGTTCGTCGTCTGGTCCGGCATGGAAGCGACGAAGGCGATGGAAGCCGTGTTGTTCGAAACAGTCGGCGAGGCATAAGATGCCGGCGAACGCTTTTTCCTCGACAAACCCCGTCGTCCTGATCGGTGCCGGCAACATGGGCGGGGCGATGCTCTCCGGCTGGCTGAAAAGCGGTGTTCCGGGCTCGGCCGTTCTTGTCGTCGATCCCAGCCCGTCGCCGGCGATGCTGGCGACGATCAACGAGGCCGGCGCGACCCATGTGATCGCGGCTCCGGCGCATTTGAAGGCAAGCGTGCTGTTTCTGGCGGTCAAGCCGCAGGTAATGGAGACGGTGTTGCCGGCGGTGAAGAGTGTCGTCGGGCCGGAAACTGTCGTCGTCTCGGTTGCGGCCGGCAAGACGCTCGGTTTCCTCGAGAAACATCTGGGCAAAGCCGCCATGGTGCGGGCCATGCCGAATACGCCGGCCATGGTCGGGCGCGGCGTCACCGGCGCCTTTGCCAATTCGGGGGTGAGCAATCTGCAGCGCGAGCGTGTCCATTCCCTTCTCAGCGTCTCGGGTCCGGTCGAATGGGTGCCTGCAGAGGCCGATATCGATGCCGTGACGGCGCTTTCGGGCAGCGGTCCTGCCTATGTGTTTTATCTCGTCGAATGTATGGCGGAAGCGGGCCGTAAACTCGGCTTGCAGGCGGACCTCGCCATGCGTCTTGCGCGGGAAACAGTCGCGGGGGCTGGTGAACTCTTGCACCAGTCCCCCGACGACGCTTCGCGGCTGCGGCAGAATGTGACCTCTCCCGGCGGCACGACGGCGGCGGCACTCGCCGTGCTGATGGCCGAAGACGGCATGCAGCCTCTGTTCGACGCAGCGCTGGCGGCGGCGCGCAAGCGGGCCGAAGAGCTGGCCGGCTGACGGAGACGATATGGCCGAAGAGATCACCTACGCCGATTTTGAGCGTGTCGACATCCGTGTCGGTACGATCGTCGAGGCCAGCCCCTTTCCGGAAGCGCGAAAGCCGGCATTCAAGCTGGTGATCGATTTCGGTCCCGAGATCGGCACGAAGAAATCCTCGGCCCAGATCACCGTGCATTATACGCCGGAAAGCCTGATCGGCCGGCAGGTGCTCGGCGTCGTCAATTTCCCGCCACGCCAGATCGGGCCGTTCCGCTCGGAGGTACTGACGCTGGGCTTCGAGGATGAGAGCGGCGCGATCGTGCTTGCTGCCGTCGAACGGCCGGTGCCGAACGGTAGCAAGATAATGTGAGCGTAAGCTCACACCATTCATCGGCTTTTCGTCCGATGCGCTCTTGCCGGATCTTCACCGGCTTAAATACCCTTTAGAAACGGATTGCTTCGCCGTTCGTCGCCGATGCGGCTGCCAGGGCCGTGGCCGCAGATGAAACCGACGTCGTCACCGAGCGGCAGCACCTTGTCGCGGATCGAATCGAGAAGCTGCTGATGATTGCCGCCCGGCAGGTCGGTGCGGCCGATTGAGCCATTGAAGAGCACGTCGCCGAGATGGGCGAAATTCTGCGTCCGGTTGAAATAGATGACGTGGCCGGGGGCGTGGCCGGGCGTGTGGTAGACCTCGAATTCGTGGGTACCGAACGCGATCTTGTCGCCATCCTTCAGCCAGCGGTCGGGCAGGGTGTTGCGCAAGCCCGATATGCCGTATTTTTCAGCCTGGGTCTCGATCCGCTGCAGCAGCGGCAGGTCGTCCTGATGCGGGCCGACAACGTCGATGCCGAGGGCCTCCTTCAATTCGGTGGCACCGCCGGCATGGTCGAGATGTCCATGCGTCAGCCAGATTTCCTTGATGACCAAACCGTTCTCCGCGATCGATTGCAGGATGAGCGGCACATCGCCGCCCGGATCGACGACGACGCCTTCCTTGGTGTCTGCATCGAAGAAGATCGTGCAGTTCTGCTGGAAGGGTGTCACCGGAATGATGCCGGCCTGGAGCATGCCCATAAGTGCCTCGCTTGGTGTCTCGGATGCTCAGGGTATAGTCCGAAACCGTGCGAAGGACAGCCGGAATCTTCTGCCTTAGAGGCGCGGTTCACGGCAAAAAGACGCGCTGAAACAAGAGTTTATGGATCTCCACCCTGTCGCTGGATGTCATTGAAATCGGATTTTATCCTAAAAATTCAATCGCTTGCCTAATGCCGACTGAGCGTAGCGCTTTGCACTGCGGAGCGCCTGGGAACATCGTGGAATGCCGCGCGTTGTCAGCCCATCGAAACTAAGGAGACGCTCACATGACCTTGAAGAGAAACATTCTGCTGGCGGGGGTCGCGCTCCTGGCGACCGGTGGCCTTGCGCAGGCGGAGATGACGGCGACGACCGTCAACGATCTCAACGTCCGCGCCGGCCCCGGCCCGCAATATCCGGCAGTTGGTCTTGCCACGCGCGGCTCGACCGCGGTGCTTGATGGCTGCATCGAAGGCAGCCGCTGGTGCCGTGTCGACGTCAACGGCATGCGCGGCTGGGTGTATGCCGATTATCTGCAGGTCGACCAAGGCGGCAGCCAGGTCATCGTCGAACAGCACCGCGCCGAGATCGGCGTTCCCGTCGTGACCTACGAATCGACCGCCAGTGTCGTCCCGGTTGATCCGCAGCCGGCGCCGGGCGATGAGTTGCTCGGCCCGGTCGGGGCTGTCGAGACCATTACTCCGCCCGAAACGGTCCGCACCTATATCGACGCCAATCCCGGCCAGACGGTGCAGCTCGGCGGCGATGTCGTCGTCGGCGCCGAAGTCCCTGGCGACGTCACCTTCCAGACGATCCCGGATTACGAGTATCGCTATACCAGGATCAACGATCGGCCGGTGCTGGTCGATCCCGGTACACGCCGGATCGTCTACGTTTATCAGTGATGTAACCGGTAAAAACACAACGAGGCGGTCGGCTGGCAGCCTCGTTTCCAGCCCCGTCTGCTTCATCCCTTGCCTCCCGCATGGGTTGATTTTTTCTTAACGCTTTCCTCCTGAATATGATAAAATGCTAACATGCCGAAGGTTCGGCATATAAACGGCGATCGGGGAGATCGCCAGAGGAGGAAAGTCATGGAAGCGCTACTTCCACTCGTCACACAGTTGATTGCCGGTGCCATCGGCGGCAATGCTGCGAGCGCCGCCTTGAAGCAGAATGCGATCAACGTCGTCGCCCGTACGATCGCCGGCGCGATCGGCGGCATCGGCGGCGGCATGCTGCTCAGCATGGTTGGCGGGGAGGCGGCTGTGACCGGCCTGATCGCCGACGGTATCGGCGGCCTGATCGGCGGCGGCATTCTGTCGACGCTCGCCGGACTGGTCATGTCGCGGGCGCATCGGTAAATGCCCGGCCGGCGTTCAGCTTCGCGCCGCGCGTCTTTGGGCCGTGCGGCGCCGTAACGCTTTGAATTGCTGAGCTAATCGCTTGAAGGGTCTCTCCGGCAGCAACCGCCGCCGGATAGACTTCCTTCCTGTCGTCGTTCATCCACGTCTCGGAAATCGTCGACGGCGTGAAGCGATGCGGGCCGATTTCGGAAACCGGCGTCACTTCAGCAGCCGAGCCGGTGAGGAAGCACTCGCTGAAGCTGGGAAGTTCTTCCGGCAGGATCGCGCGGTCGATGACCTCGCTGCCGCGGCGTTTGGCAAGTTCGATGACGGTCTGGCGGGTGATGCCGTTGAGGAAGCAATCCGGGGTCGGTGTGTGAATGACGCCGTCCTTGATGAAGAAGATGTTGGCGTCTGTCGCTTCGGCGACCTGGCCGCGATAATCGAGCATCATCGCATCGGCATAGCCCTTGGCTTCGGCAGCATGCTTGGAAATGGTGCGGATCACATAAAGACCGGTGGCCTTGGAGGCGCAGGGCGCCGTCTTCGGATCGGGGCGGCGGTATTCGGCGACATCGAGGCGGATGCCCTTCAGCTTCTCGGTCGGGTTAACTGAAGCCATCCCTAGTCTCCTCCGGCGCTTCACGCGCCATGCCTGTTGATTGTTGTCCCCATTACGTTTTATCCACAGACGCAAGGGAAAATCACGTATTGCGTCGGAGTGCCGGGCGGGCCTTGGTTTCCAGGGAAATGCTAAGGATATAAAAGCCCGTGCGGGCCTCCCGCAGAGGCCGGAAAACTAACAAGCTGACATATCTTGGCGAAAGTTTCCCGCGGGGGCGGGAAGAGAAAGGAAATGCCGCGTGTCACGACAGACCGGCCCGAAAACAGGCAAGCCGGAGCCGCTGGCCATGCCGATGGAAGATACCGACATCATCGATTTCGAGATCATCGAGCTGTTCTTCTTCGCCTATCGCGACTTCGTTTCGGATCCTGACGCCATCCTCGAAACAAGCGGCTTCGGGCGGGCGCATCACCGCGTCGTGCATTTCGTCAACCGCAACCCCGGCATGACGGTTGCCGATCTTCTCGATACGCTGAGGATTACCAAGCAGAGCCTTGCAAGGGTGCTGAAACAGCTGATCGATTCAGGGTATATTCGCCAGGTGGCAGGCCCCGAGGACCGGCGGCAGCGCAAGCTCTATCCAACGAAATCGGGGCGAGAGCTGGCGCTTGCTCTTGCCGAGCCGCAATCGCGCCGCATTGAGCGGGCATTCGAAGGGGCTTCTGCGGAGTCGCGGGAGGGCGTAAAAGCTTTCCTCAGGGGCATGCGGGACAGACAGAAGGCGGATTGAATGGCGGTCAAGACAGGTATTTCCGACGATGCGGCGCACCTGCTGGTGGTCGATGACGATTCGCGCATCCGCGCGCTGCTCAATCGTTATCTCGCCGAGAACGGCTTCCGCGTCACTGTCGCTGCCGACGGCGCCGAGGCGCAACGCAAGCTTACGGGTCTCGATTTCGACCTGATCATCATGGATGTGATGATGCCCGGCGAATCGGGCATAGACGTCACCCGCGGGCTTCGCGCCATCAAGAATGTGCCGATCATCATGCTGACGGCGCTGGCGGAATCGGGCAATCGGATCGAAGGCCTCGAGGCGGGGGCCGACGACTATCTTTCCAAGCCCTTCGACCCTCGCGAACTGGTGCTGCGCATCAACAATATCCTCCGTCGCAATGCCGGTGGTGAAGGACCGAAAATCGAACAAGTGATGTTCGGCCCTTATACTTTCTCGCTCACCCGCAAGGAGCTGAAGAAGGCCAGCGAGGTGATCCGGCTCACCGACCGCGAACAGGAGATCATGCTGCTCTTTGCACGGCGCGCCGGTGATACGATCCCCCGCCATGAACTGATCGGCAACGACACAGAGGTCGGCGAGCGCACGATCGACGTGCAGATCAACCGGCTGCGGCGTAAGATCGAGGATGATCCGGCCAATCCCGTCTGGCTGCAGACCGTGCGCGGCATCGGATACAGGCTGAGTATCGACTAAAAGCATGTCGCGCAAAAGTGTGCAGCGGTTTTGCGGCAACGACATGCGAGAAAATAAAGAGCTAAAGCGCAAGGAGCGAATCTGAAAGATCGCGACGTGCTTTAGATCTGAGGATAGAGGCCAGGACCGGCGCTGATGGTGACGATCGACAGCTTGCGGCGCGAAGACCGCACTTCTGAGCCGGGCTGGCGCTCGATCGTCCGCTGGCTGCGCCGGCGGCTGCCGACCGGGCTTTACGCCCGCTCGCTGCTGATCATCATCATTCCGATGGTGCTGCTGCAATCCGTCGTCGCCGCCGTTTTCATGGAGCGCCACTGGCAGATGGTGACGGAGCGACTGTCGCTTGCCGTCACCCGCGACATCGCCGCGATCATCGAGATCATCGAGACCTACCCGCAGAATTCGGACTATAACGAGATCATCCGCATCGCCCGCGATCAACTCAGCCTGCAGATCTCGATCGAGCCGGACGGCGACCTGCCGCCGCCGCGCGTCAAGCCGTTCTTCTCGATCCTCGACGGAATCCTCAGCGACGAGATCACCGACGAGATCCATCGGCCTTTCTGGATCGACACGGTCGGCAACTCGAACCTCGTCGAGATCCGCATCAAGCTAGACAACAAGATCCTCAGGGTGCTGACCAAGCGCAGCCAGACCTATGCCTCGAACACGCATATCTTCATCGTCTGGATGGTCGGCACCTCGCTGGTGCTGATCGGCATCTCGATCCTCTTCCTGCGCGGGCAGATCCGGCCGATCCTGACCTTGGCGCGGGCGGCCGAAAGCTTCGGCAAGGGGCAGAAGCCCGATGATTTCTATCCGCGCGGTGCCGACGAGGTCAGGCGCGCCGGCCTTGCCTTCATCCTGATGCGCGAGCGAATCGAACGGCAGATCGAGCAGCGGACCGCTATGCTCTCCGGCGTCAGCCATGATCTGCGCACCATCCTCACCCGCTTCAAACTGCAGCTGGCGCTCGCTGGCGACAATCCCGACCTGCATGGGCTGAACGACGACGTCAACGATATGCAGGCCATGCTGGAGGCCTATACGGCCTTCGCACGCGGTGAGGTCGAAGAGGATGTCGGCGAGCTGAAACTCAGCGAGATCTTCGCAAAGCTGGAATCCGATTTCGCTCTGCACGGCAAGACATTCAGCTATTCCATCGAAGGCGATGACGACATATCCGTCAGGCCGAACGCTTTCATGCGTCTCGTCACCAACCTAGCCTCGAATGCGCGCCGTTATGCCGGCAGGCTCGATATCGAAGCCAAGCACAATGCCAAATGGCTGACCGTCATCTTCGACGATGATGGACCGGGTATTCCGGAAAAGAACCGCGAGGACGTGTTCAAGCCGTTCTTCCGACTGGACGCGGCGCGTAACCTCGATGCGTCGGGCACCGGCCTTGGCCTTGCAATCGCCCGCGACATCGCCCGCAGCCACGGCGGTAATGTCACCCTCGCCGACAGCCCGCTCGGCGGACTGAGGGCAACGATCCGCATTCCCGCCTAAAGCGCCTCGCGGTCTTTCAGATTCGCTCTTTGCGCTTTAGGTCTTTGTTTTTGCGCACGTCGTTGCCGCAAAACCGCGGCACACTTTTGCGCGACATGCTTTAATCATCGGCAGCATTTAGCTTCACGGCTTTGCGCGCGTCGAAATCGCCCAGATGCTCAACGATCCAACGCCAGAGGGCGGCGACCTGTATGAGAAGGTCGCGTCCGAGCGGCGTCAACTCATATTCAACGCGCGGCGGAACTTGCGGATAGAGCGTGCGGATGATGAGGCCATCTCTTTCGAGGGTGCGCAGCGTCTGCGTCAGCACCTTCTGGCTGATGCCCTCGACCCTTTCCATGAGGCGCGAGAAGCGCAGGGGTGCGCCCGCATCGGATAGCACGTGCAAAATGCGTAGCGGCCATTTCGACGCCGCCCGCTCGATCAGTTCGCGGGCGCGCCCATCCTGTTCGTCCGTCATGCTGCTGCAGAAATCGAACATGTCGCTGGGCAAGTCAGTTACCTCAAGGTATGTATAGATCGCCGGGGTACCTTCTTTCGATCGGATACAATAGACCATACATGAGCCGGGAACCAAGAAGGAAAGGTTTCCGATGTCCAGGGTCTGGTTGATTACAGGAAGTTCGCGCGGTCTCGGTCGAGCGATGGCGGAGGCGGTTTTAGCCTCCGGCGACAATCTGGTGGCGACGGCGCGCGATCCGGTCCAACTTGCCGATCTGTCAGAGCGGTATGGCGGCCAGGTGCTGACGGTCGCGCTCAACGTGACCGACGAGACGGCGGCAGCGGCAGCGGTCGAGGCCGGTGTGAAGCGGTTCGGGCGCATCGACGTGCTTGTCAACAATGCCGGTTACGGCAATGTCTCTTCGATCGAAGATACCAGTCTTGCCGATTTCCGAGCGCAGATCGAGGCCAATCTGTTCGGCACGATCATCATGACCAAGGCGGTCATCGCCCTGATGCGCAAACAGGAGGCAGGGCATATCATCCAGTTCTCATCCGTCGGCGGCCGTATCGGTCCTGCCGGGCGCGGCGCCTATTCGGCGGCGAAATTCGGTGTCGAGGGCTTTTCCGAGGTGTTGGCGAAAGAGGTCGCGCCATTCGGCATCAGGGTGACGGTGATCGAGCCCGGCGGCTTCAGAACCGATTTCGCCGGGGCCTCGACGGTGCTGGCCGAAGGGCGGCAGGACTATGCGGAGACGGTCGGCGCTACCGTGCGCTTCCAACGCGAGTATAATGGTCGCCAGCCCGGAGATCCTGCCAAAGCGGCTGCGGTGGTCATCCATATCGCCGGCCTCGATGCACCGCCCCTCCGGCTGCTGCTTGGCAGCGATGCTGTCCGCAATGTCGAGAAAGCGGATGCAGCGCGTATCGACGCTGATCGGGAATGGCGAGCGGTCAGCGTCTCGACCGATTTCGAACCCGATGCCGATATCCTTTGAGCAGAATCGGCTGACGAATCGACAAAAGAAAGCGCCGCTCGAAGCGGCGCGTAGCATCGGCGATAATAAAAACAAGGAGCTAAAGCGCGTCGGGTGAATCAAGTTTGAAGCGACGTGCTTTAGAGAGGTCAGCCGGCGGTGCAGAAATGGCTGCGGCCGTCATTGCCGATATAGGTGCCGCTACGCGGATCGAAAGAGCGGTAGCGGTAAGAGCAGTAACGCTCCCACTGCGGCGACCAGGGCTCCACCGCCGTGCGGACCGGCGCATAGTATCGCGGCTGCTCGACATATTGCGGCTGCTCGACATAGACGCGACGCGGGGCGCGATAGACCGGAGCGGGCTCGTAATAATCCGGCTCGTAGGCCGGGTCGATGTAGCGGCGCTCTTCGTATGCAGGACCGTTATTGGCATTGGCGATGGCCGAGCCGACGATCAGGCCGGTGGCGAGACCAACGGCGCCGCCGACGAGCGCATCGTTGCCGTTGTGATGGTGCCAATGACGGTCGCCGGCCGATGCATCGCCAATGGCGGAGAGGGTAAGCGCAGCAGCCGTTGCCGTCAGCAGAAGAGTTTTTGCGAGCCTGTTCATCAGCGTAGGTCCTAATCCCGGGAACCGAACGCCGGTTCCTTTCTCGATGATGGCAGTCGTATAGATTGGTGGCTGAACGAAGGCTGAACGACAAAACCCGGCATTGCTGCCGGGCTTCAACTCGAATTCGACAGCTTTGTTCAGAGGTTCAGCCCGAAACCTGCAGATTGACGGCCTTAGGCCCCTTCCCGCGGCGATCCGGCTCCGTGTCGAAGCTTACCTTCTGGTTTTCCGTCAGGCCGGCCAGCCCAGAGGCTTGAACGGCAGAAATGTGAACGAAGATATCGGCGCCGCCCCGGTCCGGCTTGATGAAGCCGAAGCCTTTGTCGGTATTGAAGAATTTTACAGTGCCAGTCTCTGCCATGCGTAAGGTCCCTTTTCTCTCCGCCCGCCATCCACACGGGCAGCATCATAGCATTGCCTCCTTGCGGGAGGTGTAGGCAGGCAATTCTTGAAATGTGAGAAAAAGGTCCCCTCTACCTCGGCCTGCTCCAGGCAGGACTTCGCCCGCCATTTTCGGAACCGGCTGACCGGGATATTAGCGTTCCCGGCGCGCAAATACTTAAGGACTTCCCATGCTCGCAAAATGCCCGAACACGCTGAGAGTGCTGCGTTTAAAGGATTTTGGCAAGCAAAAGTTTTTAGCGTGCGGTGCGGGGCACCCCCCGGCGAATATCCAATTTGCGCAAAAACGCAAAATTTTCTTCGAAGATAGGCGAATGATTAACGTTTTATATCGTCTGCAATATAAGTTCGGAGCAGATTTTCCCAATAATGCAACGTGAACGCGTCTTGGCGTATCCGACAAATTTTTCGTCGAGGCGTGACTCACCCGTATTTGGACGCGTGTTCAGGCGGCTGGCAGGCGTCGCCGGGCAAATCCCGGCACGAGTTCGACCACAAGCATAGCGATAAACATCAGAGCGCAACCTGCATAGCCGGTCACCGGCATCGTCTCGCCCAGCAGCAGGGCTGCGAGCGAGGCGCCGAAGAGCGCTTCAGAGGAGAGGAAGATCGCTGCCTGCGAGGGTGTGGTGTAACGTTGGGCGATCACCTGCAGCACGAAGGCCAGGCCCGAGGAGAAGATGCCGACATAGACGATCTCAGGTGCTGCGGCCCGTATCGCAGAGAGGCTGATCGGTTCGACGATTGCGGCAATGGCAAGCGCGCAGACTGCGGTGACGGCGAATTGCGTGGCCGAGAGCGCGAGCGGCCGTCCGGTTGCAGAAACAGTCGTGCCGGCAAGGGTGATCTGGATTGCCCAGAAGACGGCGCAGACGACCGTCAGGAGATCGCCTGATGAAAGGGCCGAGAGGTGACCGCCGGACAGGAGATAGATACCGGTGACAGCCATCAGCGCGCCCGGCCAGATGATCCAGTGCGGGGCACGACGCAGGAAGAACACGGCGATCAGCGGGACGAAGACGACATAGAGGCCGGTGATGAAGCTCGAATTCGTCACACTCGTCGTCTGCAGCCCGATTTGCTGCGTGGCTGCGCCGCCGAAAAGGGCAAGGCCGGTCAGAATATAGAGTTTCGCATGGCGTGCGCTTGTCTTCACCTTGGCGTTGCGCGCTTCGAAAACGACGAAGGGCAGCACGGCCAGCGTGGCGACGGTGAAACGCAGGGCAATGAACCAGAAGGGGCCGATCGCCTTCATCGCCGTCGATTGCGCGACGAAGCCGCCGCCCCAGATGGCGGCTGCAAACAATAGGAGAAGGTTCGCCTGAGCGCGCGTCATGTCGTCCTCGATGGGGAAGGGATGTGGTCCAGCGGTTAGCAGTTGCGGTTCCGTTCGGCAAGGGTGAAGACTATATTGCCGGTTGGCGTAGGTGACAGCATGCAACGCGAAGAAGGCCGGCTGGCCGGCGACATGGCGGCGATGCCCGGGACGGCAGGCTATTCTGGCACGCCGCTCACCAAGAAGCTCGGCCTCGCGCGCGGGCAGGCGGCTGCTCTTCTCGGCGTTCCCGAAACGATTGGCGAGATCTGTGGCTTCGACGGCTTTGCCTCGGTCGCCCTTGTGCTTCCCGAAACGCCTCGGCGGGCGTTTGACTATGTGCATCTGTTTACGACCGAGCGAGCTACGTTGGAGTCTCTCGCGTCCGCGCTTTTTCGTGTTCTGAGACCCGATGGCATCCTCTGGATTTCCTGGCCAAAGAAGAGTTCGCGGGTGCCGACGGATGTCACCGAGGATGTGCTACGAGAGGTCCTTCTTCCGACCGGCCTTGTCGACGTCAAGGTCTGCGCCGTCGATGAGACCTGGTCCGGACTGAAATTCGTCCTCCGCAAGGCGTTGCGTGGCGCGTTGTGATCCTTCAGCCGTTGGTGGCCTCAGCGCGCGAAACCCTGAGCAGCGACCCGTTGTCCTCGTCGGTCACCATCAGCAGCGCGCCGTCGGGTGCGACGACGACATCGCGGATCCGGCCGTATTCACCCTCGAACAGGCGCTCCTCGGCGACGAAGGCGCCGCTTTCGTCGCGCTGCATGCGCGAGAGCAACTGGAACTTCAGCGCCGCGACGAGGAAATTGCCGTCCCATTCCGGGAACATGGCGCCGCGATAGATGGTGAGCGCACCAGGGGCAATCGAAGGATCCCAGTAATGCAGCGGTTGTTCCAGCCCTTTCCTCGCGGTGCCTTCGCCGATTTCCACACCTGAATAGTCGCGGCCATAGGTGATGATCGGCCAGCCGTAGTTCTTGCCTGCCTCGGGCTGGTTGATTTCGTCGCCGCCGCGCGCGCCGTGTTCGACGGTATAGAGCTTGCCATCCTTGTTATCGAAGGCGATACCCTGGGGGTTGCGGTGGCCTTTCGACCAGATTTCCGGCAGCGCCTGGCCGCCGTCCTTGAACGGATTGTCGGCCGGGATGCTGCCATCGGCATTGATGTGGATGATCGCGCCGGCGTCATCCTGCCAGTCCTGTGAGCGGTCGCGGTCGCCACGGTCGCCGATGCTGATGAACAGCGAACCATCATGGGCAATGGCAATGCGTGAGCCGTACTGGATATTGCCGGAGGTGAAGCGCCGCATGGTGAAAACAGGTGTCACGGCGCTCAGTTTCTTCTCGTCAGCGGAAAGCATGGCGCTGAAGGCTTCTGTGCCGGAGCCCTGAGCATTGGCGATGGAGGCGGTGAAATAGATCTTTCTGGATGTCGCAAAGTCCGGAGCGAGCGCCACGTCCATCAGGCCGCCCTGGCCGCGGGCACTGACTTTGGGTACGCCGCCGATCGGATCGGAGATCTTGCCGTCGCGGATGATGCGCATGCGGCCGGGCCGCTCGGTGACGAGATAGGCGCTATCGGGCAATACCTCGACCGCCCAGGGATGATCGAGGCCGTCGGCGAGCTTTTCGACACGAACTGCGGGGCCTTGCGTATTGACGGTATCGGCCGCATCGGCGGACACAGCGCCGAACAGGAACAGCACTGCTACGAAATGGAAGACGGACAGTCTCTTCATCTTGCTTCCCCGGTCGTCTCTCCAGTCCGAACGTGGAGCGGGCAGGGGGAGCTTCAACCCTTATTCGACCTGCAATAACGGCTTTGTGTTTACCGGTTGAACGGAGCCGGTCGCCTTGATGTCGATCAGTTCGGCCCTCGCCTTCAGCAGGAAACCATCGCCAATCAGCGCGATGCCGTAAACGACAAGACCGGCAATGGCAAAGGCGATCGCCCGTTCGGTCGAAGAAAGGCGCCAGAGGAAAAAACCTTTCCTTTGCCGCCTCTTCGGCATGTCGTGGGCCGTGGCGGCGGCCAGCGCGAGTTCCAGATAGGTCGGAAGCGGCTCGAATTCGGCCGCTCCCTCATTGTCAACTGTAGCTGATCTAGCGACCATCGCGCTTGGCTCCGATCATGACGATGCCCTTGAGGCGACGACGCCAGACTGCCAGCCCGCTTGCCGCCATCAGCGCCAGGAGCAGCATAGTGAACCCCTGCGTGATCTGCTCGTCGGCGTGTATCGCTGTCTGCGGCAGGTTCGCGGTCGAGGACTTGTGCGCGATCATGGTGGCGGCCTCGGCGATCGGCCCGGAGAGATCGATTGCGATGTCGGTCTTCAGCTGTGGCGAGGAGCCTGGCTCCTTCGACGGAAAGAGCAGCGAACGGCTGTTGACGTCGTCCGGTTGGACAAGCGCTGCGAGCTGGCTGGATGTCTGCTGCGTTTCGGCGGAGGCAAGACCAAGTGTTGCGGCAACGCAGGCAACAAAGGCGATGATGGCGACCAGAAATGAAACGGAGATCCGGCGCATGCGCATGCGCCCGATGGCAAACTCGTCTTCCAGAAACATTGGCGACCCTCAATAACCAATTTGGATGGCGCAATGATGCGGCTTCGATCTCGGCGCGCTCACGACCGAATTGCGGCGGTGTGCGGCATTTGTTGCGGCTTATTGGTGGCGATGACGAAAACTGATGGTCTCTTCGCCCTGCGCGCCAGTTCCTCGAGGTGCGCGATCGCGGTGGCGTCATCCGCGACGAATTTCGACCATTCGACATCGCCGCCGCCAGCCGGGAACACCCAGCCGCGTGCCCTGCTGTAGTAGACTGCGAAGGGATCGCCGATGCCGGCGATAAACTTGAACTCCCGGCATGGGGATGACTTCGCGGAAACGGATAAATCCCGATGGTCTCAAGAGGTTGACTTTGGAGTCGCGCGGAGTGCTTCGACTGCGCGCCGCAAGCCTTGCCGAAAAGGGCGGCGACCCAGCTCGCCGATGCGGCGAAACGATCAATAAGAATCATTGCCCCCATCACGCCTTTGCGCTTGAAATGCCGTCATACATTGGACATAGAGCTAGGCGCAGAACACCGGTCCCGGCTTTCTGCCCGTTTCAACCATTAGGACCGATATCATGGCCTTCCTTGCCGATGCTCTTTCCCGTGTGAAGCCTTCAGCCACCATCGCCGTTTCCCAGAAAGCACGCGAGCTGAAAGCAAAAGGACGTGATGTGATTGGCCTCGGCGCGGGCGAGCCGGATTTCGATACACCCGAGAATATCAAGAAGGCGGCTATCGACGCGATCAATCGCGGCGAGACGAAGTACACGCCGGTGTCCGGTATTCCCGAATTGCGCAAGGCGATCGCTGCCAAGTTCAAGCGTGAAAACGGCCTGGAATATTCCTGGGAGCAGACGATCGTCGGCACCGGCGGCAAGCAAATCCTGTTCAACGCCTTCATGGCGACGCTGAACCCCGGCGATGAAGTCGTCATCCCGGCGCCCTACTGGGTTTCCTATCCGGAGATGGTGGCGCTATGCGGCGGCACGCCAATTTTCGTTTCGGCCACCCAGGAGCATGACTTCAAGCTCCAGGCGGCCGATCTCGAAAAGGCGATCACGCCGAAGACCAAGTGGTTCATCTTCAACTCGCCGTCCAACCCGACGGGTGCGGCCTATACGCAGGACGAGCTGAAGGCGCTGACCGACGTGCTGATGAAGCATCCGCACGTCTGGATATTGACCGACGACATGTACGAGCACCTGACTTATGGCGACTTCAAGTTCGTGACGCCTGTCGAGGTCGAGCCGAAGCTTTACGACCGCACGCTGACGATGAACGGCGTCTCCAAAGCCTATGCGATGACCGGCTGGCGTATCGGCTATGCTGCAGGCCCGATTCAGCTCATCAAGGCAATGGACATGATCCAGGGTCAGCAGACCTCGGGGGCGACGTCGATTGCCCAGTGGGCCGCCGTCGAGGCGCTGAACGGTACGCAGGACTTCATCCCCGAAAATAAGAAGATCTTCGAAGGCCGTCGTGATCTCGTCGTTTCCATGCTGAACCAGGCCAAGGGCATCGTCTGCCCGGTGCCGGAAGGCGCTTTCTACGTTTATCCTTCCTGCAAGGGCTTGATCGGCAAAACCGCACCCTCCGGCAAGGTCATCGAGACGGACGTAGATTTCGTTTCCGAGCTCCTGGAATCCGAAGGCGTTGCCGTCGTTCAAGGCTCGGCCTTCGGCCTCGGCCCGAACTTCCGCATCTCCTATGCAACGTCGGAAGAGCAGCTCGAGGAAGCCTGCCGCCGCATCCAGCGCTTCTGCGCCGCTTGCAGGTAAGCGGACTGCGATAAGATCGATCGAAGGCCTGCCGGCGACGGCGGGCCTTTTTTTAGCGACGTTGACGATGTGGCTGCATGTGGCTACATTTGGCTTATGAAGACCGTTTCGATCCGCGATGCGAAGAACCGCCTGACCGAGCTTGCCCGCGAGGTCGAGCAAGGCGAGACTATTGTCGTGACGCGAAACGGCCGGCCGGCGTTCGATCTGGTGCCGCATCAGAAGCGCGGCGGTTTGGATCTGGAAGCCGGCGAGGCCTATCTTCGTTCCAAGGGGGTCACGAGGACGGAGATGTACATCGCCGATGACTTCGACGACCCTTTGCCGGAAGATTTTCTTCTCAAGCCGCTGCCGTGACCATGCGTGTGCTGCTCGACACGCACATGGTAATCGCGATCGCACAGAAGAAGCTGACGGAACGTTTTCCGCGTGTCGAGCAGGTGCTTTCGAATGGTACGGTCAGCGGCTTCGTCAGCGTCGCCAGCCTCTGGGAAATTGCCATCAAGACAAGGCTTGGCAAATTGCAGCCGGGATTGCCCCTGGAGACCATTCCCATCTATCTCCGGGAGGCGGGGCTGACGATCCTGCCCGTCGACGTCCCGCACGTCATCACCGCCGCCGACCCGGAGCCGGAGACGTGCGATCCCTTCGACCGATTGCTGCTGGCGCAATGCAAGGTCGAGGGCCTGCAACTTGCGACAGTCGACCGTCTGCTCGTCGATCATCCGCTGGCGCTGCGACTTTAGGCTCATGTCCCGATTCAAGGCCTTAGTGCGTTGATTCCGCTTTGCCTCGCAAGTCGTTGAATTCCGATTCAAAACGTGACGAGGAGCGATGGTTCGGCCGGTGATCTACGGTTGCGGGCAGCCGCCAAACCCACTAGATATCCGGCATCAAGTTTAAGTTGCCGCTTCGGGGGGCCGGGATTTTGCAGCAGAGTGCGGTGATCGTCTGTTCGGATGTCAACATGCTGCCGGCCGCTTGCTGCACGCTGCTTTCCGTCAAGCGCAATCTTGGGGCTTCGCCAGCGGAGTTCTTGCTTCTCGGCATCGACCTGAAGCCGAGCGAAATCGCCGAGGTTGGAAATTTCGCGCGGTTGCACGATATGGCGATCACCGTGCTGCCCTATAATACGCCGGAAACGGCAAAGCAGGCGCGAGGCCGCTGGTCGGCTGCGACACTGGCGCGGCTCTACATGGATCTGCATATTCCCCATGATATCGAGCGCCTGCTTTACCTCGACGCCGACGTGCTGGCGGTGGCACCCGTCGGCGAACTCTTCACCAGAGATTTTCAAGGCAAGGCGCTTGCCGCGGTCGACGATTATGTCATGGCCTTTCCTGAGAAGGCCGGCGCCCGGCAGCGAAAGATCGGCATGCGCGAGGGCGGCCGCTATTTCAATGCCGGCGTGCTGCTGTTCGATTGGTCGGCCTGCCGGGCGAAGGGGCTCTTTGCCAGGACTCGGGAGATATTCCAGGAGCGGTCGCATCTTTTCGAGAATAACGACCAGGATGCGCTGAACGTCAGCTTCGACGGCGACTGGCTGGCGCTCGATCCGCGCTGGAACACGCAGACGGGCCTCCTGCCTTTCGTCGGCCAGCCGGCGATCGTTCATTTCACCGGCCGGAAAAAACCGTGGCAGGCGACCGTTCCCTGGGTGCACCGGCAGATGGCCAGGCGTTATATCGAGGATCTCCGCGACACGCCGTGGGCTTCCTTCTGCAGACAGCCGTCGATGACGGGCCGGGTGGCGGGCTTTCTTTCGCATGTGGGAAAGCAGATCGGCGGGCTGACGCGACTGGCACGGATGCGCGCCTATTTCAGCAACAGCTAGTAAGGCGCGTCCTTGGAAAGTGCATGTGAGCCGATATGGAATCGATCCCCAACGATATCAACACCGTGGCTGCCGCAGATGGCGGATTGCATTTCCTGACGCCGGAAGCGTGGAAGGCGCTGCTGTCGCACTATTCCCACATCGTGCTGGTGGCAAACAGCGAGGCGGTCGATTTCGAGCGGCTGCGAAGCGAGTTGCCGGAGACAGCGCTCTACGTCTTCTTCAACAATGTCTACAAGGTGCTCGATGAACCCTTCGCCGGCCATGCGGTGCTGGTTGCCCGCAGCGGCGTGATGGGCGCCAACATCGTCCACCGGCGCGAGGCGGCGGATGTCCTGCGCTTCTTTGCCGGCGACAGTTTTCTGGGCGTCGTCAATATCCGCGTTTCCCCCGAGGAAAACTTCAGCGAGGAGAGCCGCTTCAACGGTGCCAGAGCCCGTCACCTCGACCTGACGCAGATGATCGGGGATCTCTATCCGACAGGCAAGATCGCGACGAGCGGCTTTGCGCTGGCGCTCTGGCTCGCCGAGTTGCAACTGCCGGGCAAGATCCTGCTTGCCGGCTTTTCGGCAAAGAGAAGCGAGAAGTGGAAGGTTTTCGACGTGCACGATTGGACGTTCGAGCAGATATTCCTGCGTCTCTTTGCCAGGATGGGCACGATCTCGATGATGGGTGGCGTCGATGCCAGCCCCTATGCGGCGCTCGCCAAACGATTTCCACAGGTGCCGCCGATCGAGATTGCGATGACGGCGGCCGAGGTCCTGTCGGAGCGACTTCACAATGCCAACAGCCAGATCGACAGGCTGATGTCCGTCACCAAATCCATTCGGGCCGTCGAAGGTTTCTTCCGGCGCTTCAAGCCGAAAACCCGTAAGCAGCGTTTCCTCGAAAAGTCGAAGGAATAACGGTCGCAGATCCGTGCTGACAGGCGTTGGCTGCCATTAAGGCTGTTCGAATATTGGGTTTAAGCGCGCTGCCTTCAAAGCCCCAGCCCCGTCAGCATGACGAAGGTGGCGAAGAGGATGAAATGGGTCATGCCTTCGATGGCGTTGGTCTCGCCGTCGTTAAGATTGATCGCGGCGGCAATCAAGGTGATCGTCACCATCACCGTCTGCACCGGGGTCATCGCCATGATGAAGGGCTGGCCGGTATAGAGTGCGATCGCCTCCATGACCGGCACCGTCAGGATCACCGTGGAGAGGGAGGCGCCCATCGCAATATTGACCGTCGCCTGCATGCGGTTCCTGAGGGCTGCCCTCAAGGCGGTGAGAATTTCGGGGGCAGCTGAGATCGCCGCGACGACGACCGCGGTCACCGCGATCGGCGCGCCGCTGTCGCGCAGACCCTCCGTCATGAGGGTGGCCATGAACTCCGCCAGCAGGCCGATGATGACGACGCCGACCAGAATGGTGGCAATCGAGATTGCGGTCGATTCGTCGGGGCCATGCTCGTCCGGACCTTCTTTCTTCCGTTCGGAGCGCGGATAACTGTAGCTGAAGAAATAGCTGTGCTGGCCGACCTGCATGCGCAGGAAGAGGCCGTAGAGCGCAATCATCGCGACGATGGTGAAGGCGGAATAATAGTGCCATTTGTCGCCGGGCACGAATTCCGGCACGATCATCGAGATGCCGATGGCAGTCAGGATCATCACGCCGTAGGTCTTGCCCGAATTGTCGTTGTAGGGCTGTTCGCCATGCTTGAGGCCGCCGAGCAGGGCGGCGAGACCCAGAATGCCGTTGATATCGAGCATCAGGGCGGAATAGATCGTGTCGCGCACCAGTGTCGGCGAACTCTCGCCGCTCATCATGATCGCGAGAATGATAACCTCGACGGCGACGGCCGACAGCGTCAGGATCATCGTGCCATAGGGATCACCAACCTTCACGGCGAGCAGCTCGGCGTGATGGGCAACGCGGATCGAGGCGAGAACGATGGTGCCGACCAGGGCGGCGGCCGCGATCAGGGCGATGCCGCGTCCCATCTCGATCACCGCGTGTTCCAAGAAATAGGCGATCGCTGCAACGACAAGTGCCGCGACCAGAAACTTCTCTTCTTTCAAGCGTGATGCAATCCCCAAGCTTCAGCTCCTGTCCCGATCCATGCGTTTTATCTAAGTCACTGATTCCGCATATCAAGCAAGCATCGATCCAGTCCCATTTGCAGTCTTCGGCGTTTAATGGAATACTGATGTCATCGGGGCCGAAAAGCAGATCGCGGCGTCCTCGAATTCTCGTCAAGCGGCCGCGATGATCCGGATCCTGTCCGGAAGCGTGCGAATGCGCAACAAGAAGATGAGGAGACGAATGCATGATCAAGGTGGTCTACGAAGTCGTGCCGCATGACGGCGGTTGGGCCTACCGGCTCGGAGGCGTCTATTCCGAGGCATTCCCGACCCATGCCGAGGCAGTCGAAGCTGCGCGTATCGTCGCGGCCGAACAGCAGGTCGGCGGCGATTCCGCCGAGATCAGCTGGCAGGACGAGAACGGCAAGTGGCATGAGGAATATGCCGAAGGCGGCGACCGGCCGGAAACCGAGGTGGTGGACGGCCAGTGGAAGGACCGCTCGGCCGAGGCCTCGCAAGGCATCTGAAGCCTAATCGTCGCCCGTTAAAGCCCGCGCGACGATCGTGTCGACGAATTCGCGCTTATGTGCCGTATAGCGATCGCCGTCCATCCTGAATTCGGCTGCCAGCCTGCGTTTGAGCGCGGCATAATCGGCCGCTGCCTGCGGATGCGCGATGAGATAATCCCGGAAAGCCAGCCTGTTTCGATGCGTGCCATTGCCGAGCGGGCAGAGGTAGACGCGCTCCCGCGGCACGGAACCTCGTGATAAAAATGCCCAGACCTCGGCGTCGTAGCGATTGCCGCGCGGTTCGTAGCCTTCTGCCAGAAGCACATCGGTGGCACCCTCGATGTGCCCGAGGCCGGGAAGAACGATGTCGATATCGATCAGCGGTTTGGCACTCATGCCTGATATGGACGTGCTACCGATGTGATCGATGGAGCGCGCCTGCGGCAGCAAGACGAGCAACCTGTCGCGGATGCGCCGAAACGTCTCTGGCCATTGCGGATCGTAGGGCACGAGTTCAACCGGATCGTGGGTCATCATCTTCTTCCGCTACAGCACCCCGCGTCGGATACGCCAGGTTCTAAAGCGCGTCGCGATCTTCAGATTCGCTCCTCGCGCTTTAGGTCTTTGTTTTTACGCATGTCGTTAGCGCAAAACCGCGGCACACTTTTGCGCGACATGCTTTAGATGCTCAATCACGTTGAATTTGCGCATGATTCTTCGCGAAAATCGATTCCGGATTTGGAGGTTATGTGCGGGTCGAATATCGGTGATAGTCCTGAAGCCCCTTGACCAGTGCGTCAAAGGTGGTGCGGCAGCGCGGCGAGGTCTTCAGGCTCTCATGCATCGCCACCCACGTGCCGAGCGGTAGGCCGAAAGCATCGGGCAGCACGTGCACCAGATCGGGGTTTTCACGTGCAAGCCCGATTTGGCAAAGGCCGATGCCGACGGCGGCGCGGATCGCAGCAAGCTGGGCGAGATTGCTGTCGGTCCTGTAGGAGAAATGGATGCCGGGAACCGCGTAGCGCTTCATCACCATACGGACATAGGCCGTCTGCCGGTCGAAGCCGATGAGCCGATGGTTTGCGAGGTCAGCCAAGGTGTGCGGAATGCCGTGTCGTTCGAGATAGCGGCGATGGGCATGGAAGCCGAGCGGGATATCGCCAATGCGGCGCACGACGAGCGCGCCCTGCTGCGGCTCGGCCATGCGCACGGCGATATCGGCCTCGCGGTTCACCAGGTCCTCTATCGTGTCGGAGGCCGACAGCTCGATCTGGAGTTCGGGATATGTCTCCTGCAGTGGACCGAGAAGCCCAGGCAGCACCTCGACGGCGATGACCTCGCTGGCGCTGACCCTGACGGTTCCAGCCACGCGATCGCGCTCGCCGGATGCGGTGCGCAAAAGCGCGGCAGTGGTTGCCGCCAGCGTCTCGGCATAGGGCTTCAGCGCCAATGCGGCGTCGGTCGGCAACAGCCCGTTTGGGGATCGGGTGAAGAGTTCGGCGCCGATTGCCGTTTCCAATGCGTCGACATGGCGGCCTATGGTCGGCTGCGTCAGCCCCAACTCGCGGGCGGCGGCCGAAAGCGACCCTTGCTGAAGCACGGTCAGGAAAGCGCGGTAGAAATCCCAGCTGGGTTCGGTGCTCATATATTTTTGTATAGCAGCTGCATTTATTTCGTCAATTTTGTTTATTTAGGGCCGGTGGCATAGTCCTTCCATTCAAGCGAAGGAGATGATTGTCATGACCAGCGAAATGAAGAAGACGGCCCTCGTTCTCGGCGCCACCGGCGGTATCGGCGGCGCGGTTGCCCGCAAGCTGCTTGCGCGCGGCTGGCGCATCCGGGCGCTCAACCGTGACGCCGCCAAGGTGTCGAGGCGTGAGCCGGCTTTCGAATGGGTGCAGGGCGATGCAATGAATGCCGGTGACGTCCTGAGGGCGGCTGAAGGCGTCAACGTGATCGTCCACGCCGTCAATCCGCCCGGGTACCGCAACTGGGAAACGCTGGTGCTGCCGATGTTGGACAATACGATCGCCGCTGCCCGCACCGTCGGCGCCCGCATCGTACTGCCTGGAAACGTCTACAATTTCGGTCCGGACGCCCTGCCGGCGCCGACGGAGGAAAGCCCGCAGCATCCGCTGACGAAGAAGGGGGCGATCCGCGTCGAGATGGAGAAGCGGCTGGAAGCGGTATCTGAAGCTGGTGTTGGAGCGATCATCGTCAGGGCCGGGGATTTCTTCGGTCCTGGCGCGACTGGAAACAGCTGGTTCTCATCCGGCCTGGTGACACCGGGCAAGCCTATCGGCACGATCAAAAATCCGGGACGGCGCGGCGTCGGTCATCAGTGGGCTTATCTCCCCGACATGGCGGAAACAATCGCTCAGCTTGCCGAGCGGGCTGATCGGCTGCCGCTCTTTGCCGTCTATCATATGGAAGGCTTCTGGGATGCGGATGGCATGCAGATGGTCGAAGCCATCAAACGCGTCGCCGGCGGCAAGGCGAAAATCGGTGGCTTCCCATGGTGGATCGTGCCGCTGGCAGCACCGTTCGTTGCTGTGATGCGGGAGATCCGGGAGATGCGCTATCTCTGGAAGGTGCCGTTGCGGATGCGGAACAGCAAGCTCACTGCCGAACTCGGCAAAGAGCCGCAAACGCCGATCGACGAGGCAGTCAGGGCTTCGCTCGTGGCGCTCGGCTGCCTGCCTGAATCGCATCGTGACATGATGACCGGCTTGATCGCGTCGTCGCATGAAAATGCGGGTTAAGCCTCTAATTCAGCGAGGGCGAGCCGGGCGACTGTCAGAGCCGTCTCCGCCTGCTGCGTGTCTGCGTCGCTGAGGAACCAAGCGGCGGAAAGGCCGGAATAGGCGGCAATCCATTGCAGCAGCCGTTTTGACTCCAGCCGGGCCTCGGCCGAAACGACGGCGAGCTGGCGGCGGAAACGGGCGGGATCGGTGATAACAGGCAGTTCCTCATTGGCGAAGATATTGGCGAAATCGAAGCCGCGCTCGCCATGGAGCCGTTTCGGATCAATCGCCAGCCAGCCACGCGCCTCGAAGTCGAGAATGTTCTCGTGATGAATATCGCCATGCAGGACGGTGAGGTCGCGCTGGTCGGCAAGCAGGGCGTCGGCAATCGCTGAGCAATTGGCAAGCGTGCCGCCATGTTTTTTGGCTGCCGGTTCCAGATCGCGGAACCAACGGGCAAGGGGCACGGGATCAGGAAGCGGTTTTTCGCGCGGCGCATGCAGCCGTGCCGCCGTTCGGCAGAGGATGCGGCTCGCCTCGTCGTCCTCGCCGTTCATCGCCATGGCAAGCAGCGAGCGTTTTCCCATCGCCCTTTCCAAAAGCACGGCGTCGCCTTCCTGGGCATAGACATGAGCAGCGCCATCACCCGCCCACCATTGCATCAACAGCGCGCCGTATCGTTCGTCGATATCGGCCGCCACTTTCAGCATGGCGGGCTTCTCCTGCCAGATGACCGGCAACAGGTGGCTCGAATGAGTGATGATGGGTTCGCCGTCTGATATCAGCGACCAGCGATCAAGATGGGGAGCGAACATGATGGCACCTTACGGAGGCGTGTCGGAAATGGAAATCCCGCCTTTCGGCGGGATTCGCGTTCATGAGGAAAGGCTCAGGCGACCTTTTCGAGGACGGGATAATCGAGATAGCCGTTGGCGGTGCCGCCATAGAAGGTCGACTGGTCGGGCGTGTTCAGCGGCAGGTTCTTCGCCAACCGTTCGACGAGATCGGGATTGGCGATGAAGGGCTTGCCGAAGGCGACGAGATCGGCGCGGCCGCTTTCGACGGTGTCGATCGCCAGTTCCCGGTCATAGCCGTTATTGACCATCCAGTCGGCCTTGCCGCCGGCCTTTTCATAGACTTGGCGCAACGCCTTATAATCGAAGGACGGATTGTCGCCCTGGCGGTAGTCGCGATCGCCGCCGGTCTGGCCTTCGATGACATGGATATAGGCGAGATCGTATTTTGCCAGGCCTTCGACGACATGGGCGAAGGTCGCCTGCGGATCGGAATCGTAGCTTTCACCCGACGGCGTCACCGGAGAGATGCGGATCGCGGTGCGGCCGGCGCCGATTTCTCTCACCACGGCATCGACAACCTCTAGGGTCAAACGGATGCGGTTGTCGATCGAGCCGCCATATTGGTCCGTACGGTCGTTGACGCCGTCACGGATGAACTGGTCGAGCAGGTAGCCGTTGGCGCCATGGATCTCGACGCCGTCGAAACCGGCGTCGATCGCCGCGCGGGCGGCCTTGCGGTAATCCTCGATGATGCCGGGGATTTCGGCGGTTTCAAGCGCGCGCGGCTCGGAGGTGTCGGCAAAACTGCCGCTGCCGTCGGCACTGACCAGATAGGTCTTGGCCTTGGCGACGCGGTCGGTCGAGGAAACCGGCTTGCCGCCATTCGGTTGCAGCGTCGTGTGCGAAATGCGGCCGACATGCCACATCTGGACGACGATCTTGCCGCCGCCAGCGTGGACGGCGTCGGTCACGCGCTTCCAGCCGTCGAGAGCCTCTTTGGTATAAAGGCCGGGCACATTGGCATAACCCTGGCCCTGATGGGTGATCGCGGTCGCTTCGGTAATGATCAGGCCAGCCGTGGCGCGCTGGCGGTAATATTCGACGTTGAGGTCGTTCGGAATTGCGCCCGGCGAGCGGTTGCGGGTGAGCGGCGCCATGACGATGCGGTTCTTGACTGCGATATCGCCGACCTTGGTGGGTTCGAAAAGCTTAGCCATGATGGTCCTTTCTTTTGCGGGAAGTTCACTCAGCGGGGGCGAGGGCGGCTCGGCCCCGGGCGGAGAGATAGGTGAGTCCAGTCGCGCCGAGGCCGATCAGGGCCATCAGGGCTGCGGCGAGCGGCACGCGGGTGAGATCGAAGCCGGCATTGATGACGAGGCCGCCAACCCAGGCGCCGAGTGCATTGCCGGTGTTGAAGGCGCCGATATTGATGGTTGAAACCAGGTTCGGGGCGTCCTTGCCAAAGCCGACGACGCCGACCTGGAGCGCCGGCACGGCGGCAAAGCTTGCTAGTGCCCAGAGGAAGAGCGTGATTTCAGCCGGGATGAAGAAGCGGCTGGTATAACTGAAGACGATCGAGGTGAGGGCGATTGCGGAGAAGACGCCGGCAAGCGTCGCTCCAAGACGCCAGTCGGCAAGTTTGCCGCCGACGAGATTGCCGATGGTCAGTCCGAGGCCGATCAGGAACAGCGTCCAGGTGACGCCTTCCGGCGAAACGCCGGTGACGTCGCGCAGCAACGGGGCGATATAGGTGAAGAGGGCGAACATCGAGGCAGCGAAGAAGACGGTGGTGGAGAGAGCCAGCCACAGGCGGCCATTCTTGAGTGCTGCGATCTCGCGCAGGATACTGCCGTTTTCCTGCTGCTTATCCCTGGGCAGGATGGCGATCAGGCCTGATATGGTGACGACGCCGATGACGGTGACGACCCCAAAGGTGGCGCGCCAGCCATAGGCCTGCCCGATGGCGGTGCCGAGCGGTACGCCGAGAACGTTGGCAAGCGTCAGGCCGGTAAACATCAGTGCAACTGCGCGGGCCTTGCGGTCTTCGGCGACGAGGCCGGCGGCAACGACCGAACCGATGCCGAAGAAGGCGCCGTGGCAAAGCGCGGTCACGACACGGGCGATCATCAGCACCCAGTAGTCGCTTGCCAGCGCGCAAAGCAGGTTGCCGGCGATGAAAAAGGCCATCAGCGCGATCAGGGCGGTGCGGCGCTTCAGCTTGGCCGTCGAAACAGCCATTACCGGGGCGCCGATTGCGACCGCCAGTGCATAACCGGTTACCAGCCACCCGGCCTGCGGAATGCTGACCGAGAGATCGGTGGCGACCTCGGGCAGAAGACCCATGATGACGAATTCGGTGGTGCCTATCGCAAACGAGCTCAAGGCGAGAACGAGGAGGGCGAGGGGCATTTTAAAGGTCCTGCGTCAGTTGCTTGAGGAAGGCGGCGATCGTTTCTTCGTTGCGTTTGTAGAAGATCCACTGACCGACGCGTTTGGTGCTGACGAGGCCGGCGCGATGCAACGTTCCCAAATGGGCCGAGACCGTCGACTGCGACAGGCCGCAGCGCTCGAACTGGCTGGCGCAGACGCCCATTTCGAGGGGATGCTCCTGCGAGGGGAAATGTTGCTCTGGATTTTTCAGCCAGTTCAGAATTTCCATCCGCGTCGGATGGGCGAGCGCCTTGATGATCTCGTCTTTGTCCATCGTCATTCACCGAACTATAAATCGTGTTCTATCGATATATCGATCGTTAGACGTCGATATGCAAATCACGGAGGCGTGAGGCCGCGAGTTTTATGGATTGGGTAAATTTTGGGCAAAAAAAGAGGGCCACCGGAAAACCAGGGCCCTTATAATTGTGAAGGTCAAAAACCTCCAGAGGGGAACAGCTAATGCGGTGGTACTGGGAGAGAAACCACAAGATGCATCAGCTGAAAGGGATATGGTGCTTCCTTAGGCAGGTTTCAATGCTTTTTTTGTGCATATCTGCTATGCGCCGCACAATTTTTTTGCGGTGCGGCATTTCCCGAGGAAGCAAGGCAAAAAAAGAGGGCCACTGGAAAACCAGGGCCCTTTATAAGTGTGAAGGTCAAAAACCTCCAGAGGGGAACAGCTAATGCGGTGGAACTGGGAGGAAAAGCCACCATGTGCATCGGCTATGAGCGATATGGTGGTTTAATGTGCAAACGGCAACCCTTATTTGTGCATGCCAGTTATGCGCATACCGCATAGTATGGAAATCATTCTATAAATCTGGTCTAGATCCGGGTGATTTAAGGCCGGTCCGGCCTAAAAACATCCGAATCTAAATCAAAAGAGCTGAGCATGAGGTCGACCGAAAACCGCGCACACTTTTCGGCATCATGCTCTAGAAGTTCCAGTTTCTGGCCTTGCTGACGATGAAATCGCGAAAAGCTTTCAGCTTGGCGGCGTTCTTGATCTCATCGGGATAGCAAAAATAGGTGTCGAAGGAGGGAACGTCGGCATTGATCGCCAGCTGAATCAGGCCCGGGTCGCGGCCGACGATGTAGTCCGGCAGGCAGGCGACGCCGATGCCGAGCAGGGCGGCGCGCTTGATCGAGGTCTGGCTGTTGATCTGCAGATGCGGGATACGCTTGTTGTCTGACGAGCGGCCGGCGACCTCCAGCCAGTTGACGTCGAGCAGGTAACTCGGTGCCGGCTCACCGAAAGTGATGATGCGGTGATTGTCGAGATCCTCGATCTTCTGCGGCTCGCCATGGCGATTGATGTAGGAGGGGGCCGCATAGACGTGCATGTGCACGGTGAAGAGTTTGCGCTGGATGAGGTCGGATTGCTGCGGCTGGCGCAGGCGGATCGCGCAGTCGGCATGGCGCATGTTCACATCCACTTCCTCGTTGTCGAGGATCAGCTGGATCTGCACATCGGGATAGAGCTGCAGGAATTCCTGGATCTTGTCGGTCAGCCAGCCCTGGCCGAGGCCGACCGTCGTGGTGACGCGCAGCTTGCCGGACGGCGTCTCATTGGTCTCGGTAAGCTGCATCTTCACCGTTTCGAGCTTCAGCAGCACGTCATGGGCAGTGCGGTACAGCAGCTCACCCTGTTCCGTCAGGATCAGGCCGCGTGCATGGCGATGAAACAGCTTTGTGCCGACATCCTGCTCCAGCGCGCTGACCTGGCGGCTGATGGCGGATTGGGACAGATGCAGTTTGTCCGCCGCGTGCGTGAACGAACCCGCCTCGGCAGCTGCGTGAAAAATACGCAGCTTGTCCCAATCCAATGGCATTCCCCCACCCCTCATGCCGATCTTACTCCGCGGCCACAGCGACAGGCATGTGGCCCGTCAGGTATCGCTCGGCTTCAAGCGCTGCCATGCACCCCAGCCCGGCGGCAGTGATCGCCTGGCGGAATGTATCGTCGGTCACGTCGCCGGCGGCATAGACCCCCTCCAGGCTCGTCGCAGTCGAATCCGGCGCGGTCCAGAGATAACCATTGTCCTTCAGCTTCAATTTGTCCTTGAAGAGCTCGGTTGCCGGCGCATGGCCAATGGCAACGAAGACGCCGTCGACGACCATCTCGGTGATCGCGCCGGTCCTGACGTCACGCAGCCGCGCGCCCGAAACGGATTGCGGCATCGGCGGCTTGGCCGGCGTGCCGGTGATTTCGGCCACTTCGGTGTTCCACAATACCTTGACGTTCTCCTTGGAGAACAGGCGTTCCTGCAGGATCTTTTCGGCCCGGAAGAAGTCGCGGCGGTGGACCAATGTCACCGATTTGGCGATGTTGGAGAGATAAAGCGCTTCCTCGACGGCGCTGTTGCCGCCGCCGACCACGATCACATCCTTGTTGCGATAGAAGAAACCGTCGCAGGTGGCGCAGGCCGAAACGCCGAAGCCCTGGAAATGCTGCTCGCTCTCGATGCCGAGCCACTTGGCCTTGGCGCCGGTGGCAATGATCAGCGTATCGGCAGTCCAGACCTGGCCGCTGTCGGTGCGGGCGACGAAGGGGCGCTGGTTCATGTCGACTTCGGTCACGACGTCGTTGATGATCTCGGCGCCGACATGTTTTGCCTGCTGCAGCATCTGTTCCATCAGCCAGGGACCCTGGATCGGATCGGCAAAGCCCGGATAATTCTCCACATCGGTGGTGATCATCAGCTGGCCGCCCTGTTCGAGACCGGCGATCAAAACCGGCTTCAGCATGGCGCGCGCGGCATAGACCGCGGCGGTATAGCCTGCGGGTCCGGAACCGATGATGAGCACCTTGGTATGGCGGGCGGGCATGTCATTTCCTTTCGACTGGCGGGAGGGCGGCGGCTAAGTGGCGATTGCGGCCGTTTCGCGGTCCCTGCGCCATTTATGAACGTCCAATGCTTTTATTCAAGGGCAGCCTTGCGTTACCAACAAGGCAAATCGCCCGGATGTGCAAGAATCCGTCACTGGCGTGAAACATTCTTGCGTATTCCGCCGCTTTATATAGAAGCTCCCCGCGGAGAATTAAAGAAAGGCAATGATGTGGGTCGCGCCGAACTCGACGTCATCGACATAAAGATCCTCCGGGAGTTGCAGGCCGACGGCCGCATGACCAATGTGGAGCTTGCCGATCGCGTCGGCATCTCGGCACCGCCATGCCTGCGCCGGGTGCGCAAGCTCGAGGAAGCGGGCATCATCGAGGGTTACCACGCGATGCTGAACAGCCCGCGGCTCGGCTTCGACCTCGTCGCTTTTTGCATGGTTGGGCTCAAGCACCAGTCGGAAGGCAATCTCAAGGCCTTCGCCGCCGCCACCACCGAATGGCCGCTGGTACGCCAGGCCTGGATGGTCTCGGGCGACAGCGATTTCCTGCTGCATTGCGTGGCCGAGAACCTCACGCGCTTCCAGGATTTCGTCATCGAGGTGCTGACGGCGAACGAACATGTCGATACGGTGCGCACCATGCTGACGATCCGGCAGGTGAAGAAGCTGGGATTGGTCGAAGTCTAAAGCCTCTTATTTGCGCGCGGAATAGCCGCCGCGGTTGATGCCGTGGCGCTGGAGCTTGTCGTAAAACGTCTTTCTCGGAATGCCGAGTGCCTGGATGGTGCTGCGCACGTCACCGTCATTGGCCGTGAGCGCGTCGCGGATTATTTCCGCCTCGTAGCGTTCCAGCCGTTCGGGCAGCGTGCCGCCAGTCGGCTGGGCAGGGACCAGTGCAGCTCCGCCGCCTTCGACGCCCAGCACGACACGTTCGGCATAATGCGAGAGTTCGCGGACATTGCCCGGCCATGCATGCGCGGCAAGATGGCGCCGCACTGTCTCTGAAAGCGGCGGGACATCGCGGCGAAAGCGTTCCGCGGCACGGGCGGCGAAGTGGGAAAACAGCAACGGAATGTCGTCGCGACGTTCTCGCAGCGGCGGAATAGAGATCGTCACGACATTCAGCCGGTAATAGAGATCCTCGCGAAAATCCCCTCGCACATCGGGATCCCCGAGGTCGATCTTGGCAGCCGCGACGACGCGCAGATCGACCGGGCGCACCTCGTTGGTGCCAAGCGGCGTGATCTCGCGCATTTCCAGCACCCTTAGCATCTTGACCTGCGTGGCAACAGGCATGCTCTCGATCTCGTCGAGGAAAAGCGTGCCGCCGCCTGCATGTTCGATGCGGCCGGTGCGGCGCTTTTGGGCGCCGGTAAAGGCGCCGGCCTCGTGGCCGAACAACTCGCTTTCGATGACGGTTTCGGGCAGGGCGCCGCAGTTCAGCGCCACGAAATTGCCCTTCCGGCGGTGGCTCCACTGATGCAGGATCTGGGCGACTACTTCCTTGCCGCTACCGGTTTCGCCGGCAACGAGCACGTCGACATCGGTATCGGCGATATGGCGAAGGATCTTCCGCAGATTTTCCATGACCGGCGTCTGGCCGATCAGCGGCGAATTCTCCTGCGCGTCTTCGGCCGCTTTGCGCAGCATGCGGTTTTCCAGGATAAGCCGCCGCTTCTCGCTGGCGCGACGCACGCTTTGGACGAGCCGATCGGCTGCGAAGGGCTTGGCGATGAAGTCATAGGCACCGTCCTGGATTGCCTGAACCGCCATCGGAATATCGCCGTGCCCGGTCATCAGGATCACCGGCAGGTCGACATCCATAGTCTGCAGCGTGGCGAAGAGTTGCAGCCCGTCGATCTCCGGCATGCGGATATCGGTGACGATGGGGCCGGCAAAGTCGGCTGAAAGGTCGGCAAGCGCGGCCTTCGCTCCCTCATAGGAGAAAACCGAGAATCCGGCGAGTTCGAGCGTCTGGGCGGTGGCGCGGCGCAGATCCTTGTCGTCGTCGATCAGAGCAACGGGCATCAGTGTGGCCATGAGCTCAAGCCTTCTTCAGATGAACGATGAACCGGGTTCCACTGCTGTCGCTGACGACCTCCATCCGGCCGCCGTAATCGCCGACAATATCCTTGGAGATGACCAGCCCCAGGCCGAGACCGCTTTCCTTCGAGGTGTTGAACGGCGTGAACAGGCCCTTGCGGATATCGGGCGGAATACCGGGGCCGTTATCGGCGACCGTCAGCATCACCATGTCCCCTTCGCTTGACGTCCTGACCTCCACGCGCGCCGCGTCGGCCTTCGGCGCCACTGCTTCCAGCGCGTTCTGAAGCAGATTGATCAGCACCTGTTCGAGGCGGATCCTATTGCCCATGACCCGCAGTTCGGCCGGCGGCAGGTCGATATCGAGCGTATCCATGCGGCCGGCAAACCGGCTGCGCAACAGCATCACCGCGCCCTCGATCACATCCTTCAATCCTGTGGGCTCGGCGCTGCCGCGACCCTTGCGGGCAAAACTCTTCAGCTCCTCGGTGATCGAGCCGATACGCTCCGTCAGTGCCGCGATGCTTTCGAGATTTTCGCCGGCCGGCGCCGTCTGGCCGCGGTCGAGAAAGGTGCGGGCATTATCGGCATAGGCACGGATGGTCGCGACCGGCTGGTTGATCTCATGGGCGACGCCGGCGGCCACCTGACCGAGGATCGCCAGCCGGTTGGCCTGCACCAGATCCTGCTGCACCGCTTGCAGCTTCTGCTCGGTGCTCTTGTGGCCGATGATTTCAGCCTGCAGCCGATCGCGCGCCTGGCTGAGATCCAGGGTCCGCTCGGCGACGCGCCGTTCCAACTCCTCTCGCGCCTGCTGTTCGCTCAAGATCCTGAGGGTGACCGTCTGACGGCGGCGCAGCAGGAAGGCACCGCCTGCCAGCAGCGGCAAGAGTATCAGCAAGGCCAGCATGCGGGCTTCTCGAATGCCCGCATCGATGGATGGCCCTAGCGCCACGAGATGCTGCAACTGCCAGCCGGTTGCCGGAACCGGCATCCCGACATCGAGAAACCTGGTTTTTCCGGCATCGCCGGGCATGACGATCTCAACGACATCAAGGCCGTCGCCGAGGTTGCGGACGAAATCCAGCGGCAGGGGCTGAAGCGGTGCAGCGCCGAATTGAAGGCTTTCGCGGATCGCGGTCAACCGGTCTTCGGCGATCCGGCCGATCGTCATGAACCGCCATGATGGAATACTGGTGATCAGAACAATGCCGCGTTCGTCAACGACGTAGGACGGGGTGTTCGAGGCATTCCAATCCGCCTCGACGTCGTCGAATTCGACCTTGACCACAACGACACCCAGCAGGCCATTGCTGCTCGAAATCCGCTGGGAGATATAGAGACCCGGTTTCTTGCTGACGGTGCCGAGCGCGAAGTGCTCGGCCTGTCCTCTTTCTGCCGCGCCTCGAAAATACTCCCGGAAGCGGTAATCATTGCCGACGAAGCTCGTCGGTTCGCGCCAGTTGCTGGCCGCAACCGCAATGCCGTCCTTGTCGATGACATAGATGACCGCAGCCTTCGTACCCGCCGCCAGCGTCTCCAGCTTCTGGCTGAGCCGCTCGAAGGTGCCGGCATCGTTTCCCGCAAGGGCTGCGGCGAGTGCCGTATCCTGCGACAGCACGAAGGGTAGCGCCCGGTATTTTTCAAGAACGGTGCGCAGCAAAGCCGCATTCAGCCTCGCATCCATGCGGGCCTGTTCTTCGAGGGCAGCCTCGGCATGGTGTCGGCCGATCTCGCCGCTTGCCCATAGGCCGAGGGCGGCGGCGACAAGCGCAATCACCGTATAGGCCCACCACATCCGACGGATACGGTGCTGAAGGGACAGGGCAGGCCACAGCCTTTGCGAGACGGACAAGGACATGGCGGATTTGTGCATCTTTCTGCACTAGATGCAAATGGATTTGTGCGGATTTCCGCATTCATCCATGAGCGCGCCGAGGCCCCCGAAATTTTTATATTATAAAATCAGAAGCTTAGTTCATATGCCCAAAACTGGCACGGTGATTGCGAAGGAGATGGCAACAACGGCTGAGCTGTTGGATTGAAGCGAAGGCTCGGGAGGCCGGAGTTCGTTCCGGACGAGCCATAGGAGGATATCATGATCGCAGCACCATTCGATGCAGTCGCAGACAGCAGGGGCAAAAAGCCCTTTTATTCCCATCTCTACGTTCAGGTTCTCGCTGCTATCGCCGCGGGTATCCTTCTCGGCCATTTCTATCCCGAACTCGGCGCGCAGCTGAAGCCGCTCGGCGATGCCTTCATCAAGCTCGTCAAGATGATCATCGCCCCGGTCATCTTCCTGACGGTGGCGACCGGCATTGCCGGCATGAGCGACCTGAAGAAGGTCGGCCGCGTCGCCGGCAAGGCGATGCTGTACTTCCTGACCTTCTCGACCTTGGCGCTCGTTATCGGCATGATCGTCGCCAACGTCGTCCAGCCCGGCGCCGGCATGAATATCGATCCGGCGTCGCTGGATCCCACCGCCGTCGCCACCTACGCTTCGAAGGCGCATGAGCAGAGCATCGTCGGCTTCCTGACCAATATCATTCCGACGACGATCGTCGGCGCCTTTGCCGATGGCGACATTCTGCAGGTGCTGTTCTTCTCGGTGCTCTTCGGCATCGCGCTGGCTATGGTCGGCGAAAAGGGCGAGCAGGTCGTCAATTTCCTCAACGCCCTGACGGCGCCGGTCTTCAAGCTCGTCGCCATCCTGATGAAGGCTGCCCCGATCGGTGCTTTCGGCGCCATGGCCTTCACCATCGGCAAATACGGCATCGGATCGATCGCCAATCTCGCCATGCTGATCGGCACTTTCTACCTCACCTCGCTGCTCTTCGTTCTCGTCGTTCTCGGCGCCGTCGCTCGCTATAACGGCTTCTCGATCCTGGCGCTGCTGCGCTACATCAAGGAAGAGCTGCTGCTGGTTCTCGGCACCTCGTCTTCGGAGGCCGCACTTCCGGGGCTGATGAACAAGATGGAAAAGGCCGGCTGCAAGCGCTCGGTCGTCGGTCTCGTCATCCCCACAGGCTATTCCTTCAATCTCGATGGCACCAACATCTATATGACGCTGGCGGCCCTGTTCATTGCTCAGGCAACCGGCATCAATCTCTCCTGGGGTGACCAGATCCTGCTGCTGCTGGTCGCGATGCTGAGCTCGAAGGGTGCGGCTGGTATCACCGGCGCCGGCTTCATCACGCTTGCCGCCACGCTTTCCGTCGTGCCCTCCGTGCCGGTCGCCGGCATGGCGCTCATCCTCGGCATCGACCGCTTCATGTCGGAATGCCGGGCGCTGACCAACCTCGTCGGCAATGCCGTGGCGACGATCGTCGTGGCGCGTTGGGAAAACGAGCTGGATACCGCACAGCTTGCCAGAGCCTTGGGCGGTCAGACCGAAGAGGCGACTTCGGTTGCCGGGCTTCAGCCGGCGGAATAACAGGCCGGCCTGTTCGTCATTCTTGGATATGTGCAACGGCCCGTCATCCGACGGGCCGTTTGCTTGTTGGTTGATCTCGTTCTCTACTCGTTCGGCGTCATCCTCGGCCTTGTGCCGAGGATCTGCTGCCCTATCGAACGGAGGCAGATGCTCGGGACAAGCCCGAGCATGACGAAGAGGGGTTGGCGGCCAGTTACCCAGCGAGCCATTTCGCTTTACTCTTCAGCGATTGTCGCCGAGAAGGCTGGTGTAAACAGCGCCGATCGCGTTTGCTTCCTTCTCCAGCGCAAAATTCGCTCTGACATGGCGCAGTGCATTCTCGCCATGCGCGATTGCCAGACTGGGATCGGCGATATAGGGGGCGATCGCCCGCGTCAGTGCTTCACTGTTGCCGGCAGCCACCACCGAGCCGGTCTCACCTTCGGCGATGAGTTCGGCATAGGCGCCGGCGTCCGATGCCACCACGGCCGTGCGCGAGGCCATGGCTTCGAGCGGCGTCAGGCCGAAGCCCTCGTTGCGGGAAGGGGCAACGTACAGCGTCAGGCGGCGATACCAGACCTTGATATCGGGCACTTCGCCGAGGAAGAGGATGCGGTCGCTGAGGCCGGCGGCGGCGACATCCGCCTTGAGCTTGTCTGCGAAGGCGGTGTGCTCGGCCGTCACCCGGCCGGAGACGACAGCCGTCCATTCCGGGTGTTGCGGCAGGAGTTCGATCATTGCCCGGACGAAAAGATCGGTGCCCTTCTGATGGCGAACGCGGCCGAAACAGCCGACCAGATGGCGGCCGGGCAGGCGGGTGGCGGCGATGCCATCGTCTGCCGTTTCCGGCGGATGGAACAGGGCAAGGTCGACGCCGTGCTGGATGACCGTGTGCGGCACCTCAAGGAACGAGCCGGAACGGTCGCTGGTCGCGATAACAGCGTCCATGCGGCGGATCAGCCATTTCGTATAGGCGGTGTGGCGGCGTTGGGCGGCCGAGGTGAAGAGCAGCTTCAGCGGCATGCGCAGGAGATAGCGAAGCAGGATGCCGACGGCCATCTCATTGTTGCGGCGGGCGTGCCAGACGCGCTGGCGCCGGCGCGCCGGCTGGCCCCAGAGGCCGAGGAGCTGCCGCCACTTCAGTTTCGGCAGGCCCTCCGGCAGGCCGGGACCGAGAGTTGCGATCTTGATACCGAGCCGGATCTGGCAGGGGATGAGCTGGACGATGGTCGAGGTGACGCCGGAGAGCCGGCGCTTGAAATTGGGCGCGATGATCTCGACGTCACGAATGTCCGGCACGGGAGGGGTCTCGTATCTGGCGGGCAATCAGCCCCAGGAAACCTGGAGGATTTCGTAAGCCTTGGCGCCGCCCGGCGCATTGACCTCGATGGAATCGCCGACTTCCTTGCCGATCAGCGCACGGGCGATCGGCGAGGAGATTGAGATGCGGCCGGCCTTGACGTCGGCTTCCTGGTCGCCAACGATCTGGTAGGTCTTTTCTTCTTCGGTGTCTTCGTCGACGAGTTTCACCTTGGCGCCGAACTTGATCTTGTCGCCCGACATCTTCGTCAGGTCGATGACCTCGGCGCGCGCCGTCAAGTCTTCCAGCTCGCTGATGCGGCCTTCATTGTGGCTCTGGGCTTCCTTGGCGGCGTGATATTCGGCGTTTTCGGAAAGGTCGCCATGGGCACGGGCTTCGGCGATCGCCTCGATGATTCGAGGACGCTCCTCCTGCTGACGCCAGCGCAGTTCTTCCTGCAGCTTGACGAAACCACCCGGTGTCATTGGTACCTTTTCAACCATTTTTCTGTCCTTCACTCCTTGTATCCACGCAGTTAGGCGCGACACAAAAGAAAACAGGTCCCGAAGGGGAGCTTCGGAACCGTGCCACAATCCTAGTTAAGTGCTTATAGCAGATCGCCAAGGCCGATTTCCAGAAAATTCGGATAAACGAAATGCGAGCCGCCGCGACGGCGGGTCGCCCGCCGCAAAAACCGGCAAAAGATCGGACCACCGCGATTGACTTCAGTCTTTAGAACATATAGTGAACATACTAATGAAGAAGTCGCTAACAGAACGCTTGGCCATCCTTTCCGACGCCGCGAAATATGATGCTTCCTGCGCCTCCAGCGGCACGGTGAAACGCGATTCGGCGGCGAGCGGCGGGCTTGGCTCGACCGAGGGTGCCGGAATCTGTCATGCCTATGCCCCGGATGGGCGATGCATTTCGCTTCTCAAAATATTGCTCACCAACTTCTGCGTCTACGACTGCGCCTATTGCCTAAATCGCTCGTCGAGCAACGTCGAACGGGCGCGCTTCACGCCCGAGGAGGTCATCTGGCTGACGCTGGAATTCTACCGCCGCAACTATATCGAAGGCCTGTTTCTTTCCTCGGGCATTATTCGTTCGTCCGACTATACGATGGAAGAGATGGTCCGCATCGTCCGCGAACTGCGTGTGACGCATAATTTTCGCGGCTATATCCATTTGAAATCAATCCCCGAAGCATCGCCGCGTCTGATCGAGGAGGCGGGGCTTTTTGCCGACCGGCTGTCGCTCAATATCGAGTTGCCGACGGATAATGGCATCAGCCGCTTTGCGCCGGAAAAGAAACCCGCCAATATCCGCCGATCGATGGGCGATCTCAGGCTGAAAATCGAAGCCGCCGGCGAACCGACGCTGCAGACAAAGAAGCGTCAGCGCTTTGTGCCGGCCGGCCAGAGCACGCAGATGATCGTTGGCGCCGATGGAGCGAATGATGCGACGATCCTGGCGACCAGCGGCCGGCTTTACAGCAGCTACGGCCTGAAGCGTGTCTATTACTCCGCCTTCAGCCCGATCCCGGATTCGTCGAAAAACCTGCCGCTGATCAAACCGCCGCTGATGCGCGAACACCGGCTCTATCAGGCCGACTGGCTCTATCGATTCTATGGTTTCGGCATCGATGAGATCACCGCCAACCAGGCGGGCGGCATGCTCGATCTGAACCTCGACCCCAAACTTGCCTGGGCGCTCGCCAACCGCGCCGATTTTCCCGTCGATATCAACCGGGCCGAGCGCGAGCGGTTGCTGCGTGTGCCGGGTCTCGGGACCAAGACCGTCAAAGCGATCGTTTCGGCACGCCGCTTTCGCCGGCTGCGGCTCGACGATCTGTCGCGGCTCGGCGTTTCGATCAAGAAGGTCCAATCCTTCATCTCGGCGGAAGGCTGGTCGCCGCGCCGGCTGATCGACCGGCCGGACCTTCGCGCCATGTTCGAGCCGAAACCCGAACAATTGTCGTTGCTGTGATGCGCCGGGTCGTGCTTGCAGGACGGGGCGAGCTTGCCGAATGGCGCGATGCCGCGCGTGCCTTCGCGGCTGCCGGCATATTGCCTGAGGAGATCGACTGGCGGGAAAAAACCGCAGAGCCGGATCTCGCATTTCAACGCGACGCCATGCCGCCGACACCGGCGATAACACGCAAACCGATGACGGTACCGCCGGCCTTTATCGAGCTGGCGGAAACGGTTCTCTGCCATTCCGATCCGGCACGGTTCTCGCTGCTCTACCGGCTGCTCTGGCGACTGCAACTGGACCGGCAATTGCTGGAAGTCGCTTCCGACGAGGACGTTGTGCAAGCCCAACTGATGGCGAAAAACGTTCGGCGCGACGCGCATAAGATGACCGCTTTCGTTCGCTTCAAGGAGGTTGGTGCCGCAACGGCAGACCGTCGAAAATTCCTCGCCTGGTTTGAGCCCGACCACCATATCGTCAGGCGCACGGCGCCCTTCTTCCAGCGCCGTTTCACCGACATGGATTGGCTGATCGCCACGCCCAAGGGGTCGGCCGGCTGGGACGGCGAGCGGCTGACGATGAGCGATGCGCCCTGCGAGAAGCCCAATCTCACCGATGCCACCGACGAACTCTGGCGCACCTACTATGCCAGCATCTTCAATCCGGCGCGGTTGAAGCTGAAGGCGATGCAGGCGGAGATGCCGAAGAAATATTGGAAGAACCTGCCGGAGGCGGACCTCATCCCCGGGCTGATCGCCTCGGCAGAGAGCAAGGTGCGCGCCATGGCCGCGCGCGAGGCGACGCAATCGTTGCCCTTTCACGACCGCCTGCAGGACGCGGCGCGCAATATCCCCGCCGAACCCGAGGCGCCGGCCGGCACGCTGGAAGCGTTGCGCGCCGAAGCTGCCGTCTGCACCCGCTGCCCACTTCATGCCAAGGCGACGCAGACCGTCTTCGGGGAGGGGCCGCGCGACGCAGAGGTGATGTTCGTCGGCGAGCAGCCTGGAGACCAGGAGGATATAGCGGGACGTCCCTTCGTCGGTCCGGCCGGCCGGCTCCTCGACCAGGTGATCGCGGAAGTCGGCATCGACCGCTCGACGCTCTACGTCACCAATGCCGTCAAGCATTTCAAATATGAGCCGCGCGGCAAGCGCCGTATCCACCAGAAGCCGAATATGGGCGAGGTAAAGCACTGCCGCTGGTGGCTGGATCTGGAACTAGCGCTCGTCAAGCCGAAGCTGATCGTTGCCATGGGGGCGACCGCGCTTGCGGCGCTGACGGATGTGAAAGAGCGCCTGCAGGACGTCAGGGGACAGGCGATGGCAATCGAAGGAGGACGCACGCTCTTCGTGACGGTGCACCCCTCCTATCTGCTGCGCATCCCCGACGAGCGATTGAAAGCGGAGGAGATGGTGCGCTTTCACAACGATATGCTGCAGATTCAGCGGCTTATGGCGTCCGCCGGATAAATTGATTCCGCTTGAGATGGCGCCACCGCTCATCGAGCGACGGCGCTGTCTCTTTGTTTTTACGCAATTCCGGACGCAAAACCTGGAATTGCTCTATCTCAGCCGAAGTAGCTCTGCAGCGGCCGCACTTCGAGATTGCCGGCCTTCAGTGCCTTGATCGCCTGGGCGGCGGCTTCGGCGCCTGCCATGGTGGTGTAATAGGGCACCTTCTGCATCAGCGTCGCGCGGCGCAGCGACTTCGAGTCCGAGATCGCCTTGTTGCCGTCGGTGGTGTTGATGACGAGCTGGACCTGACGGTTGCGGATCGCGTCCTCGATATGCGGGCGGCCTTCCAGCACCTTGTTGATCTTGGTGGCGGTGATGCCGTTTTCGCCGAGGAAGCGGGCGGTGCCGCCGGTTGCCAGCACCTTGAAGCCCTGTTCGACGAGAATGCGGATCGCCGGCAGCACGCGCGGCTTGTCCTCGTCGCGCACGGAGACGAAAACCGTGCCGTCACGCGGCAGCTCGACGCTGGCGCCGAGCTGCGATTTGGCGAAGGCCAGCGCAAAATCGGTGTCGAGGCCGATGACTTCGCCGGTCGAGCGCATTTCCGGGCCGAGCAGCGTGTCGACGCCAGGGAAACGGGCGAAGGGGAAGACGGCTTCCTTGACGGCGATGTGGGTGAGCTTGCGCGGATCGGGCTTTTCGCCGTAGGCGGCAAAGGTTGCATCGAGTTTTTCGCCGGCCATGACGCGGGCGGCGATCTTGGCGATCGGCGCGCCGATGGTCTTGGCGACGAAGGGCACGGTGCGCGAGGCGCGCGGATTGACTTCGAGAACGTAGACGATGCCGTCCTTGATAGCGAATTGGACGTTCATCAGGCCGACGACATTGAGCGCCTTGGCCATCGCCTTCGCCTGGCGTTCCAACTCATCAAGCATTTCGGGGGAGAGCGTGCGCGGTGGCAGCGAGCAGGCGCTGTCGCCGGAATGGATGCCGGCTTCCTCGATATGCTCCATGATGCCGGCGACATAGACGTCGGTGCCGTCGGAGAGGCAGTCGACGTCGACTTCGATGGCATGAGAGAGATAGCTGTCGAAGAGCAGCGGGTTCTTGCCGAGAAGGGTGTTGATCTGGCCGGTCTTGTCGTTGGGATAACGCTGCTTGATATCCTCGGGCACCAGTTCCGGAACCGTGTCGAGCAGGTAGGTCTGCAGCTGACTTTCCGAATGCAGGATCTGCATGGCGCGGCCACCGAGCACGTAGGAAGGGCGCACGACCAGCGGGAAGCCGATTTCGGCGGCGACCAGGCGGGCCTGCTCGACCGAATAAGCGATGCCGTTGTTCGGCTGGTTGAGGTCGAGCTTCATCAAAAGCTTCTGGAAGCGGTCGCGGTCCTCGGCAAGGTCGATCATGTCGGGCGCGGTGCCGAGGATCGGGATGCCGTTCTTCTCAAGCGCCTCGGCCAGCTTCAGCGGCGTCTGGCCGCCGAACTGGACGATGACACCAACAACTTCGCCCTTTTCCTGCTCGGCCCGCAGGATCTCGATCACGTCCTCGGCCGTCAGCGGTTCGAAATAGAGGCGGTCGGAGGTGTCGTAGTCGGTCGAGACGGTTTCCGGGTTGCAGTTGATCATGATCGCTTCATAACCCGCATCCTTCAGCGCGAAGGCGGCATGGCAGCAGCAATAGTCGAACTCGATGCCCTGGCCGATGCGGTTCGGGCCGCCGCCGAGGATGACGACCTTCTTGCCGTCGGACACGTCAGCCTCGGAGCGGGCGGCGCCGACGAAGGGCGTCTCATAGGTCGAATACATGTAGGCGGTCGGCGAGGCAAATTCGGCGGCACAGGTGTCGATGCGCTTGAAGACCGGGCGGACGTTCAAGCTGTTGCGGAATTCGGCGACCTGCTTGGGGCGCTTGCCGGACAGCGTCGCCAGACGCGCGTCGGAAAAGCCCATCGCCTTCAGCATGCGCAGGTTGGCGGCATCTTCCGGCAAGCCGTGCTCGCGAATGCGGGCTTCCATGTCGACGATGTTCTTGAGTTCAGCGATGAACCACGGATCGATCTTGCAGCCCTCATGCACCTCCTCGATGCTGAGCCCCATGCGCAGCGCCTGGGCGACCATGCGCAGTCGATCCGGGGTCGGCGTGCCGATGGCCGCGCGGATGGCGTTGTGGCTGGATTCGCCTTCCTCGGAGTCGGGGATTTCGATCTCGTCGAGGCCGGTCAGGCCGGTTTCGAGGCCGCGCAGCGCCTTCTGCAGCGATTCGGCGAAGGTGCGGCCGATCGCCATGACTTCGCCGACCGACTTCATCGCGGTCGTCAGCACCGGCGAGGCACCGGGGAATTTCTCGAAGGCGAAACGCGGGATCTTGGTGACGACGTAGTCGATCGACGGTTCGAAGGAGGCGGGCGTTGCGCCGCCGGTGATGTCGTTGTCCAACTCGTCGAGCGTATAACCGATGGCGAGCTTGGCGGCGACCTTGGCGATCGGGAAGCCCGTGGCCTTGGAGGCCAGCGCCGACGAACGCGAGACGCGCGGGTTCATCTCGATGACGACGAGGCGGCCGTCTTTCGGATTGACGGCGAACTGGACGTTCGAGCCGCCGGTCTCGACGCCGATCTCGCGTAGCACCGCGATCGAGGCGTTGCGCATGATCTGGAATTCTTTGTCGGTCAGCGTCAGCGCCGGCGCGACGGTGATCGAATCGCCGGTGTGGACGCCCATCGGGTCGATGTTTTCGATGGAGCAGATGATGATGCAATTGTCCGCCTTGTCGCGGACGACTTCCATTTCATACTCCTTCCAGCCGAGCACCGATTCCTCGACCAGCACTTCGGTGGTCGGCGAGGCGTCGAGGCCACCGCCGACGATCTCGAAGAATTCCGAGCGGTTGTAGGCGATGCCGCCGCCGGTGCCGCCCATGGTGAAGGAGGGGCGGATGATGGCGGGCAGGCCGACATGGTCGATCGCCTGGGCGGCGATCGCCATGGCGTGGCTGATGTAACGCTGCTTGCGATCGCTCTCGCCGAGATTCCACTGGTTCTCCAGTTCGTCCAGTGCCTTGTCGAGATCGGATCCGGAGAGACTGTCGCGCAGCTTGTTGCGCTCGGCCTCGTGCGTCTTGCGGTCGAGGTCCTTGATGTCGGTGGCGTTCGCCAGCATCGAGCGCGGCGTTTCAAGCCCGATACGGGCCATCGCCTCGCGAAACAGCGCGCGGTCCTCGGCCATGTCGATGGCGGCGGGCTTGGCGCCGATCATCTCGACATTGTAGCGGTCGAGCACGCCCATGCGCTTTAGCGAAAGCGCGGTATTCAGCGCCGTCTGGCCGCCCATGGTCGGCAGCAGTGCATCGGGGCGCTCCTTGGCAATGATCTTGGCGACCACCTCTGGGGTGATCGGCTCGACATAGGTGGCGTCGGCAAGGCCCGGATCGGTCATGATCGTCGCCGGGTTGGAGTTGACGAGGATGACGCGGTAGCCTTCCTCCTTCAGCGCTTTGCAGGCCTGGGTGCCGGAATAGTCGAATTCGCAAGCCTGGCCAATGACGATCGGTCCCGCGCCGATGATGAGGATCGATTTGATGTCTTGGCGCTTCGGCATGGGCGATATCCATTGTCTGGCTGCGCAAAAAGCCGGCCAGGGTGGGAGATCACCGGGTCGGGTCGCGCATTGATGGTCTTTTCAGGCTAGAAGCGGCTTATAGGCAAATGTATTTGCAAACGGAACCCCATAAATCGCGGAATCGACAGGAATCCAACGCCGCGCGGAAGACTATTTTCGTCAGGCACGACCACCAGCCCCTGATGAACTTGCTGGAATTCCAGCCGTCGACGGATATATAGATTCCTTAGGTGCAATCACGGGCATTGCCGGGGAGAACGAAGATGGAATGGAGAGGCCGGCGTCAGTCCGACAATATCGAAGATCGCCGCGGCGACCCGAGCAGCGGCGGTTTCGGCCGCGGCGGTGGCTTCAACTTTCCCTCTGGCGGCGGCGTTCGCCGCGCCGGCGGCGGCTTGAGCATCGGCACGATCATCTTCCTCGTCGTCATCTATTTTATCTTCAAGGCAATGGGCATCGATCTGATGCAGGTGCTCGATAACGGCGGCACAACGAGCGGTCCCGGCTACGAGCAGAGCCAGTCCGGAGGAGCACGCACGCCTGCCAACGATGAGATGACCGCCTTCATGCGTACCGTCCTTGCCGAAACCGAGGATACCTGGACGGGCATCTTCCAGGCGCAAGGCCAGACGTACGAGGAGCCGCGCCTCGTGCTGTTTTCCGGCTCGACCGCATCGGCCTGCGGCTCCGCATCGGCGGCAACCGGGCCGTTCTACTGCCCCGGTGACCACAAGCTCTATCTCGACACGGATTTCTTCCAGGAACTCTCCAACCGTTTCGGCGCGTCGGGCGATTTCGCCGAGGCCTATGTCGTCGCCCACGAGGTCGGCCATCACGTGCAGAACCTGCTCGGTATCCTGCCGAAGTTCAACCAGGCCCGCCAGCGCATGAGCGAGGAGGAGGCCAACAAGATGTCAGTGCGCGTCGAGCTGCAGGCCGATTGCTTCGCCGGCATCTGGGGCAAATACACCCAGCAGAAAGGACTGCTGGAGTCAGGCGACCTGGAGGAGGCGCTGAACGCCGCCCAGCAGATCGGCGACGATACCCTGCAGAAACGGTCGCAGGGTTATGTTGTGCCCGAAAGTTTCAACCACGGCACCTCGGCGCAGCGCGTCAGATGGTTCAAGCGCGGCTTCGACAGCGGCCAGCTGTCGGCTTGCGATACGTTCTCGGGGCCAGTTTGAGGGTGAGGGGGCAACAGGGTCGGGCAGTGATCTTAGTCCCGATTCCACCCGCTCACCTCTCACTGTCCATATGCTGCAGCATATGCTCCGGATAACGCCCGCCGGCAGCCGCATCCTTCGGCACGGCCCGTTCGATCGCGGCGAAATCTTCTGCCGATAGGTCGACCGCGCGCGAGCCGAGCGCCTCGGTCAGCCGGTCGCGGCGGCGGGCGCCGATGATCGGGACGATATCCTTGCCTTTGGCGGCGACCCAGGCGATGGCGATTTGGGCGACCGAGACGCTTTTTACCTCTGCAATCTCACGCAGCTTTTCCACCAAAGCGAGGTTTTGCTCAATGTTGCCCTCCTGGAAGCGTGGGCTGTGAGCGCGGAAATCGCCGGCCGTCGCAGCTTGGCCCTTTTGCCAATGGCCGCTGATCAGGCCGCGCGAGAGTACGCCATAGGCGGTGATCGAGATGCCGAGTTCACGTGTCGTCGGCAGGATATTCTCCTCGATGCCACGCGAGATCAATGAATATTCGATCTGCAGGTCGACGATCGGAGCGACGGCAGCGGCGCGGCGGATGGTGTCGGCGCCGACTTCCGACAGGCCGATGTGCCTGACATAACCCGCCTTGACCATATCGGCGATGGCGCCGACCGTGTCCTCGATCGGCACGTTCGGATCGAGCCGGGCCGGGCGGAAGATGTCGATATATCCGACGCCGAGGCGCTGCAGCGTGTAAGCGAGGAAGTTCTTCACCGCGACCGGCCGGGCGTCTACGCCGTTCCAACCGCCTGCGGGATCGCGCAAGGCCCCGAACTTGACACTGATGACGGCATCCTCGCGCCTGCGGCCCTTCAGTGCCTCGCCGATCAGCATCTCGTTATGGCCCATGCCGTAAAAATCGCCGGTGTCCAGCAGGTTGATGCCGGCATCGAGCGCTGCATGGATCGTCGCGATGCTTTCGCCGCGGTCTGAGGGACCGTACATGCCCATGCAGCCGAGGCCGATGGCCGAGACATCGGGTCCAGTCTTTCCCAAACGATAGGTCAGCATTGTCTTCTCCCTAATCCGCGCCCGAGCGGCGCTGCCGGATGCCGTTCTTACAGCCTTCGCCCCAGCGCGATAATCCGGATGGTCTCGAACGGGCCGTGCGGAGGGGCGCACAATGAATGTTCATTCCCCGAATGATCTGGACGTCGTCAATGCGATTGCAAGGGAGCCAATGATCACGTTGCCGCGCCCAACGGTTGAGGCGGTTCACAAATTTCCCGGTCAGAATTATCAAAAACTTTGAAATGTTCACGGATTGTTTCGTTTTCTTTTCTGCGCTATGTCACTTTCTCGGCGACGAGATCGTCTTTTCAGAACCAACCGCTGTAGAGATGCCTCATGCTTGACCCCAAATTCGTCCGTCGCGGCCTTTTTCTGGTCTTCATCATCCTTTTCCTCGACATTATCGGCATTGCCATCATCATGCCGGTGCTGCCCGCCTACCTGGAGCAGTTGACCGGCGGCGGCGTCAGCGATGCGGCGATCGACGGCGGCTGGCTGATGCTCGTCTATGCCGGCATGCAATTCCTGTTCGCGCCGCTGCTCGGAAACCTGTCCGACCGGTTCGGCCGCCGGCCGATCCTTCTGCTGTCGGTGCTGACTTTTGCGATCGACAATTTCATCTGCGGCATCGCCACCAGCTTCTGGATGCTGTTCGTCGGCCGCGTGCTTGCCGGCATCAGCGGCGGCAGTTTCGCCACCTGCTCAGCCTATATCGCCGATATCAGTACGGAGCAGAACCGGGCAAAGAATTTCGGGCTGATCGGCATCGCCTTCGGCGTCGGCTTTACGATCGGTCCGGTCATCGGCGGCGTGCTCGGCGAATTCGGTCCGCGTGTGCCGTTCCTCGGCGCGGCGGCACTTTCGCTGGTCAATTTCATCGCCGCCTGCTTCCTGCTGCCGGAAACGCTGGAGGCTAGGAATCGCCGCCGCTTCGAGTGGAAACGCGCCAATCCGCTCGGCGCGTTGAGGCAGATGCGCCATTATCCCGGCATCGGCTGGGTCAGCCTCGTGATGTTCCTGTTCTTCCTGGCGCATGCCGTCTATCCCTCGGTCTGGTCGTTCGTCTCGACCTATCGCTACGGCTGGAGCGAGGGACAGATCGGCCTGTCGCTCGGCATTTACGGCATCGGCGCGGCGCTGGTCATGGGGCTGGTTCTGCCGCGGATCGTGCCGGTGCTCGGCGAGTGGAAGACGGCTCTGCTCGGCCTCTGTTTTTCGGCCGTCGGGCTCACCGGCTATGCTTTTGCCTGGGAAGGCTGGGTGGTCTATGTCGTCATCGTCGCGACCGTCATGGAAAACGTCGCCGATCCGCCACTGCGCAGTATCGCCGCCGGCAAGGTGCCTCCCTCGGCGCAAGGCGAGCTGCAAGGTGCGCTGACCAGCCTCAGCAGCATCACCACCATCCTCGGGCCGCTGATCTTCACGCAGTTGTTCAGCTATTTCACCCGGCCGGAGGCGCCCGTCACCTTTGCCGGCGCGCCCTATCTGACCGCCGCCCTGTTCATCCTGGTGGCCGCCGGCGTGTTTCTCGTACGGGTCCGGGTCCGTAAGCCGGCCGAGGCGCTGGAAGCGGCGGGTTGATCGATCAGAAATGATGATGCGATGATGAATTTTTCATCATCTGCCTGGTTTGGGGTAGTTCTTTGCGCGACTTTGATCTAAGCCCGGAGGATATTTCGCCGCAAGTTGCGGTGGCGCATATTTCAATCACAGGACTGGTGTCATGGACACGCCGATCGACGCGCGCAGGCTTGCGCCGGCAACCGATAATCGTTGGGGCGCACATTTCCGTGCAACGCTGGCGCTCGGCATTCCACTGATCGGTGCGCAGCTTGCCCAGCTCGGCATCAACACCACCGACGTGATGATCGTCGGTCGTCTTGGCGCCGAACATCTGGCGGCGATGGTGCTTTCGGCGCAGTTCCTGTTCACGATCCTGATCTTCGGTTCGGGCTTTGCCATCGCCGTCATTCCGATGGTGGCGCAAGCCTATGGACGCGGTGACGTCGTCTCGGTCCGCCGGGCGTTGCGCATGGGTCTGTGGGTGGTGATCGCATACTGGGTCGTCATGCAGCCGGCCTTCTTCAATTCGGAGCGGATCCTTCTCTTCGCACAGCAAAAGCCCGAGGTGGCAAAGCTCGCTCATGGCTACATCATGATCGGCCAGTTCGGCCTGCTGCCGGCGCTGCTCTTCAACGTCATGCGGGCGCTGGTCAGCGCCATCGGCAAGGCGGGCATCATCCTCAACGTCACCATCGTCACGCTGGTGATGAATGCGATCTTCGCCTACGCCCTCGTGCTTGGCCATTTCGGCTTTCCGGCGATGGGGCTCGAGGGCGCGGCGATCGTTTCGGTCGTCGTCCAGACTGCCGGTTTCCTCTTCATCCTGGCTTTTGTGCAGCGGCGGGAAGAGACGCGGCGCTACGAGATCTTCGTGCGGTTCTGGAAGCCCGACTGGCATGCTTTGCTGGAGGTCATCCGACTTGGTTTGCCGATCAGCGTGACCATCCTTGCCGAAGTCAGCCTGTTCACCGTGGCCTCGCTGCTGATGGGCTATATCGGCACCATCGAGCTTGCCGCCCATGGCATAGCCCTGCAATGGGCCTCGATCGCCTTCATGATCCCGCTTGGCCTCAGCCAGGCGGCGACCGTGCGTGTCGGCGTCGCCCACGGGCAGGGCGATCACCGGGGGGTTGTACGCGCTTCGATCATGGTGCTCATCCTTGCCTGCGCCATTTCGGCAGTGGGCTCGGTGCTCTTCGCCACCATGCCGCAATTCCTCGGCAGCTGGTTCCTCGACGTCAACGCGCCGGAGGCGCCCCAGGTGCTTGCCTATGCCGGACCGCTGATCGTCGTTGCCGGGCTTTTCCAACTGGTCGACGGCCTGCAGGTGATCGCCAACGGATTGCTGCGCGGCCTCAAGGACGCACGGGTGCCGATGATCATGGCGTTGATTGCCTATTGGCCGATCGGCTTCTTCCTTGCCTGGGCCTTTGCCTTCCCGCTCGGCTTCGGCGGCATCGGTATCTGGTTCGGCTTCCTCGTCGGGCTGGCGGCCGCTGCCGTCATGCTCTGCTGGCGGTTCTATCTTCTGCTTCGCCGGGAAGGAGCGATGGCCGGCGTCTGAGCCGGCCGTCCTTATCCTCAAGCCGCGACAGGCTTGTAGCTCGCCATGTCGGCGCGAATGCCGAGACGCGCAAACATTTGCTGCGGGTCGAAATTGGCGGCCTTGTGGGCGGCTGCGACGGCTGCCCGCACACGCTCGACGACATCGGCGCTTTCCCATTGGGCAATGGTCACGAAGTTGAACTCGCCGGGACCGGCGACCTGTTCCAGCACCTTGTGATCGATGAAGCCGTCCTGTGCCTCCAGCAGTTTGTGGGTCATCATCACATTGACGAGAAATTCCTCGCGCGCCGCAGCCGGCACGACGAATTTATCGACACGAAAGAAAGCTCCGCTCATCCATTTTCTCCTGCATCAGAAGTTTGCAAGGAGCTTTGTAATTCCTCAAGTTAAGCTGAGGTCAACATGCAGAGCAAAGAAAAAGGCCCGCTGGGCGAACCACTTCTGATAAGCGGGCCAACTCCTCTTTCGTCATGCTCGGGCTTGTCCCGAGCATCTGCCTCCAGTCGATATGGCAGCAGATCCTCGGCACAAGGCCGAGGATGACGAGGAGTGAGGTTTGCCAATACGTTAAAGGCTCGCTTGTAGGCGAGCCTTCATCTGAAATGGGGGCGGTATGAAATCAACGTTCGGCGAGTGCCGGTTCGCCCTTCTTCTCGCGCACCATGTTGATGAAGCGGCGGAAGAGATAGTGGCTGTCCTGCGGGCCGGGAGAAGCTTCCGGATGGTGCTGGACGGAGAAGACCTGCTTGCCGAGGACGCGCAAGCCACAATTGGTGCCGTCGAAAAGCGAAATGTGAGTCTCTTCAACACCATCGGGCAGTGATTTCGAGTCGACCGCGAAGCCATGGTTCATCGAGACGATCTCGACCTTGCCGGTGGTATGATCCTTGACGGGATGGTTGGCGCCGTGATGGCCCTGATGCATCTTCTCGGTCTTGGCGCCGAGGGCAAGACCGAGCATCTGATGTCCGAGGCAGATGCCGAAGACCGGGATATCGGTCTTAACAAGTGTCTTGATCACAGGCACCGCATATTCGCCGGTTGCCGCCGGATCTCCCGGGCCGTTGGACAGAAAGATGCCGTCCGGCTGCATGGCGAGCACGTCTTCGGCGCTCGTTGCCGCCGGCACGACGGTCACCTTGCAGTCGAGACCGGCAAACAGGCGCAGGATGTTGCGCTTGACGCCGTAGTCGAGGCAGACGACGTGGTATTTGGCGTCTGCTGGACCGAGTTGGCCGTAACCTTCGTTCCAGACCCACGGCGTTTCCGTCCATTGCGAGGACTGGCCCGACGATGCGATCTTGGCGAGGTCGAGACCTTCGAGGCCGCTCCAGGCTTTGGCTTCGGCTTTCAGCGTCTCGATGTCGAAGACGCCGTTCGGATCGTGGGCGATCACCGCGTTCGGGGCGCCGTTCTCGCGGATCCAGGCGGTCAACGCGCGTGTATCGATGCCGCAGAGGCCGATGACGCCGCGCGCCTTCAGCCATTGGTCGAGGTGCCTGGCAGCGCGGTAGTTCGAGGGGTCGGTGATGTCAGCTTTGAAGATGACGCCGACGGCGCCGTGGCGGGCGGCAGGCGTCAGATCCTCGATGTCTTCCTCATTGGTGCCGATATTGCCGATATGCGGAAAGGTGAAGGTAACGATCTGGCCGAGATAGGAGGGGTCCGTCAGGATTTCCTCATAGCCGGTCAGCGCCGTGTTGAAGACCACTTCGGCCGGCACCTTGCCGGTGGCGCCGATGCCCTTGCCTTCGATGACCGTGCCGTCGGCAAGAACGAGCAGGGCGGTCGGCTTTTCGATTGTCCAGGGTGCTGTCGCGGTCATCTTCATCCCGTTTCCGGCGGTCGGTGCGCGCGTTGCCGCGGCTCGTCGCCATTTGATCTCGCAGGCGTGTGGACACGGCAATGCCGCCCGCTTCAGGCCTGATCACGAATTTTGGTGCAGGTGGCGGTAAATAGCCACGCAATCGCTTAGCGTCAATCTTTGTAGCCGAGATTGCCGCCGTTTTCCTGCGCTTTATCGCGTCGACCGCGCAATTTATTTGATCCGCCGCATCAGCGTGGTTTATGAAGCGGCATCAAAACAGGAGTGAAGACCATGCTGCGCGATCAACTCGCCACCCAGCTGAAAGAGGCGATGAAGGCCAAGAATGCGGAGCGGCTTTCCACCGTCCGGCTGATTCAGGCCGCGGTCAAGGACCGCGATATCGCCAATCGCGGCACCGGCAAGGAGCAGGCGAGCGACGACGAGATCCTGCAGATCCTCGCCAAGATGGTGAAGCAGCGCGACGAATCGGCAAAGATCTACGAGGAGAATTCCCGGCCGGAGCTTGCCGCCAAGGAGCGCGCCGAAATCATCGTCATCCAGGATTTCATGCCGAAGCAGCTTTCGGACGGTGAGGTGCGCGCCAATGTCTCGGCAATTATCGCCGAGACGGGTGCCGTGGGCGCCAAGGACATGGGCAAGGTGATGGCGGCGCTGAAGGAGCGGTATGCCGGCCAGATGGATTTCGCCAAAGCGTCGGCGACCGTCAAGGAATTGTTGAGCTGATCCAGCTCAACTGACACGCCTCGCCTGCGGTTCGTCGCGAACCGCAGGCCCGAGCACGGCTTCGGCCGCGGCATCGATGATGGCGAATTTTGCCGCCTGATAATTCCAATATTCGAGAATGAAGCGGCGCGACAGCCAGAAGTCTCCCTTGCGGGAGGGTACTGTCCAGCCGACGCTCTCCATGGCCGCTGCCTGCGTCAGAAGCCGCTTCAAGTGGGTGTTGGAGATCATGAACTGTTCGCGGATTTCCCTCAGCGACAGGGGGCCGACCGCGACGCGCTCGGCCGTCCGGGGAAATTCCGGAAGGCGCGAGATCAGGTAGTCCATCACCAACCCGCCGGTATTTGCCCAGTTAAAGAGGTTGAAGGTGGCGCCGGGATTGCGCACTGCTTCGCTCCCGATGATTGCCCTGGCGATCAGCGGCTGAATCGCTGCCATCGTCGCCGAGGGGTCGACGGTGATCTTGCCGGCCCGTTCACCGCCGTCGAGGCTGTCGAGGATCGTCATATGGGCGACGAGCCAGCGGACGAAATGCTGCTCGGCAACTTCTGTGGGTTCCAGGTAGCGTGTGCGCTTGTCAGGGCCGGGAACCGGTCGCAGGAAACGATAGGCCAGCATTTCCTGCATGAAGGCCGCGGCCGTATTGCGGCTGGCGATGTCGTTTCTGACCGCGAAATCGATAAAGCGGCCGGAATAGAGGCCGCTCTTGCCGTCGCCGGGATAACCGTAATGAAGCGCGAAGCCGGCGTGAGCCATCAGCCAGCGCTGCTGCGCGGCAAAGATCGAAGCGATGCGAGGGCTCTCGCGATAGATCGAGAGCATCTGATCGGCGCAATTCAGGATCGCAGCGAGAAAGCGATCGTCTGCTGCGAGATTTTCCGCGGTAAAAGCCATTTGGAGGGGTCCAGGAGTTCGGCGCATACATCTTTCATGCAAGCGCCGCCTGTCAACGGTTTTGTCAATAAGCGGTTAATTTCAAAGGAGAGTTTTCGCAAAGGGAGCCAAAATTTAAGAAGGCAGGAGCTGGGGGCGCTCCTGCCTTCTTGCTCTTTGCTTCCGCCGGCAAACGCAGGGCCGAGGCCCAAGCCGGAGGGTATTTGCAAAGGCACCCTTGCGAAGCGGCGCCGGGGGTAGGGATGGTGCTTCGCTCGGGGATCGCTTTGTTGAGATCGAACCTATTGCGGTGCGGCGGCTTGTTCAAATTACAAAAAAATAATAATTGCCGAAAACGTCGATTTTGGAGGCGGCGCGGCAAAGGCTCGTCAGCCGCCGGCAGGATAGAGCTGCACAATCGATTTATGAGATAAGAGTATGTTGTAAAACACTTTAATTCGATTCTGCCAAAGGTCGAGGCTCTAGCCGAGACATTTGCAACGGTGGAATTTCGGTGCTTGAAAGACAATAATGTCGCACCCTGTCGCAGGGGGGCGATAACGCGTTTTTGATGGGATAAACGGCGCCTATGGCCCTGGGTGCACTTGCCTGTGAATAGCGGGTTTTCATGACAAGTTTCGTGGCATGGAGCGGCAAAGCAGCTTATATGGAGGTTGGCCAAGAGGTATAAATGCGCTTTTCCAACACCTTTCTCGATGATATCCGCGACCGCGTTCCGATTTCGAACGTGATCGCGCGCCGCGTGAGCTGGGACAAGCGCAAGACCAACGTGTCGCGCGGCGATTACTGGGCTTGCTGCCCGTTCCACGGCGAGAAGTCGCCGAGCTTCCACTGCGAGGACCGGAAGGGCCGTTACCACTGCTTCGGCTGCGGCGTCACCGGCGACCATTTTCGTTTCCTCACTGAGCTGGAAGGCTTGAGTTTCCCCGAGGCGGTGCAGCAGATCGCTGATATGGCCGGCGTTCCGATGCCGCTTGCCGACCCTGTGATGGAGAAGCGCGAGAAGGAGCGCAGCTCGCTGATCGACGTCATGGAAATGGCGACGCAATTTTTCCAGGATCAATTGCAGACGGCGAATGGGGCGAGGGCGCGCGCCTATCTGCGCGATCGCGGGCTGACCGGGCGCACCATCGAAACCTTCAGGCTCGGCTATGCGCCTGACAGCCGCAATGCGCTGAAGGAATTTCTCGCCGGCAAGGGCGTACTCAAAGAACAGATCGAGGCCTGCGGCCTGGTCGTTCATGAAAACGTGCCGGTGTCCTATGATCGCTTCCGCGACCGCATTATGTTCCCGATTCTCTCGTCGCGGGAAAAGGTGATCGCTTTCGGCGGTCGCGCCATGTCATCAGATGCGCCGGCAAAATATCTGAATTCCAACGAGACGGAACTCTTCCACAAGGGCAATGTCCTTTACAATTTCGCCCGCGCGCGCCGCGCCATCCAGGGTCCGGGCCGCAGCGATAATCAAGACGACAATGCGACCGGCACCATCATCGCCGTCGAAGGTTATATGGACGTGATCGCGCTCCATCAGGCCGGCATCGAGAACGCCGTTGCGCCGCTCGGCACGGCGCTCACCGAAAACCAGCTCGAGCTTCTCTGGAAGATGGTGCCGCAGCCGGTGCTCTGCTTTGACGGCGACGGCGCCGGCGTTCGCGCCGCCAATCGCGCCGCCGAACTGGCGCTGCCGCATCTGAAGCCCGGCCGTTCCGTCCGCTTCGCGCTTCTGCCTGATGGCAAGGATCCCGACGATCTCGTGCGCGACGATGGGCGCGCGCCCTTCGACAAGGTGATGAGCCAGGCAAAGCCGCTTTCGGAGATGCTGTGGAGCCGAGAGATCAACACCGGCAAGTTCGACACGCCCGAGGCGCGCGCAGAACTCGAGGCGCGGCTGAAGCAGCTGGTCGCCGTCATCGGCGATGAGAATGTGCGCCGCCATTACCAGCAGGATATTCGCGACCGGCTGAACACCTTCTTCCAACCGCAGTTCCAGAACCGCAACAATGGCGAACGCCGCGGCTTCAACGGCAACGGCAATTCCCGGACGGGCCGCGACAACGCAGGCAAGGCAGGGCCGAAAAGCCCCAGCGTCATTTCCGACCGGCTCGCCCGCTCTGGCCCGGTGCGTGGCCACCGGGACAATACGGCGCTGCGCGAAAGCGTGCTGGCGCTGACCATCGTCAATCATCCGGCCCTGATGATCGACGATTATGATGAGATCGCTGCGATCGACTACGACAGCCGCGAGCTGCAGCGGCTCTGGTCGGCCATGCTTGGGGCCGCCGCTGCGGTCGCCGGCCCGCATCTGACGCGCGAATATCTGACCGAGAGGCTGGAATTCGAAGGCTTCGGCCCGCTCATCAAGAGCCTCGACCAGCAGGTGCGCAATGCCAGGCTCTGGACGGCGACCGAGGAGGCGGCGATGGAGGATGCGCGCGAGGGTTATCGCCAGGCGCTCGCCTTCCACAAACGGGCAAAGGCGCTGCGTCGGCAGAAGATGGAGCTCGAACGCGAGATTGCGCTGGCGACCGAAGCCGGCGACGGCGAGGCGATCGTTCAACTGATGCGAGCCCAGCAGGAAGTGCATTTCGAAGGGGTGCGACTTGAGAACCAGGAGGCGATCATCGACGGCTTCGGCGTGCTTTCCGGCCGCGTCAAAGGGGCGGCGAACCACTGATGCCGCTGACTGAACGGAACGAACCGGGCTTTTCCGCCTCCGATGCGCTGTTTTCCGCCGGCCGCGCGCCGCTCGAAATCCTCAAGCAGGTCTACGGCTATTCCTCCTTCCGCGGCAAGCAGCAGCTGGTCGTCGAACATGTGGTTGCCGGCGGCGATGCCGTTGTGCTCTTCCCGACAGGGGCGGGCAAATCGCTTTGCTTCCAGATCCCGGCGCTCTGTCGTGACGGCGTCGGCATCGTCGTTTCGCCGCTGATTGCGCTGATGCGCGATCAGGTGGAGGCGATGAAGCAGCTCGGCATCCGCGCCGCCGCCCTCAATTCGTCGCTGTCGCGCGAGGAGTTTGTCGAGGTTCGCCGCGCTCTTTCGGCCGGTCGGCTCGATCTTCTCTACGTGACGCCCGAGCGCATCCTCACCGACGGTTTCCGCGACCTGATCGCCAACGAAAAGATCGCCCTGTTTGCCATCGACGAGGCCCATTGCGTTTCGCAATGGGGCCATGATTTCCGGCCGGAATATCGTGCGCTCGGCCGGCTCGGCGAACAATATCCCGGCGTGCCCAGGGTGGCGCTGACGGCGACGGCCGATCCGCATACGCGCGACGACATTATCGAACGCTTGGGGCTCGATGCTGCCGAGATCTTCACCACCAGCTTCGACCGTCCGAACATCGCTTACGAGATCGTCGAGCGCGACCAGCCGCGCCAGCAGCTCTTGCGCTTCCTGTCCGGCCACAAGGGAAACAGCGGCATTGTCTATTGCCTGTCGCGCGCCAAGGTCGAGGATACGGCCGAGTGGCTGAACGGGCAGGGTGTGCGCGCGCTTGCCTACCATGCCGGTATGGACCGGGCAGTTCGCGACGCCAATCAGGATGCCTTCCTGAAAGAGGAAAACCTCTGCCTGGTCGCTACCGTCGCCTTCGGCATGGGCATCGACAAGCCGAATGTGCGTTATGTCGCCCATCTCGACCTGCCGGGCTCGGTGGAAGCCTACTACCAGGAGACCGGGCGCGCCGGTCGCGACGGCCTGCCGTCCGAAGTCTGGATGGCTTATGGCATGGCCGACGTCATCCAGCGCGGCCGGATGATCGACGAGGGCAGTGCTGCCGCGGAGATCAAGCGGGTCGAGCGCGCCAAGCTCAATGCATTGCTGGCGATCTGCGAGACCGCTTCCTGCCGCCGGCAGGCGATCCTTGCGCATTTCGGCGAGGCGCATGCCGGGCAATGCGGCAATTGTGACACCTGCCTGAAGCCGGTCGAGACTTGGGAGGGAACGGAAGCGGCGATCAAGGCGCTGGCTGCGATCTACCGTACCGGCGAGCGCTTCGGTGCCGGCCACGTCATCGACGTGCTTGTCGGCAACGTCAACGAAAAGACCGAGCGTTTCGGCCATGTCGATATGCCGGTCTTCGGCGCCGGCAAGGATATCCCGGCGCGCACCTGGCAATCGGTGTTTCATCAAATGCTCGCCATGGGGCTGGTCCGCGTCGATCACGAGGCTTACGGGGCGCTGAAACTGGAGCCGGAGGCGCGCGCCGTCTTCAAACATCAGCGGCCGGTGTTCTTCCGCAAGGACCGCCCGGCCTCGGAACGGCGCACGAAGAAGGCGGACCGCAGCGAACGCAAATCGGGACTGTCGGGCGCCGACGGTACGCTGTTCGAGGCGTTGAGGGCCGAGCGCATGGCGATCGCGAAATCGCTCGGCGTGCCGCCGTATGTCGTCTTTCCCGATACGACGCTGATCGCCTTTGCCACCGAGAAGCCGCGGAGCCGCAAGGAACTGCTCGCCATATCCGGCGTCGGGCAGGCGAAGCTGGAGCGTTACGGCGACGCGTTTCTGGAGATCATCCTGGCGCAGGATGGCTGAGCGGACCGGCTGATCTTCCTGCTGATCTCGGTCCAGCGCTGAGAAGACAAGCCGGCGGCGATATGCTAACCCGGCTGGCACGGAAATCTCTATGAAGGGCCGCCCATGACCTCGCAATTCCTCTCTCATCTCCAAGCCGAGATTTCGGCGCTGAGGGATGCCGGCCTCTATAAATCCGAGCGCATCATCAGCTCCAAGCAGGCGGGCGAGATTGTGATTTCGACCGGCGAACGGGTGCTGAATTTCTGCGCCAACAACTATCTCGGCCTTGCCGACAACGATGAACTGGCCGAGGCCGGCAAGCAGGCACTCGATCGCTATGGCTACGGCATGGCTTCGGTGCGCTTCATCTGCGGCACGCAGGAGGAGCACAAGCAGCTCGAAGCGCGCATATCCGCCTTCCTCGGCATGGAAGACACGATCCTCTATTCCTCCTGCTTCGACGCCAATGGCGGTCTCTTCGAAACGCTGCTCTCCGAAGAGGACGCGATCATCTCGGACGCACTGAACCATGCCTCGATCATCGACGGCGTCAGGCTTTCGAAGGCCAAGCGCTTCCGCTACGCCAACAACGACATGGCAGCGCTAGAAGAGGAATTGAAAAAGGCCGAAGGCAGCCGCTTCAAGCTGATCGCCACCGACGGCGTCTTCTCGATGGACGGCATCATCGCCAATCTCAGTGGGGTCTGCGATCTCGCCGAAAAATACGGCGCGATGGTCATGGTCGATGACAGCCACGCCGTGGGCTTCGTCGGCAAGAACGGCCGCGGCTCGCCGGAACATTGCGGTGTCGAGGGCAGGATCGACATCATCACCGGCACGCTCGGCAAGGCGCTCGGTGGCGCCTCCGGCGGTTATACCTCGGCGAAGGCGGAAGTGGTCGAATGGCTGCGGCAGCGTTCGCGGCCCTATCTGTTCTCGAATACGCTCGCGCCGGTCATCGCCGCTGCCTCGCTCAAGGTGTTCGACCTGATCGAAAACGGGGATGCCTTGCGCAAGCGCCTGTCCGACAATGCCGATCTCTTCCGCACCGAAATGACCAAGCTCGGCTTCACGCTCGCCGGCAAAGGCCATCCGATCATCCCGGTCATGCTGGGAGATGCCAAGCTTGCCCAGGACATGGCGGGCTTGATGCTGAAGAGGGGCATCTATGTGATCGGATTCTCCTTCCCCGTCGTGCCGAAGGGTCAGGCCCGCATCCGCACGCAGATGTCCGCTGCGCATTCCAGGGCGGATGTGGAGCGGGCGATTGCGGCCTTTGCGGAGGCTGGACGGGAATTGGGTGTGATTTGAGAATGAGGCTGCCCCTCACCCTAACCCTCTCCCCGTAGACGGGGCGAGGGGACGTGCCCTGCGAGAGGATGGTGGGGACGGAGAGGTCGCCGCTTGTCCCCTTCGCCCCGCCTGCGGGGAGAAGGTGCCGGCAGGCGGATGAGGGGCCGAGACAGGCACCGACCAAGGGATACAGATATGTCGAACATGATGAAGGCGCTGGTCAAGTCGAAGGCCGAAGTCGGGCTCTGGATGGAGAATGTGCCGGTGCCGGAGGTCGGGCCGAACGATGTGCTGATCCGGGTGAAGAAATCGGCGATCTGCGGCACCGACGTCCATATCTGGAACTGGGATCAGTGGGCGCAGAAGACCATTCCGGTGCCGATGGTCGTCGGCCATGAATTTTTCGGCGAGATCGCCGAGATCGGTTCGGCTGTCACCCGCTATCATGTCGGCGAGCGGGTCTCCGGCGAGGGCCATATCGTCTGCGGCAAGTGCCGCAACTGCCGGGCCGGCCGTGGCCATCTCTGCCGCAACACGCTCGGCGTCGGCGTCAACCGGCCGGGTTCCTTCGGCGAGTTCGTCTGCATTCCCGAAAGCAATGTCGTGGCGATCCCGGAGGATATTTCCGACGAGATCGCCGCGATCTTCGATCCGTTCGGCAATGCCGTGCACACAGCGCTTTCCTTCGATCTGGTCGGCGAGGACGTGCTCGTCACCGGCGCCGGGCCGATCGGCATCATGGGCGCGCTTGTCGCCAAACGTTCCGGCGCCCGCAAGGTCGTGATCACCGATATCAATCCACACCGGCTGGCGCTGGCGCGCAAGCTCGGCATCGACCATGTCGTCGATGCCTCGAGCGAAAATCTCGCCGACGTGATGAAGGCGATCGGCATGACCGAGGGTTTCGACGTCGGGCTTGAAATGTCGGGCGCCGCACCCGCCTTCCGCGACATGATCGACAAGATGAACAATGGCGGCAAGATTGCCATTCTCGGCATTGCGCCGGCGGGCTTCGAGATCGACTGGAACAAGGTGATCTTCAAGATGCTCAATCTCAAGGGCATCTATGGCCGCGAAATGTTCGAGACCTGGTACAAGATGATCGCCTTCGTCCAAGGGGGGCTCGACCTTGCGCCGATCATCACCCACCGTATAAAGATCGACGAATTTCGCGACGGCTTCGAGGCGATGCGGTCGGGCAACTCCGGCAAAGTCGTCATGGATTGGATGTGAGGAGATCAAATGCTCTATGAAGGAAGCTGCCATTGCGGCAAGGTCGCTTTCGAGGTCGAAGGTGAATTCACCGAGGCTCTCGACTGCAACTGTTCCCTCTGCCGGCGGCGGGGCGGGCTTCTCGCCTTCGTGCCGCGTGACAAGCTGGTGCTGAAGACACCCGAAGCCGATCTTTCAACCTATTCATTCAACAGGCATGTCATCCGGCATCACTTCTGCGCCAATTGCGGCATCGCGCCGTTCGGCGAAGGTGTGGCGCCGGGCGGTGCGGCGATGGCTTCGATCAATCTGCGCTGTATTCCCGCGGTCGATCTCGGCGCGCTGAAGGTGACGGCCTATGATGGTGAGGGAAAGTAGAAAGGATTCGTCCGACGGAGGTGAATAGACCGCCGGTTGGACTGAAAAACTGGCTGAAGCGGATGGCGCAGCAGGCAAAATCCGTGCTGCCCTTGTCTTTTGTGTGCCGCATCTTAAATAAGCTTCGCAATCGCAGCCGCGGTTCAAAGCCTGTGGATAAGGCTTTTTCCGATTTTTCGTGAGCTTTTTTTGTGGAAAAGCTTGACGAGAGCAAAAAATGTGGGAATCACCGTTCGACTTGTTGAAACGGTGAACTGGGTCAAGGCGGATCGCGCAACCATGGCCGGAAATCCAAAGGCAAGAAGCTTTTGCTGTCCGGTGCCGGCGATCGTGGTTAATCAGGCTTTAAATGTCATCCCGTTAGGTGGGCAATGGTGATTCGAGGGCGGCGCGAGCGACGCGTCCGGCCCTGAGACGGCCCATTACCGCAGCGAGATTGGATAGCGTCAGGAAGGCGACGATATAAATGGCAACCAAGGTCAAAGAGAACGAAGACGCGGAAGTCGAACGCGACGGCGCAACCGACGGCCCTCTTCTCGATCTTTCCGACGACGCGGTCAAGAAGATGATCAAGGCCGCCAAGAAGCGCGGCTATGTGACGATGGACGAGCTCAATGCTGTCCTGCCGTCCGAGGAAGTGACGTCCGAACAGATCGAAGACACGATGTCGATGCTTTCGGATATGGGCATCAACGTCATCGAGGACGAAGAAGCCGAGGAAGCCGGTGCTTCCAGCGGCGGCGATGATGACGACGCCAGTTCCGACGAGGAGAGCGAAGGCGGCGAACTCGCGCCTTCGAGTGGCACGGCGCTTGCGACCGCCAAGAAGAAAGAACCGACCGACCGTACCGATGACCCGGTGCGCATGTACTTGCGCGAGATGGGCTCTGTGGAGCTGCTTTCCCGCGAGGGCGAAATCGCCATCGCCAAGCGTATCGAGGCCGGCCGCGAAACGATGATCGCAGGCCTCTGCGAAAGCCCGCTGACCTTCCAGGCGATCATCATCTGGCGCGACGAGCTCAACGAAGGCACGACGCTGCTGCGCGAGATCATCGATCTCGAAACGACCTATTCCGGTCCTGAAGCCAAGGCTGCGCCGCAGTTCCAGAGCCCCGAGAAGATCGAGGCCGACCGCAAGGCTGCCGAAGAGAAGGAAAAGACCCGCCGCTCCCGCTCCGGCGACGACGACATTACCGATGTCGGCGGCGAGGGCCTGCCTCCCGAGGAGGAGGAAGAGGACGAGGACGAATCCAACCTTTCGCTGGCGGCGATGGAAGCCGAGCTTCGCCCGCAGGTGATGGAGACGCTGGATACGATCGCCGAGACCTACAAGAAGCTGCGCAAGCTGCAGGACCAGCAGGTCGAGCAGCGCCTGTCGGCGTCCGGCACGCTGTCTTCAGCCCAGGAGCGCCGCTACAAGGAACTCAAGGACGAGCTGATCAAGGCCGTCAAGTCGCTGTCGTTGAACCAGAACCGCATCGACGCCCTGGTCGAGCAGCTTTACGACATCAACAAGCGCCTCGTTTCCAACGAGGGCCGCCTGCTGCGTCTGGCTGAATCCTACGGCGTCAAGCGCGACTCCTTCCTGGAGCAGTATCAGGGCGCCGAGCTCGATCCGAACTGGATGAAGTCGATCGGCAATCTGGCCGCCCGCGGCTGGAAGGAATTCGCCAGGGGCGAAAACACGACGATCCGCGACATTCGCCAGGAGATCCAGAATCTCGCGACCGAGACCGGTATTTCGATCTCGGAATTCCGCCGCATCGTGCACATGGTGCAGAAGGGCGAGCGCGAAGCGCGCATCGCCAAGAAGGAAATGGTCGAAGCGAACCTTCGCCTCGTCATCTCCATCGCCAAGAAATATACCAACCGCGGCCTGCAGTTCCTCGACCTCATTCAGGAAGGCAATATCGGCCTGATGAAGGCGGTCGACAAGTTCGAATACCGCCGTGGTTACAAGTTCTCGACCTATGCGACATGGTGGATCCGGCAGGCGATCACCCGTTCGATCGCCGACCAGGCCCGGACGATCCGCATTCCGGTGCACATGATCGAGACGATCAACAAGATCGTCCGCACATCGCGCCAGATGCTGCATGAGATCGGCCGCGAGCCGACGCCGGAAGAACTGGCCGAAAAGCTCGCCATGCCGCTCGAAAAGGTCCGCAAGGTCTTGAAGATCGCAAAAGAGCCGATCTCGCTCGAGACCCCGGTGGGCGACGAAGAGGATTCGCATCTCGGCGATTTCATCGAGGACAAGAACGCACTGCTGCCGATCGACGCAGCCATCCAGGCGAACCTGCGCGAGACGACGACCCGCGTTCTCGCCTCGCTGACGCCGCGCGAAGAACGTGTTCTGCGCATGCGCTTCGGCATCGGCATGAACACCGACCACACGCTTGAAGAGGTCGGCCAGCAGTTCTCGGTCACCCGCGAACGTATCCGCCAGATCGAAGCGAAGGCGCTGCGCAAACTCAAGCATCCGAGCCGCTCGAGAAAGCTGCGCTCGTTCCTCGACAGCTAAGGCTTCGATAACGCCGTTATGATTGCAAAAGCCGGGCTTCGTGTCCGGCTTTTGCTTCTGTGATTAACACGAATGATCGCGATGGCTTTCTTGTCCCTTGGTGGTGACAGGGCTATAATTCCAGCCCACGGGGGAAGGATCGATCGCGACGCGCGAGCGAGGTCGACGTAGCCTTGCGTAGGCCAATCCTCCGCTAGATCCGGATGATTTTAAGCCTGGCCGGCTTAAAATCTGAATCCGGATCTGCATCAAAGAAATAGAGCATGATGTCGGCCGAAAACCGCTCACACTTTTCGGCATCATGCGCTGGGAGGTGCGACATGACCACTTACATTCTTTTGATCGATTGGACGGATCAGGGCATCCGCAACGTTCGCGACTCGACAAAGCGGCTGGACGCGGCGAAGAAATTGCTCGCCGGCGTCGGCGGCTCCTTCAACCAGTTCTTCCTGACGATGGGCGGGCATGACATGGTTGCCGTCTGCGAGGCGCCCGACGACGCCGTGATGGCGCATTTTACGCTGTCGCTCGCCATGGGCGGCAATGTGCGGACCGAGACGCTGAAGGCTTTCCCGGAAGCAGCCTATCGGGATCTCATCGGCTCGCTCGGTTGAATGCAATTAATGATTGTGTATTTTATCTGTTGCATGGCTTCGGCTGTGCTGGCAGTGTCGGGTCGTGCTTCAATTTCCGCGGTAGGGCTCCCGGCCCGATTTTTCGGCAAGCTTCATGATGAAAGCGCTCCTCAGTTTCATGATCGTCATCGATCGTCCGACTGCCGCTTGCTGACCGATGGAACTGGCGGCGGGCAAATGGGATGGCGGGATCCAGCGGGGCGCGGCTGCGTCGTTTGCGCTGCATGCCGCTGCGCTCCTGCTGCTTCTGCTGTTGTTGCCGAAGGCCGAGCCGCCGCCATTGCCCGATGACGGTCTCTCGGTGGAAATCGTTCCGCAGCCCGTGGAATCGCTGAAAACGCCCGAGCTCGTCAAGGCGCCTTCGCCGGAACCGACAAAGCCCGAGGCCGCAGCGCCCGAAGCCGAGCGGGATGCGCCGGTTGCCAACAATGCGCCCGCTACGGCAATGCCGTCCGTGACGCCAATCGCTCCGCAGGCGCCAAAGCCGGCTGAATTCGTTGCGGCAAGCCGGCTGTTTTCCGACAAGGTGCTGGCCGATCCGCGAAGCCGGGGCGCCCGCGAGGCACTGCGTGGCCTTGCCGGCAGCGAGCGCAATCTGCAGCTTTGCGATCTCGAGGCGCTGGAGCAGGTGCGCCGCGCGCGGCCGGATATGCGGCCGGATACGCTCGCCCCCTATGCGATGACGCCGGAGAAGGTCAACGGCAACAGCGTCGAGGTGAGGGGCGGCGCCTTCCGCAGCAAAAGGGCATGGTACAACATCCAGTTCAAATGCGGGCTCGATGCCGCCTCCGGCAAGATCGTATCCTTCGCCTTTCTGGTCGGTGATGCCATTCCGCAAAGTGAATGGCAGGCGCATGATCTGGTGGCCGACGATGGGGCCGCCGACCAATGACGCCAACCGCGGCTGCGATCACGCGGTTTTTTTCTTTTGTGGCTTGATGCTGCCCGCTTTAAAGGCCACATCGCTGCTGTGACAGAAGAAGACTTTGTACCGGCGGAAACGCAGCACGAAACGAGAAAACAGCGGCCTGAAATCCGCTGGGGTGTCGTCGCGTCTGTGCTTCTGCATGTTCCCCTTGTCGCGCTTCTGATCTTCGGATTGCCGAAGATCGAGCCGAAGCCCGCCGAAGATGAGAGCGTGAAGGTGGAACTCGTTCCACCGCCCGAGGAGAAAAAGCCGGAGCCCAAGCCCGAGGAAAAACCGCCGGAGCCGAAGCCGCCGGAACAGGCGAAGAAGCAACCGCCACCACCGC
>NZ_WUFT01000157.1 GCF_010668805.1 Rhizobium phaseoli | reverse complement strand
CGTGAGTTCCAGGTCGAAGCCGGCCTTGGTGCCGTCCCGGTCCATGCTGGTGAGCAGGATTTCGCCGGCGCCGCGCTGCGCCATTTCGCGCGCCCATGCCACGGCGTCGAGGCCCGTGTTCTTGCGCCCGCCGTGCGTGAAGACTTCCCAGCGAGGCGCTTCGCCTTCGGCCGACACCTTCTTGGCGTCGATAGCCACGACGATGCACTGCGCGCCATGGCGGGCACTGGCGTCCGACACGAGCTGCGGATTCGCCACGAGCTGCGGATTCGCCACTGCCGACGAATTACCGGCATTGAGCAGCCGTCGCACATCTTCCAGCGCACGCACACCGCCGCCCACCGTCAGCGGAATGAACACCTGCGACGCCACCGCTTCAATGA
>NZ_WUFT01000156.1 GCF_010668805.1 Rhizobium phaseoli | reverse complement strand
ATCCTGATGGACGAGCCGCTCTCCGCGCTCGACAAGCAACTGCGCGAAACCATGCAGATCGAATTGCGCCGCTTGCATCGCAAGCTCGGCGCGACCATCGTCAACGTCACGCACGACCAGCGCGAAGCGCTCACGATGAGCGACCGCGTCGCCGTGCTGAAGGACGGCAAGCTCGTGCAGATCGATACGCCCGAGCGTCTCTACGACCGTCCGTGCGATGCGTTCGTCGCGAGCTTCATCGGCGAGGCGACGCTGCTCAACGTCAGCCGCGCCGGCGACGACGCCGTGCGTCTCGGCGACGCTGTCTTGCGCACCGCGCATCCGCTGCCGCGTGGCGACAAGCTGCTGCTCGCGGTGCAGACGGAGAAGCTGGTGATCGACGG
>NZ_WUFT01000155.1 GCF_010668805.1 Rhizobium phaseoli | reverse complement strand
TCACCGGCCTGCCCTGGATCGAAATCGATTTTCCCAACGACGTTGCGCGAGCAACTAAAGAAGTCCTGCCGCAATTGCAGCGGCCGGCTTTGCATGAAGCGCTGAAGCGCTAACTCGGGCCGAAATCAGGAGCCACACAATGAACGCACGCGAACCCTCATTTGTTTCCACTCTGTCGCGCAGCGCACGCTTGCGCCAGATGCTCACCAGCAACGAACTCGAATTCCTGATGGAAGCGCACAACGGCATCTCCGCACGCATAGCGCGCGAAGCCGGCTTCAAGGGCATCTGGGGCTCGGGCCTTGCGATCTCCGCGCAATACGGTGTGCGCGACAACAACGAAGCGAGCTGGACGCAAGTCGTCGATACGCTCGAATTCATGGC
>NZ_WUFT01000154.1 GCF_010668805.1 Rhizobium phaseoli | reverse complement strand
GTGATCGGTATCAGCACATTCATGACATTGCTAGAGGGCGTTTGCGGGACACCGTTGCCGCTTTGCCGTGCCGACACATCGACGCCGATACCCGAACCGCTTCCAGAAATACACATCTGACCGGGCATCGAACACCCAACAGCCTGCGCATGCGCACTGCGACCAAGCAACCCCAATGCCGTCACCACGGCAACAACGAACAGAAGGCGCTTCAAGCACCAAAGCCCAACACGACCGCACCAGCGCAGAGCAGGCCCAAAAACGCTGCGAAGTACATCCATAGCATCACCCACCTCTCGAAAGTAAAAAGGCCTCGCTCATCGATGAACGAGGCCCGAGACAGCGCGTACCGCTTAGCTGCCGAAGAAGCCGACCACCTTCTTGC
>NZ_WUFT01000153.1 GCF_010668805.1 Rhizobium phaseoli | reverse complement strand
AGGTATTTTCTATCCATGGTTAATGATTATTCTAGAAAGTTATGGGTATTCATCTAGAAGACTAAGGATGAAACTTTTGAGAATTTCAAAAGTTGGAAGACTCTGGTCGAAAATCAGACTGGCAGGAAGGTCAAGAGGTTGAGAACCGACAATGACCTTGAATTTTGCAATGAGGTGTTGTTGAAATGTGTATTTCGTGTCGGGTTTTTGTTATCGTATCCACAGGGATTGTAAGATATCACCACCGTTCAATGGTTGTATTAATCTTAGCTCAATGTAACAATAGGGTTTTGGTTTTAATCAAGTTATCTTGCATAAAAAGTAATAAATTGCGGTAAAAGTTATGGTTTGATTAAATGAGAAATATGGATTTGAGTCATTTCATC
>NZ_WUFT01000152.1 GCF_010668805.1 Rhizobium phaseoli | reverse complement strand
GTGTAAAGCAGTAAATTGTTGTTCGTTTAATTCAGCCGCTTTTTCTTGTAATTTTTTATCATGGATATCCCAAGCAATGACTGGGTTTTCTTCATAAATTCGTGTTGTTTTGAAAATTTCATTCCAAAGTGCATCAACTTGTTCTTCACTTGTTGCTAATTCTGGAAAGACTTTAGCTGCCCAGCCTTCACTAGCAGCAGCTACAACAGTCCAACTTACTTTGTTGGCTTGCGTTGCTTTTCGTAGGTTGACCAATGCTTTCCCATTAGCCGTTTGGAAAGCTGCTACACGTTGTGCATCCACGCCAGCTAATGCATCAGGATTAGAAGAAACCACGCTAATTCGGCTTGCGCCTTTGGCAATCCAATCATCGGTTTGATCAATTT
>NZ_WUFT01000151.1 GCF_010668805.1 Rhizobium phaseoli | reverse complement strand
CGACACCGATACTGCATGTGTAGCCGGGCAGCGTCGCGTCGTCTTTCTGCGCGACGCGCCGGCGGATACGCTCCGCATGGTCCCTCGCCTCGTCGGGAGGCACGCGCGGCAGCAGCACGGCGAACTCCTCGCCGCCCCAGCGCGCGACATGCCCCGGCGCCGGCAACATGTCGGCGACGCGCTTCGCGAAGTCGATCAGAATGCGATCGCCCGTGGCGTGCCCATACGTGTCGTTCACCTGCTTGAAATGATCGAGATCGATCAGCAGCAGCGACAGCAATCCGCCCGTGCGCATCGCCTTCTCGCGTTCCTGTTGATGCGCGCTCAGAAACGCGCGACGATTCAGGAGCCCCGTCAGCGGGTCCATGAACGACTGCTGCTCGAGCT
>NZ_WUFT01000150.1 GCF_010668805.1 Rhizobium phaseoli | reverse complement strand
GTGCAGACCAGCGCAGCCGCGAAGCGATGTGCGCGAGCTGGATGCCGGCGGCGTTGGTGCCACGGCTTGGCGTTGGAGCGTTGGACGCGGCATCGCCGACTACCACGATCGCGTCGACCGGGCGGCGGCGGCGCAGTTTGTATAGCTCACGCAGCCAGGTGTCGTCGGGGCGGCCTTCGGCTACAGGCTTTTGCCAGAGGAGGATGGCGTCGTCGGTGATGTGCCAGCATTGGTTTTTCAGTTCGGGGACCAGGCTGGTGATGGCGGTGTCGTTGCCGGTTAGCAAGAGCCAGGGTTGGCGGTAGCGCCAACGGAGGCCGTTGCTCTCTCGCAGCCATTGGCGAAGAGGATCCAAATCTGCACCGACGACCTTGGTCCCTGAATCAC
>NZ_WUFT01000149.1 GCF_010668805.1 Rhizobium phaseoli | reverse complement strand
ACACTGGACCGGCAAAAGCGGGCGTTCTACACGGCCGCGTATCAGGTGGACGGAAAGTCGCCCATCGTGCGTTGCGAGGACGTCGACAAGTACCAGACGGTTGGGCAGATCGATCAGCCGTCCACTCGGGTGATCTTTAATCCGGGCGGCACCAATGAGCGGTTCGCGAAGCAGTTCCTCCCGCATGCAACCCAGGTTGTTTATCCGGACAACGTGACGATCTTCAAGCAGATTCTCGCGGGCAAGGCGGACGTGATGGTGACGGACGCGTCTGAAACGCTGTTGCAGCAGAAGCTCAATCCCGGGTTGTGCTCGGTGCATCCTGACAAGCCGTTCCAGTACGGAGAAAAAGCATGGCTGGTGCCGCGCGGCGATGTAGTGTTCCAGC
>NZ_WUFT01000148.1 GCF_010668805.1 Rhizobium phaseoli | reverse complement strand
GGGCAATGTGGCACGCTTCGTGGTGCCCTGACGCCAGCTCAATCGTGTGCGTCGCGGCTTCGAGGCCGCGGCGCTTTTTCAATTCACGCGCCGTATTTCTCAACGGGGCCGGACACTTTCCGGGCCGTGGGCAGATGGCGTAAGCGGGTTTATCGATGCACTCCGATCAAGTGAAATCCAGCAGTCAGATTGTTTCGACCGTGCCGGTGTTCGGCGGTCACGCGCCGCGTCGCCGCTCCCATGCGGTCGACGTCCGTTGGGGCGGCCAGCTCGTGACGATCGGCGGCGACGCGCCCGTGCGCGTGCAGTCGATGACGAACACCGATACGGCAGACGCAATCGGCACGGCAATCCAGATCAAGGAACTCGCGCAGGCGGGCTCGGAACT